>NZ_CP023407.1:5695833-6380000 GCF_003665435.1 Streptomyces fungicidicus
TGGCGGTCTGCATGGAACGCTCGGCCGACCTGCTCGTGGCGCTGCTCGCGGTGCTGAGGACCGGAGCCGCCTATCTGCCGGTCGACCCGGGCCACCCGGCCGAACGCGTCGCCTTCATGCTCGACGAGGCCCGGCCCGCGCTGCTCCTCACCGGTCGCGGTACCGCCGTCGAGGCGTTCGGGCCGGAACGCGTCGTCGTGGACGACCCCCGTACCGTCGCCGAACTCGCGGATCTGGACGCCGGCGCCGTCACCGACGCGGAACGCGTCACCCCGCCCCTCCCGGACCACCCGGCCTACGTGATCTACACATCGGGCTCCACGGGGCGGCCCAAGGGAGTGGTCGTCACGCACGGCGCCATGGCGAACCTCGTCGCCACGATGGGCCGGCGGTTCCCGATGGACACCGAGGACCGCCTGCTGGCCGTGACGACGGTGACCTTCGACATCCACGTCTTCGAGCTGTACGTTCCGCTGCTCGCGGGCGCCGCCGTCGTGATCGCCGTGGACGGGGACGTGCGGGACCCGGCGGCCGTCGCCGGACTCGTCGAACGGTTCGGGGCGAGCCTGATGCAGGGCACCCCGGCCCTCTGGCACGGGCTGCTGACCGCACACGCCGAGGCGGCACGGGGACTGCGGCTGCTCGTCGCGGGCGAGGCGCTGTCCGGCTCCCTGGCCGCCCGCATGGCGGCCGTCGGGAGCACGGTGACCAACCTGTACGGCCCGACCGAGGCGACCGTCTACGCGACCGCCGCCGGCGTGGAGGCGGGGACGACGGCTTCCCAGGTGCCGATCGGACGCCCCATCGACAACACGCGTGCCTATGTGCTCGACGGACGGCTCCAGCCGGTGCCCCCGGGTGTCTCCGGAGAGCTGTACCTGGCCGGGGCGCAGCTCGCCCGCGGATACCTGGAACGGCCCGGGCTGTCCGCGGAGCGCTTCGTGGCCTGCCCCTTCGGGGCGGCGGGCGAACGGATGTACCGCACCGGTGACGTGGTGCGCCGGCGGACCGACGGGCAGCTGGAGTTCCGGGGCCGGGCGGACGACCAGGTGAAGATCCGGGGATTCCGGATCGAGCCGGGCGAGGTGGAGGCCGTACTCGGCGCCCACCCGGCGGTCGGCCGGGCCGCCGCGGTGGTGCGCGAGGACGTACCGGGCGACAAGCGGCTCGTCGCCTACGTCGTGGCCGCCGGCCCCGACGACGGCGGCCCCGACGACGGCGGCCCCGACGACGGCGGCCTCGCCGCCGTGGCGCACGACCACGCGGCCGAGCACCTGCCGTCGTACATGGTGCCCTCGGCGGTGGTGGTCGTGGACGCGCTGCCGCTGACCTCGACCGGGAAACTCGACCGCAGGGCGCTGCCGGCCCCGGCGTACACCGCCGGTGGCGGGCGCGCCGCGGCGACGGTGGAGGAGGAACTGCTCTGCCAGGGGTTCGCCGAGGTGCTGGGCCTGCCGGCCGTCGGCGTCGACGACGACTTCTTCGCCCTCGGCGGCCACTCCCTGCTCGCCGTCTCCCTGGTGGAGTGGCTGCGGCAGCGCGGACTCCCGGTGTCGGTCCGCGCGCTGTTCACGACGCCCACCCCGGCCGGACTGGCGGCGGCCGCGGGACCGGAGACGGTGGTGGTGCCGCCGAACCTGATCCCCGACGACGCCACGGAGATCACCCCGGAGATACTGACCCTGGTCGACCTGACCGAGGACGAGATCGCCCGGGTGACGGAGACGGTGCCGGGCGGCGCGGCCAACATCCAGGACGTCTACCCGCTGGCCCCGCTCCAGGAAGGCATCCTCTTCCACCACCTGATGCTCGACCGGGACGCCACGGACGTGTACGTGACACCCACGGTGATCGGGTTCGACTCACGGCGGCGCCTGGACGGCTTCCTGGAAGCGATGCGGTGGGTGCTGGAGCGGCACGACGTGTACCGCACGGCGTTCGTCTCCGACGGGCTCCCGGAACCCGTCCAGGTGGTGCTCCGCCACGCCGGGCTGCCGGTCGAGGAGGTGGTGCTGGACCCCGCGGGCCCGGACGCCGAACAGCAGCTGGCGGCCGCCGTGCGCGGCAGGCTGGACCTGCACCGGGCGCCGCTGATCACGACGCACGTCGCCGCCGACCCGCGGACCGGCGGCCGGTGGCTGTGCCTGCTCCGCGTCCACCACCTGCTCCAGGACCACACGGGCCTCCAGATCATGCTCGACGAGCTGCGGGCACACCTGGCGGGACGGACGGAGCACCTGCCGGAGCCGCTGCCGTTCCGCGACTTCGTGGCGCAGGCACGGCTCGGGGTGCCCAGGGAGCAGCACCGGCGCCACTTCACCGGCCTGCTCGGCGACGTCACCGAGCCGACCGCGCCGTACGGGCTGGTCGAGGTGCACGGCGACGGCACGGCGGTGGCACAGGCAAGGCTCCGGGTCGACGGCGAACTGACCGTCCGGCTCAAGGGGGTCGCGCGGTCGCTGGGGGTGAGCCCGGCGACGCTCTTCCACCTGGCGTGGGCGCGTGTGCTCGGGGCCGTGTCGGGCCGCGACGACGTGGTGTTCGGCACCATCGTCTTCGGCCGGATGAACTCCGGGGCCGGCGCCGACCGCGTACCCGGACTGTTCATCAACACCCTGCCCGTGCGGGTGCGGCTGGCCGGCGCCTCCGTCGGGGAGGCGCTGACCGGGCTGCGGCACCAGCTCGCCGACCTGATGGTCCACGAGCACGCGCCCCTGGCCCTCGCCCAGGCGGCCAGCGGCATGCCCGGCGGCCCGCTGTTCACCTCCCTCTTCAACTACCGGCACAACCAGGACGTGCCCCAGGAGACCGCCGGGGCGATGGACGGCATGGGGCTGCTGTCCGACCGGGACATCACCGACTACCCGCTCGCCGTGGCTATCGACGTCGGCGGGGGAGGCTTCACCATCGCCGTGGACGCGGTGGCCCCCGCCGACCCCGACCAGGTCTGCACGCTGCTGCGCACCTGCCTGGACAACCTGGTCACGGCCCTCGAGGAGGCCCCCGACACGCCGCTGCGGAGCCTGGACGTACTGGGCGGCGCCGAACTCTCCGAGCTGGTCGAGGGACACAACGCCACCTCGGTCGCGAGAGCGGACGTCTCGGTGCCGGAGGCGTTCGCGCGGCGGACGGCGGCCGATCGGGACGCCGTGGCGCTGGTCTCGGACTCCGGCGAAGTGACGTACGGCGAACTGGACGCACGTGCCGATGAGTTGGCGCGGGCGCTGGTCGCCTCGGGCGTGGGGCCGGAGTCGGTGGTCGCCGTGCTGATGGAACGCTCGGCCGATCTGGTGGTGGCGTTGCTGGCGGTGTTGAAGGCCGGCGGCGCGTATCTGCCGCTGGACGTGAGGTGGCCGGTGGCACGGATGCGCGCGGTGATCGAGGACGCCGGGGCCACGTCGGTCGTCGTGCACGACGCGACGGCCGGACACGACCTCGGCCGTACCACCGGTCTCGACGTGATCCCGGTCGCCGCCGGGGCGGACTCCGCCGTGGTGCTGCCCGCCGCTGTGGCTCCGGGTGCTGCGGCCTACGTGATGTACACGTCCGGGTCGACGGGGGTGCCGAAGGGTGTGGTGGCGACGCACCGGGACGTGGTGGCGCTCGCCGGGGACCGGTGCTGGGGAGCCACCCCGCGGGTGCTGTTCCACGCCCCGCACGCGTTCGACGCCTCGACGTACGAGCTGTGGGTGCCGTTGCTGTCGGGCGGCACGGTGGTCCTCGCCCCCGACGAGGCGGTGGACGGATCGGTGCTGCGGACGCTGGTCACCGGCCACGACCTGTCCCATGTGCATGTGACGGCAGGCTTGTTGAGGGTGCTGGCCGATCAGGACCCGGGCTGCTTCACCGGCGTGCGTGAGGTGCTGACCGGTGGTGACGTGGTCCCGGCCGAGTCGGTACGGCGCGTCTTGGACGCCAACCCCGGCGTTGTCGTACGGCAGTTGTACGGCCCCACCGAGGTGACGCTGTGCGCGACGCAGTACGAGGTCGCCGATGCCGCCGAGGTCGATAGCGTGCTGCCGATCGGACGCCCCCTCGACAACACCCGCGTCTACGTCCTGGACGGGTCGCTGAACCCGGTGCCGGTCGGTGTCGCCGGTGAGTTGTACGTAGCCGGTGCCGGTGTCGCGCGGGGCTATCTCGGTCGCCCCGTCCTGACCAGTGAGCGTTTCGTGGCCTGCCCGTTCGGGGTCACCGGTGAACGGATGTACCGCACCGGCGACTTGGTGCGCTGGGACGCCGAGGGCCGGCTCGTCTTCATGGGCCGGGCCGACGACCAGGTCAAGATCCGCGGTTTCCGGGTCGAGCCGGGCGAGGTCGAGACGGTGGTGGCCGCCCATCCGGCGGTCGGCCAGGCGGCCGTCGTCGTACGGGAGGACACCCCGGGCGACAAGCGGCTGGTCGCCTATCTGGTGCCGGCCGGGACCGAGACGTCGTTCGCCGACGCGGTGCGCGCCCACACGGCCGACCGGCTCCCGGAGTACCTGGTCCCCTCGGCCTTCGTGGAACTGGAGAACCTGCCGCTGACGGTCAACGGCAAACTCGACCGCGAGGCACTGCCCGCTCCCGGCTTCCCGCACGGGGCCGGGGACACGGTGGCCCACGGGCCGGTGGCGGCGCTCGAACAGGCCATGTGCGAGGCGTTCGCCGAGGTGCTGGGCCTGCCGTCCGTCGGCGTCGACGACGACTTCTTCGCCCTCGGCGGACACTCGCTGCTGGCGGTCAGACTGGTGCACCGCCTTCGGGACCGGGGCGTCACCACATCCGTCCGGGACCTGATGGCCGCCCCCACCGTCACCGCCCTGCGCGGCACGCTGGGCCTGTCGTCAGTGCGGGACTCGCTCGGCGTGCTGCTGACGATCCGCGGCGACGGCGGCCGGCCGCCCCTGTTCTGCGTCCACCCGGCAGGCGGACTCAGCTGGTGCTACACGCCGTTCGCCCAGCACGCGCCGGACGACCAGCCCGTCTACGGGCTGCAGGCCCGCGGAGTCGACGGCGGCGCCCCGTTCGCCGGCAGCCTGGCGGAGATGGCCGCCGACTACATCGAGCAGCTGCGCCAGGTGCAGCCGGCCGGCCCCTACCACCTCGTCGGATACTCCTTCGGCGCGGCCCCGGCCCACGAGATCGCCGTCCAGCTGCGCGAACAGGGCGAGGAGGTGGCCGCCCTGGTCATCATGGACTCGTTCCCGCTCGACCGGGAGATCGCGGCCACCGGCGCCGAGGACGGCGCGGCCCCCGGCGGGGACCTGTCGTGGGAGGGCGCGATCCGGGCGGAGTTCGGTCATCTGCTCGGCGGGTTCACCGACGAGGAGATCGCCGTCGTCGCGCGGACCTTCGAGAACAACACCCGGATCAGGGCGGCGCACACCACCGGCCGGTTCGACGGCGACGCGCTGATCCTCACCTCGGCGGACAGCACGACGGAGGACGGGCCGCTCACCGCGAAATGGGCGCCCCACGTCTTGGGCGAGCTGACCGAGGTGTCCATCCCGTGCGGACACGTGGACATGGTCCGCCCCGACATGATGGGCCTGGCGTGGCAGGCCATCTCGGCCTGGCTGAAGTCCCGTTGACCAGAGGAACGGAGAGAACAGACATGCGACGGACGTCTCTGCTGTGCGTCCCCTTCGCGGGCGCCGGGGCCTCGTTCTTCCACCCGTGGGCGGCGCTGACGGACGGGAACCCGCGGATCGTGGCCCTCCAGCTGCCGGGCCGGGAGTGGCGGCTCTCCGAGGAGCCGTACCGGGACGTGGCGCGGGCCGCGGCCGAACTGCTTCCCGTGGTGACCGAGGAGATCGGCCCGGACGACCGGGTCGTGATCTTCGGGCACAGCCTCGGCGCGGTGCTCGCCTACGAACTCGCGCACCTGCTGGTCGACCGCACCGGGGTCGACGTGGCCCGGCTCTTCGCGAGCGGCTCACCGGGCCCCTGGACCCGGCGGACCCGCCGGGCCACCGGCCTGCCCGACGAGGAGTTCCTGCTGCGCGTCAAGGAGTTCGCCGGCTACGACCACGAGGCACTGTCCCATCCGGACATGCGCGAGCTGATCCTGCCGACCCTGCGGGCGGACGTCGAGATGCACGAGAACTACGTCCCCGCCGGCGACCGGCCGCTCCCGGTCCCCGTCACCGCGGTGCGCGGCACCCGCGACGACCTGGTCACGGCCGAGCAGACCGGCGAATGGGCCAGGGCGACCAGCGCCGGGTTCACCCGGGCCGAGGTGGAGGGCGGACACATGTACATCGCCGAGGACCCCGGCAGCCTGCTGCGTCTCGTCGACGACGCGCTCGCCCGGTAGGAGCCGCCATGCAGCTCGCCGGCAAGACCGCGATCGTCACCGGGGCCGCACGCGGGCTGGGGCGCGCCTGCGCGGTCGCCTTCGCCCGTGAGGGCGCCGACCTCGTCCTCCTCGACCTCTGCGCGGACCTGCCCGGCGTTCCGTACCCGCTCGGCGGCCCCGGCCAGCTCGCCCACACCGCCGACCTGTGCCGCGGGCACGGCGCGGCCGTCCTCGTCCGGCAGGCCGACGTACGGGACCTCGGCGCGCTGCGGCACGCCGTGGACGACGCCCACGGCCGGTTCGGACGCATCGACGTGCTGCTCAACAACGCCGGGATCGCCGCGCCCTCCGGCAAACCCGTCGACGAGATCGACGAGGACGAGTGGCAGCTGATGATCGACGTGGACCTGTCCGGCGCGTGGCGCGCGACGAAGGCGGTCGGCAAGATCATGACCGCCCAGCGGGCCGGCAGCATCATCAACGTCGCCTCCACCGCCGGGCAGGTCGGATACCGCAACTTCGCGGGCTACGTGGCGGCCAAACACGGTGTCATCGGGCTCACCAGGGCCACGGCGCTCGACTTCGCGCCGATGAGGGTCCGCGCCAACGCCCTGTGCCCGGGCTCGGTCCGGGACGACCCTGCCGTCGAGGGCCGGATGCTCTCCGAGATCGCCAGGTCCCTCCAGGTGCCGGTCGCCGAACACGAGGAGGCCTTCGTCCAGTCGCAGCCCATGAACGCCCTGATCGAGCCCGATGACGTCGCCTCGGCCGCCGTCTGGCTCGCCTCCGACGGATCCCGGCAGGTCACGGGGTCGGTCATCACCGTCGACGGCGGGTTCACCACTCGCTGAACCACAGGGAGAGGGACGTGGTCACTGTCCAGTCAGCCGAGGACGCCCGGCACTGCCACGCGCTGCGCGTCCGCCTCGGGGCCTCCGACCGCGTGGACGCGCCCTGGGTGGAACGGGTGCCCTTCGCGAGCGACGAGCCGGGCGCCGCACGGCACCGCGCCCGCGAACTGGCCCGGCCGGTCGACGCGGGCCGCGGATCGCGCGCCGTGCTGCTCGTCTACACCGACGGCCGGGCCGACCTGGTCGTCGTCGCCCACCGGTCCGCGTACGGCCAGCGGGCGCTGCGCCGCCTGGCGGCCGCGCTGCTCGACCCCGCGCGGCCCGCGCCGGCCCGCGGACAGGGCGCCGTGCCGAGCGGCTCCGGCCACACGCCCGACTGGGGGCTGGGCGGCCCCGCACAGGGGGACGCGCGGGACGGCCACCGGGTCGCGCTGCCCGAGGGCACGTCCCGTGAACCCGAGGGCTGGCTCGCCGCGCTCGCCCAGGTGCTCTCCCGGTACGAGCCGGAGCGCACGCCGGAGGCCACGGCCCTGGACGCCGGGGACCGGGCCGCGTCCCCGCCGGCCACGCCGGTGAGCGCCGGGCTGGTCTTCGACCTCGGGGGCGAAGGCGAGTACGTGCCCTGCCTGGCGCCCGTCTTCCCGCTCACGGTCACCGTCGGCGAGGACGGTCTCCGCTGCGACCACCGGCTCGGCGACGTCAGCACGCCGATCGCCGAACAGTTCGTGCGCCACCTCGTCGAGGCCCACCGCCGCCTCACCGGCCCGCCCGGCATCCTCGACCCGGCGGAGCACGAACGGATCCTCCGGCTGGGGCGGGCGGCACAGCCGCTGAAGAGCACACCGCGCCGGATACCGGACGTGTTCGCCGAGCGGGCCGCGGAACGCCCCGACGCGCTGGCCCTCGTGGACGGGGACCGCACGGTGACCTACCGCCGGCTCGACGAGTGGTCCGACCGGCTCGCGCACGGCCTGCGCGCCGCCGGAGCGGGCGACGGCACCCTGGTCGGTGTCTGCCTGGAGCGCTCGGCGCAACTCGTCGCGGTCCTGCTCGCCGTCCTCAAGGCCGGGGCGGTCTACGTGCCGCTGGACCCGGCCTACCCGGCGGACCGGCTCGCGTACACGGTGGAGGACTCCGGCACGGACGTCGTGGTCACCGAGTCGGCCGGGTTCCCCGGCTCCCCGGGCGTCCGGGTGCTCACCCCCGCCCAGGTGCTGGAGTCGGGCGGCGCCGCGCCGGACGGTCCCCCCGCGACCGGCGCAGGCCCGCAGGAGGCCGCGTACGTGATCTACACGTCGGGCTCCACCGGAAGGCCCAAGGGGGTGCTGGTCCCGCACGCCCACGTCGTCGCCCTGATGGACGCCACCCGCGACGACTTCACGCTCGGCGCCGCCGACGTGTGGACGTTCTTCCACTCCGTCGCGTTCGACTTCTCGGTCTGGGAGATCTGGGGCTGCCTGCTGACCGGCGGCCGGCTCGTCGTCGTCCCGTACTGGGTGTCGCGGTCGCCCGAGCAGTTCCACGGCCTCGTCGCCGCCCGGGGGGTCACCGTGCTCAGCCAGACGCCGTCCGCCTTCACCCAGTTCGCGGCCGCCGACCGCGACACGGCGGAGCCGCTCGCGGTGCGGCTGGTGGTCTTCGGCGGTGAGCCGCTGGACACCCGGAGCCTGCTGCCCTGGCTGGACCGGCACCCCGGGGACCGCTGCCGGCTGGTCAACATGTACGGGATCACCGAGACCACCGTGCACGTCACCGCGGAGACCGTCACCCGGCGGCTCGCCCTGGCCGGATCCCGGTCCGTGGGCCGGGCGCTCCCCGGCTGGCGGGTGTACGTCCTGGACGCGCGGGGGCGGCTCGCGCCACCCGGAGTGGCGGGGGAGATCCACGTCGGCGGCGCCGGAGTGGCGCTCGGCTATCTGCGCCGCCCCGACCTCACACGGGAGCGGTTCCGCCCCGATCCGTTCGGCGGCGGGCGGATGTACCGGACCGGCGACCGGGGCCGGCTGCGCCCGGACGGCGCCCTGGAGCACCTGGGACGCCTCGACAACCAGGTCAAGCTGCGCGGGTTCCGCATCGAGCTGGACGAGATCCGCACGGTGCTGGCCGAATGCCCCGGCGTGACCGCCGCCGCCGTGACGTTCCGTCAGACCGACCCGGGGGACGCGGCGACCGGCCGGCTCGACGCGTACGTGGTCCTCTCCGAGGGCTCCACGGCGGACGTGAGGGAGCGGGCCGCGCGCGTCCTGCCCGCCCACATGCTGCCCTCCACCCTGACGGCGCTGCCCGCGCTGCCGGTGACGGCGAACGGGAAGACCGACCTGGCCGCCCTGCCGGAACCGGCCGTGGCCGCGTCCGGCGGGGGAGCGGTCCCCGCGGGCGGCGAGGACGGTCTGTCCGGCGAGTTGCTGAGCGTGTGGCGGCAGCTGTTCGGCTTCACCGTGGGCCTGTCCGACAGCTTCTGGGAACTGGGCGGGAACTCGCTGCTCGCCGTGCGGATGGCGTCGCTGATGCGGGAACGGGGCCTGCCGTCACTGCACCCGCGCCTGCTCTACCTCAACCCGACGGTGCGGCAACTCGCGGTCGCGCTCAAGGGATAGCCGCTCGCGCGCGGCGCGGCCCGCTACTCGGAGGTGCTCTCGACGACGCGGTTCTCCCAGGCCCAGACGGCGATCTCGGTCCGGTTGCGCACCCCGAGCTTGGTCTGGATCCCCGACAGATGGCTCTTGACCGTGCTGAGCGAGATGAACAGCTCGGCGGCGATCTCCTGGTTGGTGCGGCCGCGCGCGATGGCCCGCACGACCTCCAGCGCGCGCCCGGACAGCTCCGACGACCGCGCGGCACCCCCGCGGGGCATCGCCTGCGACTCGTTGAGGTGTTTGAGCAGGCGCAGCGTGACCGACGGCGAGACCAGCGCCTCGCCGTTGTAGGCGGCGCGGACCGCCTCGATGAGCAGGGCGGGCCCCGCGTCCTTGAGGACGAACCCGGCCGCCCCGCCCCGCAGTGCCCCGTACACGTATTCGTCGAGGTCGAAGGTGGTGACCACGATCACCCGCATCGGGTCGGCCGCCTTCGGGCCGGCCAGCGCGCGGGTGACCTCGATGCCGTCGAGCTTGGGCATCCGGATGTCCACCAGGCACACGTCGGGACGGAGCCTTCGGGCCATCGCGATCGCCTCGGCGCCGTCCTCGGCCTCCCCGACGACGGTGATGTCCGGCTGGTCCTCCAGGATGAGCCGCAGGCCGCGGCGGATCATCGCCTGGTCGTCGGCGAGCAGGACCTTGATCGTCATCCGGGCTCCCTGGTGGGTACGGGCAGGGTCGCCCGCACGGACCAGCCGGCGCCGGGCCGGGGGCCGGCGTGCAGTGAGCCGCCGAGCGTTTCGACGCGTTCGCGCATGCCGACCAAACCGTACCCTCCACGATGGTGCGACCGGGCGGAGTTCGGCGGGGCGTCGTCGCGGACCTCGACCGTGACGGCGTCGGCGTCGCGGCCGACGGTGACGTCGATGGAGTGCGCGTGCCGCGCGTGCCGCAGGACGTTCGTCAGCGACTCCTGGACGATGCGGTACACGGTGCTGGTCACCTCGGGCGGCCAGCGCGTGTCGTCGTCGGGCACGCTCAGGCGCACCTTCGGACCCTGCCGGCTGAAGCGCTCGACCAGGGCGCCCAGTCCCTCCGGCCCGGGCGAGGCGGGTGCCGCGTCGTCCGTGTCGCGCAGCAGCCCGACGACCCGGCGCATCGCGGCCATGGCCTCGAACCCCGCGGTCTCGATCTCGGTCAGCGAGTCCGACACGTCCTCCGGGTTCCGGCGCGCCACCACCTGGGCGGCCTGTGCCTGGATCAGCATCCCCGTGATGTGGTGGGCCACGATGTCGTGCAGTTCCCGGGCGAGTTCGAGCCGTTCGGTCCGGCGGACCTGCTGGGCGGTGGCCTTCGCGTGCTCGTCGAGCCGGCGCAGCGACAGCCCCACTCCCACGGCGGCCAGCCAGGCCACCGCGGCGATGGCCGGAACGGCCGTCACCGGCCGGGTGGCGAACTGGGCGGCGACCAGCAGGAGTCCCGCGCCCGCGATGGTCCCCGCCCGCACCGGGGGCAGTGCCCGGACCGCGGACCCGATGAGCACCGCCAGGCCCAGCGCCGTGGAGGGGCCGAGTCCCGCGGGCAGCCGGGTGCCGGGCAGCAGCGGCACGAGCACCGACAGCGCGGCCACGACGAGACCCACGACCGAGGTCCAGGTCCGCTCGCGGTGGCGCAGCAGCGCCAGCCCGCACACCACCACGGAGGCGGCGGCGCCCGGCACCCAGGACGCCGCTCCCCAGGTCTGCGCGAGGGCGACGGCCTGCACGGCGATCGCGGTGAGGAAGGCGACGGCGAGCCCGACGGTGGAGAAGACGCTCACCCATCGCTTCGGAATCGCCACGTCGATCAGGCTACCGAACCCCCGCCCGCGGTCCGCGCCGTCCGGCGGGGCCGCGGGCGGGGCGCCCGGCGGTTCGGAGGTACCGGTCGCGGACCGGGCGGTGCTCATGGTGTCGAGGTCTCCGGTCATGCTAGGAGTGCGGCGGGTGGGCCCAGGATTCCTGCGGTTCCCGGGGAGTGGCCAGCGCGCGCCGGTCGAGGAGCCGCAGCACCGGCCCCAGGACGAGGGCCGCGGTCATCGCGAGCGTGGCCGCGCTCGCCACGCCGCTCAGCCCCTCCAGCCAGAAGGCCACGGTCACCGCGACACCGCCCACCGCGATCGCGGCGGCCCCGCCCGCGGGCAGCGTCCGGATCGCCGAGCCGACGAGCACCGACAGCGCGAGCGCCGTGGCCGGCGCGGGCTCCTGCGGCAGGTCGTCCCCGGCGATCCGGGACACGGTGACGGCGCCGGCCGTGAGGACCAGCCCCGCGACCGCCGTCAGCGCCTTGAACCGCGCACGGAACAGCGCCACGGCGCTCACGACGACGGAGACGGCGGTGCCGAACAGCCACGCGGTCCCGCCCCAGCTGGTCATGAACATGAACGCCGTGAAGACGATCCCCAGGGCCAGCACGACGGCCAGCCCGACGTCGAACATCCTTCCAGGTGGCCTCGTGGGCCCCTCCGCTGTATTCATGCTCCTCAGGCTAGGAAGCCGGGGCGTCCGGCGTACCGGCCGAAAGTACGGAACAGTGTGGACGGAGCCGTGCTTTGGGCCGGTTCCGGCGGCGGTCCGCTCAGCCGGGCACGTGCCGCGCGGACAGGTCCAGGAGACGCCCGTCGTGACAGCGCGCGACCGCGAGACCGAACAGCTCCCGCTCCACGTCCTTGCGTTCGGCCGCGGTGAGCACCGGCGGGCCGCCCAGCCGTCCGGTCAGCCGGTCCAGGGCGCCCAGCAGCGCCGCGTCGGGGTAACGGCCGGCGCACCGCCGCCACACCGCCAGCACCGAGGCGGCGGCGAGGACCACCGTGTAGCGGTCGGCGAGCGCGAACGCCGCCGGCGGGGCGTCGATCGTGATGTCACCGGGGCCGAGCGCCGCGCACCCGTCCCGCAGCGTCCGCAGCTCGTCCCGGAGCCGGGCGGCGAACCGGCGGACCGGGTCGCGGTCGTCCGCCGGCACGCCGTCCGCCAGTTCGGTGAGCGCGCCGACTACGCCGTCGTGGCGGGGCATGCCGGTGCTCAGCCGGTCCGGGGCGAGCGCGGGCAGCTCACCGCCCGGGTCGAACAGCGAGGCCGGGGCGGACGGATCGGCCAGCCAGGACCTGCGGGCCAGCCGGGGCAGCTGCGGAAGCAGTGTCACCAGGGCGGCGGTGAGCGACACATGGGCGAAGGTCGCGGGGGCGACGTCCCGGGCCAGCTTCTGGAACATCGCGTACGGGCCCCGCCGCAGATAGGACCGTGAGCCGAGCACCGCCCGCAGGTCCTCGAACGCGTCGAGCAGCATCCGCGCGGTCAGGTACTTCGCCGCGGGGGCGTAGACCGCCATCGCCTCCGGCCGCAGGTGCAGCGCCCGGAGGACCACCGCGGAGAACGCGTCCATGGCCAGCAGATCGGCGTAGGAGCGGGCGATCACCGCGCGCACGTACGGCAGGTCGGCGACCGTACCGCCGTAGAGGCGGCGCTCGAGGGAGCAGCGCAGGGCGAGGCGCAGCGCGGTCTCCAGCGGTCCGACGAGCACCGCGGGGCCCACCGAGCGGGTGATCTGGTACGAGCGCAGCGCCACCTCGATCCCCTGGCCCGGGGAGCCGATCAGCGCGTCGGCGGGGACGGGGCAGTCGGCGAACTCCACGCCGCCGAGCTCGATGCCGCGCATCCCGGAGCTGTGGAAGCGCGGCAGGTCCCGGACCGCCGCGGCGGGCAGGTCGTCCCGGGTGAGGAGGAACTGGCTGTGGCCGCGGCTGCCCGCGCCCGTGCCGGTCCGTGCGAACAGCACCATGGCCTGCGCGCGGCGCACGTTCGTCACGATCTCCTTGCGGCCGGTCAGCCGCCAGCCGGCGCCGTCCGGCCGGGCGGCGCACTCGGCGTGCGCGAAGTCGTTGCCGTGCGCCAGCTCGTGGAACGCGGCGGCGACCCGGCCGTTCGCCAGGAGCAGGTCCGCCACCCGGCGCCGCTGCTCCTCGTCGCCGGTGGTCCAGACGTTGACGGAGGCGATGAGCGAGCTGAAGCCGTAGCCGAGACCGAGGCACGGATCCCGCCGCCACACCGTCCGCAGCACCTCGGCGAGCCGGTCGGCGCGCTCCAGACGGCCGCCGTGGACCACCGGGACGAACTCGGCGTTCAGGCGGTACTCGTCCAGCACCCGCTCGCCCTCGGCGGGCATCTCCTGTCTCTCGTCGGCGGCCAGCACCGCCGCGTGACCCACCGGGTTGCGGTCGTCCCAGGGGTCGCCGAGCAGGACGTCCAGCTCCGCGGCGCCCATCAGCGGCCGTCCTGGGAGCCGGTCAGCGGCGCACCGAACGGGGTCACCGGGGCCCCGTCCCGCGCCGCCCGCGCCACGTGCTCCGCCAGCAGTCCGTCGAGCCCGTCGTCCCCCGGGGCCGCCGACGGCGCCGGTGTCCGCAGCGTCGTCGCGAGCCTGGCCCGCAGGGCGCGCAGCGCCGCCCTCGCCCACAGTCCGTCCTCCCACAACGGCTCTCCTCGACGGCTGTGCCGTCCGGCCGACCAGGTGTGCAGGCACGCCGCGGCCGCGTAGCAGAGTTCGTACGCGGCGGCCGTCTCGTAGGCGGACATCGGAGGGTGCGCGGCCGGGGCGACCGCCGCCATCCGCGCGTGGACCTCTCCGGCGGCCGCGGCGACCGCGACGGCGTGCGCCACGAGCCCCTCCGGGGCCGCTTCCCCGGCGAGTGCCCGGGACAAAGCGGGGAGGGACTGCACCACCGAACAGCCCCGCCGGGACAGCAGCGTGAGTGCCCCGCGGTCCAGCGGCCCGGCGGGCTCGCCCACCGCCGCCGCCCCGGCCAGCCCCTTCTCGTCGACCGTGCCCGCCCGGTACTCCCGCACCAGCCGCGGGAACTGCTGGACGAGCGCCGCGCGGTTCACCGGGGTGCTGCCGTCGAACACCGACACGATCTGGTGGTCGCGCCAGATCTTCTGGAACGCGCCGTGCGCGTACACCCCGGTGAGGAAGGACCGCGCGCCGAGCAGTTCGGCGAGTTCGGCGATCACCGCGTCGGTCAGTGCCGGTGCGACGGACTTGACCACCGCGGACACCACGCTCATCTCGCCGGTGAGGGTGTGGATCGCGCGGCTGCCGACCAGCGCCGCCGACTCGGCGGCGGCCGTCAGCGCCGCGCACCGGCCGAGGATCGCCCGGGGATGGGCGCGGTCGAGGAGCGGACGCCGCTGGATGATCCGTTCGGCGGCGAACGCGGCGGTGATCCGCAGCGCGTGCTCGCCCGCCCCCAGCGACAGGGCGGCGCACATGGTCCGGGTGAGCTGCAGCGCGCGCAGCACCGTCTCGGCTCCGCCGCCCTCACGGCCGAGCAGCGCGCCGGGAGCCGGCACCGCCCCCTCGAACGCGATGCCGGAGATGTCGATGCCGCGGATCCCATGGGTGGGTTCCTTGGGCAGCACATGCCAGGAGCCGGGGGCGAGCGCGGACTTGTCCACCAGGAAGAGACTCTGCCCCCGCCCGGATCCGGCGGCTCCGGTGCGGGCCAGGACGGTCAGCAGACGGGCCCGGGTGGCGTTGTTGACGGGCCACTTGACGCCGTCAAGGCGGCGGCCGCCGTCCTGGGCGGTCGCGGTCAGCTCCCCGTTGAGCAGGTCGGCGCCGTGGTCCGGTTCGGACAGCGCCCAGGCGACCGGTTCGCCCGCCAGGACCGCGTCCGCCGTGGCGGTGGCCTGCGCGGCGTCGCCTGCGCACCAGACCGACGCGGCGCCGAGGTAGGTCTTGCCGTGCGCGACGGCGGCGCTCAGGTCACGGCGGGCCACCGTGCGCCACAGCCGCAGCAGCACCTCGTGGTCGGCGCCGGCGCCGCCCCACTCGGCCGGAACGTAGTACGCGGGCAGCCCGAACGCGTCGAGCCGCGCGACGAGCGTGGCGGGGAACTCCTCGGCGGCGTCCTCCCCGGCGACGCGGCGGGCGACATCGCCCCCCGCCCCGTCCGGTCCGGCGTCCGTCAGGAACGCGTCGAGCGCGGCCTCCCGCCCGGCGCCCGTGCCGGTGTGCACCGGCGCCCTCACCGCGGCCCCGCCGCCGGTGCGCGCAGCGCGGGCTCCAGCTCGGCGTGCAGCACGGTCATGTCGCCCGCGAGGAACCGTTCCCGCATGGCGGTGCGCCGGATCTTCCCGCTGGTGGTGCGGCGTACGGTGCCGCGCCGCACCAGCACGACGTTGCGCAGGGGGAGACCGAACGAGCGGTTGAGCCTGCGGGTGACCGCGGTGACGACCTCCGGCAGCTCGGTCCTCGGGGTCCGGGGGTGCACCTCGTGCACGAGCACCACACGCTCGTCCGGCGAGCCGACCCCGAACGCGGCCCCGAGCTGGCCGCCCAGTGCCTGGTGCGCGGCACGCGCCTCGTGCTCCACGTCCTGCGGGAAGATGTTCCGGCCGTGCACGATCAGCAGTTCCTTGAGGCGGCCCGTGACGAACAGTTCGCCGTCGACGAGCGCGCCCAGGTCCCCGGTGCGCAGCCAGCCCGGTCCCTCGGCGGAGTCCGCGAGGCGGGCGTCGAAGACCTCCGCGCTCAGCTCCGGTCTGCCCCAGTAGCCCCGGCCGATGCTCTCCCCGCGCAGCCAGATCTCGCCGATCCTGCCCTCGGGCAGCGGCACCCGCTCCCGCGGGTCGACGATCCGCAGGTCGAACGCGTGCGGCCGGCCCAGACCCATCACCGGCCTGCCCGCCCCCTCGGCCACCGGCCGCAGCTCCGGCCGCTCGCCGGACTCCAGCCGCAGCGGGTCCACCGTGAGCACGGTGGGACTGGTCTCCTCGGGGACGCAGGTCACGTACGCCGTGGACTCGGCGAGGCCGTAGCCGCTGGAGTGGACGTGGGAACGCAGCCCGAGGTGCGCGAACCGTTCCATGAAGGCCCGCACGGTCGGCGCGTGGATCGGCTCGGCCCCGTTGCCGAGGTAGCGCAGGGCGGACAGGTCCAGTCCCCGCGTCATCTCGTCGGTGATGACGCGGGTGCAGAGTTCGTACGCGAAGTTGGGGGCGACGGTGTAGGTGATCCGGAACCGGTCCAGCATGCGGAACCACTCGGCCGGCCGCCGGATGAACTGGGCCGGCGTCATCAGCGTGAGGTGCGCGCCGCACAGCAGCGCCGCGGTGAGCTGGGTGAACAGGCCCATGTCGTGGTGCAGCGGCAGCCAGCTGCCGAACCGGTCCTCCGGGACGAGGCCCACATAGGTGCAGACCGCCGAGACGTTCGCCAGGACCGCGCCGTGCGTGAGGATCACACCCTTCGGCGACCCGGTGGACCCGGAGCTGTACTGCAGGACCGCGTCCGTGCCGCGGCCGACGTCCCGGCCGTCCGCCCCCTCCCCAGGCGCGGACCGCCCGCCCACCGGGAGCACGGCCTCGACGGCGAGCCCCTCCGGGCCGTGGCCCCTCAGGTGCTCGGCGACCTCGGCGCGGGCTGCGTCGGTGGTGAGGACCAGGCCGGGCGAGCAGTCGGCCGCGATCGCCGCGATCCGTTCACCGGCGCTCGCCGACCCGCCCGGCATCGGTGAGGGCACGGCGACAAGACCGGCGGTCAGACAGGCCAGATAGACCTCCGCGAACTCGATGCCCGTCGGCAGGGCGACGAGCACCCTTTCCCCGGGGGCCAGCCGCCGGGCCAGCTCCCGCGCGCGCACCCGGGACCGGCGGGCCAGCTCCCCGTAGGTGACGCTCTCGGGGTCCGCCCCGGTGGAGCCGTGCCAGAGGGTCAGTGCGGTCCGCCCGGGATGAGCGTCCGCCCGCGCGGCGAAGGCCGCGCCCAGACTCGGATATCCGCTGAGGTCGACGGTCATGGCGTCAGCGCTGGTTTTCCATCGCCTCGATGAGGCTCTTCGGCCGCATGTCCGTCCAGTTCTTCTCGATGTAGTCGAGGCAGTCCTGGCGGCCGGCCTCTCCGAACACGGACGTCCATCCGTCCGGAACCTTGGCGAAGACGGGCCAGAGGGAATGCTGGCCCTCGTCGTTGACCAGGACGAGATAGCTGGCGTCGGGATCCTCGAAGGGGTTCGGCACGGCGTTGCCCTCTCTCGGTGAAGGAAGGGGGTGCGCGGACGACTTGACCGCGTTTCACTATGCCCGCGCCGCTCGCTGACCATCAACGGCGGCGAACACCCCGGCGTCCAACCGCTCCCGTGGCATCACTTGGACGAACCCGCCCCGGCACCGCGCCGTCCCGGCGCCCTCACCAGTCCGGCCGGGCGCGCCTGCCGAACAGGATTCCGCGCGGCTCCGGCGGCGGGGGAGTGCCCGGGCGCAGCGGCCAGGCGATCAGCATGCCCGCCACGAAGCCGAACACGTGCGCCAGGTACGCCACCGTCCCGGCGTCGGTGACGCCCTGCCCGGACGAGTACACCGCCTGCAGCACGAACCACATGCCCAGCACGATCCACGCGGGCAGCCGCAGCGGCAGGAAGATCAGGAACGGCACCAGCACCCAGACCCGCGCCCTCGGATACAGCACCAGATAGGCGCCCAGCACCCCGGCGACCGCCCCGGAGGCGCCGATCAGGGGCTCGCCCGAGCCGGCGTTCAGCACGGCGAAGCCGTACGCGGCGGCGTAACCGCAGACCAGGTAGAAGAGCAGGAAGCGGACGTGCCCCATGCGGTCCGCGACGTTGTTGCCGAAGATCCACAGGAAGAGCATGTTGCCGAGCAGGTGCAGCCAGCCGCCGTGCAGGAACATCGCCGTCAGGACGCTCAGCTCGGGGGACTTCTCGTAGCCCGGCCGGTCCACCACGCACCCCGGGCCCTGCGGGCCCACCCCGGTGGCGCCGGTGGGCACCAGGTTCGGCATCCGGTGGTGGATCAGCTCCTGCGGGACCACGGCGTAGCGGTCCAGGAACGCCTGCAGATGGCACAGGTCGGCCAGACTGCTCCCGCCGGTCAGTGAGCCGATCACGCCGGGGGTGAAGGCCAGGAAGACGACGAAGTTGGCGGCGAGGAGCGCGTACGTCACCCAGGGGGTGCGCCGCGTGGGGTTCACGTCATGGACGGGCATGACCACGTCCCACTAGTGCCCGGACGGCCGGCGGTGAATCCGCGGCGGCGCTGAACACCGCCGTACGGACGCGCGTATGACTCGGCAACCGCCCGGGGCGCGGGGAAGGCGCCGCGGGGCCGACGTGAGGAACAGGCGATGAACGACCGAGTGCCCCCCGCGATGCACGCGCTGCCCGACGGCGAGGCCGAGCTCACGCTCGTGGTGCGCCTCCCCTGGGAGGACGTCGCCCGGCTCGGCCAGGAGGCGGGGCGGCTCGCCTCCCAGATGCGGCGGCCGGTGACGCTGGAGGAGGCGGTGAGCCATCGGCTGCGGTCCGCGCGGAGCGCGGCGCACGCCAAGCCGGCGGTGCCCGCGCCCGCGTCGGCGCCGGATGCCGGCACCCCGGGTGCGTCGGTGGCGTCGCTGCCCGCGCGGCCGCCCGCCGAGCAGGCGCGGCAGGCGATCGAGAGGATCAACGGGACGGCGTGAGGTGCCCCGGGAGGTGCCGCGCGTGCGCGGTCGTGCCGCGGGGTGCCGGTCCGTCGTGGCCGGTCGCGCGGTTCCCGCGCCCCTTGCGGGGCGCCGCACCACCCGGGGTCAGGAACCTGCCCGGATCTTCGACGCCGCCTTGCGGGCCGCCACCAGGACCGGGTCCCAGACGGGGGAGAAGGGCGGGGCGTAGCCCAGGTCCAGGGCCGTCATCTGTTCCACCGTCATGCCGGCCGTCAGGGCGACCGCGGCGATGTCGACGCGCTTGCCCGCACCCTCGCGGCCGACGATCTGGACGCCGAGGAGCCGGCCGGTGCGCAGTTCGGCGAGCATCTTCACCGTCATGGCGGAGGCGTTCGGGTAGTAGCCGGCGCGGCTGGTCGACTCGATGGTGACCTTCTCGAACCGCAGCCCCACACGGTGCGCGTCCTTCTCGCGCAGCCCGGTGCGCGCGATCTCCAGGTCGCACACCTTGCTGACCGCCGTACCGACCACGCCCGGGAACGTCGCGTAGTCGCCGCCGACGTTGGCCCCGATGATTTGGCCGTGCTTGTTGGCGTGCGTGCCGAGCGGGATGTGCCGCTGCTGCCCGGAGACCAGGTCGAGGACCTCCACGCAGTCGCCGCCGGCCCAGATGTTCTCGTGCCCGCGCACCCGCATCGACCGGTCGGTGAGCAGCCCGCCGTGCTCGCCCAGGGGGAGTCCGGCGGCCCGCGCCAGCGAGGTCTCCGGGCGGACCCCGATGCCGAGCACCACGACGTCCGCCGGGTACTCGGCGTCCGCGGTGACGACCGCGCGCACCCGGCCGTCGTCGCCCGTGAGCAGCTCGGTGACCTCGGCGTCGTTCACCATGGTGATGCCCATGCCCTCCATCGCCCGGTGCACCAGGCGTCCCATGTCGGGGTCGAGGGTGGCCATCGGCTCCCTGCCGCGGTTGACGACCGTCACCCGGTAGCCGCGGTTGATCAGCGCCTCGGCCATCTCCACGCCGATGTAGCCGGCGCCGACGACCACCGCGCGGCGCCCGCGGGTGCGGGCCAGCGTGTCCAGGAGGGCCTGCCCGTCGTCCAGGGTCTGCACGCCGTGCACCCCGGGGGCGTCCACGCCGGGCAGCCGCGGACGGATGGGCCGCGCGCCGGTCGCGATCACGAGCTTGTCGTACGACGTCCAGGACTCGGCCCCCGTGTCGAGGTCACGCGCGCGCACCCGCCCCCGGCCGGGATCGAGCTCGGTGACCTCGGTGCGCATCCGCAGGTCGATGTCGCGCGCCCGGTGCTCCTCGGCGGTGCGCGCGATCAGCCGGTCCCGCTCGGGGACGTCGCCGCCCACCCAGTAGGGGATGCCGCACGCGGAGAAGGAGGTGAAGTGGCCGCGTTCGAACGCCACGATCTCCAGCTCGTCCGGACCCCTCAGCCGGCGGGCCTGGGACGCCGCGGACATTCCCGCGGCGTCACCGCCGATCACGACCAGGCGTTCCCTCGCACCGCGCGCGTCACTCATGCTCATGAGGAACACGCTACGGGGGCGGGGGATTTCAGGCCCGCACGAGGGTGCGTCAGTCCTTCCCGTTCCCGTTCCCGTTGCCGTCCGCGCCGTCGGGTGCCCGGCGGGGCGCCGGGGCGGTCAGCGGCGGGGCCGCGGGCAGCGGGCCCGGGGCGCCCGCCGCGGGCGCCGGCTCCGGCCGCCGCAGCCGGGGGCGTACGGCCTTCAGCCACAGCAGGACGAGCAGCGCCGCCACCGCCGCGAACGGCAGCACCGCGCCGATCGCCACGGCCAGCCAGCGCAGCATGGTCAGGAACGCGTCCCAGCCGCCCGCGAGCGCGTCGAGGAAGCCGGGGTCGTCGTCCTCCGCCGCCTTCCGCACCGGGGACTCGGTCAGGGTCAGGGTGATGGTGGCCAGGCTCGTACGGTCCTTCAGGGACGCCTGCCGGGCGAGCAGGGCCTCCAGGTCGGCCTGGCGGCTGCTCAGCTCGCCCTCCAGGGTGACCACGTCGCTGAGCTTGGTGGCCCGGTCCATCAGCTCGCGGATCCGGGCCACGCTGGCCCGCTGCGAGGTGATCCGGCTCTCCACGTCGACCACCTGGTCGGTGACGTCCTGCGCCTTCGCGGTGCGTGCGAGCAGCTTGCCCGTGCCCTCGAGGCCGGTGAGGACCTCCTCGTACTTCTCGACGGGCACGCGCAGCACCACGCGCGTGTGCTCGTGGCCGTCCTCGTCCCGGTCGGTGCTCTCATTGCCGATGTAGCCGCCCGCGTTCTCCGTCGTCGTGCGGGCCTCGTCCAGCGCCCCGGGCACGTCCTTCACCCGCACGGTCAGGGAGGCGGTGCGGATGATGCGGTTCGCGGTGGCCTTCGGCGGCGCGGTCTCCCTCGCGCCGTCCGCCGCGCCGCCGGGAGCGCCCTGTTTCGCGTCCTCCTGCAGGGACTGCCCCTCCGCCCGCGCCGCCTTGTCGGCGGCCCCGGCCGAGGCGGAGTCGGCCCCCGCGCTGCACCCGCCGGCGGCGAGCGCCGCCGCCAGCAGGAGCCCGGCGAGGGCGTGGGTGGATCGTACGGATCGTCGTGAGCGCATATGGGGCTCCCCCGCGTGGTGATGGCTGACGTTCCTTCGACGCGGCAGCGGGCCGGGACGTTGGGGCGGAAGGGTCCCGATGCGGTCACGGTAGGGACTCGGCAGGGCCACATGGCCCTGGCGGGACCGCCGGCGGAGTCTGAGAAGGTGGGGGCATGAGCGGATCACATGCGGGCTCCGGACGGCACGTAGTCGTCGTCGGGGCGGGAATCGCCGGGCTGGCCGCCGCGCACCGGCTGCTCGCGCACGGGGCGCGGGTGACCGTGCTGGAGGCCTCCGGCCGGGTCGGCGGCAAGCTGCTGCCGGGCGAGATCGCCGGCGCGCGCGTCGACCTCGGCGCGGAGTCGATGCTGGCCCGCCGCCCCGAGGCGGTGGGCCTCGCCCGCGAGGTGGGTCTCGCCGACCGCCTCCAGCCGCCGGCCACCGCCACGGCCTCGCTCTGGACCCGCGGCGCCCTGCGCCCCATGCCCAAGGGGCACGTCATGGGCGTCCCCGGCACCGCCGACGCCCTCGCCGGCGTGCTGTCCGACGAGGGGCTGGCCCGGATCGGGCGGGACGCCGAGCTGCCCCGCACGGAGGTCGGCGACGACGTGGCCGTCGGCGAGTACGTGGCGGCGCGCGTCGGCCGCGAGGTCGTCGACCGCCTGGTGGAGCCCCTGCTCGGCGGGGTGTACGCGGGCGACGCGTACCGCATCTCGATGCGCTCGGCGGTCCCGCAGCTCTTCGAGGCCGCGCGGACCCACACCTCCCTGACCGAGGCGGTCCGCGGGATCCAGGCGAGGTCCGCGGCCTCGGCGCCGGCCGGGCCCGTCTTCATGGGCCTGGCGGGCGGAGTGGGCACCCTGCCGCTCGCGGTCGCCGACTCCCTGCGGGCACGCGGGGCGGAGATCCTCACCGGTGCGCCGGTCACGGAGCTGCGCCGCGCACCGGAGGACGGCTGGCGGATCCTCGCCGGCGACCGGGTCCTGCACGCCGATGCGGTCGTCGTCGCCGTGCCCGCACCGGCCGCCGCCGCACTGCTGCGCTCCGAGGCCCCCGGCGCCGCCGCCGAGCTCGCCGGGGTCGAGTACGCCTCCATGGCGCTGATCACCCTCGCCTTCCGCCGCGCGGAGACCGCTCTGCCCGAGGGCAGCGGATTCCTGGTGCCGCCCGTCGACGGCCGCACCATCAAGGCGTCCACCTTCGCCTCCGCCAAGTGGGGGTGGATCGCCGAGGAGAACCCCGGACTGGTGGTCCTGCGCACCTCCGTCGGCCGGCACGGCGAGACGGAGATCCTCCGCCGTGACGACGCCGGCCTGGTGGAGGTCTCCCGGCACGACCTGAAGGCCGCCGTCGGACTGGACGCCACCCCGGTCGCGACCCGCGTCACCCGCTGGCAGGACGGCCTGCCCCAGTACCCCGTCGGCCACCACGCGCGCGTGGCCCGCGTCCGCGGGCACCTCGCCTCTCTCGCCGGTCTCGCGGTGTGCGGCGCGGCCTACGACGGTGTCGGCATCCCCGCGTGCGTCGCGAGCGCGTACGCCGCGGCCGACCAGATCCACGGTGACCTGCACGGTGTGCAGGAACTCACCGCCCACCCGGTGCAGAGCCTCCACGGAGCAGCAGGAGAATGAGGGACATGAGTGACGACGCCACCACCCCCGCAGCCGACCGGATCCCGAACAAGGGCAAGCTGGCCAAGGACCTCAACGAGGTCATCCGCTACACCCTCTGGTCGGTCTTCAGGCTGAAGGACGTGCTGCCCGAGGACCGGGCCGGGTACGCCGACGAGGTACAGGAGCTGTTCGACCAGCTCGCCGCCAAGGACGTCACGATCCGCGGCACCTACGACGTGTCGGGCCTGCGCGCGGACGCCGACCTCATGATCTGGTGGCACGCCGAGACCGCCGACCAGCTGCAGGAGGCGTACAACCTCTTCCGCCGCACCAGGCTGGGCCGCGCGCTGGAGCCCGTCTGGTCGAACATGGCGCTGCACCGCCCCGCCGAGTTCAACCGGTCGCACATCCCGGCGTTCCTCGCCGACGAGACGCCCCGCAACTACGTGAGCGTCTACCCCTTCGTGCGCTCCTACGACTGGTACCTGCTGCCCGACGAGGACCGCCGCCGCATGCTCGCCGACCACGGCAAGATGGCCCGCGGCTACCCGGACGTGCGCGCCAACACGGTCGCCTCGTTCTCCCTCGGCGACTACGAGTGGATCCTCGCCTTCGAGGCCGACGAGCTGGACCGCATCGTCGACCTCATGCGTCACCTGCGCGGCTCGGAGGCCCGGATGCACGTCCGCGAGGAGGTCCCGTTCTACACGGGCCGCCGCAAGAACGTGGCGGAACTGGTCGCCGGCCTCGCCTGATCAGACGCCGGGCCGGTCCTTCCCGGCCCGTCCGCCCGCCGGCTGCGGCTCGGGTTCCGGGTGCGGTGCGCAGGAGGCGCGCCGCCCCGGGACCCTGCCTTCCAGCAGGTACGCCTCCAGATGGCGGTTCACACAGGCGTTGGGTCCGCCCGCGAGGCCGTGGCTGCCGGCGTCCCGCTCGGTCACCAGCACCGACCCCGCCAGCCGCCGGTGCAGCTCCAGGGCGCCGTCGTAGGGGGTGGCCGCGTCCCGCTCGGCCGCCAGGATCAGCGTCGGCGGCAGCTCCCCGCGGCCGGCGCGCACGTCCAGCGGCCGCTGCCGGGGGCCCTGCCAGTAGGCGCAGGGCAGGTTGGTCCACACATTGCCCCAGGTCTCGAAGGGCGCCCTGCGCGCCAGCCGGGTGTTGTCCCGGTCCCACACCGCCCACTCGGCCGGCCAGGGCGCGTCGTTGCACTCCACGGCGAGATACACCGCCCGCGCGTTCTCCGCCTCCGCCGCCGCCTCCGGATATTCCTGGGCCTGCTCGACCAACGGCCCGGAGTCGCCCCTCAGATACGCCGACAGCGCGTGCGCGCGCTGCGGCCAGTGGTCGTCGTAGTACCCGGCCTTGAGGAACGCCGCCTGCAGCTGCGCGGGGCCGACCCTGCCGCCCGCCGGCTCCGCAGCCAGCCGCGCGCTCGCCCTCTCGTAGCTGCGCCGCACCTCTTCGGCCGTGCCGCCCAGCCCGTAGACGTCGTCGTGCTCGGCGGTCCAGGCCCGGAAGTCCGCCCAGCGGTCCTCGAACGCCGCCGACTGGGCGAGGTTGTTGCGGTACCAGATCCGCTCTGGGTCCGGGTTCACCGCCGAGTCGAACACCATCCGCCGTACGTGGGAGGGGAACATCGTGGCGTACAGCGCCCCGAAGTAGGTGCCGTACGACGAGCCGAGGTACGTCAGCCGGTTCTCCCCGAGCGCGGCCCGCAGGACGTCCAGGTCACGGGCGTTGTTGAGCGAGTGGTAGTGCCGCAGCGAGCCGCCCGTCCGCTCGGCGCACCCCCGCGCGTACGCCCGGGCCCGCGCGACGCGCTCCCGCTTGTACGCCGCCGACGGGTGGACCGGCGCCTTCGCCGGGCCCTCGAAGAAGGTCCCCGGGTCCGTGCAGGACAGCGGCGCGGAGCGGCCCACCCCGCGCGGGGAGTAGCCGACGAGGTCGTACGCCGCCGCGACGCGCTTCCACTCGGGGAGCGCGCCCGTCATCGGGAAGTACATGCCGCTCGCGCCCGGCCCGCCCGGGTTGTGGACCAGGGAACCCTGCCGGGGCACCTTGCGCTTGCTGTTGTCGGGGTCCTTCCCGGTGGCGCGTGCGCGGCTGACGGTGAGCAGGATCCGTTCGCCGTCCGGGCGGGCGTAGTCGAGCGGGACGGCGACGGTGCCGCACCGCACGGTGGGCGGGAGTTCCTGCTCCGGGGGACAGGCGCCGAAGTCGATGCCCTCCGCGGCGGCGCGTGCGGCGGCCACGGCGGTGCCGCGCAGTTCGGCGGAGGGGGAGGCGGGGGTTCCGGCGCCGGCCGGGGCGGCGGCCAGGGCGGTGAGCAGCAAGGACCCTGTGGCCACATGGACGGCGGCGGTTCTCATCGACGGTCCCTTCGGTACACACGTAAGCGACAAAAGGGATATTTCTTTTGAGTGGTGGTCCGATGCAAGGACCCTCCGCCGGGGTGTCGGCGCCCGTGACCCGAAGCGGTGGCCCGGTGCGGCGACCGCGGCGGCCGCTAGTGACGCGGCTCCCGGTGCGCGAAGGCCGCGCGCAGCTCCGGCTCGCCCACCGCTCGGATGCCGCGCACCGCGACGGAGGTGAGACAGGTGCGGTCGTCTCCGGCCTCGCCTGCGCTGCGCGGGAGCGCGCCCAGCAGGCGCTGGCCCGCCGGTGAGGCCCAGCGCGAGTACGGGTGGACCTCGAACCGCGCGATGGCCAGACAGCCCAGTGTGAGGATCAGCGGCAGCGTGAACCACAGGGCGACCAGATGGCGCGGCATGTCCGACGGGACGGGCATCAGCAGGGCGGCCGCCGCCAGCCCCGCCACCGCCGTCCCGGCGAGCCGCACCTGCCGTACCGCGTCCGCGACGGTCGTCCCCGCGCCGTCGGGCACCGCGAGTCCCGCGCCGACCAGCCGTTCGGAGATCCCGCGCACGGCGTCGGCGGTCGCCGCGGCGGTCCGCACCGGCGCGAGGGGCGACTGTCCCTGCGGGCCTATCGCCCCTATCACCGAGCGCTCCATCTCGTCCCGCCCGCGCGGGTCGACCACCGTCGCCCAGCCGGTGTGCGCCAGCAGCAGCCTCCGCTGGCGGGCCATGGCGACCAGCGTGACGTCGGCGACCCTCGCCGGTCCGCCGGACAGGAACGCGGCCTCGTACAGCGTCAGATCGCGCCCCGCTCCCGTGTCGTGGCCGGCCACGGCGCCGCGCACGGCGGTCAGGCACAGCCGCAGGCACGCCGCACCGGCGACGGCCCAGGCCAGGAGCAGGAGAGGGACCCAGAACATGAGTTGTTTGTAAAGGACATGGTCGCGGGAACGCCATGCCCTGTTCACGATCCGGGACGGAGTGTTGCCGGTATGTGATGTTCCGCGCGGTTTGGGCGACCGTCACCGGTCAGCGCCGCAGCAGCACCCGCCGGGTGGCCCGCGCCAGCCGCACCGCCGGCCTGTCCGACCGCGGCCTCGGCCCCGACCGCTCCAGCCACCACCGGCGCAGCTCGCGCCGCGCCCGCGCGTCCTCGGGCCCCCCGCCGCCCAGCAGTTCCTCGGCGAAGTCCAGCGCGTCCCGCCGGTAGCCGCCGGTCATCGGCAGCGTCTGCGCGTACGCGAGGAAGGCGGACCGGTATCCCTGCCCGAGGATCACCGGGAGCTCGGGCGCGACCTTGGCGACCACGTCGGCCCGCTTGGCGGCCAGCGCCCGCGCCTGCACTCCCATGCGCGTCCGGTCGAACCCCTCCGGCACCGGGGTTCCGGCGACCAGCGAGGACAGCACCGCGGTCTGCGCGAGCGCGAGCCGCTGCCGGGCGGCCCCGAGCGAGCCCTCCCGCGGCCCGGGGCGGACGCCCGTGACCGCGGGAGTGCTCGCCCTCCGGCCCTCCGTCCCCTTCCCGACCGCGTGCCGGATCGCGTCCAGCTCCCGCTCCATCTCGTCCGCCTCGGGGAAGTTCTCGTCCCGCTCCAGCAGCACGCCGGGAGGGGAGACCCGCGACGCGAGATCGGTGAGGACGTCCAGCACCGGCTCGGGGACGGGGTGGGCATGGCTGTCGTGCCATACGCCGTCCCGCTCGAACCCGCCCGCGACATGGACGTACGCGAGGGCCTCCAGGGGCAGTTCGGCGAGCGCCTCGGCCGGGTCCTCGCCCAGGTTGACGTGGTTGGTGTGCAGGTTGGCGACGTCGATGAGGAGCCGTACGCCGGTCCGGTCGGCCAGCTCGTACAGGAACTGCCCCTCGGTCATCTCCTCGCCGGGCCAGGCGATCAGCGCGGCGATGTTCTCGACGGCGAGCGGCACGGGCAGCGCCTCCTGGGCGATGCGGACGTTCTCGCAGAGCACGTCGAGGGCGTCACGGGTGCGCGGCACGGGCAGCAGGTGCCCGGCCTCGATGGCCGGGGACGCGGTCATCGCCCCGCCGGCCCGCACGAACGCGATGTGCTCGGTGACGAGCGGCGACCCGAGCGTCTCCGCCCGCTCGGCGAGGGCGGCGAGCCGTCCCTCGTCGGGCCGCTCGGCCCCGCCCAGCCCCAGCGAGACGCCGTGCGGCACGACGGTCACCCCGCGCCCGCGCAGCCGCAGCAGCGACTCGGGCAGATGCCCGGGACAGACGTTCTCGGCCACGACCTCGACCCAGTCGATCCCCGGCATCCCCTCCACGGCCTCCGCGATCTCCGGCCGCCACCCGATCCCCGTCCCCAGTCGCACCATCGTCCCGTCCCCCTCCTCCGCCCGGCGTGTCCGGCCCCCGCGGGTGACATGGATATGGCCGCCGGCCCCGCCCCCGAACCGCCCCGGCTCACCTTCAGAGCAACATTTGAGGTTCGGGGGCGGCGCCGCGGCGGGCCCTTTCGCGGGTCAGCGGACCGTGAAGGCCGGGGTCGTGCCGGTGAACGGGGTGATCGTGCCGGTGAGGCTTCTGGCGTCGCCGTGGTACACGAGACGGTACGTGCCCGCGGGGGTGCCCTGGGGGACGTCCCAGGTGAGGGTGACCTGGGAGGCGGCGACGCCGTCGCGCTTCCAGTGGAAGCGGGTCGGCCAGTCGCCGTCGTCGGCGACGGTGTGCCAGGTCCCGTCGGCCTTCCGGAGCTGGACCTCGAGATAAGTGCCGCCCCGGTGCAGGTCGTTGCCCGGGTGGGCGCCCGCGAAGACGGCCTCGACGCGCTCGCCGGCGCGGTAGTTCTCCCGCGGCGGCACCAGGACGTCCCCGAACTTCCGGAAGGCCGGCGGCGCGTCCAGCACCACCCCCGGCTGCTGGGAGAGGGCCTTGCCGGAGATGTCCGGCGCCTCGGGGCCGAGCGGCAGTTCCGTGCCGTCGCGCAGCGCGGTCGCCAGCGCGGCCGCGGTCTGCTGGAGCGCGGGGAGCTGCCAGCGGCCGAAGAGGGTGCTGCCGCCCTCGTACTGCTGCGCGTCGTACTCCTCGGGCGTGGTCAGGTAGTGGAAGTACGCGTTGGCGTACCCGGCGACCAGGACATCGTCGAGGTCCGCGCCGACGATCCCGGCGACCGTGCGCCGCAGCCGCAGTCCCGCGCAGACGGTGACCTCGCCCGGTATGCCGATGAGGTAGAGGCCGCCGATGCGGACCAGCATCACCGGCACCCGCTCCTGCACCCACGGGTACACGCGGTTCATCTCCCCGATGGGCACGAAGACGTCCTTCGGCGCCTGCGCCTGCTTCAGCTCCGGGGAGACCGTGTAGATCACGGAGTCGGAGATCGCGTCCCAGAAGGGGTTCTCGCCCTCCTCGAAACCGGGGAAGGCCGGCCCGTCCTCCATGCTGCCCGCCGCCATGGAGGCGCCGACGCAGGGCTTGGACGTCCGGTGGGTGCGTCCGTCGCCGGTGAACTCGGGGCGCACCGTGACGTCGGAGAGGTCGACGTAGACCAGCCGGGAGTCGACGGGCCCGGACAGCCTTGCTCCCCGTCCGAGTTGGGCGGCTGCGGCCTCGTACTGCAGCAGTCCGCTCGCGCGGGTGTGCGCGAAGTCCTCCGGTGTGGTGGGCGGCCGCAGATCGAGGTTGGGCGACATGTCGCCGCTGTTGGTCTGCGCGAACGCCGAGACGAACGCCGGGGAGCCGTCGGACAGGTAGTCGACCTCGTTGACCTCCCGCTCCCAGTGGTACGCCGCGTACCCCTTGTTGTCCGCGCTGATGAGCCGGTTGTCGCCGGACATGCTGGTGCTGTGCACCGGGAACCAGTTGACGGCCCCGACCGTCCGGCCGGCCCGCTCCACCCGGAGCAGTGTGGTGTGCGGGTCGACGGCGTCCGGGAAGTGGTCGCGGTCGGCCTTCGGGTTGCGGTCGAAGGCGGAGCGGGAGCGGTTGACGCTGGCCCCGGTCAACGTGCCGTGGCTGAGCACGAGTTCGGACGGCGCGAGGTCGTCGTGGGCGCGCCGCGCGGCCTCCAGGATTCCGTCCGCCACCGCCTCGAAGGTCTTGCGGTGGAAGCCGAACGTGGTCGTGTTGTACAGCAGATGGTGGGAGTAGCCGCCCGGACCGCTGTGGGTGTGGGTGGCGGTGATGAGCACGTTCCGCGCGGTGTAGAGACCGCCGTACGCCTCGGCGAGCCGGCGCAGCACCGCCTGGTGCACGCTCCCGAAGATCATCGGCGAGTCGGCGACGATCAGCATCACCCGCCGCCCGCTCGCCTCGTCGACCACGACGAAGGCGCGGGCCCGCAGCCGGGTGTGGAGTCCCGCGGCCTGCTGGTCGAACCGGCCGTACCCCATCATCCCGACCTCGGCCACCTCACCGGTGGCGTCGGCGAGGCCGCGCCCGACGAGGTAGCCGGTGTCACGGGCGGGGGCGGCGCCGGCCGGGGCGGGGGCGGCCAGCTGGGCGCCCGCCAGCCCCAGACCGGTGAGGGCTCCCGCCCTCAGGACCGTACGGCGACTGCGAACAGGACGTTCCGCGGACATCAGCTGCTCCTCCGGCTCGATCGGCCCCCCGCGGCACAGAACCTGAACGACGTTCAACTTCTGCGTCACCATTGGTACCCCGCATGCCATGAACACGGCAAGAGGTGTGCGCGCCCGCTCCCGCGCGCGGCCGGCGGTCCGGAGGGCCGTGGCGTCAGCCGGCCCGCAGCGCCGGGTGGTCCGCCACCACGGTGCAGGAGCCCGGCGCGATCTCCGTGAAGCCCGCGTCGCGGACCGTGGGCAGGCCGCCGGCCGTCAGGGCGGGCCACCGGGCGGGGGAGGCGGTGCGGACCGCGAGGGGGAAGCCGGTGGCGTGCCAGGCCGCGCGGGCCTCGTCCGGGAGCCGCCACCAGGCCAGCTGGGCGCCGTGACCCGCCTGGGCCATGGCCTTGCCCGCCGACATGTCCAGGTCGGGGTTGAGCCAGAGGGTGGGGACCGCCGGGTCCGCGGGCGGCACGGGATCCGGGTCGTCGAGGTCGGTGCCGGAGACCTGGAGGCGGGCCAGGTCCTTGGGCCAGCCGTCCAGGGGGACGGGCGGGAAGACGCGGACCTCCGCCGACTTGCCGGTGACCGTGATGCCGGGGAGGGCCTCCGCGCGCCGCCACTCCGCGCCGCGCGCCCGGCGCACCACCTTGCGGATGCGGGCGTCCTGCCAGTCGCGCATCGCCCCCGCCCACTCGCCCTCGCCCACCGAGCGTGCGTCGCTCAGCATCACCAGCACCGCGCGGGCCGCGGTCTCCAGGGCGTCCGTGCGGGGCGGGGGCGCCGCGCGCTCGATGCGGACCACCAGGGGCAGCACGAACTGGGGCGCCGCGTCACGGGCGCCGGGGTCGGGGCGGAAGGGGCTGTCGGGGGCGGGTGTCGTCCGGTCGTCGCTCACGGGTTCAGTGTGCCAAGCCGCGACGCGGCCCCGTCAGCCGGAGCAGGCCGTGCGCTCCGCCTCCCGCCATTCGCAGACCGGGCACAGCGTGATCCCCTTGTACGACTCCGGGTACTCCGTCGGCTCCCGGCACAGCACGCACCGCGCGTACGGCGGGCCCTCGGCCCTGGGCGGCCGGGACGCGTCGATCAGGCAGTAGTCGCCGTCGGTGTCGCTCATGCCTCCAGCCTAGGGGCCCGGGGCGGGTCAGTTCCGGCCGGTCGCCGCCGCGATCAGTTCGGAGACCTTCACGAAGCGGTAGCCCTGGCGGCGCAGCTCCGGGACGATCGTCCGCACGGCCCGTTCCGTCGCCGGGGCCGCGCTGCGGGTGCAGTGCAGGACGACCACCGAGCCGGGGCGCACTCCGTCCAGCACCTGCCGGGCCACCGCGTCCGCGTCCGTGGCGAAGGCGTCGCCGCCCACCACGTCCCACTGCACGGCGGTCACCCCGGCCGGGGTCAGCGCCCTGAGCGCCGCCCGGTCGTAGCAGCCGCCGGGGAAGCGGAAGTACGGCTTGGCGTCGGGCACCCCCGCCTCGCGGAACGCCGTGTAGGCCCTTTCCACGTCCGCCCGCATCCGGCCGGCGGGGACGGTCGGCAGGCCGTAGCAGTCGCCGGTGAACGCGTAGTGGCTGTACGAGTGGTTGGCGACCTCGAAGAGCGGGTCCCGGCCGAGGGAGCGGGCCTGGTCCGGGTACTCCTCGGCCCAGCGGCCCGTCATGAACACCGTGGACGGCACCTTCAGCGCACGCAGCGTGCCGATCAGGCGCGGGTGGTCGAAGTGCTCGCCCGCCGCGGCCCGCGGGCCCTGATCGGCGGTCATGTCGGCGTCGAAGGTGAGGGCGACCGTCCGGTCGCCGGTGCGCGGTCCGTGCCGGAAGACCGGGGTCAGGCCGGAAGGGCCCGGGGCGAGGGTGGCAGCGGGGGACGCGGGCGCGGAGGAGGCGGAGGGCGCGGGGCGGGGCGCCTGCCGGGCCGGCTGGGAGGCGGCGCAGGCGCTGAGCGCGGTGGCGAGCACGCTTACGGCGGCTGCGCGGCGTACGAGAGTGATCACCGTATGACAATATGAGTGGTTTCTTGCCCTTTCCGTAGATACGGGGCCGGGCCGGACCGTGCGTCACCCGGGCGGGTGCCGGAGGACTCCGCGCTCCGGCGGCCTCACAGGTCGCGCCGCTCCAGCGGACGGGTCGCCGGGCCCTGGACGACCTTGCCGTCCGTGTCGAAGCGGGAGCCGTGGCAGGGGCACTCCCAGGCGCGTTCGGCGGCGTTGAAGTCGACCAGGCAGCCGAGGTGGGTGCAGCGGGCGGAGACGGCGTGCAGGGCGCCGTCGTCGTCGCGGTACACCGCCAGCCGGCCGCTCTCGGTGCGGACCACCGCCCCCTCCCCCGGCGGCAGCGCCTCCGCCGGGGGCGCGGGGCGCAGCCGGTCGCCGACGAAGTGCCTGGCCACCTGCGCCTGGTGCTTGAGGAAGGACGGCGCCTCACGCACCGCGGAGGCCAGCCGGCGCGGGTCGTACAGTCCGCTCCACTCGCACGGCGCCCCGGTGATCTGCGCGGTGAGCAGCAGGCCCGCCATCATGCCCCCGCTCATCCCCCAGCCGCCGAACCCGGTGGCGACATAGGTGTGCCGGGCGCCCGGGTGCAGCGGGCCGACGAGCGGCACGGTGTCGGTGGGGTCGTTGTCCTGCGTGGCCCAGGAGTGGGTGAGTTCCACACCGGGGAAGTGCGCGCGGGCCCACCCGGAGAGGCGGTCGAACAGGGCGCGGGCGTCACCCGTGCCCGGTGTGAAGTGCTCGCCGGTGACCACGAGGAAGCGGTGGGTGCCGTCCTCGCCGTAGGGGGCGGTGCGGACCGAGCGGGTGTTCTCCTCGGGGGTGATGTACATGCCGCCCGGGTCCTGGGCGGCCGGCAGCGGCCCCGCGACCACCAGTTCCCGGCGCGGGGACAGCCGGGTGAACAGCAGCGCCCGGTCGAACACCGGGTAGTGGGTCGCGACCACGACGTCCCGCGCCGTCACCGTGGCTCCGGACGCCGTCGACAGACGGCACGGCGAGCCCTCCTCCAGGCCCAGCACCGTGGTGTCCTCGTGGACGCGTCCGCCGTGCGCGACGATGTCGTCGGCGAGTGCCAGCAGGTACTTGAGCGGGTGGAACTGGACCTGGTCCGTCACCTCGACGGCGCCCGCCACCGGGAACGGCAGACCGGTCTCCGTCACGAACGACGCCGGCAGGCCCGCCTCCCGCGCAGCCCGGGCCTCCGCGCGCAGTTCGTCCACCCGGTCCGCGTCCCGGACGAAGGTGTACGCGCTGCGCCGTTCCCACTCGCAGTCGACGCCGAGCTCCTCCACGATCCGGGCGGTGTGCTCGATCGCCTCGGACTGCGATCGGGCGTACAGCCGCGCGCCCTCGCTGCCCCGGGTGCGGCGCAGCTTGTCGTAGACCAGCGTGTGCAGGGCGGTGACCTTGGCCGTGGTGTGCCCGGTGACACCGGCCGTGACCCGCCCGGCCTCCAGCACCGCGACGCTCTTCCCGGCCCGCGCCAGCTCCCGGGCCGTGCACAGTCCGGCGATCCCCGCGCCGACCACGGCCACATCGACATCGAGGTCTTCGGTCAGTGCGGCGCGTCGGCCGCCCGGCGCGGTCTGGAGCCAGTACGAGCCGCTGACCTGCTGGTTCTCTGTCATGCCGGCCGAGTACCCCCGAGCGTCGTGTTCAGTGGCACCGCCGACTCCCTGCGGGACGGAGGAGGAAGCTGTGAGCTGTCCGTGTCACGTCCGGCCGCGGCGTGGCCGATGAGCTTCGCCGCGCCGCGGAAACACGTCACGGTGCTGGAGCGGGCCGGTCCGGTCGGCGGGGAGCGGCGCGGGCGGGGAGCGGCCGGCGCGCACCGACCCCCGGAACGGTGGGCCGCGCGCGCCCCGACGGCAGCACTGCGAAAGGACAGGACGGATGACCGTCACCCAGGTGGACGACGACGTCGACAACCTCACCCTCACCCTCGTCGCCGACTTCACGGCCCCCGTGGAGGGGGTGTGGCAGCTGTGGGCCGACCCGCGGCTGCTGGAGCGCTGGTGGGGCCCGCCGAGCTACCCGGCGACCTTCGAGGAGCACGATCTGACGCCCGGGGGCGGGGTGAAGTACCACATGACCGGTCCGGAGGGCGAGAAGTACGGGGGCTGGTGGCGGATCTCCTCGGTCACGCCGCCCACCGCCCTCGAGTTCACCGACGGCTTCTCCGACCAGGAGGGCAGGCCGAACCCCGAGATGCCGACCACCTCGGTACGGATGACGCTCACCGCGCTCGAGGGCGGCACGCGGATGGAACTGCGGTCCGTGTTCGACACCCGCGAGCAGAGGGAACAGCTGGCCGGGATGGGCATGGTGGAGGGGCTGAGTCTGTCCGTCGGGCAGATGGACGCCGTCCTCGCGGGCTGAACCCCCGTCGGGGCGGAGGGCGGCTCACCGGCTCGCCCTCCGCCCCGGTCCCGGCGCGGCTACCCGCGCCAGGGCCCCGTCACGGCGAACGTCGTGCCGGGCGTGTAGCAGTTGACGTACATCGTGCGGCCGTCCGGGGAGAAGGTCACCCCGGCGAACTCGCCCCACTCCGGTTCCTCGGGTGTGCCGATGTTCTGACGGCCGCGGGCCATCGCGTAGACCTCGCCGTGCCGGGTGACGCCGAAGACGTACTGTGCGCCTCCGCCGTCCTCGCAGACCATCAGGCCGCCGCTGGGCGCGAGGCAGATGTTGTCCGGCGACTCGCCGGGCAGCTGGATGTCGGTGTCCGGACCGAAGACGATCACCAGGGTGAGCCGGCGCCGGTCCGGGTCGTAGCGCCAGATCTGGCCGTAGTGGTCGCCCGCCGACCCCTCGGCGCTGTGCGCGAAGGACGAGACGAAGTAGACCGAGCGACCGCCCCAGTAACAGCCCTCGAGCTTCTGCGCGTGGGTGATGCCCTTCGGGCCGAAGTCCTGGTGCCGGATCGGTGTCCGCGCGGCCTGCGGGTCCGGTACGTCCACCCATTCGATGCCGTCGAACCGGGCGCCGATCTCCTGGATGGACGACAGGTCGGGCACCCCGGGCACCCGCATCGCCTGGAGCCGGCCGCCCGCGCGCAGCGAACCGGTGCCGCCCAGCGGCTTCTCCGGCAGGAAGCGGTAGAAGAGTCCGAACGGCCGCTCGAAGGCGTCCTCGGTCTCGTAGACCACGCCCCGCTTCGGGTCCACGGCGATCGCCTCGTGCTGGAAGCGGCCCATCGCGGTCAGCGGCACGGCGCCCGTGCGGTGCGGGTCGGCGCCGTCGACCTCGAAGATGTAGCCGTGGTCCTTGGTGTAGCCGTTGGTGCCGGCCCGGTCCTCGGTCTCCTCGCAGGTCAGCCAGGTGTCCCAGGGGGTCGGGCCGCCCGCGCAGTTCACCGCCGTACCGGCGATCGCCACCCGCTCCGACAGCACCCGGCCGTGGGCGTCCAGGGTCAGCGCCGTGCAGCCGCCCTTGCCCCCCGGGTCGTAGGTCAGGCCGTCGATCACCGGGACGGGGACTCTGCCGTTGGCGCGGTTCTCGTGGTTGCGGACCAGGTGGACTCGGCCGTGGCGGCCGGCGAACGCCGCCATGCCGTCGTGGTTGGACGGCACCGGGCCCTCGCCGGAGCGCAGGGGCTCGCCCTCACGGGAGAGGACCCGGTAGCGGAACCCCTTCGGCAGGTCGAGCAGTCCGTCGGGGTCGGGGACGAGGGGGCCGTAGCCGCCGTGGCCGAGGTTCTGGGCGGCGGCGGTGCCGGTGAAGAGCTCGGAGAGGGCGCCGGAGAAGGCGATGCCGACGCCGAGGGCGCCGGAACGGGCGAGCATCTGACGTCGTGTCGCGGGGGAGCCGGTGGTGGACCCGGTCTCAGGCATGGGGAAACCTTCCTGCTGGCGGACAGGAACTGTGACCCCGCCGTGTCTATCACCTGGTGCGGATCACGGGAACCACGCGTGTCCCTCCAGTCAGCCCGTGTCACGGCGCCCGGGGCGGTGGCCGTCGGTCTCCGGGCCCGCCTCCACGGCCTGGTCCGGCGCCGGCTGCCCGGCCCGCTCCAGGAAGCGCAGGAGCTCGACGGGGAACGGCAGCACGAGGGTGGAGTTCTTCTCGGCGGCGACGGCGACGATGGTCTGGAGCAGACGCAGCTGGAGGGCGGAGGGGGTGTCCGCCATCTGCTGGGCGGCCTCGGCGAGCTTCCTGGACGCCTGCAGCTCGGCGTCGGCGTTGATGACGCGGGCCCGGCGTTCGCGGTCGGCCTCGGCCTGGCGGGCCATGGAGCGCTTCATGGACTCGGGCAGGGAGACGTCCTTGATCTCGACGCGGTCGATCTGCACGCCCCAGCCGATCGCCGGGCTGTCGATCATCAGCTCCAGGCCCTGGTTGAGTTTCTCGCGGTTGGAGAGCAGGTCGTCCAGGTCGCTCTTGCCGATGATCGACCGCAGGGAGGTCTGCGCCATCTGGGAGACGGCGAAGCGGTAGTCCTCGACGTTGATGACGGCGGCGGGCGCGTCGACGACCTTGAAGTAGACGACCGCGTCTACGCGGACGGTCACGTTGTCCCGGGTGATGCCCTCCTGGGCCGGGACCGGCATCGTGACGATCTGCAGGTTGACCTTGCGCAACCGGTCCACGCCGGGGACGACGAGGGTGAAGCCGGGCGGGCGCGCGTCGCCGTACAGCCGGCCCAGGCGGAAGACCACTCCGCGCTCGTACTGCTTCACGACTCGCGCGGCCGCGACGACATAGGTCACGCCCGCCAATCCCACGGCGACGGCTGCGGTGAGCAGTTCCTGGACCATGTGGACCCCCCGGTGCAGAGGTCTGTCGGGCTCTTCTTCGGTCCGCTTCTGTAACGATATGCCCGATGTTCGGTGCGGGGCCATGCCGGGTCGCGGCGGCGGACGGTGTTCCGCCGCCGCAGCCCTCTCTTCCGCCTCTAGGTGGCCGTGACCGGGAGGCCCTTCTCCTCCGCCGGGCGCTCGGTGAGCTTCACCGGGGCCGTGCCCGGTGCGCTGTGGCGTTCGGACCAGTTCCGCAGGGCCGTGAGACAGGCGTGGTCCACGTGGTGGAGGCCGGTGAGGTCCAGTTCGACGGGACGGTCCCGGGGGAGGGACTCCAGGGTGTCCAGGATCCTCGGCAGCCGCAGGAAGGTCGCGTTGCCCGTCAGGTACACCTGGAGCGGGCCCGCGCCCTTGTCTATGACCTCCAGCTTCGCCTGGGAGGCCTCCCAGGCCGTCTTGGCGACCGCCAGGGCCAGACCGATCAGCACGCCTTCGAACATGTTCACCACGACGATCGACACGGCGGTGACCACCAGGATCAGGGCCTCGCCCCGCTGGCCCCGCCAGAGCGTGGCCACGGCCCGGAACGGGATCAGCTTCCAGCCGGCGTGGACCAGGATGCCGGCCAGCGCGGGCAACGGGATCAGCGCCAGCGCGGACGGCAGCAGCGCGGCGAACAGCAGCAGCCACACGCCGTGCAGCACCCGGGACGCCTTGGTCCTGGCGCCCGCCCGGACGTTGGCCGAGCTGCGCACGATGACCGCGGTCAGCGGCAGCGCGCCGAGGATCCCGCAGACCGTGTTGCCCGCGCCCTGCGCCATCAGCTCCTTGTTGTACCGGGTGGGTGGGCCGTCGTGCAGCCGGTCCACCGCGGCGGCGCTGAACAGGCTCTCGGCGGAGGCGATCAGGGTGAAGGCGACGATCGTGCCGAGGACGCCGATCCCCAGCCCGCCGAAGGCGTCGGCGCCGGGCGGCTGGACGGCGTCGAGCAGCCCTTGCACCTCGACCGTGGCGACGGGCACGCCGAACGCGAGGGTGACCGCCGTCGCCAGCAGGACCGCCGCGAGGGCGCCCGGTACGGCCCCGGCCGGCCCCGGCATCCGGCGCCACAGCACCATCACGGCGACGGTGCCGGCGCCGACCGCGAGCGAGGCGAGCGCCTCGGTGCTGCCGAGCGCGTCCGCGACGGCCCCCGGCAGTCCGAGGATCTTGTCGGTGCCGGAGGCGGGCGCCGTCAGTCCGGCTGCCGCGTACAACTGGCCCGCGATGAGTACGAGTCCGATGCCGGCCAGCATGCCCTCGACCACCGAGAGCGATATCGCGCGGAACCAGCGCCCGAGCCGCAGGGCGCCCATGGCCAGCTGGAGGAGTCCGGCGGCCAGCACGATCACGCCGAGCGCGGGCAGCCCGTAGGCGTCGACGGCCTCGAAGACCAGCACGGTCAGCCCGGCGGCCGGACCGGAGACCTGGAGGCTGCTGCCCGGCAGCAGACCGGTGACCAGTCCGCCCACGATGCCGGTGATCAGGCCGAGTTCGGCCGGGACACCGGAGGCGACGGCGACGCCCACGCACAGCGGGAGCGCGACGAGGAACACGACGAGCGAGGCGGCGAAGTCCTGCCGCAGATGGGGGAACCTGGACACGGCCGTGCTCACAGCGCCTCGAAGGAGTCCGTGCCGGCCAGGTGTTCGCGCACGGCTCCGGTGTGCACCTCGTAGTACCAGCCGCGCATCCGGAGCCGGCCCGAGGCCAGCCGCTGCCCGACGCACGGGTAGGAGCGCAGTCGCAGCAGCTGCGCCAGGACGTGGTGCTGGACCGCCTCGGCGCAGGCCGGGTCCGCCGCGTCGGCCGACGCGGGCTCGTCGGCGGCGTGCGCCAGCCAGTCGCGCACGGCGGGCACGGCGTCGAGGTCGTCGCCGCGCACCAGCGCGCCGATGGCCCCGCAGTGGGAGTGGCCGCAGACCACGATGTCCGTGACGCCGAGGACCCCCACCGCGTACTCGACGGTGGCCGCCTCGGCGCTCGGGCGCCCGGGGGCGTACGGCGGGACGATGTTGCCCGCGGTGCGCAGCTCGAAGAGCTCGCCGGGCCGGGCGCCCGTGATCAGGGCCGGTACGACCCTGGAGTCGGAGCAGGTGATGAACAGGACGTCGGGGGATTGCCCCTCGGCGAGGCGGGCGAACTCCTCAGGGCGCTGTCCGAACATGCGGGCGTTGTCGATGAGGGGCTGCATCTTGGTGATTCCTCCTGGCGCGCGTGGGGACGCGTCGGACGGGCAGGAAAAGAACGCGCACTTCGCCGACCCATGGCCTTTGCCTCACGAATCGTCTACGCGAGTGCGAAGGGCGGGGGGAAATGCGGGAAAGTGGAGCGCGGGTAAAGCGACGGTGAGGGGCCGGGGTGCGGCCGCGGTCGCCGGACCTTGGAACATGTGTGCTTCGCAAGGTGGTTCGCACCTCTTCCGCATGCCAACGGCTGGTCAACTGTTGGTCAAGAAACACGTTAACCCTGCAAAGTCCTTTGCAGGGTTAACTCGGTGTTTCGTGGCGGAGAGCGCCTGAAAAGAAAGGGTGTGTTGGCGTGAACCCGCCCTTGATCAGCGGCGATCCGACCGGGTGTTCGACGCGCGGTTCACCGGGCCTCGGTGAGCCGTCCCGCGTCGCGTGCCAGGGCGGTGAGGCGGGAGATCGCCCGGAAGTACTTCTTGCGGTAGCCGCCCTTCAGCATCTCCTCGCTGAACAGCTGGTCGAACGGCAGCCCGGAGGCGAGTACGGGGACCTCGCGGTCGTACAGCCGGTCCGCGAGGACGACGAGCCGGAGCGCCGTCGACTGGTCCGGCACCGGACGCACACCGGTGAGGCACACCGCGCGCAGCCCGTCGGTCAGGGCCCCGTAGCGGCTGGGGTGGACCTTCGCCAGATGGTCCAGCAGGTCGGCGAAGGCGTCGAGTGAGGCGCCCTCCGTGGCGTGTGCCGTCCGCGTCACCAGCTCGTCGGAGTACGGCGCCGGCGCCTCGGGCAGACCGCGGTGGCGGTAGTCCTCGCCGTCGATGCGCAGGGCGCGGAAGTGGGCCGACAGGCCCTGGATCTCGCGCAGGAAGTCGGCGGAGGCGAACCGGCCCTCGCCGAGCTTGCCCGGCAGCGTGTTCGAGGTGGCGGCGAGCGCGACGCCCGCCTCGACCAGCTTGCCGAGCAGGGTGGAGACGAGCACGGTGTCGCCCGGATCGTCCAGCTCGAACTCGTCGATGCACAGCAGCCGGTGCCCGGAGAGGGTCTTCACCGTCTGCTGGAAGCCGAGCGCGCCGACCAGGTTGGTCAGCTCCACGAAGGTGCCGAACGCCTTGAGGTCGGGATCGGCCGGGGTGGCGTGCCACAGGGAGGCCAGGAGGTGGGTCTTGCCGACGCCGTAGCCGCCGTCGAGGTAGACGCCGCGGGGGCCCGCCGGGGCCTTGCTCGCCGCCCTGCCGAAGCCGAACAGCCTGCGCCTGCCCGCGGCGCCGGCCGCCGGGGAGCCGAGGCCGGCCGCGAAGCCGTCGAGGACGCGCACGGCCTCGGTCTGGCTCGGCTGGTCGGGGTCCGGGATGTACGTGCCGAAGCGGACCGAGTCGAAGCGCGGCGGCGGCACCATCTCGGCGACGAGCCGGTCCGCGGGGACGTGCGGCTCACGGGCGCACAGCGACAGCGGGGGCACGTCGGTTATCGGACCGGGACGGGCGGCGGGGGAGGAGGACGACACGGTCCACCATGGTACGGCGCGTGGAAGACTGCCCGGCATGCGACGCCTGTTCCCCGTGACCGACGTGACCGACGCGACCGGCGAGGCGGCGGCCCGCGAGTGGAGTCCCGCCGAGCTGGCCGCCGCGTACGCCTACCCCGAGCCGGGACCGGAGGGGCGGGAGCCGTGGCTGCGGGCCAACATGGTGTCCACCCTCGACGGCGCCGCCCAGCACGACGGCCGCTCCCAGCCCATCTCCTGCCCGGCCGACATGCGGATCTTCGGCGTGCTGCGGGCCCTCGCGGACGTGGTGCTGGTCGGCGCGGAGACGGCCCGGCAGGAGGGCTACCGCCCGGCCCGCGCCCGTGCGGACTTCGCGGCCGCGCGGGAGGCGGCCGGGCAGGGCCCCGCGCCGGTGATCGCGGTGGTGACGGCCGGCCTCGACCTGGACTTCTCCCTGCCGCTGTTCACCTCCCCCCTGGTGCCCACGCTGGTGCTGACCGGCGCCGGGGCCGCCCCGGACCGCGTCGCCGCCGCCGAGGCGGCGGGCACCCGCGTGGTGCGGGCCGGGGAGGGCGCCGGAGTGGACCCCGCGCGGGTGGTGCCGGCGCTCGCGGAGCTGGGGCACACCCGGCTGCTGACCGAGGGCGGGCCGCGGCTGCTCGGCCAGCTGGTGGCGGCCGGGGTGCTGGACGAGCTCTGTCTGACCGTCTCGCCGATGCTCGCCGCCGGTGACGCCCAGCGCATCGCCGGTGGACCGTCGGTGACACTTCCGCGGCGTTTCGCGCTGGAGTCGATGCTGGAGGAGGACGGTTTCCTGTTCACGCGGTACCGGCGATCCTGACCGGAAGCGGCCGGGAGGGCCGGCCGGGGACCGCCGGTCCGGTGATCGGCGCGGCCCGTCCGTCCGCACGCCACGACGACGGGCAACACTGAATCCGGCAGTACCCGTGCGAACACGGGGCAGGATGGTTTCCGCAGGGCCGGATCCGGCCACGGAGCAGAGAGGGGCCCGAGGGTCCTCGGAGGAGAAGGGGCGCCTGGTGTTCACAAGCGTACTGATGATCGAGAAGGCCCTGACGTCCGCCGACGTGGAGTTCGTCACCACCTTGCACGGCGACGAACCGGTCTCCTTCCATGTGCTGCTCCAGCCACGCGGCGAACAGGCCGACCGGCTGCTGAGGGCCATCGACGACGTCGCGCTCGGCGAGCTGGACGAGGCCGTCCGCGAGCACGAGACCCCCGAGGGCGAGGAGGCCCAGAGCATGGGGGAGCGGGCCCTGGAGGTGTCCCTGCAGGCCCTGCGCACCACCGGTGACACGGCGGAGGGCCGGCTGGTCGATAACCACCCGCTGGACGCGCTGAAGGCCGTGGTGGCGGAGGTGGAGGCGGACGAGGTGATCGTCCTGACCGACCCGCACTACGTGGAGGAGTTCTTCCACCGGGACTGGGCCTCCCGGGCCCGGCACAAGGTCGGGGTGCCGGTGCTGAAACTGTTCTCGCACAGCAAGGCATAGGCTGGGGCGGCGCTCTCCCGGCTCCGCGGGTGAGGGCGCGGAGACCGTCGTCCCGCTCGTCGCACCACTGGGAGAACACGCATGGCACCCGGCCTTCCTACCGCCATGGACCGACCGCACTTCATCGGCATCGGCGGCGCCGGGATGTCGGGCATCGCCAAGATCCTGGCGCAGCGCGGCGCGAAGGTGGCCGGCAGCGACGCGAAGGACTCGGCGACGGCGGACGCGCTGCGCGCGCTCGGCGCCACCGTGCACATCGGGCACGCCGCCGGGCACCTCGCGGACGACGCGAGCTGCGTGGTCGTCTCCTCCGCGATCCGCGAGGACAACCCCGAACTGGTCCGCGCGGCCGAGCTGGGCATCCCGGTGGTGCACCGCTCCGACGCCCTCGCCGCCCTGATGGACGGCCTGCGCCCGATCGCGGTGGCCGGCACCCACGGCAAGACCACCACCACCTCGATGCTGGCCGTCTCGCTGACCGCGCTGGGCCGGGAGCCGTCGTACGCGATCGGCGGCGACCTGGACGCCCCCGGCTCCAACGCGCTGCACGGCGGGGGCGAGATCTTCGTCGCCGAGGCGGACGAGTCGGACCGCAGCTTCCACAAGTACGCTCCCGAGGTCGCGATCATCCTCAACGTGGAACTGGACCACCACGCCAACTACGCCTCCATGGAGGAGATCCACCAGTCCTTCGAGACGTTCGTCGGCCGGGTCGTGCCGGGCGGCACGCTGGTGATCTCCGCGGACCACGAGGGCGCCCGCGAGCTGACCCGCCGGCTGGACGGCTCGGTGCGCACGGTGACGTACGGCGAGTCGGCGGACGCCGACGTGCGGGTGCTGTCGGTGGTCCCGCAGGGGCTGAGGAGCGAGGTGACCGTCGAGCTGGACGGCGCCCCGCTCACCTTCACCGTGTCGGTCCCCGGCCGGCACTACGCCCACAACGCGGTGGCCGCGCTCGCCGCCGGCGCGGCCCTGGGCATCCCGGCCGCCGAGCTGGCCCCGGCGCTGGCCGCGTACACCGGGGTGAAGCGGCGCCTCCAGCTCAAGGGCGAGGCGGCGGGCGTGCAGGTGATCGACTCCTACGCGCACCACCCCACGGAGATGACCGCCGACCTGGAGGCGATGCGCGCCGCCGCGGGTGACGCCCGCATCCTCGTCGTCTTCCAGCCTCACCTGTTCTCCCGCACCCGTGAGCTGGGCAAGGAGATGGGCCAGTCCCTGTCGCTGGCCGACGCCTCGGTGGTGCTGGACATCTACCCGGCGCGCGAGGACCCGATCCCCGGCGTCACCAGCGAGCTGATCATCGAGGCGGCCCGGGCGGCCGGCGCGGACGTCACCGCCGTGCACGACCAGGCGGAGATCCCCGAGGTGGTCGCGGGAATGGCGAAGCCCGGTGATCTCGTTCTCACCATGGGAGCGGGCGACGTCACCGACCTCGGCCCGCGCATCCTGGACCGTCTGCCGAAGTAAGGGGCCTGAGTCTCATGCCGTACGACGTGGAGAAGCCGGACGAGGAGTGGCGCGCGGAACTGTCCCCGTCCGAGTACGCCGTCCTGCGCCAGGCGGCCACGGAACCCGCCTTCACCGGCGAGTACACCGACACCAAGACCGAGGGTGTCTACTCGTGCCGCGCCTGCGGCGCCGAGCTGTTCACCTCGGGCACCAAGTTCGAGTCGCACTGCGGCTGGCCGTCCTTCTACGACCCGAAGGACACCGACGCCGTGGAGCTGATCGAGGACCGGTCGCACGGAATGGTGCGCACCGAGGTCCGCTGCTCCCGCTGCGGATCCCACCTCGGTCACGTGTTCGAGGGTGAGGGATACCCGACCCCCACGGACCAGCGGTACTGCATCAACAGCGTCTCGCTGCGACTGCAGCCCGCCGGGGACTGACCCGTGCCTGCTGCTCACCAGCCGGTGAGCAGCAGGTGGTTCAGGAGCAGCGCCAGGACGGCCTGCCCGGCCAGCCAGGCGCGCGCGCCCGGCAGGAAGGCGGCGGCGGGGAGCAGCCAGAAGGCGAAGGGCAGCCAGATGCGCTCCGTCTCCGCCTTGCTCATCCCGGACAGATCGGCGATCAGCAGCGCGACCAGGGCGGCCCCCGCGAGCAGCGCCAGACGGGGAGCGGCCGCACGGGGCGGCAGGCCGCGGACCCCGGTCAGCAGGCCCCCCGCCCTGCGCAGCCCGGCCACCGTCGCCGGGCCGGTGATCAGCACCGTGCACGCGAGATTGGCCCACACCCAGTACCCGTACGGGCGTACCCCGCCCGCCCCCTGGTGGTAGCGGGTGACCAGCAGCCGGTAGGCCTCCCACCAGTCGAACCCCAGCGCGGTGAACACGGCCGGCACCACCAGGAACCCGGCGGCCGCGTACGGCAGCGCCGGCAGCCGCCGAGTCCCCAGCAGCAGGACCGCCGCGCCGATCACCGCGAACAGGGTGAGCCCGTACGACAGATACACGGTGAGCCCGGACAGCAGTCCCGCGCCGAGGCCCGTCCGGGCCGGGTGGCGCCCGGTCACGGCGAGGGCGAACAGGGCGATCGCCCAGGCGGCCACCGCGGTGAAGAAGCCGTCGGCCGACGTGCCCACCCACACCGCCGCCGGGGCCAGGACCAGGAAGGGCGCGGCGCGGCGGGCGAGGGATTCGTCGGCCAGCCGGCGTACGGCGATCAGGACCGCGACCGCCGCCGTGGTGCCCGTGGTGATGACGAAGGCGCCCGCCCACCCCCCGCCGCCCAGGCCGGCCCGGTCGAGGAGGACGAAGACCAGGGTGGCGCCCGGCGGATGCCCGGCGACGTGGGCGGGCCAGTTGTCGGGGCTGTCGAGCAGGATGTGGGCGTCGAAGGTGCGGAGGGCGGCGGGGACGTCCCGGAAGCGGTCGACGGCCCGCAGATACTCGTGCGGGGTGGTCAGCTGCCCCGCGACACCCCGGTGCCAGCCGTCGACCAGGGCGAGCGACCAGGTCCACGCCAGGGACGCGGCCCACACCGCGAGCAGCAGCGGCCGCCAGGACAGCCGCGCCGCCAGGGACGGGCCGTACGCCACCACGGCGGCGGCGACGACCAGCGCGGCCGGAGTGCCCGGGCCGGTGTGCGGCGCCCAGTCGGCCAGCAGCGGCGGCCAGTTCACCCGGAGCGTCCCGTGGCGGTCCTGGATCCTGGCGCCGGCCAGCACGGCGGCCCCGACGAGCAGCGCGGCCGCCACTACCGCCGAGAGGTCACGGGCAGTGGCACGGGGAAGATCGCGGTTCACGCCGTCACGCTAGGCCGGAGGAGCGGCGGGATGCCGCCGACAAGGGCGGATGTCAGCGTTTCGTCATCGCTCCAGGACCCGTTCACGGGGTGGTGCGGCCCTACGGTCGGCACATGGCTCGGTCCTTCCTCCCCACCCGCCCCGGGCGCGGCCCGTTCGCACCGGACTTCTGGCGCAGCCCGCTGCGCGGCCCCCGGTTCACCTCCGTGCTCGGGGTCGTCCTCCTGACCGGCGTCACCCTCGTGTTCGTGACCGGACTGCTGTCGTACGCCGCGTACAACCCCGGCCTCGCGCCGGTGAACGACAAGACGCCCGGCAAGGGGATCCTCGGCTTCTACCTCTTCCCCTGGCCCACCGACCCGCCGTGGCTGTACCGGCTCACCCAGGGGGTGCACGTCACCCTCGGCCTGGTGCTCGTCCCGGTGCTGCTGGCCAAGCTGTGGTCGGTGGTGCCCAGGCTGTTCACCCTGCCGCCGGCCCGCTCGCTCACCCACGCGCTGGAGCGGATCTCCCTGCTCCTCCTGGTCGGCGGCGCGCTGTTCGAGTTCACCACCGGCATCCTCAACATCCAGCTCGACTACGTCTTCCCCGGCTCCTTCTACCCGCTGCACTTCTACGGCGCCTGGGTCTTCTTCGGCGCGTTCCTCGCCCACGTGGCGCTGAAGGCGCCGGTGGCGTTCCGTAACCTGCGGAGGATGCGGGAAGGGACCGGCGAACGGCCCGACGACCTGGTGGCTCCCCGTCCCGGCCCGCCGACCGTGTCACGGCGCGGGGCGCTCGGGCTGGTCGGCGGCGGCTCGCTGCTCCTCTTCGCCACCTCCGCCGGGCGCAGCTTCGACGGACCACTGCGCGCGACGGCCGTCCTCACCCCGCACGGCGGCCCCGAACCCGGAGGCGGACCGGCGGGCTTCCAGATCAACAAGACGGCCGCGTACGCCGGGATCCGCGCCGCGGAGACGACCGAGGAGGCCTGGCGGCTGACCGTCACCGGGCCCGCCGGCACCGTACGGCTCAGCAGGGCCGGTCTGCTCGGCATGCCGCTGCACAGCGCCGCCCTGCCCATCGCCTGTGTGGAGGGCTGGTCCACCTCCGACCAGTGGTGGCGGGGCGTACGCCTGCGGGACCTCGCGGCGCTCGCCGGCCACGACGACCCGGTGGACGTGTACGTGGAGTCGCTGCAGCGGCACGGTGCCTTCCGGCGCGGCGCGCTGCGCGCCAACCAGGTCGCCGACCCGCGCTCGCTGCTCGCCCTGTACGTCAACGGCGAGGAACTGACCGCCGATCACGGCTATCCGGCCCGGATCATCGTCCCCGCCGCGCCCGGCGTGCTCAACACCAAGTGGGTGGCCCGGCTGACCTTCGGCGACCTGTGAGGCCGACCATGAAAATGCCTGTGGGGCGACCGTTCCCCCTGCTCGTGCTGCTCGTCTCGTTCGTCCTCTGCGGATATGCGGGTGTGCGGCTGCTCGACGGCGACTGGTTCCTGGTCGCGCTGTGGTTCGTCGGCGCGGCGTTGATCCATGACCTGGTGCTGCTGCCGCTGTACTCGGCGGCCGACCGTGCGCTGGTGAAGGGCGCCGCGCGGCGGAGGGGGTGGGTCACCTACGTGCGGGTGCCGGCGGCCCTCTCCGGGCTGCTGCTGCTCGTGTGGTTCCCGCTGATCAGCGGGCGGGTGTCGGAGCGTTACGCCGGGGTGGCGGGGCAGTCCGCGGACGGCTACGCGACGCGTTGGCTGCTGGTCACCGCCGTGCTGTTCGGCGGCTCGGCGGTGGTGTGCGCGGTGCGGACATGGCGGGGGCGCCCGCCGGCCGACGGCGCCTGAGCCCCCCGCTCCTCAGACGCCGGAGGTGCTGAATCCAGCCTCTCCGGCGTTTGAGGAGCGGGGTCTGGGGCGGAGCCCCAGGTCGGGACGCGGAGGACTCGGTCCTACTTCGCCCGGAGTGACACGAAGGAGCGACCGCCCGTCGACCACTCGGCGTCCGCACGCCAGCCCGCGGCGCTCGCGTGGCCCAGCAGGGCCCGAGTCCCGACGCGGGCCCACGCGAACGGGACTCCGGGGGCCCCGTGGGCGTCGGTGACCTGCACCAGAGCACGTTCGTCGACGTCCGGGTACGGAACCGTCTCCGCGAGCAACCGGCCGCCGGGAGCGAGAAGTTGGGCCATCCGGTCCAACAGGGCGGGTGGATCGCCGCCGATGCCGAGGTTGCCGTCCATGAGCAGGGCGGTCCCCCAGCGGCCGGTGCCGGGCAGCGGGTCGAAGACGGAGCGGAGCAGCGCCTGCCCGCCGCGCCCGGCGGTGTGCGCGACCGCGGCCTCGCTGACGTCGATGCCGAGCGCCCGGTGCCCCAGGGCCCCCAGCGCGGCGACCAGCCGTCCCGGCCCGCAGCCCACGTCCAGCACCGGACCCTCGCAGCGCCGCAGCACCTCCAGGTCCGCCGCGTCGGCCTCCGCGCACCAGCGCTCCACGTCCAGCGGCAGCAGCCATCCGTCGGCGCGCCGTAGGAACAGCGGCCCCCGTCCGGCCCGCAGGGCGTCGGCGTAGGGGTCGGCGGACCAGGCGTGTCCGGCGGCGGCAGCCGTCCGCTGCCGCCCGACGCGTGCCGTCGTGGCCGCCGCCGTACCCCCGCTCACGGGCGGGCCGCCGTCAGCCGGGCCAGCCGCGCGGCGAACCGTCCGCCGGGAGCCTCCCCGGCGACCAGCGTGGCGTCGTACGCCGTGTCCACGTCCCGCAGCCGCGGCAGCTCGCGCACCCGCAGCGACGCGAGCCGCCGCCGCTGCGCGGCTCCCGTGCCCGGGGTCGACATGGGCACCCCGCGCAGCAGCCCCGGGTCGGGTTCGGCCAGGCCGAGCGCCCAGAAGCCGCCGTCCTCGGCGGGCCCGAAGTACGCGTCGCAGTCGCCGAAGTCCACGGTGAGCAGCTCCGGGGTCACCTGCGGTGTGTCCATGCCGATGAGCAGGGACGGCCCGTCGCAGCCGGCGAACGCGGCGGCCAGCCGCTCGTCCAGCCCGCCCGCGCACTGCGGCACGACCTCGAAACCGGCCGGCAGCCAGTGTCCCGGCGCCCCGTCGAGTACCAGCACCCGGCGCCGTGCGGGCGTCCGCGCCACCACCTCCAGCGTGTCCGCGAGCGCCGCCTCGGCGAGCCCCGCCGCCTCCTCGGGGGTGAACGGAGGGGTCAGCCGGGTCTTCACCCGGCCCGGACGGGGCTCCTTGGCGATCACCAGCAGCGTGACGGACGAGGACGTCATGACGCCGCTCCCGCTCGCGCCGGAGCCTCCTGGAGGACGCGGCTCATGTCCCGTACCGCCTGGAAGGTGCCGCGCCAGGTGCCGGTCACCTTGGAGGCGCCGGTGCGCGGGGAGTACGGGACGTCGTGCTCGACGACGCGCCAGCCGGCGTCGGCGGCGCGCACCACCATCTGCAGCGGATAGCCGCTGCGCCGGTCCGTCAGGTCCAGGGCGAGCAACTCCTCACGCCGTGCCGCCCGCAGCGGGCCGAGGTCGCGCAGCCGCAGCCCCGTGCGGCGGCGCAGCAGCCGGGCCAGCGCGAGGTTGCCCGCGCGGGCGTGCGCCGGCCAGGCGCCCCGCGTCCGCGGCCGCCGCCGGCCCAGCACCAGGTCGGCCCGGCCGGCCCGCACCTCACGCACGAACGGCACCAGGTCCGCCGGGTCGAGCGAGGCGTCGCAGTCGCAGAAGCAGACGATGTCGGCCGTGGCGGCGGTCAGCCCGGCATGGCAGGCGGCGCCGAAACCGCGCCGCTCCTCGTGCACGACGGTCGCGCCGAGCGCGCGGGCGACGCCGCCGGAGCCGTCCGTCGAGCCGTTGTCCACGACGAGGGCGCGCCAGCCGGGCGGGACGCGTTCCAGCACCCACGGCAGCGCCGCGGCCTCGTCGAGGCAAGGGAGGACGACGTCCACGGACGGCGGGGCCGGTTCCGGGGCGGGGGAGGAAGTGGTCACGGCTCTCACCCTACGAACCCGAAACGGGCATAACGGGCAGCGGCTCCTTACGAAACGCGGACGCCGGCGGCCGGACCGCGCCGCTCGCGCGCGCGTGGTGCGAGGCTGACCGCATGGAGCAGCGAACACCGGACGCCGAGGCCGGGGCCCGGGTCCTCGTCGTCGACGACGACCCCACCGTCGCCGAGATCGTCACGGGCTACCTCGACCGCGCCGGATACGTCGTCGACCGGGCCGGCGACGGCCCCGGCGCGCTCGCCCGGGCGGCGGCCCACTGGCCGGACCTCGTCGTCCTCGACCTGATGCTGCCCGGCATGGACGGCCTGGAGGTGTGCCGCAGGATGCGCGGGCGCGGGCCCGTGCCGGTCATCATGCTCACCGCGCGGGGCGACGAGGACGACCGCATCCTCGGCCTGGAGGTCGGCGCGGACGACTACGTCACCAAGCCGTTCAGCCCGCGTGAGCTGGTGCTGCGCGTGGAGTCCGTGCTGCGCCGCAGCCGCCCGGCGTCGGCCGCCGCGTCCGGGCCGCTGCGGGCCGCCGGTCTCGCCGTCGACCCCGCCGCCCGGCGGGCCACCAAGCGGGGAGCCGAACTCGCGCTCACGGTGCGCGAGTTCGACCTCCTCGCGTTCTTCCTGCGGCACCCCGGGCGGGCCTTCGCGCGCGAGGAGCTGATGCGTGAGGTGTGGGGCTGGGACTTCGGCGACCTGTCCACCGTGACCGTCCATGTGCGGCGGCTGCGCGGCAAGGTCGAGGACGATCCCGCGCGGCCCCGGCTGGTCCAGACCGTCTGGGGCGTCGGCTACCGCTTCGACGCCGCCGCCGTTTCCGGGGAGGAGTGACCGGTGCGGGACACCCTGCTCATCGCCCTGTTCGCCTTCCTCGGCGCCGCCGCGGCCGGACTGCTCGGGGCGTGCGTGCTGCTGCTGATCCGGCGGTGGTCGCTGACCGCCCACCTCGCGGTGGTCGCCGGGGTCGGGGTGGCGGCGATGCTCGCGGGCACCCTGGCCGTGGCCCGGGCCATGTTCCTGTCGGCGCACGACCTCAGCGTGGTGACCACGGTCGTCGCCATGGCCGCCGTGGTCTCCACGGTCACCGCGCTGCTGCTGGGCCGCTGGGTCGTCGCCCGCAGCCGCGAACTGGCACTCGCCGCACGGTCGTTCGGAGACGGCGGGAGCTTCGCCGCACCCGCCCGGGCGTCCACCGCCGAACTCGCCGCGCTCAGCCGCGAACTGGAGGCGACCAGCGCCAGGCTGGCCGAGTCACGGGACCGCGAACGCGCCCTGGAGTCCTCCCGCCGCGAACTCGTCGCCTGGATCTCCCACGACCTGCGCACCCCGCTCGCCGGACTGCGTGCGATGGCCGAGGCGCTGGAGGACGGCGTCGCCGCCGAACCGGACCGCTATCTCGGACAGATCCGCACCGAGGTGGAACGCCTCAACGACATGGTCGGCGACCTCTTCGAACTGTCCCGCATCCACGCCGGCGCGCTGACCCTCTCGCTCTCCCGGATATCCCTGTCCGACCTGATCGGCGACGCGCTCGCCGGCGCCGACCCGCTCGCCCGTGAGCACGGCGTCCGGCTGGTCGGCGACCGGGGGGAGCCGCTGCCCGTGGAGGCGGACGGCCGGGAGATGAGCAGGGTGCTGGGCAACCTGCTGGTCAACGCGATCCGCCGGACCCCGGCCGACGGCACGGTCGCCGTCGCCGCGCGGCGCTCCGACGAGGGCGTGGTGGTGTCCGTGACCGACGGCTGCGGCGGCATCCCCGAGGAGGACCTGCCGCGCGTCTTCGACACCGGCTGGCGCGGCACGCACGCCCGCACCCCGCCGGCCGGCGCGGGCCTCGGCCTCGCCATCGTCCGCGGCATCGTCGAGGCCCACCGCGGACACGCCACCGTCCGCAACGTCACCGGCGGCTGCCGCTTCGAGGTGACGCTCCCGGCGACGGAGGGCTGACTCAGCCGTCCCGCAGCCCCGCCGACGCGAACTCCCGCATGCCCTCCTCGAAGCCGACCTCCGGCTTCCAGCCGAGCGCGGCGCGCAGCCGCGAGGAGTCCGCCGTGATGTGGCGGACGTCGCCCAGGCGGTACTCCCCGGTGACGACCGGGTCGGGACCGCCGTACGCCGAGGCCAGGGCACCGGCCATCTCGCCGACCGTGTGAGGCGTACCGCTGCCGGTGTTGTACGCGGTGAAGGACCCGGCGGCGGAGTCCGCCGTCAGCGCGGCGACGTTCGCCGTCGCCACGTCCCGTACGTGGACGAAGTCCCGGCGCTGACGGCCGTCCTCGAAGACGCGCGGGGCCTCGCCGCGGGCCAGCGCCGAGCGGAAGAAGGAGGCGACGCCCGCGTACGGGGTGTCCCGGGGCATACCGGGGCCGTAGACGTTGTGGTAGCGCAGTGACACCGCCGAACCGCCCGTCGACCGGGCCCAGGCGGCGGCCAGGTGTTCCTGCGTCAGCTTGGTCGCGGCGTAGACGTTGCGCGGGTCGGCCGGGGCGTCCTCGTCCACCACACCGGGCGCGAGGTCGGCCCCGCACGCCGGGCAGGCGGGCTCGAAGCGCCCCGCCGCCAGATCGGCGACGGCCCGCGGTCCGGGACGCACCGCCCCGTGCCGGGCACAGGCGTAACGGCCCTCGCCGTACACCACCATCGACCCGGCCAGCACCAGCCGCCGCACCCCCGCCTCCGCCATCGCGGCCAGCAGCACCGCCGTACCCAGGCCGTTGCGGGAGACGTACTCCGGCGCGTCGGCGAACCCCGTGCCGAGGCCGACCATCGCCGCCTGGTGGCAGACCGCGTCCACACCGGACAGGGCGTCGCGGACCGCGCCCGGGGAGCGCACGTCCGCCACCGGATCGGTGCGGACGTCGAGGACGACGGGCTCGTGCCCGCGCGTCCGGAGCGCCTCGACGACATGGGACCCGATGAACCCGGCACCGCCGGTGACCAGTACACGCATGCGCCCACGCTAGGCCCGCCCCGGGCCGGACGGCGGGGCCGCGCCGGGCACGTCACCGCTCCGTAAGACCGCCCGGCCCGGTCCGGCGCCCGGCCGTCAGGGTCCGCCGTCCAGCGGCAGCCGTACGGTGAAGACCGTGGCGCCGGGGCCGCCGCTCAGTTCGACGTCCCCGCCGTGGGCCCGCACCAGTGACCGGGCGACGGCGAGGCCCAGCCCGCTGCCGCCCCGGTCCCGGCTGCGGGCCTTGTCGACCCGGTAGAACCGGTCGAAGACCCGCTCCCGGTCCTCCGCAGGGATGCCGGGCCCCTCGTCGCCGACCCGCACCAGCGCCCAGCCGCCGGAGACCTCGACGCCGGCCGACACCCGGGTGCCTGCCGGGGTGTGCACGGCGGCGTTGGTCAGCAGGTTGTCCAGCACCTGCCGGACCCGCTGCGGATCCAGCCGCAGCCGCGGTGCGGCGCCGGGCCCCGCCGTCACCGTCAGCGGATGACCCGGATGGCTCGCGCGGAACGCGTCGGCGGCCTGCTGGACCAGCTCCACCAGGTCCGTGTCGGCCGTCCGCAGCGGCGCCTCCACCTCCGCCGCGTCCAGCCGGGCGAGCAGCAGCAGATCGTCCAGCAGCACCCCCATCCGGGCGGCCTCCGCGCGCAGCCGGGCCAGATGCCGGTCCCGTTCGGCGGGTTCGTTGGCGGCGGCGTACTGGAACAGGTCCGCGTAGCCGCGTACCGACATCAGCGGGGTGCGCAGCTCGTGCGAGGCGTCCGCGACGAACCGGCGCAGCCGCTGCTCCGCCTCCGCGCGCACCGCGAGGGAGTCGTCGATGTGCTCCAGCATCGTGTTGAACGCGGTCCGCAGCTCCGCCACCTCCGAACCGCCGTCCCGCCCGTCCGCGCGCAGCGGCAGCCGGGCCGCCGACTCGGTCAGGTCGTGCGAGGCGATGCCGTGCGCGGTGTGCGCCATGTCGCCCAGCGGCTTCAGCCCGCGCCGCAGCATCCGCCGCCCGAACACCACGAGGGCCAGCAGCGCGAGGGCGAACACCACGACCTGCACCGTGATCAACTGCTCGACGGTCTCCTCCACGTCCTCCACCGGCGCGGCGCTCACCAGCACCACCCCCGGTTCGACCTCGCAGCCGCGCAGCCGGTACGTGCCCTCCCCCTCGATGCGCGCGGTGCGCGTCAGCTCGCTGTCGGAGTGCGCCATCGCCCGCGCGAGGTCCGCCAGGGCGCGGGTGTCGTCGGGCACGTCCGAGGGCCTGCGCAGGGTGACCGCGTCGCCGGAGACGTCGTACACCGCCGTGTACCAGCCGTAGTACGGCTTGCGCCGGACCGTGCCGTGCGCCGCCGCGTCCTTGGCCTGCACGGCCTGGATCAGCTTCAGCTGGTCGCCCAGCTGGAGCTCCAGATAGTCGCGCATGTACGTGGTGAGCACCGTGCCGACGACCCCGAACACCGCCAGCGACAGCACCCCGAGGCCCAGCGCCAGCCGGGTGCCGAGCCGGGTCCGCCGGTAGGTGCCGCGCAGCCGCCGGACGAACGCGGTCACTCCGCGGCCTGCCGGATCACGTACCCGAAGCCCCGCACGGTCTGGATCAGCGGCTCGCCGGTGTCGTCCAGCTTCCGCCGCAGCCGGCTCACCACCAGCTCCACCACGTTGGAGCGGCCCCCGAAGCCGTACTCCCACACGTGGTCCAGGATCTGAGCCTTCGTCAGCACCGTCGGCGAGCGGCGCATCAGATAGCGCAGCACCTCGTACTCGGTCGGCGTCAGCGACAGCGTCCGACCGCCGCGCCGCACCTCACGGGTGTCCTCGTCCATCGTCAGGTCCCCGACCCGCAGCACCGACCGCTGGAACCCCGGCCCCGCGCTGCGCCGCAGCACCGTGCGCAGCCGGGCCATCAGCTCCTCCACGGCGAACGGCTTGACCAGGTAGTCGTCCCCGCCCCGGGTCAGCCCCGCGACCCGGTCCGCCACCCCGTCCCGTGCGGTGAGGAACACCACCGGCACCATCGTCCCGGAGCGCCGCAGCCGGTCCAGCACGCCGAAGCCGTCGACGTCCGGCAGCATCAGGTCGAGCACCACGATGTCCGGGCGGAACTCGGCGGCGCGGCGCAGCGCGTCCTCACCCGTGTTGGCGGTGACCGCCTCCCAGCCCTCGTAGCGGGCGACCGTCGCCACCAGGTCGGCTATCGGCGGGTCGTCGTCCACGACGAGGAGTCGTACTTTTTCCACCCGCCCATACTGCGGCACGCCGCTCCCGGCGCCAGAGGCGGTGCGCGACCGCGGCCCGATCGACAACCACTTGAAAGCCGGCCGACAGGAGATCGACAGCGCCTGTGACCAAGCTCGGTGTCCCAGGACCCGACCAAGGAGTTTCCGGCGTGACAGCTGTCCACTCGCCTCCCTCACCCCCCACCGCGAGGCGACGCCCCGAGACGGTGGCGCGCACCGGTCTGTACGCCCTGCTCGCCGCGAACGCGCTCGTGGTGGCCGTCCTCTTCGTCCGGGCGGGCTTCGGCGCGAACGCCCTCGTCGTACTGGGCCGCCTCACCGGCCTGTACGCCGGCCTGCTGATGGCGTTCCAGCTGCTGCTGGTGGCCCGGCTGCCCTGGCTGGACCGCCGCATCGGCATGGACCGGCTGACCCTGTGGCACCGCTGGACCGGCTTCGGACTGCTGTGGGCGCTCCTCGCCCACGTCGTCTTCATCACCTTCGGCTATGCCGGGATGTCCTCCCTGGACCCCGTGGACCAGCTCGTCGACCTCGCGGGGACCGTGGAGGGGGTGCTGCGCGCCGTCGTCGCGCTGGCCCTGATCCTCGTCGTCGGCGCGGTCTCGGCCCGCCGCGCCCGGCGCCGACTCGCCTACGAGACCTGGCACTTCATCCATCTGTACAGCTATGCCGCCGTGGTGCTGGCCTTCACCCACCAGGTCGCCGTCGGCTCCACCTTCACCGCCTCGCCCGCCGCCACCGCCTACTGGTGGGGACTGTGGGGCGCCGCCCTCACCGCGGTGCTCACCGGCCGGCTGGTCCTGCCGCTGTGGCGGAACCGGCGCCACCGCCTGCGTGTCACGGCCGTCGTCCCCGAGAACGACCAGGTGGTGTCCGTCCACATCACCGGCCGCGACCTGCACCGGCTCCCCGCCCGCGCCGGCCAGTTCTTCCTCTGGCGGTTCCTGACCAGGGACCGCTGGTGGCAGGCCCATCCGTTCTCCCTGTCCGCCGCGCCGGACGGCCGCACCCTGCGGCTCACCGTGAAGGCGGCCGGCGACGGCAGCGCCGCCCTGCGCCGGCTGAGGCCCGGCACCCGCGTCTTCGCCGAGGGCCCCTACGGCGCCTTCACCACCCTGCGCCGCACCCGCCCGGACACCCTGCTCATCGCGGGCGGAGTCGGAGTCACCCCGATCCGGGCCCTGCTGGAGGAACTGGACGGCCACGCCGTCGTCCTCTACCGCGTGCGGACCGAGGCCGACGCCGTGCTCCTCGGCGAACTGCGCGCACTGGCCCTCGCCAAGGGCGCCGAGCTGCACCTGGTCACCGGCCCGGCCGCACCGGACCGGCTCGCCCCCGCCGAGCTCTCCCGCCTCGTGCCCGACCTCACCGGCCGCGACGTCTACGTCTGCGGCCCGCCCGGCATGACGACCGCGGTGCTGCGAAGCCTGCGCGCACTGGGCGTACCGAAGCGGCAGATCCACCACGAGCGCTTCAGCCTGGCCGGATGACCTGCGCGGGGCGAAGCAGGGGAACGAGGAGAACACCGTGAAACGAGCACTGCCCGTCCTGGTCCTGACCGTCGCCGGACTGGTCCCGGTCTGGCGCTACGCCCCGTCGGCCCCGGAGCCGGCGGTCGCCGAACCCGCGCCCGTCCCCTCGGTGTCCGCCTCCCCGGGCGGCACCACCCGGGTCGTCGCGGGCCCCACCGTCGACACCGAGAAGGGCCCCGTCCAGGTCGAGGTCACCCTCGACGGCGACCGCATCGGCGCGGTGCGGATGCTCCGGCAGCCGGACCATCCGCAGACCACGGCCGCCGTGCCGGTCCTGATCGAGGAGACCCTGCGGGCCCAGAGCGCCGACGTCGACACGGTCTCCGGCGCCACCGTCACCAGCGACGGCTACCGGGAGTCCCTGCAGGCCGCCCTCGACGCGGGGGACTCCTGACGTGCGGCGCGTGGAACACGTCATGGGCTTCCCGGTGTCCCTGCGGATCGACGACGAGGGGTTCGCCGGGGCGGACGCCGTGGACGCGCTCTTCGCCTGGCTGCGCGAGGCCGACGCCCGCTTCAGCCCGTTCCGCGAGGACAGCGAGGTCTCCCGCCTGGACCGGGGGGAGCCGGACCCGGACCCGCCGACTCCCGAGCTGACCGAGATCCTCGCCCTCGCCGAGCGGTACCGGATCGCCACCGGGGGCGCCTTCGACGTAAGGCCGCCGGGCCGGCGCCTCGATCCGTGCGCGGTGGTCAAGGGCTGGGCGGTGCAGAGGGGCGCCGACCTGTTGCGGGCGGCGGGCGCGCGCCGGTTCTGCCTCAACGCGGGCGGGGACGTGGTCGCCGCCGGCGGCCCGTGGCGGGTGGGCGTACGGCACCCGGAACACGCCGGCCGGCTGTGCACCGTACTGGAGCTCACCGACGGCGCGGTCGCGACGTCCGCGCGCTACGAACGCGGCGACCACATCATCGACGCCCGCACCGGCCGCCCGGCGACCGGCCTGCTCGCCCTCACCGTGACCGCCCCCACCCTGACCGAGGCGGACGCCGTCGCCACGGCGGCCTTCGCGCTCGGCCGGGAGGGCATCGCCTGGGCGGCGGCCCGCCCCGGCTGCGAGGTCTTCGCGGTCACGGCGGCCCGCCGGGTCGTGCGCACACCGGGCTTCCCCACGACCGGACGGGCCCGGGGGACCGCGGCCTAGGGAGTGCCGTCGATGGAGGCCTGGAGGCGGGTGCTGGCCATGCGCATGTGGGCGGCCATCGCCCGGTCCGCGGCCTCCGGGTCGCGGTCGCGGATCGCCCGCAGGACCGCGTCGTGCTCGCACAGGGTGCCGCCGACCGTGCCCTCGATGTCGCTGACGCGCTCCATCCAGACCTGGAGCAGCGCCCTGATGCTGTGCAGGATGTCACTCAGCACGCTGTTGCGGGCGATACGGGCGCACTCCAGGTGGAAGGCGATGTCCGCGTCGATGAAGGCCGCCACGTCCCCCTGCGCGTCCCGCATGTGCTGGAGGTGCTCCTCCAGGCGGGCGACGTCCTCGTCGGTGGCCCGCTCCGCGGCGAGGCGGGCGGAGACCCCCTCCATGTGGGTACGGACCTCGACCAGGTCCTGGGTCCGCCGCTGGCCCAGCATCAGCCCCCAGTTGATCGCCCGGGGCAGGAACTCCGAGGTGCCCTCCCGGACGTAGGACCCGGAGCCCGGGCGGATCTCGATGATCCCGAGGACGTCGAGTGCGGAGAGGGCGCCGCGGACACTGGACCGTGCGACGCCCAGCGCCTCGGCCAGTTGCCGCTCGGCGGGCAGCCGGGTGCCGGGCCGGATGTCGCCGGCCGACAGATGGTCGAGGAGCCGCTTCGCGACCTCGCTGACGGAGGACTCGCGGACGACGGGGCGCAGCAGCTGCGCGAGATCGGGCGCGGCAGCGGCGGTCTGATCAGGCTGACTGGTCACGGTCACCAGTCAACCAGATGCCGGAATCAGGCGACTGACCAGGCAGTTCACTCCAATGAGCGGCGACTCTGTCAAGAGTGCTGTGCGCGTGGAATGTATGACGTTCACGACACTGGTAAATTGGTGACCAATTTGGGGTGGCCACATAACGTGAAAGCGATCCGGTCGGCCTCCCCCTACGGCGAGCCGCCGGCGTGACCCAACCCGGACACAGCTGTCCGGGCGAGCCGAGGAGTCGCCCATGAGTGCCGACACGCATTCCACGGCAGTCGAGAGAACTGCCATCAAGAAGGTCTCCCTACGCCTCGTGCCCTTCGTGGCGCTGATGTTCTTCGTGAACTATCTGGATCGCACGGCCATCTCGTTCGCCGAGCCGAACGGGATGGGCGCGGACCTCGCACTCACCGCCGCGCAGTTCGGCTTCGCCTCCGGGATCTTCTTCCTCGGCTACATCGTGCTCGAGGTCCCCAGCAACATGGCCCTGCACCGCTTCGGCGCCCGCCGCTGGCTGGCCAGGATCATGGTGAGCTGGGGCATCGTCTCCCTGCTGTTCACCTGGGTCTCCAGCACCGGACAGCTCTACGGCCTGCGGTTCCTGCTCGGTGTCGCGGAGGCCGGCTTCTTCCCCGGCGCGATCCTGTTCCTGAGCCAGTGGGTGCCCTCCCGGCACCGCACCAAGATCCTCGGCCTGTTCTACCTGGCCCAGCCGCTCACCACCGTCTTCGGGGCCCCGCTGGCGGGCTGGCTCATCGGCCGCCACGGCATGTTCGGCCTCGAGGGCTGGCGGGTGATGTTCCTGTTCGTCTCGCTGCCCGCGATCGTCCTCGGCCTCGTCGCGTACTTCTACCTGATCGACCGGCCCGCCGACGCCAAGTGGCTGACCCCCGCCGAGCGCGACTGGCTGACCGCGGAGCTCGCCGCGGAGAACGCGCAGAAGACCGGCCACGAGGGCAAGCACGCCAAGGGCGACCTCAAGGCCGCCTTCGGCAACGCCCGCGTCTGGGTCCTGGCGCTCGTCTACTTCGGCTTCGTCTACGGCCTCTACGCACTGGCGTTCTTCCTGCCCACGATCATCAGCGGCTTCCAGGAGCAGTACGACACCACGTTCAGCGTGATGGACAAGGCGTGGATCACCGCGATCCCGTACCTGCCCGCCGCCGTGGTGCTGTTCTTCTGGACGCGGCACGCCACCCGGCACGGCACCCGCACCTGGCACGTGGCGGGACCCGCCGTGGTCGGCGGTGTCTCCATCCCGCTCGCCCTCTACATGGGCTCGCCGACCGCCACGATCGCCGTCATCACGGTGACCGCCTCCGCCATCTTCGCGGCCCTGCCCGTCTTCTGGTCCATCCCGTCCCGGTTCCTGACCGGTGCCGCCGCGGCAGCGGGCATCGCCCTGATCAACACGGCCGGCAACATCGCCGGATTCGCCGCCGGCTACATCACCGGCTGGCTCAAGGACTGGACCGGCGCCTACTACGCACCGCTCTACCTGGTCGGCTTCTTCATGCTGCTGTCGGCCGCCCTGATGGTCCGGCTCGCCGCCCGCGACCGCACCGCCGGACCGGTCCCCGGGACCGACCGGCAGCCGATGGAGGCCCACCGATGACCCGCCTGTTCAACGACCCCACCGCCTTCGCCGACGAGGCCCTGGAGGGCTTCGCCGCAGCCCACCGGCGCTGGGTGCGGTCCGTCACCGGCGGCGTCGTCCGCGCCGGCGGGACCCCGGACGGGGAGGTCGCCGTCGTCGTCGGCGGCGGCTCGGGCCACTACCCGGCCTTCTCCGGGCTCGTCGGCCGGGGCCTCGCCCACGGCGCGGCGGTCGGCAACGTCTTCGCCTCGCCCTCCGCGCAGCAGATCCGCTCCGTGGCGCGCGCCGCCCACGGGGGCGCGGGAGTGCTGCTGATGTACGGCAACTACGCCGGCGACGTCCTGCACTTCGGACAGGCCGCCGAACGCCTGGCCGGCGAGGGCGTGGAGGTCCGCACCCTCGCGGTCACCGACGACATCTCCAGCGCCGGCCCCGGGCAGCCCGCCGAGCGGCGCGGCATCGCGGGCGACCTGCCCGTCTTCAAGGCCGCCGCCGCGGCCGCCGAGGAGGGCCTGCCGCTCGACGAGGTGCTGCGCACCGCCGAGCACGCCAATGCCCGCACCCGGTCCTTCGGCATCGCCTTCTCCGGATGCACCCTGCCCGGCGCCGGCCACCCCCTGTTCACCGTCCCCGAGGGCCGCATGGCCGTCGGCCTCGGCATCCACGGGGAGCCCGGCATCGGCGAGGAGCCGCTGCCGACCGCCGACGAGGCCGCCCGCCTCCTGGTCTCCACCCTCCTCAAGGAACTCCCCGACGACGTCCCCACCCCCGAGGGCGCCCGCACGGCCGTGATCCTCAACGGACTCGGCTCGGTGAAGTACGAGGAGCTCTTCGTCGTCTACCGCACGGTGGCCGCGCTCCTCGCGGACGCCGGCGTCGAGATCGTCGAACCCGAGGTCGGCGAGCTCGTCACCAGCTTCGACATGGCCGGTGTCTCCCTCACCCTGACCTGGCTCGACGACCGCCTGGAGCGGCTGTGGCGGGCCCCCGCCGACGCCCCCGCCCACCGCAAGGGCGCCCTCGAGGCCCCCGCGGCCGCATCCGGCCCGCGGGAGGAGGAGGCCGACGACACCGCCGCCGTCCCCCCGGCCTCCGAGGAGTCCCGGGAGGCCGCCGCCACCGTGCTCACCGCCCTGCGCGCGCTTGCCGGGACCGTCGACGAGCACGTCGAGGAGCTGGGCCGCATCGACGCCGTCGCCGGCGACGGCGACCACGGCATCGGCATGCAGCGCGGCTCCACCGCCGCGCACCGGGCCGCCGCCGAGGCGCTGGCCCTCGGCGCGGGCGCCGGCACCGTGCTCACCCGGGCCGCCGACGCCTGGGCCGACCGGGCGGGCGGCACCTCCGGCGCCCTGTGGGGCACCATCCTGCGCGCCCTGGGCACGGCCCTGGGCGACCAGGACGCCCCGACCGCGTCCCGGGTCGCCGACGGCGTCACCGAGGCGTCCGCGGGCGTCCGCCGGCTGGGCGGGGCCGAGACCGGCGACAAGACCATGGTCGACGCCCTGGTCCCGTTCGCCGACACCCTCGCCGACGCCGTCGCCGCCGGGGAACCGCTCACCGGGGCCTGGGACCGCGCCGCCACGGCGGCCGGGTCCGCCGCCGCGGCCACCGCGGAACTCCTGCCCCGCAAGGGACGCGCCCGCCCGCACGCGGAGAAGTCCCTCGGCACCCCCGACGCCGGCGCCCACTCCCTCGCTCTCATCACCCGCGCCGTGCACGGCGTACTGCACCACGACCACTGAGGAAGACCCACATGACCGACAAGCTGCGCATCGTCGTCGGATCCGACGACGCCGGATACCAGTACAAGGAAGCCCTCAGGCAGGACCTGGAGAAGCACGCACTGGTCGCCGAGGTGACCGACGTCGGCGTCGACGCCGACGGCCACACCGCGTACCCCAAGGTGGCCATCGCCGCCGCCGAGATGGTCGCCCGCGGCGACGCCGACCGCGCGCTGCTGGTCTGCGGCACCGGCCTCGGCGTCGCCATCGCGGCCAACAAGGTCCGGGGCATCCGCGCCGTCACCGCCCACGACTCCTTCTCCGTGGAGCGCGCCGTCCTCTCCAACAACGCCCAGGTGCTCACCTTCGGCCAGCGCGTCGTCGGACTCGAACTCGCCCGCCGGCTCGCCGCCGAATGGCTCACCTACCGCTTCGACGAGACCTCCGCCTCCGCCGCCAAGGTCCAGCTCATGTGCGACTACGAGAACGACGAGGCCGCCGCCTGATGCCCGGCCCCGCCCGTCCGCCCGTCCTGCTCGGGGTGAGCCTGAAGATGTACTTCGGCCACCACGAGACCCTCAACTGGGCCCGCAGGATCGCCGCCCTCGCCGCCGGCCACCCCGCCGTCACCTCCGGCGCGGCACGCCTCTTCGTCCTGCCCTCCTTCCCGGCCCTGGTCCCCGCCGCCGGCATCCTCGCCCCCTACGGCGTCGCCCTCGGCGCCCAGGACATCGCCACCGAGGACACCGGGCCGTACACCGGCGAGGTCGGCGGACCCGCGCTGAAGGAGATCGGCTGCCACTACGCCGAGGTCGGGCACGCCGAACGCCGCCGCCTGTACGGCGAGGGCGACACGGTCGTCGCCGCCAAGACGGCCGCCGCCCTGCGCAACCGGCTCACCCCCGTCCTCTGCGTCGGCGAACGCGACCGCGGCACCCCCGGGGAGGCCGCCGCGCGCACGGTCGCCGAGGCCGCCCGCCTGCTGGACGGCCTCGACGGCACCGTGGTTCTCGCCTACGAACCGCAGTGGGCCATCGGCGCCCCCGAGCCGGCCTCCGCGGAACACATCGCCGCCGTCTGCGGCGCCCTGCGGACCTGGCTGGACGACCGGCCCCGGCACGCGGGCTCGGCCGTCATCTACGGCGGGAGCGCCGGCCCCGGCCTGCTCACCCGCCTGGCCGGCAGCGCCGACGGCCTCTTCCTCGGCCGCTTCGCCCACGACCCGGCGAACGTCGGGGCGATCCTCGACGAGATCCGCTCCCCGGCCCCGGCGGCGGTGGCGTGATGGCGTACGGCATCAGCACCTACGCCTACTTCTGGCGGATCTCCGGGCGCGCGCCGCGCCCGATGACGCTCACCGAGATGCTCCGCGACACCGCGGAACTGGGCGGCCGGGTCTTCCAGATCTGCGACTACGCCCCCCTGCTGTCGTACGACTCCGCGCAGCTCGCCGACGTCCGCGCCACCGCCCGCGACCTGGGCCTCACCCTGGAACTCGGCACCCGGGGCATCGGCCCCCGCCATCTGCTCGCCTTCCTCGACAAGGCAGGCGAACTGGGCGTCACCCTGGTGCGGTCCATGCTCAACACCGCCGGCCACCGGCCGGACACCGCCGAGGCCGTGACCCTGCTGAAGGAGTCCGTGCCCCGCTACGAGGCGGCCGGCGTCACCCTCGGTCTGGAGACCTACGAGCAGGTCTCCACCGACGACCTGCTCACCGTCGTGCGCGGCGTCGGCAGCGAGCACCTCGGGGTCGTCCTCGACCCCGGCAACAGCGTCGCCCGGCTGGAACGCCCCGCCGACGTGGTCGCCGCCACCGCACCGCACGTGGTCAACATCCATGTGAAGGACTTCGCCTTCACCCGGCGCGACGGCTGGGTCGGCTTCACCTACGCGGGATGCCCGCTCGGCGAGGGCCTCCTGGACTACGACGGCATGATCTCCGCCGTCCGCCCCGCCGAGCGGGGCCTCAACCAGATCGTGGAGCACTGGCTCCCGTGGCAGGACGAGGGCTACGACGCCACCGCCCGGCTCGAACACCAGTGGACGCAGCACAGCATCAACACCCTTCTGAGGAGCGAGTAATGGCCACCGAGATCGAAACCAGGGCCGACGTGAAGACCGTCGCCGTCATCGGGGCCGCCGGCAAGATGGGCCAGCGTGTCTCCAACAACCTGGTCGAGAGCGACTTCCGGGTGCTCTTCAGCGAGGCGTCCGCCAAGGGCCAGGAACTGATCCGCGGCCTCGGCCGCGAACTGACCGGGTCCGCCGACGCCGTCGCCGAGGCCGACGTGGTCGTCCTCGCCGTCCCGGACGTCGTCCTCGGCACGGTCTCCGCGGAACTCGTCCCGCTGATGAAGCCGGGCACCGTCGTGCTCACCCTCGACCCGGCCGCCGCCTACGCCGGCCTGCTCTTCTCCCGCGACGACATCCACTACGCCTGCGCCCACCCCTGCCACCCGTCGGTGTTCCTGGAGCGCACCACCCAGGAGGAGTGGCAGGACACCTTCGGCGGCATCGCCGCCCCGCAGGAGGTCGTCGCCGCGTACGAGGGCGGGGACGACGCCAGGCGGGAGCTGGCCGAGTCCGTCATCCGCGTGATGTACGCGCCCGTCGTCGACGTCCACTGGGTCACCGTCAAGCAGCTCGCCGTGCTGGAGCCCACCCTCGTGGAGACCATCGCCTGCATGGTCGGCGCCCTGCTCACCGAGGCGCTGCACGAGACGGTCCACACCGTCGGCGTGCCCGAGAAGGCCGCCCGCGCGATGCTGCTCGGCCACACCCAGGTCGCCCTCGCGAACACCCTCAAGGGCTCCAACCCGTTCTCCGACGCCTGCCTGATCGCCATGGACTACGGCCGGGAGTCCATCGTCCGCGACGACTGGAAGAAGGTCTTCGAGGACGAGGAGCTCGACAAGGTCATCACCCGCATGCTGAAGATCAAGGAGATCAGGCGCTGACCCGCGGCGCCCCCCCGCACACGCCCCGGCGCCCGTGCCGCCCGTCCCGACGGCGACACGGGCGTCCGTGCTTCCAGGTGCATGTCAGGGGTGGCGTCTAGACTCGACCGGCGTCAGACCGTCAGGCCCAGGCCACAACCGTCCGCCCATCGGAAGGGTATTCCGCGTCTTGATACGGATCGACTCAGTCACGAAGCGGTACCCGGACGGCACGGTGGCGGTGGACCGGCTGTCGCTGGACATCCCCGACCGCTCGATCACCGTCCTCGTCGGACCCTCGGGGTGCGGCAAGACGACCACCCTCCGCATGATCAACCGGATGGTCGAACCCACCGAGGGAACGATCCTCCTGGACGGTGAGGACAGCCGGCGGCAGCCGGTCACCACCCTGCGCCGGTCCATGGGGTACGTCATCCAGAACGCGGGGCTGTTCCAGCACCGCACGATCGTCGACAACATCGCCACCGTCCCCCGGATGCTCGGCTGGGGCAAGCAGCGGGCCCGGGAACGGGCGGCGGAGCTGATGGAGCGGGTGGGCCTCGACCCCTCGCTGGCCAAGCGGTACCCGTACCAGCTCTCCGGCGGCCAGCAGCAGCGCGTCGGGGTGGCGCGGGCGCTCGCCGCGGACCCGCCGGTGCTGCTGATGGACGAGCCGTTCTCGGCCGTCGACCCCGTGGTGCGCAAGGGGCTGCAGGACGAACTCCTGCGCATCCAGGACGAGCTGGGCAAGACCATCGTCTTCGTCACCCACGACATCGACGAGGCGATCAAGCTGGGCACCATGGTCGCGGTACTGCGCGAGGGCGGCCGGCTTGCCCAGTACGCGCCGCCCGCCGAACTGCTGTCGAACCCCGCCGACGGCTTCGTCGAGGACTTCCTGGGCGCCGACCGCGGCATCCGGCGGCTGTCCTTCTTCCCGTCCGCCGCACTGGAGCTGACGACCGACGCCGTGATCCGGTCCGGCGCCGCCGCCGGACCGGCCGCCGCCACCGGGGCCGCGCACCTGCTGGTCACCGACGCCGACGGCCGTCCGCTCGGCTGGGCCGCCCGCGAGGAGGCGACCGCCGGCGACGTCCGCGCGGACCGGCTGCTGCCGTACGGTCGGCCGTTCACGCCCGGCGCCGACTCCCTGCGGGTCGCCCTCGACTGCGCCGTGCTCTCGCCCGTCGGCTGGGCGGTCGCGGTGGACGGCGACGGCCGGGTGACCGGCGTCGTCTCGCAGCAGACCATCGGCGAGGCGATCCGCGCCGCCCACACCGAGGGCCGGGCGGACACGGAGAAGGCCGGGGTCGCCGAGTGAACGGCTTCTTCGACATCCCCAGCGACCTGCAGAACAGCTGGGCCGGCCTGATCGGTGTGCACATGAGGGAGGCCCTGCTGCCGGTGGCAGCGGGACTTCTCCTCGCCCTGCCCGTCGCCCAGTTGTGCGGGCGCTTCCGCTGGCTGTACCCGCCCGTGCTCGGCACCACGACCGTGCTGTACGCCATCCCCTCCCTGGCGTTCTTCGTCGTCCTCATCGACTACACCGGCCAGACCGAGCTCACCGTGATGATCCCGCTGGCCCTGTACAGCCTGGTGGTGCTGGTCCCGGCCATCGTCGACGGTGTGCGCTCGGTGCCGGACGAGACCCTGACCGCGGCCACCGCCATGGGCCTCGGCCCCGTACGCCGCTACCTCCAGGTGCAGTTGCCCATCGCCGCGCCCGCCATCGTCGCCGGGCTCCGGGTGGCCACCGCGTCCAGCATCTCCCTGGTCAGCGTCGGCGCCCTGATCGGCAACCAGGGCGCCCTCGGCAACCTGCTCGCCGCCGCACAGAAGTACGACCGGCCCGAACTCGCCGTGAACGCCGTGCTCACGATGGCCGTCCTGGCCATCCTGTGCGACGCCCTGCTGGTCGGGCTGCGGGTGCTGCTGACGCCGTGGATGCCCCGCGCCGGAACCCGTCCCCGGCCCGCCGCGGCGCGGGACCCCGAGGGGGCGCTCCGGTGAACGTCCTCGACTTCGTCAACGCCTTCTTCAGCGACAGCGCCCACTGGCACGGCTACGACGGCATCCCGCAGCGCTTCTGGGAGCACCTGCAGTACTCGTTGCTGGCGCTCGCCGTGGCCGCCGCGATCGGCCTGCCCGTCGGCCTGCTGACCGGCCACACCGGACGCGGCGGGAACGCCCTCGCCTTCATCGCCAACGCCGCCCGCGCCCTGCCCAGTTTCGGACTGCTGGTGCTCGCCGTCCTGCTGATCGGCTTCGGTCTGCTGCCGGTGATGATCCCGCTCGTCGTGCTGGCGATCCCGCCGATCCTGGTGACCACCTACGAGGCCGTGCGCTCCGTCGACCCCGCCCCGGTGGACGCCGCCAGGGGCATGGGCATGCGGGAGTCGCGGATCCTCTTCCGGGTCGAGGTGCCGGTGGCGCTCCCGCTCGTCCTGAGCGGTCTGCGGTCCGCCGCCATCCAGATCGTGTCGACCGCCACCATCGCCGCGTACGTCAGTCTCGGCGGGCTCGGCCGGTACATCATCGACGGGCTCTACCAGCGCGACTACGAGAAGGTGGTCGGCGGCGCCACCCTGGTGGCCGTCCTGGCGCTGGCCACCCTCGCGGTGTTCTGGGCGGTGGGCCGGCTGGCCGTGTCGCCCGGTGTGCGCAGGCGCTGACGTTCGATCAACTGTGCGACAAACCGTAACCAGTACGTTCTTGACTCCCCAGGAACGGCTGGATTGGATCGGCGAATGACTTCTACCGCGCAGCGCAGCAGGTCCAGAACGAGGCACACCGGCGCGGCGGCCGTCGCGCTCGCCGCCGCGGCGGCGCTGCTCGCGGGCTGCTCCTCCTCCGACGACACCTCCGACAACCCCCTCGAGGGGGAGAAGGCCGAGGCCGGCACCGTCGTCGTCGGCTCGAACAACTTCGCCGAGAGCACCCTGCTCGCCGACATCTACGGCGAGGCGCTCCGCGCCAAGGGCCTCAAGGTCGACTACAAGCACAACATCGGCAGCCGTGAGACGACGTACGGCCTGATGAAGAACGGCTCCATCACGGTCCTGCCGGAGTACAACGGCTCCCTCCTCGCCTACCTCGACCCCGAGGCCGGGCAGGAGTCGGCGGAGGCCGTGAACGAGGCCGCCAAGGCGAAGCTGGACAAGAAGCTGACGCTGCTGGAGTCGTCGCCGGCCGAGGACAAGGACTCGGTCGCCCTCAACGCCGAGACCGCGAAGAAGCACGGACTCACCGCCGAGTCCACCCTCGCCGACCTCAAGGACGCCGCCCCGGAGATCACCATAGGCGGCTCTCCCGAGTTCCAGACCCGGCAGCAGGGGCTGAAGGGCCTGGAGTCCGTCTACGGCCTGAAGTTCAAGTCGTTCAAGGCACTCGACGCGGGCGGCCCGCTCACCCAGGCGGCGCTCACCGGGAACGAGGTCCAGGCCGCGGACGTCTTCACCACCGACCCGACCATCGTCAAGGAGAAGTTCGTCGTCCTGAAGGACCCGGAGAACCTCTTCGGCTTCGCCAACGTCACCCCGCTGGTCAGCAAGGACGGGCTGCCCCAGGAGGGCGTCGAGGCGCTGAACGCGGTCTCCGCGAAGCTCGACACCAAGACGCTGCTCGACCTGGACGCCCAGGTGCAGCTGGAGAAGAAGGACCCGCTGGACGTGGCCAAGGCCTGGCTGAAGTCGGCCGGTCTGGACTGACCCGCGCGGGGTGCGGCCGGCGGGCCGCACCCCACGGGCCGTTCACCCCGCCGGGGCCGCCTCCGCGATCAGCCGGTCGATCAGCGAGATCAGCACGTCCCGGCACGACTCCCGCTCCCGGGCGTCGCAGAGCAGCACGGGCACCCCGTCCGGCAGCGCCAGCGCCTCCTGGATGTCCTCGACCGGGTACGGGTGCTCCCCGTGGAAGCCGTTGACGGCGATCACGAACGGGATGCCCCGCCGCTCGAAGAAGTCGATCGCGGCGAAACTCGACTTGGGCCTGCGCACGTCCACCAGGACCACCGCGCCCAGCGCGCCGACCGCCAGGTCGTTCCACATGAACCAGAACCGCTGCTGCCCCGGCGTGCCGAAGAGGTACAGCACCAGGTCGTCCGAGACGGTGATCCGGCCGAAGTCCAGGGCGACCGTGGTGGCACGTTTCTCCTCGACGCCGTTCAGGTCGTCGACGCCCAGGCCCGCCATGGTCAGCGGCTCCTCGGTGCGCAGCGGCACGATCTCGCTGACCGAGCCGACCATGGTGGTCTTGCCCACGCCGAAGCCGCCGGCGATCAGGATCTTGACCGTGTCGGGTGCCGAACGCCCGCCGGACGACCGGGCGGTGGTGTCAGAGCCGGCCAAGGCCCTCCCTCACTTTCTGCAGCAGATCCAGATCCGGAGTGGTGCGGTTGACGGGGTGCGGGGGGTGGATGGTGATCCGGCCCGCCTCCAGCAGGTCGCACAGCATGATGACGACCACGCTCATGGGGAGGTCGAGACGCGCGGCGAGCTCGGCGACCGCGACCGGCTCGGCGCACAGCCGCAGGATCCGCGCGTGCTCGGGCTGCGGCCGGGCCGCGGCCTCCGGCTGCGGGTCCGCCGCCGTCACCGTGGTGATGAGCGTGAAGTCGCCGCGGCTGGGCCGGGTCCGTCCACCGGTCAGGGTGAACGGCCGGACGAGCCGGCCCGCCGAGTCGCTTCCGCCCACCTCACACGCCGGGGTCGACGGCCGGCCCCGCGATGTCCCGCGGGGCCGCGCTGAGGTGCTCGCCGATCTTCTTCACCAGCATGTTCATCTGGTACGCCACCACGCCGACGTCCGCGTTCGGGCCGGTGAGCACCACCAGATGGGCGCCCGGGCCCGCCGAGGTGAGGATCAGGAAGCTCTGCGCCATCTCGATGAGCGCCTGACGCACCGGGCCGCCACGGAAGTCCATGCTGACGCCCTTGCTGAGGCTCATCAGACCGGACGCGGTGGCGGCGAGGCGCTCCGCGTCGTCCCGCGGGAAGCCGGTGGACTTGCTCACCACCAGTCCGTCCTCGGAGAGCACCACGGCCTGGTTCACGTCGGCGACCCGTTCCACGAGTCCGGTCAGCAGCTGGTCCAGCTGGGTGTGGGTGGCGGGTATGGGGCGTGTCATGACGGTGTTCCTTCGTGAGCGGTCGGCGGTCAGCGGTCTGCGGGCGGAGTCGGGGGCTCGTGGGCGGCGGGCACGCGCACCGGTGCGGCCCCCGCGTCCGCGCCCTCCGGCGGCGTCGCGTCGGTGTCGTCGTCGTCCCGCGCCTGGTACGTGCCGCGCTGGAAGCCGGCGAGGGAGGAGGCGGCGCGTTCCGCGGTGAAGTCCTCACCGGAGTCCCCGTCGGCCTCCGGCGGGACGTCGTCGCGGAGTTCGGCGGCCAGGCTCGTCTGCGGCACCCGGCGGGGGAGCGGCGTGAGACCGTCCTTGCGGGGCGCGGGCGCCGGCGCGGGGGCGGTCCGCACGGCGGCCGCCGGCCGGGCCGCGGCGGCCCGTTCCACGCCCGCGGCGGCGGTCTCCCGGGGCAGGCCCTCCGCACGCTCCCCGGCGGCCGGGGTCTCCTCCGCCGTCCCGGCGGGGCGCTCCCGCGTCCCGCCGCCGGAGGGCACGTCCCGCACCACGATCTCGTGCGGGACGAGCACGATCGCCGTCGTGCCGCCGTACGGCGAGGGGCGCAGGGTGACGGCGATGCCGTGCCGGTGCGCGAGCTGGGAGATCACGAACATGCCGAGCCGGAGGTCGTCGGCGAGCGCCACGACGTCGAACTGCGGCGCCTTGGTGAGCTGGGCGTTCAGGGAGGCGTAGTCCTCGTCCGACATGCCGAGGCCCCGGTCCTCGATCTCGACGGCGAGCCCCTTGGCCACCATCGTGGCCCGCACCCCGACGGGACTCGGCGCCGGCGAGTACACCGTCGCGTTGTCGATCAGCTCGGCCAGCAGATGGATCACGTCGGCCACCGCGGGCGGGGCGACGGACACCTCCTCCTCGGTGTGCAGCTCCACCCGCTGGTACTCGGCGACCTCGCCGACGGCGCTGCGCATGATGTCGATCAGCGCGACCGGCTCGCTCCAGGAGCGGCCGGGGCGCTCACCGCTGACGATGACCAGGTTCTCCTCGTATCGGCGCAACTGGCTCGCCGTGGAGTCCAGTTCGTACAGCCCCTTGAGGACCTCGGGGTCGGTGTGCCGGCGTTCCAGCGCGTCGAGCTTGCTGAGCTGGAGGTTGACCAGGTTCTGGCTCTGCCGCGCGATGCCGAGGATGACCTTCTGGAAACCGCGCCGGGTGTCGGCCAGTTCGACCGCGGTGTGCACGGCGGTGCGCTGCGCGGTGTTGAACGCCTGTGCCACCTGGCCCAGTTCGTCGTGCCCGTAGTCCAGCGGAGTGGTCGCCGACTCCGGGTCGACCTTCTCGCCCCGCTCCAGCCGGGCCACCACGTCGGGCAGCCGCTCCTCCGCGAGGCCGAGGGTGGCCACCCGCAGACCGCGCAGCCGGCGGGAGAGCGAGCGGGTGATGCGCCAGGACAGGCCGACGCACAGCAGCAGCGCGAGCAGTCCGGCGGCGCTCAGCGCGGCGGCCGTCAGCAGCAGGCTGCGGGCCTCGTCGGCGCTGCGGACGAGCAGCGCGTCGGTCTGCTGCCGGATCATGGTGGCGTACTGCGGGGAGACCCGGTCCACGGCCTCGACCCAGCGCTCCTGCAGCTCGGGCAGTTCGACGCTCAGCTTCTCGCCCGTGGGCGGGGTCGCCAGGATCTGGTCCTCGATCGCCTCCAGGCCGCGCCACTCCGCGCTCTGCAGGATCCGCTCGGTCTGCGTCTTGGTCTCGCCGCGCAGCGAGGGCACGATCTGGTCGTCGACCAGCCAGCGGCGGGTGTGCACCAGCTTCGCGAAATCGTTCCAGCCCTGCGTGTCCAGGCGCCCGGAGGTCCAGGCGAGGGTGAGCCGCGCGTCCTCCTCGGAGAGCAGTTCCGCCACGTGGTCCAGCGAGACCAGCGGTTCGGCCTGCGAGGTCAGATCCCCGTCGTCGACCTGGGAGAGCTCCTGGAAGGCGTGGATCTGGTCGTCGATGATCGAGGTGTACTGGTCGAGCGCCTGCTCGGCGGTGATGTCGCTGGGGTCGTCCACCTGCTGCCGGTAGTACTCCAGGCTGCCCACCGAGCCGAGCACCCCGTACAGCCGGTCCGAGATGCGCGCCGGGGCCTCGGCGATCGCGTCCGACTGGCCGACCAGCTTCGCCACCGCCTCGTCGGACCGCTTGCGCTGCGCGTCGAGAGCGGTCCTGGGGCTGTCCGGCTCCGCCAGCCACGCGGCGGTCAGCCGCCGCTCCTGCTGCAGCGCGAGCGTGGCGTGGGTGCCCATCGCGCCGGTGGAGCGGCTCAGTTCGGTCTGCGCACGCAGCTCGAGACCCTCGGAGAACATCTGGATCGTCGTCAGGCCCCACATGCCGGCCAGGGTGACGCTGGGCACCAGCGCGAGGAGGAAGAGCGAGAGACGTATGGAGCCGAAACGGCGCCGGGCACCTGTCCGTGGAGACATCGTGGTCCTAGAGCGGTCGGGTGGTGGGGGAGGTACGCACGGGGTGGGCCCGTCAGCGGGTTCCGTCGGCGGCGAACCCGGCGACCGAGGCCGCGTTGGCCTTGGTGACGAACGCCGGTCCGGTGAGCACGGGCGCGACCCCGCCGCCGCTGATGTTGCCGTTGGTGCGGTACAGCCACAGGGCGTCCACGGCGAGATAGCCCTGCAGATACGGCTGCTGGTCCACGGCGAACTGGACGTTGCCGCCGCGCACCGCTTCCACCAGGTCGTTGTTGAGGTCGAACGTGGCGACGTCGGCGCCGCTGTCCGCCTCCGCGACGGCGTCGACCGCGGTGAGCGCGAAGTCCGCCCCGTTGGTGATGACCTCGTCGATGGTCGGGTCCTGCCGCAGCCGGGCGGTGATGATGCCGGAGACGGCGCGCATGTCGGTGCCGTCCACGTAGAGGTTCTCCGTCGTCCCGCCGAACGTCTTCTTCACGCCGGCGCAGCGGGCCTCCAGGGCAACGTTGCCACGCTCGTGGACGACGCACAGGGCGTGCTTGGCCTTCAGCTCGTCCAGCTTGTCGCCGACGGCCCGCCCCGCCACGCTCTCGTCCTGGCCGAAGTACTCCAGCAGCCCCGCCGACTTCCAGGCGTCGATACCGGAGTTGAGCCCGACCACGGGGATGTCCGCCGCCCGCGCCTCGTTGACCGGGCCCCTCATGGCGGCCGGCTTGGCCAGCGTCAGCGCGATGCCGTCGACGCCGTCGCGGACCGCCTCGCGGACCAGGTCGGCCTGTCCCGCCGGGTCCGGGTCGCTCAGGTACGTCAGCTCGATGCCGTCCTTGGCGGCCGCCGCCTCGGCGCCCCTCTTCACCCGGTCCCAGAACGCGTCGCCCTCGCTGCCGTGGGTGACCATCGTGACCTTGATCCCTCCGGCGCGGGAACCGCTCGGACGGCCGTCGGAGTCCGAGGAGTCGTCGGTCGCGCCGTAGGCGGAGCAGCCGGTGGCCAGCAGCGCCACGGCGGCGGCCAGCGCCGCCGGGCGGCGTCTCGGGAGGCGGCGGGACGGGGGACGAGTGATCATGAGGAGTGCGGACCTCGCTGTGCGGCCGAGCAAGAGCAGGGGAAGGGCCCCGACGGACTCGCGGGGGCGTGCGCCGAACGGGTGACTTTCACTGGCCCGGAGCCAACCCTGTGGAACCACTGGTAGTCAAGTGAACAGCCACGTGAAGTGAGGCGATGCTGCCGCATCGTGATGAACCGTGAGCCGGAACGGCCCCTCTCCCCGCCGAACCGCACGGGCGGTACGGAAAGGATCCGGCGCGCCCGCCGCTCAGCGCCGGCGCAGCCGCAGCGCCAGCGCGGCGCCCCCGGTGAGCACCAGGACGGCGCCGGCGCCGCCCGCGAGCAGCGGGGCGGAGGGCCCCGACGCGGCGGCGGTGGTGTCCGCGGCGGCCGCGCCCGCGGTCCCCGCGGCACGCGGCGCCGGGGCGCCCGCGGCCGGGGTGGCCGCCGTCCGGGGACGCGGAGCCGACGACGAGGGGGCCGGGCCCTTCTCCACCGGGTCCGCCGACTTCTCCGCCTCCGCCGGGTCCGCCGTACTCTCCCGTGCCGGGTCCGCCTGCTTCTCCGCCTCCGGGAACACCACGTCCGCGCACGAGTAGTACGTGTCGGGGGTGCCGCTGTTCCGCCAGACCGTGTAGAGCACATGACGCCCCGTCCGGTCCGACGGCAGCGTCACCCGGAACCGGTACGCGCCGTCCGTCAGCGCGGGGTCCGTGACCTCGGCGAACGGCTTCGCGGGCAGGTCGGACCAGGTGAGCGGCTTCGCCGGGTCGTAGCCGGGCCTGGTCAGGTACATCCGGAAGGTGCCGGTGTGCGGGATCGTCGAGGCGTACGTCACCGGCAGCGCCCCGCCGGGCGCCACCCGCGTCGCCGGCCAGTCCGTGCGCGGGAGGTCGAGGCCCCGGTAGGCGGGCAGGCCCCCGCTGCACAGCCGCCCGTCGGGGATCCGCTGCCGGTCCCGGCCGCCGACGTCCGCCACCCGCAGGTTGTCCCACGCCGTGAACGGCCCGCCGTTGGCGGCGACGGCGGCCCGGCAGGCCGCCGACCCCGCGCGCTCGCCGCCCTCCGGCGAGCAGGCCACGACCCGGCTCACCGGATCCGTCGGCGCACCGTGGGCCCCGGCCTGCCCGGCCGCCCACAGCGGCAGCAGCAGCGGGGTCACGAAGACCGCCGCGAGCGCGGTGCGGTGTGCGGTCGTCCGGGGCATCCGGAACGCCTCCTCGGCCGGGCGGGAACACGTCGGTCCTTCCGTGCAGTACGGAAGGGCCGGCCGCCGCGTTCACCCCGCCGTGAATCGGTTGCGGCGGCCCGTGCCCCGGCAACCGCCGAGCGCCGGCGGCGGGTTGGCGGCCCGCCGTTCCCCTTTGCCCCGGCGCCTGCCACACTTAGATACCGGACGTGCTGTTTTCTTTCACGGAGCGCGTTTGATTTGTCGGATGTGTCCAAGTCCGGTGGTCCGGACGCATGATGGTTGTCGCCGCAGGGTGAGCTATCGTGTACTGGGCGTCAAAACAAACGGCATGACCCGTTCCTTTCCGGCACAGGAGTTAAGGCGATGGCGAGGCAGGTACGCGCCGAGCAGACCCGCGCGACGATCATCACGGCCGCCGCCGACCTGTTCGACCGGCAGGGCTATGAATCGACCAGTCTCAGCGACATCGTCGAGCACGCCCAAGTGACCAAGGGGGCCCTCTACTTCCACTTCGCCGCGAAGGAGGACCTCGCCCACGCCATCCTGGAACTCCAGTCCGCGACCAGCCGCCGGCTGGCCAGGGACACCGAGACGCGCGGGCAGACCTCGCTGGAGGCGCTGATGCGCCTCACCTTCTGCATAGCCAGGATGTCGGCCGAGGACCCCGTCCTGCGGGCCGGACTGCGCCTCGCCACCGGCGGCACCCGCCCGCGCCCGCCGCTCAGCCACCCCTTCACCGAGTGGCTGGACATCGTCACCTCCCGGCTCCTCGGCGCCGTGAAGGAGTCCGACGTCCACCCGGACGTCGACATCGACGTCGTGGCGCACTCCCTGGTCTGCTTCTTCGTCGGCACCAGGGTCGTCGGCCGCTCCCGCGAGTCCGTCGCCCGGCAGCCCCGCCGCACGGCGGAGATGTGGCAGCTCCTCATCCGCGGCCTGGTCCCCGTGACCCGGCGCGCCCGCTACCTCTCGCTGGCCGCCCGGCTGGAACGGGAGATCGCGCCGGTGTGAGCTCCGGCGCGCGGGCACGGGCGCGCGTTACGGTGAGCCGCATGTCCGACACCCCCACCGCGCCCGTGATCCTCGGCGACCAGCCCGGCACCTTTCCCCACGGGGTGCTGGCCGAGCGGCACCCCGCGATCATCCGGCAGGTGCGCGAGGCCTTCCCGTACGGGCCCGCGCAACACCGGGCGCTCGACGCCCTGCTCGCCGAATGCACCGGGGGCGCCGTCGAACCCCTCCCCGCCGGCGCCCACGACCGGGAACGCTGGGCGGCCTGGGGAACGGACTCCTACGCGGGCCGCTCCTGGTACGACGTGCCCTGGCTCTGGTCCGAGAGCTGGTTCTACCGCCGGCTGCTGGACGCGGTGGGCTACTTCGGCCCCGGACCCTGGCAGGGCATCGACCCTTTCCGCCCGTCCAAGCTCGCCGAACTCGGCTCACCCGCCACCGACGAGGAACTGGCCGCCCTCGACGACCTCGCCGGGCGCCCCGCGGACGAACGGGCCCGCGCCCTGCTGCACGGCTCCCTGTGGGGCAACCGCGCCGACCTCGGCTTCCGGCTGTCCGCCGAGGGCGCCGAGCGGACGGCCGCCGTCCCCGCCCTGGTGGCCGACGACAGCGAACGGCTGTGGACGCTGCTCGGCGCCTCCGGCACCGGCACCCTGTGCCTGGTCGCCGACAACGCCGGCCGCGAACTCGTCCCGGACCTGCTGCTCGTCGCCCATCTGCTGGCGCACGGCCGGATCGGCCGGGCGGTGCTGCACGTCAAGCCCTACCCGTACTACGTCTCCGACGCCACCACCGCCGACGTCGTCGACGCGGTACGCAGACTCACCGGAGCCCAGGGCGCGGCGGCCGGGTACGGCCGCGGCCTGTGGGACGCCCTCTCCGACGGCCGGCTCACCCTCCGCGCCCACCCGTTCTCCTGCGCACCGCTGCCGTACGCCGAGATGCCCGACGACCTCCGCGCGGACTTCGCCGCGGCCACCCTCACCGTCGTCAAGGGCGACCTCAACTACCGCCGCCTCGTGGGCGACCGGTACTGGCCCCCGACCACACCGTTCGCCGGGGTCACGGACTACTTCCCGGGCCCGGTCGCCGCCCTGCGCACCCTCAAGTCCGACGTCGTCACCGGGCTGACCGCCGCCACCGAGGCGGCGCTGGACGCGGCGGAGGGCCGGCGCTGGCGCACCGCCGGCACCCACGCGCTGATCCAGGTGCGGACATAGCGCCCGCGACTCCCTCACGGGGCACGGTTCACGCGATGGTGTGATCATGCGGGGCCGGACGGATGCCGTCACCGGGCCACGGGTAGCCCCCGGCCATGACGCAGCCGTTCGAACTCCCGCACTTCTACCTGCCGCATCCCGCGCGGCTCAACCCGCACGTCGAGGAGGCCCGCGCCCACTCGACCGGGTGGGCGCGCGAGATGGGCATGCTGGAAGGCAGCGGGGTCTGGGAGCAGGCCGACCTCGACGCGCACGACTACGGCCTGCTCTGCGCCTACACCCACCCCGACTGCGACGGGCCCGCCCTCTCGCTCGTCACCGACTGGTACGTGTGGGTCTTCTTCTTCGACGACCACTTCCTGGAGAAGTTCAAACGCAGCCAGGACCGCACCGCCGGCAAGGCCCACCTGGACCGGCTGCCGCTGTTCATGCCCCTCGACCCGGCGACCCCCGTACCCGAACCGGAGAACCCGGTCGAGGCCGGTCTCGCCGACCTGTGGGCGCGGACCGTGCCCGCCATGTCCGCCGACTGGCGCCGCAGGTTCGCGGTCGCCACCGAGCACCTCCTCAACGAGTCGATGTGGGAGCTGTCCAACATCAACGAGGGACGGATCGCCAACCCCGTCGAGTACATCGAGATGCGCCGCAAGGTGGGCGGCGCGCCCTGGTCCGCCGGGCTGGTGGAGTACGCGACCGCCGAGGTGCCCGCCGCCGTCGCCGGGACCAGGCCGCTCAGGGTGCTGATGGAGACGTTCTCCGACGCCGTCCACCTGCGCAACGACCTGTTCTCCTACCAGCGGGAGGTCGAGGACGAGGGCGAACTCAGCAACGGCGTACTCGTCCTGGAGACCTTCTTCGGCTGCACCACCCAGGAGGCCGCCGACATCGTCAACGACGTCCTCACCTCGCGGCTGCACCAGTTCGAGCACACCGCGTTCACCGAAGTCCCCGCCGTGGCCCTGGAGAAGGGGCTCGACCCGGCGGGCGCCGCGGCCGTCGCGGCGTACACGAAGGGGCTGCAGGACTGGCAGTCGGGCGGCCACGAATGGCACATGCGCTCCAGCCGCTACATGAACGAGGGCGCGCGTTCCGGGAACCCCTGGGGGGCTCCCTCCGGACCGGGGACGACCGCCGCCGACGTCGGCGCGCTGCTCGCCGGGGCGGCGACCGAGAGGCTGCGCGCCCACGCGCACGTGCCGTACCGGAAGGTCGGCCCCTCGGTGATCCCCGAGATCCGCATGCCGTTCCCGCTGCGGCTGAGCCCCGCCCTCGACGGCGCGCGGAGCCACCTGCTGGAGTGGTCGCGGCGGATGGGCATCCTCGGTGAGGGCGTCTGGGACGAGGACAAGCTGGAGAGCTGCGACCTCGCCCTGTGCGCCGCGGGCCTCGACCCGGACGCCACCCAGGACGAGCTCGACCTCGCCTCCGGCTGGCTGGCCTTCGGCACCTACGGGGACGACTACTACCCGCTCGTCTACGGCCACCGCCGCGATCTGGCCGCAGCCCGGCTGACCACCGCCCGCCTGTCGGCCTGCATGCCCCTCGACGGCGAGGAGGTCCCGCCGCCCGTCAACGCCATGGAGCGGTCCCTGACCGACCTGTGGGCGCGTACGACGGCCGGGATGACGCCCGACGAGCGCCGCCCCCTGAGGTCGGCCGTCGACACGATGACCGAGTCCTGGGTGTGGGAGCTGTCCAACCAGATCCAGAACCGTGTCCCGGACCCGGTGGACTACCTGGAGATGCGGCGCGCCACCTTCGGCTCCGACCTCACCCTGGGGCTGTGCCGCGCCGGACACGGACCCGCGGTGCCCCCGGAGGTCTACCGCAGCGGCCCCGTCCGCTCCCTGGAGAACGCGGCGATCGACTACGCGTGCCTGCTCAACGACGTCTTCTCGTACCAGAAGGAGATCGAGTTCGAGGGGGAGATGCACAACGCGGTCCTCGTGGTGCAGAACTTCTTCGGCGTCGACTACCCGACCGCGCTGCCCGTGGTGCAGGACCTGATGAACCAGCGCATGCGCCAGTTCGAGCACGTCGCGGAGCACGAACTGCCCGTCGTCTACGACGACTTCCAGCTGTCGGAGGACGCGCGGGCGATCATGTCGGGCTATGTGGCGGACCTGCGGAACTGGATGGCCGGCATCCTCAACTGGCACCGGAACGTGGACCGGTACAAGGACGAGTACCTGTCCGGCCGGGTCCACGGCTTCCTTCCGCACCGCACACCGGCGCCCCCGGTCCTCGTCTGACTCCCCGTACCCGCGCCGGAGGCGAACCATGGAACAGACCGCGTTGCGGCCCCGACCGATGCCCGGCGACGGGGGCGGGGGCGGCGGGCCGGGGGAGGGGCCCGGCTCCGGACCGCCCGGCCGCCGGCCCGGACGGCGCCGCGGGCGGCGGCTGCCGGCCGTCCTGCTCGGGGCGCTGACCGGGGTGGCCCTGGTGCTGTCCGGGGTCGGGCTCGGCGCGATGGGCGCCACACTCGTCGGCGCGGGCGCGATCTCCGGCCCGAAGCCGCAGGCGGGGGTGGTGGCCGCCGCCGCGGCGGCCACCACCCCCGCCTGCGGCAGGCTCGGCGTGGAGGTGGCCGACGGCACGGGCCCCGGTGCGCTGGTCGTCGCCGTGCACGCGCCCGGCCCCGGCTTCTCGGCGGGGCTCGTGCGCGGCGACGTGCTCCTGGCCTTCGGCGGAGCCCCCGTCGCGTCGGCCGCCGACCTCGCCCGCGCCGTCGCCCGGGCCCGCCCGGGCGACGAGGTGGAGCTGACGGTGCGCCACCGCGGCGGCGCGCGTCAGCGGCTGACGGCGGTCCCCGGCATCGTCACATGACCACGCGGAAGTGGCTGGTGAGCCGCCCCTCGTCGTCCAGCACATGGAGGGCGAACCCGGGCGGGGCGTCCCGGTCGGCGATCTCCTCGCCCTCCCAGGGCAGCCGCAGCGTCCAGGTCACCCCCGGCCCCACCAGCACCGGACGGCCCGCGAAGGTGGTGGCGGCCGGGGTGTGGGCGTGACCGGTGATCAGGCCGGCGATCCCGGGGCGGCGCGCCAGCAGGTCGGCGAGCCGCCCCGGGTCGCGCAGCGGGTAGGAGTCGGGCAGCGGGTGGTGCAGTGGCACGGGCGGGTGGTGGAAGGCGAGCAGGACCGGAAGGCCGTCGTCGAGTCCGTCCAGGACCGACTCGATCCACGCGCAGGTCTCCTCGCCCAGCTCCCCGTCGTCGCGGCCCGGGATGCTCGAGTCGCACATCAGCACCGCGCCGCCGTCCAGCACATGCGCGCTGTTGACCGGTCCGCCGGCGGCCGGCAGCCCCAGCAACGCCTTGCGGTACGGCTCCCGGCTGTCGTGGTTGCCGGGGCAGGTGAGCACCGGGAACGGGGCGTTTCCGTCGCGCAGCCCCAGCAGCCGCGCGGCCTCCTCGTACTCGGTCTCGGTGCCGTGGTCCGCGATGTCCCCGGTCACCAGCAGCGCGTCCGGCGGGACCGGCAGCTCCCACAGCCGGTCCCGTACCCGGCGGGCGCGCTCCGTCGCCCGTGTGGTCCCGTCCAGATGCAGATCACTGATGTGTGCGAGTACGAGCACGGTCGTACGCCTCCAGGCAAAGGGTCCACTAATGGATAACGTTGATCCAACCATTAGGTCCAACGCGGGGGCAACACCGTCAACCGGCTCGCGCCGCCCCCGCCCGCCGGGCAGGATGCTGCCCATAACCTGATGTCCGCCCTGGGAGGCCCCGCAATGACCGGCGCCGCGTCCGCGTCCTTCACCGCCGACGACTACAAGGCCCGTATGGAACGCGCCGCCCGGCAGGCCGCCGACGCCGGGCTCGCCGGGCTGCTGGTGGCACCCGGCCCCGATCTGGTGTGGCTCACCGGATACACCCCCACCGCCGTCACCGAGCGGCTCACCCTGCTGGTCCTGGCCCCCGGCCGGGACCCCGTGCTCGTCGTCCCCACCCTGGAGGCGCCGGACGCCGAACGCGCCCTCGGCGCCTCCGCGCTCACCCTGCGGGACTGGACCGACGGCAAGGACCCCTACGCCGCCACCGCCGCCCTGCTCGACGCGGACGGCCGGTTCGGCATCAGCGACAACGCCTGGGCCATGCACCTGCTGGGCCTGCAGCGGACGCTGCCCGGCACCTCGTACGCCTCCCTCACCGAGGCCCTGCCGATGCTCCGCGCCGTCAAGGACGCGGCGGAGCTGGAACTCCTCGCCGCCGCCGGCGCCGCGGCGGACGCGGCGTTCGAGGAGATCAGGAGCGTCGCCTTCGCGGGCCGCCGCGAGTCGGACGTCGCCGCCGACCTCGCCGGCCTGCTGCGCCGGTTCGGGCACTCCCAGGTCGACTTCACGATCGTCGCCTCCGGACCCAACGGCGCCAACCCGCACCACGAGGTCGGCGACCGCGTCATCGAACGCGGCGACATGGTGGTGCTCGACTTCGGCGGTCTCAGGGACGGCTACGGATCCGACACCTCCCGCACCGTCCACGTCGGCGAACCCACCGACGAGGAACGCCGGGTGCACGACCTCGTGCGCGAGGCCCAGGAGGCCGGCTTCCGCGCGGTACGGCCCGGCGCCGCCTGCCAGGAGGTCGACCGGGCCGCCCGCGCGGTCATCGAAGACGCCGGGTACGGGGAGTACTTCATCCACCGCACCGGGCACGGCATCGGCGTCACCACGCACGAACCGCCGTACATGATCGAGGGAGAGGAGCAGCCGCTCGTCCCCGGCATGTGCTTCTCCGTCGAGCCCGGCGTCTATCTGCCCGGCCGGTTCGGCGTGCGCATCGAGGACATCGTGACCGTCACCGGGGACGGCGGACGGCGGCTGAACAACACCGCGCGGGAGATGGTCATAGTGGACTGAGCGGTTCCCCTCGTCCCCTCCCTGCCTCCCCGAACGGCAACGGCGCGATCATGACCCAGGCACCGACACCCACCGAGGACACCGTCCGCCGGCTGGCCCGCTCCCTGCTGCGGGACGGCGGGAAGGGCGGCGGCGCGGACTCCGCCGCCGCACCCGACGTCCGGCCCGTCGCCGAGGGCGACGCGCCCGCCACCTGGTGGGTCGGCACGCGCCATGTGCTGCGCCTCGCCCCGGACCGGGAGGCGAGCGCGTGCCGGCGCCGCGAACTGCGGCTGCGCGACCTGGTCCGCCCGCATGTCCCGGTCGCGGTGCCGTCCGCCGTGGCGCACGGCGAGTGGGCGCCCGGTCTGCTCTGCACCCTCGACACCCGGCTGCCCGGCGGGACGGCGGAGGAGCACCGCGTCTCCGCCGTCGGCGAGGCCGACCTCGCCGGGCTGCTCACGGGGCTCCGCGAGGTGCCGGTGCGGCAGGCGGAGGCGCTCGGTGTGCCGCGCGTCCCCCCGCGTTCCCTGGAGTCGCTGCGCCGGACCGCGGGGGAGGCCGCCGAACGGCTCGCCGCGGCCGACGAGTTCGACCCCGGACGGCTGGGCCGGCTCACCGCGCCCGCCGCGGTCCAGCTCGCCACCCAGCCCGGCACGGCCGTCCTCGTCCACCATGCCCTCGGCGGCGGCCACCTCGTGGTGAGCGCGGAGGGCAGGGTGCGCGGCGTCCTCGGCTGGGACGCCGCGGTGGTCGGCGACCCCGCCGAGGACATCGCCGGACTCGCGCTCGCCGTCGGCGCGCCGGCCGCCGTGCGCGCCGCGACCCTCGCCGGCTACGGCGCCCGCCCCTGTCTGCGCGGTCTGTGGCTGGCCCGCTGCGACGCGCTGACCCTGCTCGCCGAGGTGCTCACCGGCGGCTCCACCGCCCCGCCGCTCCTCGCGCGCACCCGGCTGCGCCGCGCCTGGGAGCCGATCATGCTGGAACGCGTGACGGACCTCAGGGGCGGCGACGAGACGTCGTAGCGCCGGTCATTCCTGCAGCAGCACCACGGCCGACTCACCGGGCAGACGCAGCACCCCGTCCGAGCCCGGCGTCTCCACCGGCTCCCACGCCGCCAGCACACGGGCGCCGGGGACGCCCAGGGGGATCGCCGCCGGCCGCGCGCCGAGGTTCACGGCGACCCGGACGTCCCCCCGCCGGAAGGCCAGCCAGCGGTGCTCCTCGTCGAGGGCCACCTTGGTGTCGCCGAGGTCGGGGTCGGTGAGGTCCGGCTGCTCGTGACGCAGGGCGGTCAGCCGCCGGTACCAGGACAGCACCCGCGCATGGGGCTCGCGTTCCGGCTCCGACCAGTCGAGGCAGGAACGCTCGCGGGTGGCGGGGTCCTGCGGGTCCGGCACGTCCTCCTCGGCCCAGCCGTGCGCCGCGAACTCCCGGCGCCTGCCGTCGCGCACCGCTTTGGCGAGCACCGGATCGGTGTGGTCGGTGAAGAACTGCCAGGGCGTGCCCGCCGCCCATTCCTCGCCCATGAACAGCATGGGCGTGAACGGAGCGGTCAGGGTGAGCGTCGCCGCGCAGGCCAGCAGCCCCGGGGAGACCGACGCGGCCAGCCGGTCCCCCTGGGCGCGGTTGCCCACCTGGTCGTGGGTCTGGCTGTAGCCGAGCAGCCGGTGCCCGGCCACCCGGTCGCGGTCCAGGGGACGGCCGTGGTGCCGGCCCCGGAAGGCGGAGTACGTGCCGTCGTGGAAGAACCCGCCGGTGAGCGTCTTGGCGAGAGCCGTGAGCGGGGCACGCGCGAAGTCGGCGTAGTAGCCCTGCGACTCGCCCGTCAGCGCGGTGTGCAGGGCATGGTGGAAGTCGTCGTTCCACTGGGCGTGCACCCCGAGGCCGCCCTCCGGGCGGGGCGTGATGACCCGGGGGTCGTTGAGATCCGACTCGGCGATCAGGAACAGGGGCCGGCCGGTGTCGGCGGCGAGGGCGTCCACCGCCCCGGACAGCTCCTCCAGGAAGTGGCGGGCGCGGGTGTCCACCAGCGCGTGCACCGCGTCCAGCCGCAGTCCGTCGATCCGGTAGTCCCGCAGCCAGGCCAGCGCGCTGTCCACCAGGAACGCGCGCACCTCGTCGGAGCCCGGCGCGTCCAGGTTGACCGCCGCACCCCACGGGGTGTGGTGGGTGTCCGTGAAGTACGGCCCGAACTGCGGCAGATGATTCCCGGACGGCCCCAGGTGGTTGTGCACCACGTCCAGTACGACGCCGAGCCCGAGCGCGTGCGCCCTGTCGACGAACCGCTTCAGGCCCTCGGGGCCGCCGTACGGCTCGTGCACCGCCCACAGCGAGACGCCCTCGTACCCCCAGCCGTGCCGGCCCGGGAACGGGCACACCGGCATCAGCTCCACATGCGTCACGCCCAGGTCCACCAGGTGACCGAGCCGCTCGGCGGCCGCGTCGAAGGTGCCCTCGCGGGTGTACGTGCCCACGTGCAGCTCGTACAGCACCGCGCCGGGCAGCGGGCGCCCGGACCACTCCGCGCTCCAGGCGAACCGGTCGTGGTCGACGACCGCGCTCTCCCCGTCCGGGCCGTCCGGCTGCCGGCGGGAGCGCGGGTCGGGCAGGACGGGGCCGTCGTCGAGCGAGAAGCCGTACCGCGAACCGTCCTGCGCCCGCGCCTCCGCCCGCCACCACCCCTCCCGCTCGGGGTCGCGTTCCAACGCGCGCGTGGCGCCGTCGCACTGGAGCGTCACTCGGCCGGCCTGTGGTGCCCACACCTCGAACTGCACGGACGGTTCCCCTTCGTCTGCTCACCGTGATGTAGTGCGTCCATCGTGCGCCATGGGAGATCAATTCGCCGGGGGATCCGCCCTTTTGCGGCAGGTGTCGCCGGGCGTCGCGCGTGACGGGCGGTTCCCCGCTTTCTGGACAGCCCGGCCGTCGCTGACCGACAATCAGCAGCGTGACGTCGTCCTTCGAGTTCCACACGTACCCCGCGCGGCTCTCCGACGCGGAGCGCGACAAGGCGCTGAGCGTGCTGCGGGACGGTGCCGCCATGGGCCGCCTGTCCCACGACACGTTCGTGCGGCGCATGGAACTCGCCCTCGTGGCGCGCCGTTCCGACGAACTCGCCGCGCTCATCGCCGACCTTCCGAGGGAAAGCCGCGTCTCGCGCCTGGTCTTCGGCACCGTGGGGGCCGTCTCCGGATTCACCGTGCGGCTGCGCCGCGCCTGGCAGGCCGAGAAGCTGCCCAAGCTGCTGCTGCCGCACCCGGCGACCGGTCACCCCCTGCGCATAGGGCGCGACCCGGCCAGCGGACTGCGGCTGAGTCACGAGACGGTCTCCCGCGTGCACGCCGAACTCCACCACCAGGGCGGCCTGTGGGTGCTGCGCGACCTCGGCTCCACCAACGGCACCACGGTGAACGGGCGGCGTGTGGTGGGCGCGGCCGTCGTACGCGACGGCGACCAGATCGGCTTCGGGCGGATCACCTACCGGCTCTCGGCCCGCTGACCCTCCGGGAGCCGACCCGTCAAGGCCCCGTGTGCGTCACGGTGTTGACGTACCTCCGAAGTCGTGACTGACTGTGCGTACGCCATGCACTCCCGGTGAAACGTCGGCGCCACTTCGGAGGTGTGCCCTGCCGCCCCTCCTGCGCTATCCGACCGCGGACGAACTGGGCGCGCGGGCCGCCGCCCTCGTCGCCCGGCATCCCCGCGACGCCCGGCTGCGCCGCGTCGGCGTCTCCCGCGCGGGCAGCCCGCTGTGGCTGCTCGAGGTGGGTCACGGCAGCCGTCAGGCGCTCGTCGTCGCCGGGCCGCACGCCAACGAGCCCGTGGGCGGCGCCACCGCGCTGCGGGTGGCCGAACGCGCCCTGGCCGACCCCCGGCTCACCGAGGGCGCCGACACCACCTGGAACCTGCTGCTCTGCCTCGACCCGGACGGCCTGCGCCGCAACGAGCCCTGGCTGACCGGCCCCCGCACCCTCGGCCACCACTTCCGGAACTTCTTCCGGCCGGGCTTCCTGGAACAACCCGAATGGCTGCCCGACGGCGCCGACGCCGCCGCGCTGCCCGAGACCCGCGCCCTGCTCGCCGTCCAGGACGAACTGCGGCCCTTCCTCCAGTGCTCCCTGCACGGCGTCGACATCGGCGGCGGCTTCGTCGAGCTCACCCGCGACCTGCCCGGTCTCGACCGGCGGGTCGCGGGCATCGCCGCCCGGCTCGGTGTCCCGCGCGAACTCGGCGCCTACGACGCCCTGTACTGGCCCGGCCTCGGCCCCGCGGTCTACCGCATCCCGCCCCCGCGCCGTCGTGACCTCGCCGCCGCCATCACCGAGGCCGCCGTCGAGTCGACGTGGTTCCACCCGCACCGGCACGGGACGGTCACCGCGGTCGTCGAGGCGCCGATGTGGGGCGTGACGGCCGTCGCGGACGGGTCCCCGGCCGCCGACGCGGAGGCGGTGCTGCGGTCCGCCAGCCACGCGCTGCGCCGGGACACCCTGCTGCTGGCCGGGCTGACCGGGCGCGTCCGGCCGCATCTCGCCGGTGTGCCGGACGCGGCGCGGCTGCTCGCCCCGGTCGACGACTACCTGCTGGTCTGCCCCGGACTGGCCGACGCGTGGGACCCCGACTGCGGAAACGATTCTTCGCATCCGTTGCCGCCCATGACCACCGCGCGTCTCACCGCCGTGCGCCTCGCCGGGCTGCGGCTGGTGCTGCGCACCGCGGGGCTGCTGCACCAGCTGGTGACGCGCGCCGGGCGCGATCCGGCCGGGGCGCTGCCGGAGCTGGAGCGGCTGATCGACGCGCGGTGCGCCGACTGCCGGGACGGCTTCGGGGCGCGCTGGATCGCGGTCTCGCGCCAGGCCGAGTACCAGGCGCGGGTGGTGCTCGCCGCGTTCGAGCTGGCGGTGCGCGCGCCCTTCCGTTCGGGTGAGCCGGGGTGGGGTACCGGGACCGCCGTGCCGATGCACCGGGAATGACGCACACCTCACTGAAAGCGGTACGGGCGGGACTGCTCGCCGCCCTCGTCCTGTTCGCGTGCGCGGTGCCCGCCCGGGCGGCCGGCGGGCCCGGCGAGGACAGCCGGCTGCTGCTCGCGGTCACCCACGGAGAGACGCCGGCCGGCGCGGAGGGCGGCGTGCTGCTGAGCTGCGATCCGCCGCGGGGGCACCGGCACGCGGCGCGGGCCTGCGCGGAGCTGGCGGCCGTGGACGGACGCATCGGCGACCTGCCCCCGAGGGAGGACGTCGTGTGCCCGATGGTCTACGCGCCCGTCACCGCACGGGCGAGCGGGGTGTGGCGCGGCCGCGCCGTCGACTACACGGAAACCTTCCCGAACGCCTGCACGATGACTGCCCGGACGGGCTCGGTGTTCGCACTGGACACCGAGTAGCAGGTCGGCCGCCCCGCCCAAGGCCGCGACGGGCACGGGCGAACGCCGAGCCCGGAACCCGCCCCCGCCGACGACACCCCCCGGCCCATTCGGGCCCGCGGCCCCGACCCGGTGGGGGCCGCCGGTCCGGGTGGGACGCCCGGGTCCTGACGGCGCCCACCGGCGTGGGCGGCACCGGCGTGCCCGTACCGCGCCCATCGTCCCTGGCGGTACCTGCGGCCCTGCCGACGCCCGCGTGCCTGGGCGGGGCCCGTCGGTCCGGGCGGTCTCCGCCGGATCGGGCTGCGCCTGTGTGGCCGGGCGGTGCCCGTCGGTCCGGGCTGCGCCTGTGTGGCCGGGGGTGCCCGTCGGTCCGCCGGTGTTCGCGTGCCTGGGTGGGGTGCACCGGTGGGGGCGTCACCCGCGTGCCAGGGTGGCGGTGGTGCGCTGCTGACGTGTGCGGCGGCGGACGCCCGGGGTGCGGTCAGCCGGACTGTTCGCGGGCGTGGTGGGCCGCGGCCAGGACCGTTCGGGACTGGTGCTCGACCTGCTGGCCGACGGGGACCCAGCGGGCGCGGAAACTGGTGGCGAACGCGGCGCTCCAGCGCGCGACCAGGTACTCCAGACGGGCCGCCGCCCGCTCGTCGGTCCCGCTCAGCGCCCGCCGCAGCATCGCCGCCGCCCTCAGCGGCACCCGGCGCGCGAACGCGTCCACGCTGCCCACGTACGCCCGGGTGCCGTCCGCGGGCGGGGTGCGGACCAGGTCGGCGGCCAGCCCCGGCACCAGCTCCAGCACCCAGGTGGCCGCCCGCAGCAGCGGGCCGCCCGCGTCCCGGTGTTCCGGCCGCGCGTCCTCCAGTATCCGCCGCACCTCGTCCGCGTCCCGCAGCAGCCGGTCCGCGAGCAGGCCCATCGCCGCGTGCGGCGCAGGATGCGGCGCCGGGTCGTCGACCAGGTCGCCGGCCCACATCGGCACCTCGATCACCGCGGTCAGCCCGCCGTACCGGTGGGCGTGGTACCAGGTGCTGTGCCGCGCGTCGTCGGTCAGGCTCGGATAGGCCGGCGCGGCCTCCGGCGCCGGCATCACATGCACCCCCGGACCGGACGCGGGCCAGCCCGCCGCGTCCGAGGCGCCAGTCTCCACCGGAATGTGCAGCTGCGCGGCGGACTTGGCGAACGGCTCGGCCAGCCCGGGCACGTCCCTCGTCAGCTGCACCCAGCTGCCGCCCAGATCGGTGCCGTGCAGCGACACCTGCAGATAGGGCCGCACCTCGTCGATCACCCCGGTCAGGGCGCGGGTCTCGGGCGGCAGCCGGTCGGGCGGCAGCACCGACGGCGCCCACTCCGGCTGCTCCGGCCCCGCGGGACGGAAGAACCCCAGGTGGTAGTCGTAGAGACTGCGCGGCGACGGCGTCACATGGAGGCTCGCCCCGTCGGGGTCCGCGCACAGCAGGAAGTGCCACGACGTGCCGTCGCGCAGCTCCGGTTCCCGGACGGTCCGCCGGGCCAGCGCGAGCAGGGTGCCCCCGCCGGCCGGTTCGTTGGCGTGGGCGCCGGCCACCACCAGCACGGCCCGCTCGGCGCGTCCCACGGACAGCAGGTGCAGGGGCCGGCCCGCGCGGGAGACCCCCACCTGCCGCAGGACGCACAGACCGGGCGACCGGACCGTCAGCGCGCGTGCCGCGGCGACCAGTTCGGCCGGTGTCGGATAGCGCAGCTCAAGCAGCGGACCCACCCCCCGTTGTCACCACCCGAATCCGCTGTGCGCAGTACCCCACGGCCGGAAGGTGGTGTCAAGGGCACGGGGGAGCGCCTGCGGGGGGCGCCCGGGGGCACGCCGCCACCCGCTCCCACGCGCGCCGTGGTCAGTCCGGGATCCGCTCCAGCAGCGCCACCGGCGACCGCTCGAAGAGCTCCTCCAGGGGCGCGTGCCCGCCGAACTCCCGCACCGGCTCCAGCACGTCGGCCCACCGCCCGGCCGGCAGCGCCAGACGGGTTCCGCGCCAGCCGCCCGCCTCCGCCAGCCGCAGCGACAGCCGGGTCACCGCGGTGAGGACCTCACCGGAACGCGCGAACGCCAGACAGTGCCCCGCCGCCGGGCCCTCTGCGGTCAGCGGCGCGTACGACGCCGTGTCGCCGAAGGCGGCCGGCCGGCGCGCCCGCAGCCGCAGCGCGGCCCGCGTCACCGCCTCCTTGCCGCTCCCGTCACCCCCGAACCGCACGGCCCGCCGGTTGTCGGGGTCCACCAGCGCCCGGTACTCGTGCTCAGTGCCCTGGTACACGTCCGGCACCCCCGGCATCGTCAGGTGGACCAGGGCCGCGCCCCACGCGTTCGCCCGGATGTGCGGCTCCAGCGAGGCGCGGAACGCCGCCACCCGCTCGCCCGGCACCCCGCACGGGCCCTCCGCCACGAACCGCTCCACCGCCTCCTCGTAGGGCGGCTCCTGCTCCGTCCAGCTCGTGTACAGCCCCGCCTCCCGCACATGCTTCAGCAGCGCCCCCCGCACCCGCTCCTCCGCGTCCTGTGCCGGGCCCAGCCCGAACACCGTCTGCCAGGCCGCCCACGCCAGCTGCGCGTCCGGCGCGCCCCCGCCCCCGCCGCGGGTCACCTCCGCCAGGACGTCCGCCCAGCGCTCCGGGCACTCGGTGAGGACGTGCAGCGCCGCCCGCACATCGGCACTGCGCTTGGTGTCGTGCGTCGAGACGACCGTCCCGGTCGACGGCCAGTCGCGCTGCACGCGCGCGCAGTACGCGTGGAACCGCTCGGGGGACACCGCCGGGTCACCCGGGTTCCCGCCCACCTCCGTCGCCGACAGCAGCGGCACATAGCGGTAGAACGCCGTGTCCTCCACGGACTTGGCCCGCAGCGCCGACGCGGTCTGCGCGAACCGCGTACGGAACTCCACGTACTCCGGCCCGTCCCCGTACCGCCCGAGCACCAGGTCCCGTACGACGTCCACGGCCCCCGCCTCCTCGGGCACGGCGAAGGCGAGCCGGGCCCCGTCGGCGGCCTCCTCGGTGACGACGCCGGCGGCGTCCACGGAGGAGTAGGGCCGGTACACCTCCAGCCGGACCAGCAGCTCCTGGAGGGCGGTGCGCAGCGCCCACGGCGCGCGGTCGCGCAGCGCGGGCTCCGGGGAGGCCGCGCACAGCCGGCTCGTCACCCGTGTGAGCCGGTCCACCTCGGTGGCCAGCTCGTGCGTGAGCACCTTGTACGCCGCCCGCCGCACCGTGGCGTCCCAGTCCCCGCCCCGGTCCGTCTGCGGGGCCGCGAACCGCCGGTAGCGGCCCAGCAGCTCCCCGAACCCCGCCGGGTCCGTGAAGAGACCGTCCACGTGCCGCAGGGCGTCGTAGCCGGTGGTGCCGGCGACCGGCCAGGAGGGGGGCAGCGGCTCCCCGTCGGAGAGGATCTTCTCCACCACCGTCCACCGGCCGCCCGTGGCCTCGTGCAGCCGCCGCAGATAGCCGTCGGGGTCGGCGAGCCCGTCGGGGTGGTCGACGCGCAGCCCGTCGATCACCCCCTCCCGGAGCAGCTCCAGGATCTTGCCGTGCGTCGCGTCGAACACCTCCGGGTCCTCCACCCGCACCCCGATCAGCTCGGAGATGCTGAAGAACCGCCGGTAGTTGAGCTCGGTCCGGGCCAGCCGCCACCACACGGGGCGGTACCACTGCGCGTCCAGGAGCCGGGGCAGCGGCAGCCCGGCCGTTCCCTCCCGCAGCGGGAACGCGTGGTCGTAGTAGCGCAGTACGTCGCCGTCGGCCTCCAGCCGGCCGGCCTCCTCGCCGAACGGGCCGCCGAGCACCGGCAGCAGCACCTGGCCGCCCTGCGCCTCCCAGTCGATGTCGAACCACCGCGCGTACGGCGACGCCGGGCCCTCGCGCAGCACCTCCCACAGCGCGCGGTTGTGGCGCGGCGACATCGCCATGTGGTTCGGCACGATGTCCACGACCAGCCCGAGACCGTGCTCCCGCGCGGTGCGCGCCAGCTCCCGCAGCCCCTCCTCGCCGCCCAGCTCCTCGCGCACGCGCGCGTGGTCCACCACGTCGTAGCCGTGCGGCGAGCCGGGCACGGCCTCCAGGACCGGCGACAGATGCAGATGGGACACGCCGAGCGAGGCCACGTACGGCACGGCGTCCGCCGCCGCGCCGAACGGGAAGCCCGGCTGCAGCTGCAGCCGGTAGGTGGCCGTGGGCACCGCCGGGTCGCGTTGCTCTGGGGTCATGGGAGTGTTCCTCCGTTCGGGGTGCGGGCGGGTTGTCTCCGCCCCCGCCGCCCCTTCCCGTCCCGACTCCTCAAGCGCCGGAGGGGCTGAAGTCAGCCCCTCCGGCGCTTGAGGAGCGGGGGTCCGGGGGCAGCGCCCCCGGGGGACGGGAACGGGAAGGGGCGGCGGGGGCGTCACACCAGGCCTACACCGGCCGCTGCAGCACCGTCATGCTGCGGTCGGTCAGGGTGAGCCGGGTGCCGGCCGTCACCTTCCGGCCGGTGTCCGCCGGGACGCCGTCCGCGCGGGCCGTGTCCACCACGACCTGCCACTGCCGGCCGTGGTCGACGGGCACCACGAAGTCCAGCGGCTTGGGGGAGGCGTTGAACATCAGCAGGAACGAGTCGTCCGTGATGCGCTCACCACGCTGCCCCGGCTCGGAGATCGCGTTGCCGTTGAGGAACACGGTCAGCGCCGACGCCCGCGCGGAGTCCCAGTCCCGCTGGGTCATCTCCGCGCCCTCGGGAGTGAACCAGGCGATGTCGGAGAGGTCGTCGTGGGTGCCCTCCACCGGCCTGCCGTGGAAGAAGCGGCGCCGGCGGAACACCGGGTGGTCCTTGCGCAGCCACACCATCGCGCGGGTGAACTCCAGCAGCTGTCGGCGCGGATCGTCCTCGCCGTCCCCGTCCCCGTCGGGCCAGTCGAGCCAGGCCAGCTCGTTGTCCTGGCAGTAGGCGTTGTTGTTGCCGCGCTGGGTGCGGGCCACCTCGTCGCCGTGGCTGAGCATGGGCACGCCCTGGGAGAGCATCAGCGTCGCGATGAAGTTGCGCATCTGCCGGGCCCGCAGCCGCAGCACCTCCGGGTCGCCGGTCTCGCCCTCGGCGCCGGAGTTCCACGACCGGTTGTGGCTCTCGCCGTCCCGGTTGTCCTCGCCGTTGGCTTCGTTGTGCTTGTCGTTGTACGAGACGAGGTCGTGCAGCGTGAAGCCGTCGTGGCAGGTCACGAAGTTGATGGAGGCGAGCGGGCGGCGTCCGTCGTCCTGGTACAGGTCGGAGGAGCCGGTCAGCCGCGAGGCGAACTCCGCGAGCGTGCGCGGCTCGCCCCGCCACAGGTCCCGCACGGTGTCGCGGTACTTGCCGTTCCACTCGGTCCACAGCGGCGGGAAGTTGCCCACCTGGTAGCCGCCCTCGCCCACGTCCCACGGCTCGGCGATCAGCTTCACCTGGGACACCACCGGGTCCTGCTGCACCAGGTCGAAGAAGGACGACAGCCGGTCCACCTCGTGGAACTGACGTGCGAGGGTCGCCGCCAGGTCGAAGCGGAACCCGTCGACATGCATCTCGGTGACCCAGTACCGCAGCGAGTCCATGATCATCTGCAGCACGTGCGGGGACCGCATGAGCAGGGAGTTGCCGGTCCCCGTCGTGTCCATGTAGTAGCGGGGGTCGTCGGTGAGCCGGTAGTACGAGGGGTTGTCGAGCCCCTTGAAGGACAGCGTCGGGCCCAGGTGGTTGCCCTCGGCGGTGTGGTTGTAGACCACGTCCAGGATCACCTCGATCCCGGCCTCGTGCAGCGCCTTCACCGCCGACTTGAACTCCAGCACCTGCTGGCCCCGGTCGCCCCAGGACGCGTACGCGTTGTGCGGGGCGAAGAAGCCGATCGTGTTGTAGCCCCAGTAGTTGTTCAGCCCCATGTCGACCAGCCGGTGGTCGTTGACGAACTGGTGCACCGGCATCAGCTCCAGCGCGGTCACCCCCAGCCCGGTCAGATGATCGATCACGGCCGGGTGGGCCAGCCCCGCGTAGGTGCCGCGCAGCTCCTCCGGCAGCCCCGGGTGGCGCATGGTCAGGCCCTTGACGTGGGCCTCGTAGATCACCGTGTGGTGGTACTCCGTACGGGGCCTGCGGTCGTCGCCCCAGTCGAAGTACGGGTTGACCACGACCGACGTCATGGTGTGCGGCGCCGAGTCGAGGTCGTTGCGCCTCTCGGGCGCGCCGAAGTGGTAGCCGTAGACCTCCTCGCCCCAGTCGACCGCCCCGCCGATCGCACGCGCGTACGGGTCGAGCAGCAGCTTCGCCGAATTGCAGCGCAGCCCGCGCTCGGGCTCGTACGGGCCGTGCGCGCGGAAGCCGTACCGCTGCCCGGGCATGACGCCGGGCACGTACGCGTGCCGCACGAACGCGTCGCTCTCGCGCAGCTCGACGGCCGTCTCGGAGCCGTCGTCGTGCAGCAGACACAGCTCTACTCGGTCCGCGGCTTCCGTGAAGACCGCGAAATTCGTTCCGGCGCCGTCGTACGTGGCACCGAGCGGATACGCCTCGCCAGGCCAGACCTGCATGGATAGGACTCTTTCAGGTGTGCGGCGCTTGTGGGACGCCTTGGCTCCGAGTGTCCCCGAGTCTCCCCGAAAGGGCGGGGATCACCTTCTACCCACACCCCTGGCACGCGACCCACCCGTCACGGGTCCCGCTATGAAACCGCTCACTCCCGGCCGTCCGCCGGGCGGAACGAACCCGTGATTGCGGGAAGTTGGGAAACGACCCTGTGCATCGGGCTGCACCGTGCACCGCTGGCGGAGTACTCTCCTTGATCGTCGGGACGGGAGTGCTCGGGGGAGCGGAAGGCGGTGCGCGGGTGGGGTCGGGAGGGCTGGAACTGCCCCCTGGTGACGACGGTCACGAGGGGAGTGGTTCCACGGACGTCCCGCCCGGTGCGGTGTCCCTGGCACGGCCGATGGAAGCGGGTTCGATCGGGCCGGAGCTGGACTGGGGCGCCGACGCCTGGAGCGAGGTGCGCACCCGCGCCCAGCGGGCCGGCCGGGCCTACATCTGGCTGAACCTCGTCGAGCAGCGGCTGCGCGCGGTCGTGGCCGCCGTCCTGCGCCCCGTCTACGAGCCGGTGCACGGCGACGACTGGGTGGTCGCCGCCGCCGGACCGGCCGGGCAGGAGTGGGTGCAGCGCGCCGTCGCGGTGCGCGAGGTCAGCCGCCGCAAGGGCTATCTGCTCGACCCGGCCGACGACAACGTGCTGTCCTTCCTCACCCTGCCGCAGCTGCGCGAGCTGATGGTCCAGCACTGGCCCTGCTTCGAGCCGTACTTCGACGACCGGCGGGAGGTCGAGCTCGCCCTGGACGAGCTGGAGGTCACCCGCAACGTGGTCTCCCGCAACCGCGCCCTGTCCGAGGCGGTGCTGAACCAGGCCGAGCGGGCCTCCGCGCGGCTGCTGGAGATGCTCGGCGCCGGCGGCGACGTGCCGTCCGCGCGGCGGCTGCCCGTCGACGCGGTCGAGGACCTGGTCGGCGACCGGTACGCCGACGTGGTCGCCGTGCACCCGGACCGGGTGCGGCTGCTGCGCCAGTTCCCGGCCGAGGACATCTTCGGCGGGGCCCGCCGCCTGGACGCCATCGGCATCGGGCTCAACCTGCTGGTGCAGAACTTCTCCGGGCGCCGTCTGGTGCGGCTGGCGGAGTCCGGCTGCCGGGTGCGGCTGCTCTTCCTGAACCCGGCCTCCAGCGCGGTCAAGCGCCGGGAGCGCGAGCTCGGCCTCAAGCGCGGCGAGCTCGGCCGTGCCGTCGAGATGAACATCCTGCACATGCGCCGCGTCCGGTCGCGGCTGCGCGACCCCGGCGCCTTCGAGATCCAGGTGTACGACGAGACGCCCCGCTGCACCGCCTACCTCGTGGACGGGGACGGTTCGGACGGCGTCGCGGTGGTGCAGAACCATCTGCGCCGGGCCCGGGGCATGGAGGCGCCGGTACTGGTGCTGCGCAACGGGACCAAGGTGGTCAAGCCGGGCGAGGCCGAGGTGGGCGGGCTGTTCCCCACCTACCGCGAGGAGTTCGAGATGATGTGGGCGGATTCGCGTCCGGTGTCGTGAACGCCCCGTGCCGGGGCTGCTTGTGGCGGGCTGTCCGGACCGGTAAGCGGAACGCGATCCTCTGATTGTCAGTGGGGCGTGCGAGGGTGGAGACCACTGGGGGAACGCACCACACAGAAGGGGGGCAGCCCATGGGCTGGCACCGGGAGCTCCTGATCGGCTTCGACCTGGAGACGACGGGTACGGACCCGCGCGAGGCGCGGATCGTCACGGGGGCCGTGATCGAGGTCAGGGCGGGGGAGCCGCTGGGGCGCCGGGAGTGGCTGGCGGACCCGGGCGTGCCCATCCCGGAGGACGCGGTCGCGGTGCACGGCATCAGCGGCGAGCGGGCGGCCGCCGAGGGCCGCCCCGCCGACCAGGTGGCCGACGCCATCGCCGGCGTCCTCACCGCCTATTGGCAGACGGGCGTCCCGGTCGTCGCGTACAACGCCGCCTTCGACCTGACCCTGCTCTCCGCCGAACTGCGGCGGTACGGACTGCCGTCGCTGAGCGACCGTCTCGGCGGCATCGAGCCGGCCCCGGTCATCGATCCGTACACCATCGACCGTGCCGTCGACCGCTACCGCCGGGGCAAGCGCAACCTGGAGGCCGTCTGCGCGGAGTACGGCGTGGTCCTCGACTCGGCGCACGACGCGACCGCCGACGCCCTCGCGGCGGCCCGGCTGGCCTGTGCGATAGCCGGCCGCCACCCCAAGGTCGCGGCCCTCGCGCCGGCGGAACTGCACCGCCGTCAGATCGAGTGGTACGCGGCCTGGGCGGCGGACTTCCAGGACTTCCTGCGCCGCAAGGGCGACGCGACCGCGCTCGTCGACGGCGCCTGGCCGCTGCGGAAGCCGGCGGGCGAGCGGGTCTGACGCACCGGGCGGTCCGGCGTCAGAAGGGGTACCAGCGCACGGACTCGTCCCCGTCCCGCAGCGACGCCACCCGGCGCCGGAACTCGGCCAGCGCCGCGGGGTTGCCCGGCGCGTGCTGGGCGACCCAGGCGCAGCTGGCCGTCTCCCGCGCGCCGCGCAGCACCGAGCAGCCCTCCCACGCGCGCACGTCCCAGCCGTAGGTGCCGGTGAACGACGCGTACGCCTCGTCCGGCAGCCCGTAGCGGTCGTGGGACAGGGCCATGACCACCAGATCGTGCTCGCGCAGATCGGCGGAGAAGGTCTCCAGGTCGATCAGGACCGGCCCGTCCGGCCCGATGTGCACATTGCGGGTCAGGGCGTCGCCGTGGACGGGGCCCGGCGGCAGATGGGGCGTCAGCGCCGCCGCGGCCGAGGCGAAACCGTCCCGCCGCTCGCGCAGATACGCCGCGTCCGCGGGGTCGATCGCGTCGCCCGCGAGCCGCAGCCAGCGCTCCACGCCGCCCAGCAGTTCGCGGGGCGGCAGCGCGAACGGGGGAGCGGGCAGCGCGTGGACCAGCCGCAGCAGTCCGGCCAGATCCCGGGGTTCGGCTGGCCGCACCGCCTCCGGCAGCCGGTGCCACACGGTCACCGGGTGCCCCTCGACCAGCAGCGCCTCGGACTCGGCGGCCCGCACCGCGGGCACGCCCCGCTCCGCCAGCCATCCGGCGACGGCCAGTTCCCGGCGGGCCCGGTCCAGCAGCTCGGCGTCGCGGCCCACCTTCACGGCCAGGCCCCCGGCGGCGAACACCGCGTTCTCCCCGAGGGCCAGCAGCCGCGCGTCCGCCGCCGCGCCGGGCAGCACTCCTGCCGCCGCCAGCACGTCCCGCGCCCGTGCCTCGTCCATCCGTCCCCCTCCTGGTCCGTCCCGGTCCGGCCGCCGGCTTCCGGCCGTCCGTCGGCCAGTGTCCCATTCGCACAGGTGGGGCGGTGTGCGCGGCCCCACGCCGGCGGGCGTCGGCCGGACTGCGGGACCGCTGAACGGAAATTGATTGCACGAGACGTCTCGTCTCGTCTATGGTCGTGGCATGACCAGTCCCGCTCACATCGCCATGTTCTCCATCGCCGCCCACGGCCACGTGAACCCGAGCCTCGAGGTGATCCGCGAGCTCGTGGCGCGCGGACACCGGGTGACCTACGCGATCCCGCCGCACTTCGCCGAGAAGGTCGCCGAGACCGGCGCCGAACCGGTGCTGTGGAACAGCACGCTCCCCGGTCCCGACGACGACCCGGAGGCCTGGGGCAGCACACTGCTCGACAACGTGGAGCCGTTCCTCGCGGACGCCGTCCAGGCGCTTCCGCAGCTCATCGAGGCCTACGAGGGCGACACCCCCGACCTCGTCCTGCACGACATCACCTCCTACCCGGCGCGGGTGCTCGCCCACCGCTGGGGCGTGCCCGCGGTCTCCCTCTCGCCGAACCTCGTCGCCTGGGACGGGTACGAGAAGGAGGTCGCCGAGCCGATGTGGGAGGAGCCGAAGAAGACCGAGCGGGGGCAGGCGTACTACGCCCGCTTCCGGGCCTGGCTGGAGGAGAACGGAATCACTCAGCACCCCGACGACTTCGCCGGCCGCCCCGCGCGTTCGATCGTGCTGATCCCCAGGGCGCTCCAGCCGAACGCCGACCGGGTGGACGAGAGCGTGCACTCCTTCGTCGGCGCCTGCCAGGGCGACCGCGGCGCCGAGGGCGGCTGGCAGCGGCCGGCCGGCGCGGAGAAGGTCGTGCTGGTGTCGCTGGGATCGTCCTTCACCAAGCAGCCCGCCTTCTACCGGGAGTGCGTCGAGGCGTTCGGCGGTCTGCCCGGCTGGCACCTGGTGCTGCAGGTCGGCAGGCACGTCGATCCCGCCGAGCTCGGTGACCTGCCGGACAACGTCGAGGTGCGGTCCTGGGTGCCGCAGCTCGCGGTCCTCCGCCAGGCCGACCTGTTCGTCACCCACGCCGGGGCCGGCGGCAGCCAGGAGGGGCTGGCCACGGCCACGCCGATGATCGCCGTACCGCAGGCCGTGGACCAGTTCGGCAACGCGGACATGCTGCAGGGGCTGGGGGTGGCCCGGCACGTCCCGGCCGGCGAGGCGGACGCCGGGACCCTGCGGGCCGCGGCCCTCGCCCTCGTCGACGACCCGGAGGTGGCCCGGCGGCTGAAGGGCATCCAGGCCGAGATGGCCGAGGAGGGCGGCACCCGCCGGGCGGCCGACCTGATCGAGGCGGAGTTGCCCGCACGGCGCTGACGCGACCGGCGAGGAGGGGCCCGGCGGAATCCCGCCGGGCCCCTCCTCACGCGTTCCTACCGGCTCACACCGGTACCCGCTCGCCCTCGTCGTCCCGCGACACCGGCGGCGTCACCGGCTCCGGCGACTCGTCGTGGGTCAGGTCGGGCATCCGGTGCAGCCACTTCGGCAGGTACCAGTTGCGCTCGCCGAGCAGCGTCATCACCGCGGGCAGCAGCACTCCCCGGATGACCGTCGCGTCGATGAGCACCGCCGCCGCGAGGCCGACGCCCATTTGCTTCATGGACTGCATGGACAGCGTTCCGAAGATCCCGAACACGGCGACCATGATGATCGCGGCACTGGTGACCACGCCGGCCGTGGTGACCACACCGTGCCGGACCGCGTCCCGCGTCGTACGGCCCCGCAGCCGGGCCTCGCGGATCCGGGAGACCACGAACACGTGGTAGTCCGTCGACAGGCCGAACAGGATCACGAAGAGGAACAGCGGCAGCCAGGTGATGATCGCGCCGACGCCCTCCGCGCCCACCAGGGACGCGCCCCAGCCGTGCTGGAAGACCGCCACGAGGATGCCGTACGCGGCGCCCACCGACAGCAGGTTCAGCACGATGGAGGTGATCGCGACCGTCAGCGAGCGGAACGACAGCAGCATCACCAGGAAGGCGAAGACCACCACGAAGGCGAAGACCGGGACGACGGAGCCGACCACCTGGTCGTTGAAGTCCTTCGAACCGGCCACCTGCCCGGTGATCGGCGCCTCGACGCCGTCGACCTCGCCGAGCGTGGCGGGCCGCACCTCGTCGCGCAGCTTGTCCAGGCTCTCGCCCGCCTTGTCCTGGTCGGAGCCGCCCACCAGCGGGACGTAGACGAACGCGACGTTCTGCTGGTCGTGCAGCTTGATCTCGACCGGCCCGCGCGAGGCACCCGAACCGATCGCCCCCTCACGGAATTCGGCGAGCGCGGACCGCACCTCGGGCGCGTTGATGTCGTCCGCCCTGACGACCACCTCGGCCGGCTCGGAACCGCCCGGGAACGCCTCGTTCACCCGGTCGTACGTCTGCACGATCGGCAGCGAGTCGCCGAACTCCTGGTCCAGCGTGAGGTTCTGGGTCTTCATCCCGACCGCCGGAGCGGCCACCGCAAGCAGCGCGCCGGTCGCCACCACGACCGACAGCACCGGCCTGGCGAGCACCCGCTTCAGCACGGCCGTCCAGAACCGGCTGTCCGTGCTGCCGCCGGTGCGCCGCCTGCGCAGGAACGGCAGACGGCCCTTCTCGACCCGCTCGCCCAGCAGCGAGAGGAGCGCCGGCAGGACGGTGACCGAGCCGACCATGGCGACCGCCACCACCATCAGCGAGGCCAGGCCCATCGCCTCGAACTCGGCGAGCCCGGTGAACAGCATGCCCGCCATGGCCACGCACACCGTGACACCGGAGACGACGATCGCCCGGCCGCTGGTCGCGGCCGCGATCCGCAGCGCCGTGCCGGCGTCCCGTCCGGCCGCCCGCTCCTCGCGCTCCCGGCGCAGGTAGAACAGGCAGTAGTCGACGCCGACGGCCAGGCCGACCAGCAGCATCACCGAGTTCGCGGTGTCGCTCATCGGCTGCAGGTGGCTGACCAGGCCCATCAGACCCATCGTCGCCATGATCGCGGTGATCGCCAGCGCCACCGGCAGCAGCGCCGCCACCAGCGCGCCGAACGCGATCAGCAGGATGCCGAGGGCCACCGGCACCGCGGAGTACTCGGCCTTCTTGAAGTCGTCGCCGAACGCGTCGTCGAACGTCTTCATCATGCTGGCGTCGCCGATCTCCTCGATCCGCAGCGACCCGTGGTCCTTCTGGACGTCCTCCACGGCCTTCAGCACCGGCGCGACCCGGTCACCTGCGGTGTCGGAGTCGCCCCGCACGTCGAACTGGACCAGCGCGCTGCGCCCGTCCTTCGAGATGGTGCCGCTCTCGTACGGCGAGGTGACGTCCGTGACCTCGCCGGTCCTCTCCACCGCCGTGACGACCGCGGCGACCGCCGACCTGAACCCGGCGTCCGTGGCCTCCGGACCGCCGTCCCGGGCCTGGACCAGCACGGTCTCTCCGGCCGGCTCCTCGATGCCGGCCTCCTCGATGATGCGGGCGGCGGTGCTGGTCTCCCCCTTGAGCTGATCGCTGTCGCCGACGTCGACCCGGCCCGCGGCCGAACCGAGTCCCATCGCCAGCACGACGAACAGCACCCAGATGCCGACGGCCGCCCAGCGGTGCCGGGCGCTCCAGCCGCCGGCCCGTGCGGCGAGGCCCCGCACCCGTGATTCTCCGTTCCCCATGACGGGCTCGCTCCCTCGTGTTCGGCAGCGACCCTCTGCCGCCACCTGGCCCTTTCGACGGTAGGGAGCGGATAAGATCGTCTCGTCGTGCTGTCCGGTGAAGCCCGGGAACCCCGGGTCATCCCATCGGCGCCCGCCGTCTCCCCACTGGGGAGGACAGCGATCCCCTACACGTATCCGGGGACGTGGGGGCCGGTGATCAGGGTCCCGGTGCACCGCTGCGGTGCCCGCCCCACGGGGCACGGCGGCCGTCCTAGGGTGTACGCATGGCGACGAGATACGCGGCGCTGCTGCGCGGGATCAACGTGGGCGGCAGCAGGAAAGTCCCGATGGCCGAGCTGCGCACGCTCCTGGAAGGGCTCGGCCACGACGGGGTGCGCACCCATCTGCAGAGCGGCCAGGCGGTGTTCGCCTCCGGGCACGGCGACGAGGAGTCCCTCGCCGCCGAGCTGGCGGCGGCGGTCGAGCGGCACTTCGGCTTCGCGGTGGACGTGATCGTGCGCGACCACGCCTATCTGAAGGGGATCGTCGAGGCCTGCCCGTTCCCGGCCGCCGAACTGGAGCCCAAGCAGCTCCACGTCACCTACTTCTCCGCGCCCGTCACCCCCGAGCGCTTCACCGAGGTCGACCGGGCGGCCTATCTGCCGGAGGACTTCCGTCTCGGCGACCGCGCGCTCTACCTCTACGCCCCCGACGGCCTGGGCCGTTCCAAGCTCGCCGAACACCTGTCCAAGCCCCGTGTCAACAAGGGCGTCGTCGCCACCAGCCGCAACTGGAACACGGTGCGCAAACTGGCGGAGCTCACCGAGGGCTGAGACTCAGGCGCCGATCGCGGCCGGCGCCCGCACCCGCGCCTCGTCGTACCGGTCGAGCAGCAGCCGCGCCACCTCCGGCGCCGGGCCCAGCACGTCCGCGAGGACGTCCGCCCCGGCCGCGCCCCGGGCGATCCGGTCCGGGAGGAAGCCGGGGGCCAGGACGTACGGCGCCACGGCGACGCGCGCGCAGCCGAGGGCGCGCAGCTCCCGTACCGCCTGCTCGGTGCGGGGGAGGGATGCGGAGGCGAACGCAGGCCGCACGGCGCACCAACCGGTGTGCCGCCACTCCCGCGCGATTTCTGCGATCACTGCGATCGCCTCCGGGTCGGAGGACCCCGCCGAGGCCAGTACGACCCCGGTGGAGGACTTGTCGGCGGGCGTCAGGCCCGCCTCGTACAGCCGGCGCTCCAGCGCCGAGAGCAGCAGCGGGGACGGGCCCAGCACCTCGGCCCGGCTGATCCGCAGCCGCCGCGGAGCCTGCGCCAGCACCGCCGGGATGTCCGCCTTGGCGTGGAAGGCGCGGGTCAGCAGCAGCGGGAGGGCGACCACCTCGCGGACGCCCTCCGCGTCCAGGGACTCCAGCGCTCCCGTGACCGAGGGGAGGTTGAAGTCCAGGAACCCGGTCTCCACGCGCAGCCCCGGCCGCAGCGACCGCACCCGCCGCACCAGGGCGTGCACGGTCGCGGCGTGCCGCGGATCGCGGCTGCCGTGGGCGACGACGAGGAGTACCGGACGGTGCATGGTGTGCCTCAGCTCCTCACCAGCAGACCACGGCTGCGCAGCACCCACCGCTCCAGCGGGCTGAAGATCAGCAGGTCGATGGCGATACCGACGGTCAGGATCAGCAGGATGGCCTCGAACACCATGGCCATGTCGCTGGCGTTGCGGCCGTTCTCCAGCAGCTGGCCCAGGCCCACGCCCAGGTCGGGGAAGGACGCGATGATCTCCGCGGCCATCAGGGACCGCCAGGAGAACGCCCACCCCTGCTTCAGACCCGCCACATAGCCGGGCAGCGCGGCCGGCAGCACGATGTGCCAGGTGCCCTTCAGGCCCGTCGCCCCCAGCGTACGGCCGGCCCGCAGGAACAGCGGGGGCACCTGGTCGACGCCGGACACCAGACCGTTGGCGATCGAGGGGACCGCGCCGAGCAGGATCACCGCGTACATCATCTGGTTGTTCAGACCCAGCCAGATCACCGCCGGCGGCACCCACGCCACCGACGGCAGCGACTGCAGACCCGACAGGATCGGGCCGATCGCCGCCCGCACGAACTTCACCCGCGCCACCAGCAGCCCCAGCGGGGTGCCGATCAGCAGCGCGAAGAAGAAGCCGAGCAGACCGCGCGAGACGCTGGTCCAGATGTAGCCGAGCAGCTCGCCCTGGAGCCACGCCCGCTGGGCGACGTCCCAGACGGCGCCGGGTGCGGGCAGCTTGCTCGGATCGTCGACGATCCTGAAGGAGACCAGCGCCTGCCACACCGCCAGCACCAGGGCGACGGCGATGACCGGCGGAAGGATCTTCTCCACGAAGGTCTGCCGGAACGGCCTGCGCCCGGTCTGCACCGTCTCCAGTGCGTCGAGCCCCGCCTCCAGACCGGCGAGGTCGCCGCCGTCCCGGTCCTTGGCGGTCGTCTCAGTGCTGGCCATGACGGCGGATCTCCCCACGGAGTTCTTCGGTGATCTCGACGGACAGCTCCGCGACCGCGGTGTCCTCGATACGGCGCGGATGCGGGATGTCCACCGTCCACTCGCGGGCGACCCGGCCCGGACGGGACGACAGCAGCACCACCCGCTGGGCGAGCCGCACCGCCTCGCGCACGTTGTGCGTGACGAACAGCACGGACAGCTTCGTCTCGCTCCAGATCCGGGTCAGCTCGTCGTGCAGCACGTCCCGCGTGATGGCGTCCAGCGCCGCGAACGGCTCGTCCATCAGCAGCAGGTTGCTCTCCTGGGCGATCGCCCGGGCCAGCGCCACCCGCTGCCGCATACCGCCGGACAGCTCGTGCACCCGCTTGCCGTGCGCGCCCTTCAGCCGGACGAGTCCGAGGAGTTCCTCGGCCCGCTCCCGGCGCTCGTTCTTCACCACGCCCCGCAGCTTCAGGGCGAGTTCGATGTTCTTGCCCGCGGTCAGCCACGGGAAGAGGGCGTGCTCCTGGAACATCAGGGCGGGCCGGCCGTCCGTGCTGATGCTGCCGGCCGTGGGGCGGTCCAGGCCCGCGACCAGGTTGAGCAGCGTGGACTTGCCGCAGCCCGAGGCACCCAGGAGGGTGACGAACTCGCCGGGCGCGACATCGAGGGTGATGTCGTCCAGCACGAGCTGCTGCCCGGCGGGACCGGCGAAGGACTTCGAGACATGCTCGATCCGGGCGGCGTGCGTGACCGCCGCGGTGCCGTCGTCGGCCTTGGCGAGGGTCGTGGCCATGGTCGTCACCTCCTGGGAACTCTGCGTGATCCGGTCTTACTTGGCGCCGAGACCGGCGTCGTCCACGGCGGACCCACCGGCCGCCTTCAGGACCTTGTTGAGCAGCGTCAGGTCGTAGATGCCGTCCAGGTCGGGCTGCTCCAGCAGGCCCGCCTTCACGGCGTGCTCCGCCTGGGCGCCGAGCGTGGCGGCCAGCGGGTCGTCGGTGAACCTGATCGACTTCCACGCCGGGTCCAGCACCTCGGCGGGCAGCGCCTTCCCGGAGTCGGCCTCCAGCTGCTCATTGGCGGCGGTCTTCGCCTCGTCCGGGTTGGCGTTGATCCACTTGTTGGCCTCGACGGACGCCTTCAGCACCGCCTCGACGGCCTTCGGGTGCTCCTCGAGGAACTGCCGGCGCACGATGATGTTCGTGATCACGAACTCCTCGTCCGGCCACAGCGTCGCCTCGTCCAGCAGCACCTTGCCGCCCTGCGCGACCAGCTTCGAAGCGGTCGGCTCCGGCACCCAGGCGCCGTCGATCGACCCGGCGCCGAAGGCGTCCGGGGTGACCTTGTTGTCGCTGCGGACGACCGTGACGTCGCCCTTGCCGCTCTGCGCGTCGACCTTCCAGCCCTGTTCGGCCGCCCAGTTGAGGAACGCGACGTCCTGGGTGTTGCCGAGCTGCGGGGTGGCGATCCGCTTGCCCCTGACGTCCTTCAGGGACTTCACCTTGTCCGGGTTCACCACGAGCTTCACCCCGCCGGACGCCGAACCGCCGATGATGCGCAGGTTCTTGCCGCCGGACTTGGTGTAGCCGTTGATGGACGGGGACGGGCCGATGAAGCCGATGTCCACGGAGCCGGAGTTGAGCGCCTCGATCTCCGACGGCCCCGCGTTGAAGACCGCGTAGGTGGCCCTGGTGGCGCCGAGTTCCTTCTGGAACAGGCCCTTCTTGTTCCCCACCAGCGCGGTGCCGTGGGTGAGGTTGCCGAAGTAGCCGATCCTGACGGAGTCGAGACCGTCGATCTTCTTCGCCCCGGAGGCGACCTTCGCGGTGTCGTCGTCCTTGGCCTCGGACCCGTAGCCGCAGGCGGCCAGGGTGAGCAGCGGAAGGGCGGTCATCACCGCGAGGGCGCGGCGCAGGGCGGATGTGGCAGGCACGGGAGGTGTTCCTCTCGCAAGGCCCGGCGGTCACGGTCTCTCAGGCACCGTGGCCGGGAGGTCGGCGGGTTTTCGTCTACGGCGGTGGGGGGTGAGGGCGCGCGAGCGGTGCGCGTACGTCATCGCGCACATCGCGCCACCCCGCCCTGCCCGCTGCCGAGAGCTCCGCTGCCGACGCGGCCGCCCTCCTTCGCGAACTCGGAGTAGAAGTCGGTGGGGTTCACGCTCAGAAGTCCCATCCGTCGTCGTCGGCCTCGTCCTTGACGGGTTCCGGCGCGGCGAACGACTCACCGACCATGCCGGCGGTGAGGGTGGTGCCGTCGCTGGGGTCGATCAGGATGAACGAGCCGGTGCGCCGGGAGTCCGAGTAGGAGTCGGCGGGCAGCGGTTCGGCGGTACGGATCTTCACCCGGCCGATGTCGTTGGCGACCAGCCGGCCCGGGTGCGGGTGCAGCGAGAGGTCGTCCAGCGTCAGCCGGGCCGGTATGTCCTTCACGATCGCCTTGACGGTTCGGGTGCCGTGCTTGAGCAGCACCCGGTGGCCGACGGTCAGCGGCTGGTCGGCGACGTGGCACACGGTGGCCTCGACGTCCTGCGTGGTGTCCGGCGCGTCCTTGCTGGGGACGATCAGGTCGCCGCGGGAGATGTCGATGTCGTCGGCCAGCAGCAGCGTCACCGACTGCGGTGTCCAGGCCACGTCGACGGGCCGGCCCAGCAGGTCGATCCCGGTGACGGTCGTCGTCCGGCCGGACGGCAGCACGGTCACCGCGTCGCCCACCCGGAAGGTGCCCGCCGCGATCTGCCCCGCGTAGCCCCGGTAGTCGGGGTGCTCGGCGCTCTGCGGCCGGATCACGTACTGCACGGGCAGCCGCGCGTGGCAGTGCGCCAGGTCGTGGCTGACCGGGACGGTCTCCAGGTGCTCCAGCACCGTGGGGCCGCCGTACCAGTCCATGTGCGCGGACGGCTCCACCACGTTGTCGCCGACCAGGGCCGAGATGGGGATCGCGGTGACCTCGGGGACGCCCAGTTCGGTGGCGTACGCCGTGAACTCCTCGGCGATCGCGGCGAACACCGACTCCCGGTAGTCGACCAGGTCCATCTTGTTCACGGCGAGGACGACGTGCGGCACCCGCAGCAGGGCGGCGATCGCGGCGTGCCGGCGGGTCTGCTCGACGACGCCGTTGCGGGCGTCGACCAGGATCACCGTCAGCTCGGCCGTGGAGGCGCCGGTGACCATGTTCCGCGTGTACTGCACATGGCCCGGGGTGTCGGCGAGGATGAACCGCCGCCGGGAGGTGGCGAAGTAGCGGTAGGCCACGTCGATGGTGATGCCCTGCTCCCGCTCGGCCCGCAGGCCGTCGGTGAGCAGCGCGAGGTCGGGCGCCTCCTGGCCCCGGTTCGCCGACGCCCGCTGCACGGCCTCCAGCTGGTCGGTGAGGACCGACTTGGAGTCGTGCAGCAGCCGGCCCACCAGGGTGGACTTGCCGTCGTCGACGGAACCGGCGGTGGCGAACCGCAGCAGGGTGGTGGCCGCGAGCTCCTCGGTGGTGATGGTGCTCATGTCTAGAAGTACCCCTCGCGCTTGCGGTCTTCCATCGCGGCCTCGGAGAGCTTGTCGTCGGCGCGGGTGGCGCCGCGCTCGGTCAGCCGGGAGGCGGCGATCTCGGTGATCACCTTCTCGATGGTGTCGGCGTCGGAGTCCACCGCGCCGGTGCAGGACATGTCGCCCACGGTCCGGTAGCGGACCAGCCGCTTCTCGACGGTCTCGCCGTCCTTGGGGCCGCCCCACTCACCGGCGGTCAGCCACATGTCGCCGCGGCGGAACACCTCGCGCTCGTGCGCGTAGTAGATCTCCGGCAGTTCGATGCCCTCGCGGGCGATGTACTGCCACACGTCCAGCTCGGTCCAGTTGGACAGCGGGAACACGCGGACGTGTTCACCGGGGGCGTGCCGGCCGTTGTACAGGTTCCACAGCTCGGGGCGCTGACGGCGCGGGTCCCACTGGGAGAACTCGTCGCGCAGCGAGAACACCCGCTCCTTGGCCCGCGCCTTCTCCTCGTCACGGCGACCGCCGCCGAACACGGCGTCGAACCGCTCGCTCTGGATCTTCTCGGTGAGCGGCACGGTCTGCAGCGGGTTGCGGGTGCCGTCCGGACGCTCCTTCAGCACCCCGCGGTCGATGTAGTCCTGCACGGAGGCGACGTGCAGCCGCAGCCCGTGCCGCTCGATCGTGCGGTCGCGGTAGTCGAGGACCTCGGGGAAGTTGTGCCCGGTGTCGACGTGCAGCAGCGAGAACGGCACCGGGGCCGGGGCGAACGCCTTCAGCGCCAGGTGCAGCATGAGGATGGAGTCCTTGCCGCCGGAGAACAGGATCACCGGCTTCTCGAACTCGCCCGCCACCTCGCGGAAGATGTGCACCGCCTCGGACTCGAGGGCGTCCAGGTGGGAGAGGGCGTACGGGCTGTCCGTACCCTCTTCGACGGTGGCGACGGTCGTCATGCCAGTCCCCTTTCGCTGAGCGCGGCGTGCACCGACGCCGCGGACTCCTGCACGGTCTGGTTCTGGGACTCGATCCGCAGATCGGGCGTCTCGGGCTCCTCGTACGGGTCGTCCACACCGGTGAGCCCGGTGAGTTCACCCGCGGCCTGCTTGGCGTACAGGCCTTTCACATCGCGTGCGGAGCACACCTCGACCGGGGTCGCCACATGCACCTCGACGTACGGCGTGCCGTTCGCCTCGTGCCGCTTCCGGACCGCGTCCCGGCTGTCCGCGTACGGTGCGATGACCGGGACGAGGGCCGTCACGCCGTTGCGGGCGAGCAGTTCGGCGACGAAGCCGATGCGCTGCACGTTGGTGTGCCGGTCCTCACGGGTGAAGCCGAGGCCCGCGGAGAGGAACTCGCGGATCTCGTCGCCGTCGAGCACCTCGACGCTGCGGCCCTGCTCGCGCAGCCGGCCCGCCAGTTCGTGGGCGATGGTGGTCTTGCCCGCACTCGGCAGACCCGTGAGCCAGACGGTGGCTCCGGTGGTCACGTGGTTCTCCTGGTTCGTCGAAGGCGCGGTCATGGTCAGCCGTGCAGTCCGCACTCGGTCTTGGAACGCCCCGCCCAGCGGCCGGCCCGGGCGTCCTCGCCCTCCAGCACACGGCGGGTGCAGGGCGCGCAGCCCACGGAGGCGTAGCCGTCGGTCAGCAGCGGATTGGTGAGGACGCCGTGCTCGGCGACGTAGGCGTCCACGTCGTCCTGGGTCCAGCGGGCGATGGGGGAGACCTTCACCTTGCGCCGCTTCTCGTCCCAGCCGACGACCGGGGTGTTCGCCCGGGTGGGGGACTCGTCGCGGCGCAGGCCGGTCGCCCAGGCCGCGTAGCCCTTCAGGCCCTCCTCCAGCGGCCGGACCTTGCGCAGCGCGCAGCACAGGTCGGGGTCGCGGTCGTGCAGCCGGGGGCCGTACTCGGCGTCCTGCTCGGCGACCGTCTGCCGCGGGGTGAGGGTGATGACGTTGACGTCCATCACGGCCTCCACCGCGTCCCGGGTGCCGATGGTCTCCGGGAAGTGGTAGCCGGTGTCGAGGAACACGACGTCGACGCCGGGCAGCGCGCGGGAGGCGAGGTGGGCGACCACCGCGTCCTCCATCGAGGAGGTCACGCAGAACCGCTTGCCGAAGGTGTCGGCGGCCCACTGGAGGATCTCCTGCGCGGAGGCGTCCTCCAGGTCGCGGCCGGCCTGCTCGGCCAGCGCCTTCAGGTCCTCGGTGGCGCGCCCGTCCTGAACGGCCGTCATATCCGGTCCTCCCGGGTGTCGGATCGCTCGAGCCCCCGGGCGAGCAGCCCGAGGAACTTCAGCTGAAAGGCTCGGTTGCAGGCGCCGCACTCCCAGGCCCCGTGGCCCTGTTCGCCGGGGCGCAGGTCCTCGTCGCCGCAGTAGGGGCAGTGGAACGGCGCGGCACGCTCGCTCATGACAGGGCCTCCTCCGGCGCGCGGCCGACCCAGGCGGCGAACCGCTCGCCGTCCTCGCGCTGCTCCTGGAAGCGCTTGAGGACCCGCTCGATGTAGTCGGGCAGTTCGTCCGCGGTCACCTTCAGGCCGCGGACCTTGCGGCCGAAGCCGGCCTCCAGGCCGAGCGCGCCGCCGAGGTGCACCTGGTAGCCCTCGACCTGCCGGCCCTCCCCGTCGAGCATCAGCTGGCCCTTGAGGCCGATGTCCGCCACCTGGATACGGGCGCAGGCGTTCGGGCAGCCGTTGAGGTTGATGGTGATCGGCTCGTCGAAGTCCGGGATGCGGCGCTCGAGTTCGTCGATCAGCGAGGCGCCGCGCGCCTTGGTCTCGACGATGGCGAGCTTGCAGAACTCGATGCCGGTGCAGGCCATCGTGCCGCGCCGGAACGGGGAGGGGCGGGCGCTGAGGTCCAGCGCCTCCAGGGACTCGACGAGGGAGTCGACCCGGTCCTCCTCGACGTCGAGGACGATCATCTTCTGCTCGACGGTGGTGCGGACCCGGCCGGAGCCGTGGGCCTCCGCGAGGTCGGCGATCTTCGTGAGGGTGGTGCCGTCGACGCGGCCGACGCGCGGGGCGAAACCGACGTAGAAGCGGCCGTCCTGCTGACGGTGCACGCCGATGTGGTCGCGCCACAGCTGGGACGGCTGCTCGGGCGCGGGGCCGTCGGTCAGCCTGCGTCCCAGGTACTCGTCCTCCAGCACCTGGCGGAACTTCTCCGGGCCCCAGTCGGCGACGAGGAACTTCAGCCGGGCCCGGTTGCGCAGCCGGCGGTAGCCGTAGTCGCGGAAGATCGACAGGACGCCCTCGTAGACGTCGGGCACGTCCTCGGACGGCACCCAGGTGCCCAGCCGCACGCCCAGCTTGGGGTTGGTGGACAGTCCGCCGCCGACCCACAGGTCGAAGCCGGGCCCGTGCTCGGGGTGGCGGACACCGACGAAGGCGACGTCGTTGATCTCGTGCACCACGTCGAGGACGGGCGAGCCGGAGATGGCCGTCTTGAACTTCCGGGGCAGGTTCGAGTACGCCTTGTTGCCCAGCACGCGGCGCTTGATCTCCTCCAGCGCCGGGGTGCCGTCGATGATCTCGTCCTCGGCGATCCCGGCGACGGGGGAGCCGATCATCACGCGGGGGGTGTCGCCGCAGGCGGTGACCGTGGACAGGCCGACGGCCTCCAGCCGCTCCCAGATCGCGGGGACGTCCTCGATGCGGATCCAGTGGTACTGGACGTTCTGCCGGTCGGTGATGTCGGCGGTGCCCCGCGCGAACTCCTGCGAGATCTCACCGATCACCCGCAGCTGCCGGGTGGTCAGCGCCCCGCCGTCGATGCGCACCCGCAGCATGAAGTACCTGTCGTCCAGCTCCTCCGGCTCCAGGACCGCGGTCTTGCCGCCGTCGATCCCGGGCTTGCGCTGGGTGTACAGACCCCACCAGCGCATCCGGCCGCGCAGGTCGTTGGGGTCGATCGAGTCGAACCCGCGCTTGGAGTAGATCGTCTCAATGCGTGTCCGCACATTGAGACCGTCGTCGTCCTTCTTGAACTGCTCGTTGCCGTTGAGCGGGGTCAGGTGTCCGACGGCCCACTGACCCTCGCCGCGGTGACGGCTCACCTTGCGGCGCGGAGTCGCGGCAGCGGGGTTCTGTGGGGTGGCGGCCATGGCTGATACGTCCTTCGGGACAGGCGGGAAGGCAGGAAGACGGCTCTGACCTGCGCATACCGGTGCGCAGGCAGATGTGCGCGTCATTGCGCGGGGAGAAGGCGTGGAGAGGTTGTCGGGCGCTGCCGGATGACTCTCAGCGCGCCGGACAGATGGCGCTGGACATGCGGCCGAGGTCGACGTGCCGCCGACTCACCAAGGCGATTCCAGTTCCAGGCATGGCGGAAGCGTGTCACGGCGCTCTGGACACAGTCCACCTTTATCCAAAATGCGGACACCCTTGTCTCGAAATCAGAGACAAGGGTGTGCTTGGTCACAAGCCTGACGGGTGGTCTTGTACGTGCTGGTCAGGCGGGACAGGCGCCCGGCCACGGTCCCGGGGTGGGCACCTCGGGCTCGTCCTCGACCTTGGTGTCGAACAGGGTGAAGCCACGGCGCAGGTAGTTGTCCATGGCGTGTTCGCCGTCCTTGCTGCAGGTGTGCAGCCACACCCGGGTGGTCGGCTTCAGCCCCGGCCAGCGGTCGGCCAGGTCCCAGGCGCGGGCGGTGCCGTACGACAGCAGGTGCCCGCCGATCCGCCGGCCCCGGAACGCGGCGCCGAGACCGAAGTAGAGGATCTCCACGACCCCGTCCTGCTGGGCCTCCAACTCCACGTACCCGGCGGGCGTCCCGCGGTCGTGGGCGACCCATGTCTCCACCCCGGGCCGTTCCAGGTGCTCCCGCCACCGCGCGTGCGTCCAGCCCAGCCGGTCGGTCCAGCGGATGTCCCCGCCGACCGAGGCGTACAGGAAACGGCTGAACTCGGGGGAGGGCACCTCGGAGCGGACGACCCGCACGTCCCCCTCGGGCACGGCGGCCGGAAGGAGGTCGGTGGGCGCGTTCTGCTCCAGGGACCAGGTGGTCACGGAGATGGTCGTCATGTCCGAAAGGGAACCATCCGGCACACGCTTCTGTCGAACACCTGATCAGGGTGCGGACGGGGCGGTGCCGGCCGGCTAGTCCAGCGCACGGTCGACCGAGTCCAGCGGCAGCGCGAACAGCATCCGCCCGGACTGGGACCACACGTCCCCGGTCTCCTCCCAGTACGACAGGGACTCCGCCCGGCCGCTCCAGCAGCGGTGCGTCTCGTCGGCCCCGCACCGGGTGGGGCGCGCCCCTTCCGTGTCCTGCCGCCACAGCGTGCCGCGTTCGTCCGGCGCCCCGGTCATCCGGCCCAGGTACCAGCCCGAGCGGTACGACAGCACACTGCGCACCTCGGTCAGCTCGGTCTCGTACACCGCGACCGGGTCGGTGTCGAGCAGTCCCGCACGCTCCGGCTCGGTGCTGAAGTCGTACCGCCACAGCCGGGTCGGGCCGTCGTCGTCCACCGGCCTCGCCTCGTGCGCGACCAGGCTGTCGGGCGCGGTGCTGCGGTCCAGGGCGATGCCGCCCGGCCGGGGGGCATCGGCCCCGTTCGTCCGGTAGGAGGCGACGGCCGGCAGCACGTACCGCGCCCCGGCCGCCGACCAGCCGCCGGGCACCCGGCCGACCGACGGGCCGTCCACGGTGGCCCGCTGGACCCGGTCCATGTCGTACACGTACAGCGCGCTGTCGTCCGCCGGGCCGGCGGTGACCAGCAGTTTGTCCTGGTACCAGACCATGCCGGACACGGCGGAGCCCAGCCCGCGGTAGTCGCGCCCGCCGTCCACCGGGACGGTCAGCAGGGCCCAGGTGTAGCGGAGGCCGGCCGGGTCGCCGGCGTCCACGAAGGCGACGCGGGCGAGACCGTCCTCGGCCGGGGCGCCGGTGCTGCGGCTCCACCCGGAGAGGATCACCCGGTCCTCGCCCCAGTGGCCGTCGTCGTCCGCGTCCCCGGAGGTGGTGACGGCGCCGGACTGCCAGCCGTCGGTGTCGGCCCCCGGCCAGCAGTAGGCGTGGGTCGCGGCGGGTTCGACGGGCAGGGCGTGCCGGTCGTCGTCCGTGCAGTCCTCGGCGTCGCGCAGCGAGCCGTCGGGGTCGGCGAGGACGGTGCCGACCCCCACGGGCCGGCCCATCCCGGCGGAGAGCCGGTCGAGCGCGGCGCGCGGGACGTCGTGCTCGGTCAGCCGCAGCGGTGTGGTCTCGGCGGACTTGGTGAGCGGCTTCAGCGCCCCGGGGTCGTCGGCGTCGGTGGCCTGGGAGGCGCTGATCATGGTGGCGGCCGCGGTGAGCGCGAGGGCGGTTCCGGCCAGCGCCGCCCGCAGCGCCCTGCCCCGTCTGCGCCGGCGGTGTCTGCCGCGATGCTTCATTACGTCCTCCCGAGGCGAGCCAACTGCGTCCGCTGATCCGAGGGTTGACCGTGGAGCAGATGGGGTGGCCCGTACCGGGATGCTACGGCAGCCGCCCGTCCGGGGATACGAAGACCCTGCAAATACGCGGAACAAGCCTCCCCGCACACACCAGTACGAGCCCCCGCCCCCTTGACGCACGAGCCCCGGCCCACCGCCGCCGCGCGCACCCGCGGGTGGCGACGGACCGGTCCGTGCACCCGTACTCCCGCCCGCACAAGCCGCGTTGAGGCGACGACCCACGCATGTTTCCAGCCGCCCGCGCGGCGGTGGCGGGGGGTCACCGGTCCGCCGCCGCGTGAACGCCCGGCGGTACGGGCGGCAGGTCGGCGGGGTCAGGGGGCGTCGCGTGGGGGAAGGGGGCGTCGGGGCCGTCCGGGAGGAGGAGTTCCACCGAGGCGGACTCCGCGAAGCGGTAGGGGCGGTGGTCCAGGAGGGGGCCCAGATAGCGGCGGACGCGGGACATCTCCGCGCGGACCGTCACCGTGCGCGCCGGGTCGCCGAAGACGTCCCGGGCCAGGTCCGCCGCGCCCCGCCCCGCCCGGTGCACGGCCAGCAGGTACAGCAACTCGGCGTGCCGCGGGCTCAGTTCCCGGGTCCAGGAGCCCGCGCCCCCGGACACCTCCACCGACCGGCGGCGCGGCTCCCGCAGGTCCAGCACGATCCGCGTCGCGGCACGTGTCACCGGCTCGTCCGCCGCCCGCACCAGCCAGCCCCCGGCCAGCGGCTCCAGCGAGCACCGCCCCAGCGCCGGCAGCCACCGCATGCCCGCCGACACCGACTTGGGCAGCGTCAGCCGCTCCAGGTACGGCATCCCCGTCACCGCCGCCGTCCAGCCCTGCCGGTCCACGGCCAGCGCCCGCCCGTCGATCCGGGCCAGCACCGGCGCCGCCACCGCGCGCAGCCGCTCCAGCGACCGCAGATGTCTCTCCCGCAGCCGCGCCTCCGCGAGCTTCGCCACCGAGTCGACCCACGCCAGCGTGGCCGGATGCATCGTCTCCAGCGGCCCGCTCACGTCCACCACGCCGATCAGCCGCCCGTCGCGGGGATCGGTGATCGGCGCCCCCGCGCACGTCCAGGCGGCGTGCGACCGCACGAAGTGCTCGGAGGCGAACACCTGCACGGGGCGCCGCGTCACCGCCGGCGTGCCCACCCCGTTGGTGCCGACGACGTCCTCACGCCAGTCCGCGCCGATCTCGAAGCCCAGTCCGTCGGCCTTGCGCAGCACCGGCGGGCTGCCCTCCCGCCACAGCACCCGGCCCTCCTCGTCGGCCACCACCATGATGTGGTGGGCGACGTCCGCGACCGACAGCAGCCCCTCCCGCAGCACCGGCAGCACATGCCGCAGCGTCGACGACTCGCGCCGCCGCTGCACCTCCTCGCAGGACAGCAGCCCGCTGCGCAGACCGCGGTCCGGGTCCACGCCGCTGCGCAGCATCCGCTCCCAGGACTGCCCGATCACCGGGCGTGGTGCCACCGGCGCGCGCTGCCCGGACAGCGCGGCGGAGCGCACCTCGTCCAGCACCCGCGCCGCCCGCGCCGTGTCGACGGCGGCCAGGTGCGTCACGTCCATCGGCGAGAGCGCCACCGGTCCCCTCCCGGAAGAAGTGCTGTCGGTCCATATTGCCGCCTGCCCCCGGAGCGGACGCTCAGTACGGAAACGAGGACAGCAAGTTGCAACCCCCTGCAACCCTGGTGAAGAGACCCCGCCTGATTGAAGATTGAGCGACGCCGTCCCGAGCGGCGTCCAGGGCTCGTAAAGGGGCCTGTGCGGCGGGGGTGGTGCCGTGTCGGCGCAGCACCACCCCCGCGTCGCGCCCGCCGCCGCTCAGGACACCGGCCGGGCCCGCTCCACCACGGACGCCAGGTCCAGCGTGTGGGGCAGCGTCCCGAACGCCGCGCCCCCGTCCCCGCCCAGCCGCGCCGCACAGAACGCGTCCGCCACCTCCGGCGGCGCGTACCGCACCAGCAGCGACCCCTGGAGCACCAGCGCCAGCCGCTCCACCAGCCGCCGCGCCCGTCCTTCCACGCCCTCCAGGTCCGCCAGCTCGGTCAGCAGATCCTTGATCGCCCCGTCCAGCCGGTGATCGGCCCCGCGCGCCTGCCCGACCTCCCGCAGATACGCGTCCAGCGCCGCCGGCTCCCGGCGCAGCGCCCGCAGCACGTCCAGCGCCTGGACGTTGCCCGCGCCCTCCCACACCGAGTTCAGCGGCGACTCCCGCACCAGCCGGGGCATCCCCGACTCCTCCACGTACCCGTTGCCGCCCAGGCACTCCGCCGCCTCCACCGCGACCGGCGGACACCGCTTGGTCACCCAGTACTTCGCCGCCGGCACCGCGATCCGCAGCAGCGCCCGCTCCCGCTCGCCGCCGTCGTCGTACGCCGCCGCCAGCCGCAGCGCCAGCGTGGTGGCCGCCTCCGACTCCAGCGCCAGATCGGCCAGCACATTGCGCATCAGCGGCTTGTCGACGAGCTTCCCGCCGAACGCCTCCCGGTGGGAGCAGTGGTGCACCGCCTGCGCCACGGCCTGCCGCATCAGACCCGCCGAGCCCAGCACGCAGTCCAGCCGGGTCGCCGCCACCATCCCGATGATGGTGCGCACCCCGCGTCCCTCCTCCCCGACCCGGCGCGCCCACGTCCCGTCGAACTCGACCTCGGCGGACGCGTTGGACCGGTTGCCCAGCTTGTCCTTGAGCCGCTGGATCAGGAACACGTTGCGCGTGCCGTCCTCCAGCACCCGCGGCACCAGGAAACACGTCAGGCCCCCGGGCGCCCGCGCCAGCACCAGGAAGGCGTCGGACATCGGCGCCGAGCAGAACCACTTGTGCCCGGTCAGCTCGTACGCGCCGTCCTCGGCCAGCGGCCGCGCCGACGTCGTGTTCGCCCGGACGTCGCTGCCGCCCTGCTTCTCCGTCATGCCCATCCCGAACAGGACGCCGGGCTTCTGACCGGCGGGCCGCAGCGCGGGGTCGTAGATCCGCGAGGTCAGCCGGGGCTCCCACTCCGCCGCCAGGCCGGGGTCCGCGCGCAGCGCGGGCACCGCCGCGTGGGTCATCGACAGCGGGCAGCCGTTGCCGGCCTCGACCTGCGTCCACACCAGGAACGCCGCCGCCCGCCGCACATGCCCGCCCGGCCGCCCCCAGGCCGCCGTCAGCCCCGTCGAGACTCCCTTGCCGAGCAGCCGGTGCCAGGAGGGGTGGAACTCGACCTCGTCGATCCGGTGACCGTACCGGTCGTGGGTGCGCAGCCGCGGCGGGTTCTCGTTGGCCAGCGCCCCCCACTCCTGCAGCTGCGCGGAACCGGCGGCCCGCCCCAGCCCCGACAGCTCGGCGAGGCCCTCCTCCAGCAGCTCGGGGCCCAGATGCCGCCGGACCGCCTCCACGAGCGCCCGGTCGGCGCCGAAGACGTCGTACCGCGCCAGTGGGGGAGCCTGGTTGGTCACGGTGTGCGTGCTGCCTGCCATGCCCCGAACGTACCCCGCGGCGGGCCGCCCGCACCCGGCGATTCGGCCTCTGGGTGAGTGCGACCAGGCACGACGGATACCTTTAGGGCGTGCAGCCAGCAAGTGAATCCCCCGACACGCCCTCCGGCCGCCTCCACCGGGCCAGGGCCCTGTACCGGAACGTCTCCAAACGCAGGACCGCCTGGCTGCTGCTCAAGGACACCGTCAACTCGTGCATGGAGTACCGCATCCTGGGACTGGCGGCCGAGGCCGCGTTCTTCACGCTGCTGTCGGTGCCCCCGCTGCTGCTCAGCATGATCGGCCTCCTCGGCTACGTCGACGACTGGACCGGCGCCGACACCATCCAGAGCCTGCAGCGCAACCTCCTCGACGCCTCCCGCACCGTGCTCTCCGACCGGGGCGTGAGCCAGATCGCGGAGCCGATCCTGAGAGACGTGACCAAGGGCGGCCGGCCCGACGTGATCTCCCTCGGCTTCCTGATCGCTGTGTGGTCGGGCTCCCGCGCGGTGAACGTCTTCATCGAGACGATCACCGTCATGTACGGCCTCGACGGCGTCCGGGGGATCGTGAAGACCCGGCTGCTGGCCTTCCTGCTCTTCATCGTGGCCCTGCTGATCGGCTCGATCGCGCTGCCCCTGATGGTGGCGGGACCGGACGCGGTCGTGGAGATCGTGCCCTGGTCGACGACGGTCGTGCAGATCCTGTACTGGCCGGTCGTACTCGTGCTGTCGGTCGCCTTCCTCACCACCCTCTACCACGTCTCCGTGCCCGTGCGCTCCCCGTGGATCGAGGACGTGCCCGGCGCGCTGGTCGCCCTCGCCATGTGGGTGCTGGGCAGCTTCCTGCTGCGGATCTACCTCACCAACACCGTCGAGGGACCCACCATCTACGGCTCCCTCGCCGCCCCCGTCGCCGTACTGCTGTGGATCGGTGTGTCCGCGTTCGCCGTGCTGGTCGGCGCCGCCGTCAACGCGGCCATCGACAGGGTCTGGCCGGCCGCCGCGACGGCCGCCGCCCGCGAGGCCAACGACCGGCTGCGGCAGGCGCAGGTCGCCGAGTACGTGGCCCGCACCTCCGCGGCCGGCGAGGCCGACCCCGACATGCCCGCCGAGTTCCCCGAGCGCTGGTCCCGCTTCCTGCCCCCGGAGGACGTCACCGCCCGGCTGCGCACGCACGTGCGGTCCACCCACCCGAGGAACGGGAAGGCGCAGACGCCGGAGGACGAGCACGAGGACGAGCGCGGCGAGGAGTGAGCCGGACGGTGTGGGCGGGACGGCTCACTCCTCCCAGGTCCCGGCCTCGGCGGCCTCCCGGGCGAAGTCCGCGAAGTCCCTCGGCTCCCGCGCCAGCACCCGCCGCACCCCGTCCTCCAGGTGCGCGTTCCGCCCGTCGAGCAGCGTCTCGAACAGCCCGGTGAGGAAGCCGGCCTCGTCCGGCGGCACCCCGAAGCCGAGCAGCGCCTCCCCGTAGTCGCGCGCCGGGACCGCCCGGTACGCCAGCGGGCGCCCCGTCGCCGCCGCGATCTCCGCCACCGCCCCGCCCCAGGTCAGCAGCCGGGGCCCGGTCACGGAGAGGGTCCGCCGCGCGTACCGCTCCCCGCCCGTCAGCGCGGCCACCACCACGTCGGCGACGTCCCGCACGTCCACGAACGGCTCGGCCACCTCACCCGCCGGGAACACCAGCTCCCCGGCCCGCAGCTCCGCAGCCAGCGGCCCCTCGGCGAAGTTCTGCGCGAACCAGGCGGCCCGGACGACCGTCCAGTCCGCGCCCGACGCGCGCAGCGCCTCCTCGGTGGGCAGCGCCTGGTCCTCGCCCCGCGCGGACAGCAGCACCAGCCGCCGTACGCCGAGACCGGCCGCCGTCCCGGCCAGCTCGCCCACCGCCTCGGCGGCGCCGGGGGCGCCGACGTCGGCGGGGTGGGCGAGATAGGCGGCGTCGGCGCCCCGCAGGGTGTCCGCCCACGTCGAGCGGTCCGCCCAGTCGAAGCCGGTCGCCCGCGACGCCGCCCGCACCGTCATCCCCGCCGCCCCGGCGGCCCGCGCCACCCGGCTGCCGGTACGCCCCGTCGCGCCCGTGACGACCAGGGTCACGCCGTTCCCGCTCTCCGTGCTCTCCGTGTTCGTCGCGTTCTTCGCGTTCTCCGTGTCCGTTGTCATGCCGTCGAGTCAACCGGCGGGCGCCGCGGGGAACCATCGCCGAGCGGCTCGCTCCCATACGCACGCGTCTACGCTGCACCCATGGACGCACTCACCGGCCTGCTGGAGGGCCCCCGCGCCCGCGGCGCGTTCATGATCCGCGCGTGCTTCGACCCGCCCTGGGCGGTCCGCGTGGAGGACCGCGCCCCGCTGACGGTGATGCTCCTGGTGCGCGGCGAGGCCTGGATCGCCCCCGACGGGGGAGAGCCGCTGCGCCTGCGCCCCGGCGACCTCGCCGTCGCGCGCGGCCCCGGCCCGTACCTCTGCGCCGACGGCCCGGACACGGCCCCGGGGGCCGTGATCCTGCCCGGCGGCGAGTGCCACTACCCCGACGGCCGGCCGCTCAACGGCGTCATGGACCTCGGCGTCCGCACCTGGGGCGACCGGCCGGACAGCGCGACGGTGATGCTGATCGGCACCTACCGGATGCGGGGCGAGATCGGCGGCAGGCTGCTGGACGCGCTGCCGCCGCTGCTCTCCCTCACCGCCGACGTGTGGGACTGCCCGCTCACCCCGTTCCTGATGGAGGAGGTGGTGCGTGACGCGCCCGGTCAGGAGGTCGTCCTGGACCGGCTGCTCGACCTGCTGGTCATCGCCGCGCTGCGCGCCTGGTTCGACCGCCCGGAGGCGGAGCCGCCCGCCTGGTACCTGGCCCTGTCCGACCCCGTGGCCGGCCCGGCCGTGCGCCTCCTCCAGGACGACCCGGCCCACCCCTGGACGGTCGCCGCCCTCGCCGCGAAGACGGGCGTCTCCCGTGCCGCGCTCGCCCGCCGCTTCACCGCTCTCGTCGGCGAACCCCCGATGACGTACCTCACCGGCTGGCGCCTCGCCCTCGCCGCGGACCGTCTCCGCGACACCGACGACACCATCGGCGCGATCGCCCGCCAGGTCGGCTACGGCAGCGCCTTCGCGCTGTCCACGGCCTTCAAACGGGTCTACGGGGTCAGCCCGCAGGACTGGCGGACGGCGTAGCCTCGGCGGCATGTACGGCGAACGGGCGTCGCGGCTGCCGGGCGCCGTCGTGTGGACCCACACCCCGTCCGGCGGCGGGCAGGCCCGGGTGCTGCCCGACGGCTGCATGGACCTGCTCTGGAACGAGGGACGCCTGCTGGTCGCGGGCCCCGACACCCACGCGCACCTCGGGGGCGGGCCGGGCGCCTGGGCGGGCGTCCGCTTCCGGCCCGGCGTCGCGCCCGCCCTGCTGGGCGTGCCCGCCCACGCACTGCGCGACCGCCGTGCCGACCTGTCCGACCTGTGGCCCGCGGCCGAGGTGCGCCGCCTGACCGCCCGGGTGAACGCGGCGGACGACCCGGCGCGCGGCCTGGAGGACCTGGCCCTGCGCCTGACCGCGGGGACCACCCCGCCCGACCCCCTGCTCGGCCGTGTCGTGGCCGCCCTGGACGCCGGCCGCCCGGTCGCCGCGACCGCCGACGAACTCGGTCTGGGCGCCCGCCAGTTGCACCGCCGCTCACTGGCCGCGTTCGGCTACGGACCCAAGACCCTGGCCCGCATCCTCCGGATGCGCCGCGCCCTCGCCCTGGCCCTGGCCCGCCGGAGGGTCCCCTTCGCGGAGACGGCCGCCCGGACCGGCTACGCCGACCAGGCCCATCTGGCCCGCGAGATGCGGGACCTGACAGGCCTGCCCCTGACCGAACTCCTCACCGCGCACGGCTGAACTCCGCCGCAGCGTACGGCGGAACGCGTCGGCGCGCTGTCAGCCGGTCGTCGGTGCGAAGAGGTCGACCCCGTTGCCGTCCGGGTCGAGGAGGACGGCGTAGCGCTGTCCCCACACCGCGTCCCACGGCTCGAGCTCGAAACGGCTCCCGGCGGCGGTCATCTCGGCGAAGAGCTTGTCGACCTCGGCGGGACTCTCGCACCGCAGTGCCAGTGAGGTCCTGCCCCCGCCCGACGGCGGTTCCCAGTGCGGGTGGAAGGACCGGACCACCTCCTCCGTGTCCAGCATCAGCCGCAGTCCGCCCGGCAACCCAGCCTCCACGTGTCCCTGTTCCTCGGCCCCCTCCGGGAAGACCAGCCCGAGCCTCCGGTAGAAGGCGACGGAGGCGGCCATGTCGGAGACGACCAGCCCGATGGCATCGAATCGTGCGCTCATGCGGCCCACCGTAGGGCCGCGGCCCTACGACGGTCTTGAAGGAATCGGACACGCGAGTTCGGACCGGACGAGTTCGAGGAGCCGGCCGGTCCGGCCCCGGCCGCGACCGCGGCCCGGCAACGGCTTTCCGGCGCCCTGCGCATAGGCTCCCGCCCATGCCCGCCCCCGCCCTCCTCGTGTACACCCGCACCGCCGACTACCGCCACGACTCCCTGCCCGCCGCCGTCACCGCCCTGCGCTCCCTCGGTGACTTCGCCGTCGACGCCACCGAGGACCCGGCCGCCTTCGAGGAGCCGCTCGACCGGTACGCCGCCGTGGTCTTCCTCTCCACCAGCGGCGAGGTGCTCACCCCGGCGGGCCGGGAGCGGCTCGCGGCGTACACCGGGGCGGGCGGCGGGTTCGTGGGCGTGCACGCCGCCGCCTGCACGGAGTACGACTGGCCGTACTACGGCGAACTTCTCGGCGCCCGCTTCGACCGGCACCCCGCCCTCCAGCCGGGCCGCGTCCTGACCGAGGACCGGGACCATCCGGCGACCCGGCACCTGCCCGCCGTCTGGGAGTTCACCGACGAGTGGTACGACTTCCGCACCAACCCGCGTGACTCGGTACGGGTCCTGCTCTCCGCCGACGAGTCGTCGTACGGGGGCGGCGGCATGGGCGCCGACCATCCGCTCGCCTGGTGCCGCGACCAGGGCGCGGGCCGGGTCTTCTACACCGCCCTCGGCCACTCCGCCGAGGCCTACGCCGACCCCGGCTTCCGCGCCCATCTGCGCGGCGGCATCACCTGGGCCGCCGCCGCCCGTTGACGAACCCGCCCGTCACGGCCCGGGCCGGGCGACGGCCTCCGTCCCGCGCGCCGGGTCCCCCGGCGGCGCGGTGCTGGCCCGTTCCACCAGCCGGGTCGACAGCTCCGTGCGGGTGCCCTCCGGGCGGTGGCCGTCCATCATGCGCAGCAGCAGCCGCAGGGCCGTCGCCGCCATCTCGGAGAGCGGCTGGCGGACCGTCGTCAGGGCCGGGGCGAGCCAGCGGGCCTCCGGCAGGTCGTCGAAGCCGACGACGCTCATGTCGTCCGGTACCCGCAGCCCCCGCTCGGCCAGCACCTCGTACACGCCGAGCGCCATCCGGTCGGAGCAGACGAAGACGGCCGTGGGCGGCTCGGGCAGATCGAGGAGCTCGCGCATGCGGCGGCCGGCCGCGCCCTCCCCGGAGCCCGCGTGCCGCACGTACTCGGGGCGGTGCGGCACGCCCGCCGCGGCCAGCGCCGAGCGGTAGCCGGCGATCCGGGCGTCGGCGCACAGGGTGTGCCGCGGGCCGGCGAGGACGGCGACGCGCCGGTGGCCCAGGGACAGCAGGTGCTCGGTCGCCGTCACCCCGCCCCGCCAGTTCGCCGCGCCGACCGAGACGACGCCCGCCGGCGGTTCCCGCACGGGGTCGATCATCACGAACGGGATGCGGTGCTGCTTCAGCCACGCGTACTGCGGCTCGCTCAGCTCGGCCAGGTGGAACAGCGCCCCCGAGGACCCCCGCAGCACCAGCTTGTCCAGCCACGCCCGCTCCGGCCGCTCCGCGCGGCCGCGCGTCAGTGCCGCCGAGACGACGAGCTCCAGCCCTGCGTCGTCCGCGGCCTCCTCCGCGCCGTGCAGCACCGCGCCCGCGCCGGAGGTCTCCAGCGAGTGCACCACGAGGTCCACCAGACGTGGCGCCCTTCCGCCGTCGAACCGGGGCCGCCGGATGTAGCCGAGCCGGTCCAGTGCCTCGGTGACGCGGCGGCGGGTCTCGGGCGCGACGTCCTCGCGGCCGTTGACCACCTTGGACGCGGTCGGCACCGACACCCCCGCCTCGCGGGCCACCACCGCCAGCGTCGGCCCTGCCGTCACGTTGGCACTCCCCGCACGGACCATCGGGTACCCACCTCTCCGGATAGAAAGCGCTTCCTACTGTAGATCCGGCGCCCCGGGGCGGGAAGAACTCTCACGAGGGACCAGGAATACCGGGGGGTCCCGTGGTGCTCTTGTGTTACCGGTGAGTTCGGCCGGTGCGTGACGCGGCGCGGTGAAGGGCTGGTGGGCACATGACGGCAGACCGAGAGAACCCCGTGATCAGAACTCCGTACGGAGCCGTGCGCGGACGCTGGGACCGGCAGGTGGCCGTCTTCCGGGGCATCCCCTACGCGGCGCCCCCGTTCGGCCCCCGCCGCTTCCGCCCCCCGGCCCCGCCCGACCCCTGGGACGGCGTCCGCGAGGCCGCCGCCTTCGGACCGACGGCGCCGAAGCCCCCGTACTCGGAGGCCTTCGCCCAGTACCTCTCCGACCCTGCCGTCCCCGGCGACGACTGCCTCAACCTCAACGTCTGGACCCCCGACCCCGCCCCCGGCGCCCGCCTCCCGGTCCTCGTCTGGCTCCACGGCGGCGCCCTCACCAGGGGCTCCTCTGCGGTCCCCGTCTACGACGGCCACACCTTCGCCCGCGACGGCGTGGTGTTCGTGTCGGTCAACTACCGCCTCGGAGTGGAGGGTTACGGCCTCTTCCCGGACGCCCCCGCCAACCCCGGCCTGCGCGACCAGCTCGCCGCCCTGCGCTGGGTCCACGAAGCGGTCGAGGCCTTCGGCGGCGACCCCGGCCGCGTCACCCTCGGCGGCCAGTCCGCCGGTGCGATCAGCACCGGCGCGCTCATCGCCGCCCCGCAGGCGCGCGGCCTGGTCCGCCGGGCCGTCCTGCAGAGCGGCCCGCCCGAGACCACGGACCGCGACAAGGTCCGCCGGATGGTCCGCCGCATGGCGAACCGCCTGAAGGTCCCCGCCACCGCCGAGGCCTTCGCCGCCGTCGACCGAGAACAGCTGCTCCGCGCCCAGGCCGACGTGAGCCGCCTCAGCAGCCCGGTGCTCGGCGGCCCCGCCTTCGGCATCGTCGTCGACGGCGACCTGGTCCCGCGCGACCCGCTGGAGGCGCTCACCGACGGCGCGGCCCCCGGCGTCGAGCTCCTCACCGGCTGGACCCGCGACGAGTACCGCCTCTGGCTAGTCCCCGGCGGCCTGGTGGAACGCGTCGACCGCCTGGGCGCGGTCGCCCTCGCCGGCGCGATGGCCCGCTGCCGCTGCGGCAGCGAGGTCCCGCGCGGCTACCGCGCCCTGCACCCGGACGCCGGCACCTCCACGCTCGTCGGCCAGCTGGTCACCGACCACCTGCTCCGCGTCCCGCTGCACCGCCTCGCCGACGGCCGCGGCGACCCCTCGTACGTCTACGAGTTCGCCTGGCCCTCCCGGCGCCCCGGCATGGGCGCCTGCCACGCCCTCGAACTGGGCTTCGTCTTCGACAGCGGCAACGAGCCGGACGCCCGCAAACTCGCCGGCGAGGGCGCCCCGCAGGACCTCGCCGACGCGATGCACGGGGCCTGGGTCCGCTTCGTCACCGACGGCTCACCCGGCTGGGAGCGCTGGAACTCCCGGCACCCGGTCCGGATCTACGGCGACGGCGCACCCCGTACGGCATACGGCCCCCGGGACCGCGAACTCGCCCTCTGGGCCGCGCCCGCCGCCGGGGAACCCGCCCCCGCCACGGCCCCGGAACTCCGCTCGGTCATACGCCGCCTGCGCCGCAGCGGCGCCCTCCGCCGCCACTGAACGCCAGGGCCTGGGGTGACCCTAGGCGCCGTCCCGCCGGCTCACCATCTCGTTGATCCAGACGGGGGCGTACGGGGAGGTGCAGCCCGGCGGCGTCGGGTAGTCCTTGAGCACCTCAAGCCGCTCACCGACGGCGAGCGCACGGGCACGGTGCCCGTCGTGCTCGATGCCGATCTGGGCCAGGCAGTGGTTCATCGCCCACTGAAGCCGGTCGGGGGCGTCCTTCATCTCCGCCTCGATGACGTCGAGCAGTCCGTCGAGGTCCAGCCCCGCGGGCTTCTTCGCCACCCGCTCGGTGGTCAGCGCCCAGCCGGCGCTCGCGACCACCGGATCCGGGTCGGCGGACCAGGCGACGCGCAGCTCCTCGGCGTGCGGGCTCTTCTTCACCACGTAGTTGACCAGCCAGTCGTGCACCTTGGGCGTGCGCGCCTCGCGCAGCATCACGTCCAGCTCGTCATGCCCGAACGCCTTCGGTCGGCAGACCAGCAGCGCCAGCAGTCGCGCCGCGCTGTCGCCCGTCGCCCAGAGCCCCCGCGCGAGTTCCTGCTGCGTCTTCAGCCGCTTGGCGAGCGCGCGCAGCTTGCCGAGGTTCACCCCGTGGTCGTCGCCGTGCTTCTCGTTCACCGCGCGGATCCTGGGATCGTCGAGCCCGGCCAGCTCGGCCATCACCTCGGGCAGGGCAGTCGTCTCGGCCACCTCGGTCTCCTCTCCCTCGCGTACGCGGGTTCAGCCTATGTCGCAAACGTGCGATCCGGCCCCCGCGCCACAAGATGCCAAACACCGCCCCATCAGGGAGAATTCGGAGAAAGGGCAGACTCGTCCGGTCGGCAGGGCGGTCGCACCGGGGCGGGTCCTCGAACCGAACGACCGAGGAGCCCGGCATGAGCTTCGACTTGATCAACGACGCGCGACAGCATCCGGAGAAGTACCCGCCGCACGGGAACGCCGGCGGCGCGATCATGACCGCCTGCCCGGCCGGCTTCGCCCAGTCACCGCAGCTGACGGACGCGGCGAACGCCCACAACGCCTTCCTGGCCAACCATCCGAAGGACTGGGCCGTCAGCGGCGACAACATGCACCGCGGCCCCAGCGGCAAACTGGTCTGGGAGGCCGGGGAGCCCATGGACCGGGCCGGCTACCGCAGTTGGCGGGCGGAGAACGTGGCCGTGGGCTTCACCACGGCGGAACAGGCGCTGCGCTTCTGGATGCAGGACGACGAGCGCTTCGGCTGGGGACACCGCAACGCGATCCTCCGCTCCGGCACCCGGGAGGCCGGCTTCGGCCACCAGACGGGCGGCCCCTGGGGCCACTACTGGACGCTGGACATGGGCACGAGGTAGCAGCCCGCCCCGCCGCTCCGCCCGGCCTACAGTTCGGACGCGCCCCACGCCGTCACAGTCACGGCGTCGCCGACGGACAGCGTGCCGGTGCGGAGCACGGCGTACTTGGTCCCGTAGGCGACACCGCCCGCCCTCGCGCGGCGGTAGCCGGCGAGGGTGCGCAGCGGTTCCGGGCCCGCCTTCGCTCCCGTGCCCTGGTCGACCAGGGTGACGGCGCAGCGGACGGCGAGCTTGGCGTAGCCCAGCTCGGTGTCGCCGATGCGGATGCGGTGGGCGCGGTCCTCGGTGTGCGGTTCGTCCCAGCCGTCGACCACGATGTTGGGGCGGAAGCGGTTCATCGGCAGGGGCGGGACGCCGCGTTCGGTGAGCTTCGCGTTGAGGAGGTCCAGCGTGGCGCGTGAGACGACGTGCAGGGCGCAGCTGTCGGCGTAGGCGGAGGTGCCCGGAATCCTGCCGTCGGTCACCCGGTCGTGCTCCGGCGGCACACGCACGAGCCGGCTCGGCACGCCGAGCACCTCCGTGAACCAGCGGGCGGCCGTGTCGCCCTGGTCGATGCCCCGGTGGACCGCCCCGAAAAGCTCCACCTCCCGGCGGGCGGCGGCGGTGTCCACGAGAAGGTCCAGCGTTTGGAACCCCGGTGCGTGGAGCGTGAGTTGCCCGCCGTCGGGGCTGACCGTCGGCCGGACAAGGGTCAGCCTGGGATCCCTGCGCTGGGTCCGCCCCGCACCGTCCTCGCCGATGACCAGGAAAGTGCGGTCGTGCGCCAGCCCGGCGGGCGTCAGCAGCGCCTCACTCACCGATGTCCCGGCACAGCCTTTGATCGGGTAGTACGTCAGCTCGACAAGGCGGGCCATGGCGGTGTTTCCGTCAGACCTCCACCATCGGACATACGGCAAGGAAGGCGGTCCAGGTCGTCGGAGCCACGGTGAGGTAGGGGGCGTTCGGGGTCTTGGAGTCGCGGATGTGGATGGCGGTGGGGTGGGGGGATACCTCCACGCAGTTGCCGCCCTCGTCGCCGCTGTAGGTCGACTTGCGCCAGGTAAGGGCGACTTCGAGGCAGGCGCCGCCTTCGCTGCCGCTGTAGCTGGACTTGAACCACTGAAGTGCGGTGCCAGTCATTGCTCTCCCAGGAGAAGATCCAAGATGGCCCTTGAGTCCTCGGTGTTCAGGGCCTGCGTCCGCAGCATCGCATACTTCTGGGTCAGGATCCCGACCTCCCCCGGATCGGCGATCAGCTGGCTGCCACGTTGCGTCTCCATGTACGCGAGCCGCTGATGCTCGGGGGTTTCCAACAGGATGAACGGACCGTCGAGACCTGCGTGCGAGGTGCGGCCGAGTGGCAGAACCTGGAGTGCGACTCCCGGTACGCCAGACCAGTCCAGCAGCTTTCGCAGCTGCTCGGCGCGCACCGCCTTGCCGCCCAACTGGTCACGCAACGCGGCTTCCCAGATGATGAAACTCGTGGTCGGCGGCATCTTGCGGTGCAGGATCTCCTGACGCTCCATGCGCGCTGTCACCATCTGCTCGATGTGGTCCTCGTCGTACACCGGAACGCGGCTCTGGAAGACCGCCCGTGCGTATTCTTCGGTCTGTAGCAGGCCAGGCACTGCTGAAGCCTCGTACCACGAGATCGCGATCGCCTCGCGCTCCCGATCCAGGTACTCCTCCGCCCACAACGGAATCAGATCCACCTCCGGCATCCGGCTGAGCGCGACCGACAACGCGCCCTTGGTGCAGAGGAGTTCGTCGAGTTGCTCGGCGAGGTCCGGCTTCAGTGGGCGTCTGCCCTGTTCGATCGACGCGATCTGCTGCTCGCCGATGACGAACTGTTCGCCCAGCGAGCGCTGGGTGTGGCCGGCGGCCTGGCGGTAGAGGGCGAGCAGGGCGCCCACCATCTTCATCGCCGAGGCGTTCCTCCGTGTCGTGGTGCTCATGAGGTCGAACTCCTCAGCCGTGCCCGTACGTTCGCTGTCGCGCGTGCGTACAGGCGGGCCGTACGGGTGCGCGGACTGTTCCATGGTGGCCACGGAGCGTCACTCTCGTCCCGTGAATCAGGAAACTTCACCCCCGACCCCGACCCCGGCCCCCTCTCCGCGTGAGCGCTTCTTCGGTCGTGAGCGTCGCTCCGTGCCCGGTGCGCGGGCGTTCGCGCGCCGGGTGCTGGAGGACTGGGATGTGCGCGGGCGTACGGACGATGTGCTGCTCTGCGTCAGCGAGTTGGCGACCAATGCCCTGCTGCACGGGGTGCCGCCGGGGCGCGGGTTCCTGCTGCGGCTTCTGCCGTATGCCGACAGCCTCCGCGTCGAGGTGCACGACAGTGGGGGCGGTGTGCCGCACGTACCGCGGGAAGCGCCCGACGAGGGCGGGCGGGGGCTGCTGCTCGTGGCCGGGCTGGCGGACAGGTGGGGGGTGGGGGAGCGGGACCCCGGGAAGGTCGTGTGGTGCGAGTTCGCTACGGCGCCCGCAGCACCGCCGCCACCGACGCGATCGTCTCCGGTCCCACCCGGCAGCACCCCCCGATCAGCCGTGCCCCCGACTCACGCCAGCCCTTCACCTGCCCGGCACTGAACGTCGACCGCCCCGTCCACGCCCGCGCCCCGGCGTCCCACGTCTCCCCGCTGTTGGGGTAGACCACGACCGGCTTGCCGGTGACGCGGGCGGCGAGGGCGACGGCGTGGTCCGCGTCCTCCGGGGTGCAGCAGTTCACGCCGACCGCGATCACCTCGTCCGCCCGTGCCGCGAGCGCGAGGGCCTCCTCCAGGGGCTGGCCGGCGCGGGTGCGGTCGCCGGACACCGAGTACGAGAGCCAGGCCGGGACGCCCAGACCGCGCAGGGCACGGAGCAGGGCCTCCGCCTCGTCCGCGTCGGGGATCGTCTCCAGGGCGAGTACGTCGGGCCCGGCGGCCGCCAGGACCTCCATGCGCGGGCGGTGGAAGCGCTCCAGCTCCGCCACGCCCAGCCCGTAGCGTCCCCGGTACTCCGAGCCGTCCGCGAGCATCGCGCCGTACGGGCCGACCGAGGCCGCCACCCACAGGGGGCGGGACACCCGGGCCCGCCGGGCCGCCGTACGCGCGCACTCCACGCTCAGGGCCAGCAGGCGGCCCGCCTCCTCCCGGTCGATCCCACGGCGCGCGAACCCCTCGAAGGTGGCCTGGTAGCTCGCCGTGATCGCCACGTCCGCGCCCGCCTCGAAGTACGCGAGGTGGGCCGCCGTCACCGCCTCGGGATCCTCGGCGAGCAGCCGGGCCGACCACAGCTCGTCGCTCAGGTCGTGCCCGGCCGCCGCGAGCTGGTTGGACATACCGCCGTCGAGTACGAGGACCCTGCCGTCCGCGAGGGCGTCCGCGAGGGCGTCCGCGAGGGCGTCGGCGAGTGCGGGAGTGGTGCGCATACCGGTGACGCTAGCCGAGGTCACCGCCTCGCAGCGCGCGCCGGCCGCACTGCTGGGATGCTGAGAGGGAGCACGGCCGAACTGGGGCGGTGAGTGCCATGACGGGACCTGAAGAGGAGAGTCCGGCCACGCCGGACGACCACGCCGACCCGCACGGGTACCCGTTCCTGCGGACCCGGTTCGCCGTGCCCTCGCTCCCGGCGACGTTCCTGCGGCGGGAGCGGCTGACCAGGCATCTCGACCGGGGACTGCGCACGCCGCTGACCATGGTCAACGGCTCGGCGGGGGCGGGGAAGACCCTGCTGGTCGCGGACTGGGTGGCGCGGCGGGACGGGCTGCCGGTCGCCTGGCTCACCACCGACGCGGCGGGGGACGGGGCCGGGATGTTCTGGGCGTACCTGCTGCGGGCCCTGCGCTCCGCCGGCGTCCCGCTGCCGGCGGACATCGGGTTCCCGGCGGACGCGAACCGGGTGAGTCCCGCCCTGCCGGCCCGGCTCGCCGCCGAGCTCAGCGTCCGGGAGCGGCCCGTGGTCGTCGTGCTCGACGAGTTCGACCGGGTCACCTCCCCGGAGATCGCCGAGCAGCTGGGGTTCGTCCTGCACCACGCCGGGCGGGGACTGCGGCTGGTCCTCGTCACCCGCACCGAGCCGCTGCTGCCCCTGCACCGCCACCGGGCCGCGGGCGAGCTGACCGAGATCAGGGGCGCGGAGCTGGCCTTCACCCCGCACGAGGCGGCCGAGCTGATGGAGCTGCACGGGCTGTCGCTGCCGCCGGCCGCCGTGCGCACCCTCGTGGAACGCACCCGGGGGTGGGCCGCCGGGCTGCGGCTCTCGGCGCTGGCGGCGGGGCAGAGCCCGGACCCCGAGGCGTATCTGAAGGAGTTCGAGGCCGACCGGAGCACGATCGCCGACTTCCTGCTGGCGGAGGTGCTCAAGCGGCAGGACGCCGCGACACAGGAGCTGCTGCTGCGGGTCAGCGTGCTCGACCGGTTCTCCGCCGGCCTGGCGGACGCGCTGACGGGGCGCGACGACGCCGGGGCCATCCTCGACCGGCTCAGCCGCGGGAACGCCTTCGTCGAACACCTCGGGCACGGTCTGTACCGTCTGCACCCCCTGTTCGGGGAGATCCTCCGCGCCCATCTGCGGATGCGCCGGCCCGGCCGGGAGACCGAGCTGCACCGGCGGGCCGCCGAATGGCTGCGGCGGTCCGGGTCCCTGTCGGAGGCCCTCGGACACGGGGCCGCCGCCGACGACTGGGAGTTCACCGCGGGGACCCTGATCGACGACCTCGCCATCGGCCAGTTCTTCACCGGGCCGCGCTCCGACGCGGTGGCCGGGCTGTTCTCCCGGATGGGGCGGGACACCAAGGGCCCGGCCCCGGAGCTGGTGCGGGCGGCCGAGCGGCTGGCCCGCCGCGAGGTCGACGGCGGGCTGGCCCATCTGCGCCGCGCCCGGCACGAGCTGGCGGAGTACGACGGCACGGCGGACGCGGCGGCGGCCCGGCTGAGCTGCGCCCTCCTCGAAGCCCTCGCCGCCCGGCTGGCCGGCGCGCCCGACCGGGCGGAGGACGCGGCGCGGACCGCCGAGCGGCTCCGGGACGCGGTCCCCGCCGAACTGCTGGAGCGGCATCCGGAACTCACCGCGCTGCTGCTGGACCACCTCGGCTCCGCGCGGCTGTGGGCCGGGCGCTTCGAGGAGGCGCGGGACGCCCTGACCGCCGTGGCGGAGTCCGCCCCCGGCGCGGCCACGGCGCTTCCCCGTGAGGACTCCCTGGGCCGCCTCGCCCTGATCGACCACCTGACCGGCTGGCCCGGCAGGGCCGAACGCAGGGCGCACGAGGCCCTCGTGGAGACGGAGCGGTTCGGGCTGTCCCGGCCGTCCGGCTCCGGCGTGGAACGGCTCGTCCTGGCCGCCGTCGCCGTGGAGCGCGACGAGCTGGGGCAGGCCCAGGCCCTGCTCGACACGGCCGCCGAGTCGCACCCCGCGATGCGGGACCCCGTACGGGAGGCCGGACACGCCCTGACGACCGCGCGGCTGCATCTGGCGCGCGGCGATCCGGGCGCGGCGCTCAAGGCGGTGCGGCCGGAGGTGACCGCCGACGCCGACTCCCCGTGGGTGCGGGGGCAGACCGCTCTCGTCGCGGCCGCCGCCCATCTCGCCGAGGGACACCCGGAGGCGGCCGCCGGGCTGCTGGGGGAGGTGCCCGACGAGGAGCCGGCCTGCGCGGTCGGGGCCGCGCGGGTCGAGCTCGCCGCCGGCCGGGCCGAGGCGGCCGTACGGCTGCTCGACCGGGTGCGCCCGGAAGGGCGTGCCGGTCCCGCCGTGACCGTTCGGGCCGCGCTGGTGCGGGCACAGGCCGCGGACGCGGCGGGGGACGGTGCGGCCGCGCGCGGATTCGTGGCGCGGGCGCTGGCCGAGGCGCGCCGGGAGCGGCTGCGCCGGCCCTTCCTCGAGGCGGGGCCGTGGATCCGGCCGTACCTGTGCGCGACGTCGCTGCACCGGCTGACGACCGGCTGGCTCGCCCCCGGCTCCGGGCCGCCCCGGAGACGGCCCGAGCCGCCGCCCCCGGTCGTCGAGGAGCTGAGCGGGCGCGAACGCGACGTGCTGCGGCGGCTGGCCCGGGCCATGTCCACCGAGGAGATCGCAGCCGACCTGTACGTGTCGGTGAACACGGTGAAGACCCACCTCAAGAGCGTCTACCGGAAACTGTCCGTCAACCGCCGCAACGAGGCGGTACGCCGCGCCCGCGAGCTGGACCTGCTGTGACGGGGGGAACGCGGTGAAACACTGGAGGGCGCTGGCCGTCCTGGGGGCCGCGCAGTTCCTGATGGTCCTCGACACGTCGGTCATGAACGTCTCCGTCAGCCGGCTGGTCGACGACTTCGACACCGAGGTCACCGCCATCCAGGCCGTCATCACGCTGTACGCGCTGGTCATGGCGGCCTTCATGATCATCGGCGGGCGGCTCGGGGACATCCTCGGACGGCGGCGCGTCTTCCTCGGCGGTCTCGCCGTGTACGCCACCGGCTCGGCGATCACCGCCGTCGCGCCCACCCTGTGGGTGCTGGTGCTCGGCTGGTCGGTCATCGAGGGACTCGGCGCCGCGCTGGTGCTGCCCGCGATGGCGGCCCTCGTCGCCGAGTCCTACCGGGGCCGGGACCGGGCCGTCGCGTACGGCGTCGTCGGCGGACTGGCCGGGGCCGGGATCGCCGTCGGCCCGCTGCTGGGCGGCTGGGTGACGACGTACCTCACCTGGCGGCTGGTCTTCGCGGGAGAGGTCGTCGTCGTCCTGGCCGTCCTCCTCCTGCGCGGAGCGATCACCGAGTCACCGAGGGCCCGGACGCGCCCCCGGCTGGACGTGGTCGGCGCCGTGCTCTCCGCGGCGGGCCTGGCGCTGGGGGTGCTCGGCGTGCTGCAGAGCGGCACCTGGGGCTGGGTGCAGCCGCGCAATCCGCCCTTCACCGTCCTCGGCTTCGCGCCGACCCTGTTCGTGATCGGCGCAGGCGTGGCCGTGCTCGCGGCCTTCCGCCGGTGGGAGCGGCGCCGCGACGAGCGGGGCGACGACCCGCTGGTGCACCTCTCCCTGCTGCGCCGGCCCGCGCTGCGCTCCGGCCTGATGTCGCTGGTGAGCCAGAACCTGATCCTGCTGGGACTCTTCTTCACGATCCCGCTGTACCTCCAGGTCGTCCAGGGGTTCGACGCCTTCGAGACGGGACTCAGACTGCTGCCGGTGTCCGCCACGATGCTGGTGACCTCGCTGGGCGCCGCCCGGCTCGGACGTCTGGCCGGGCCGCGCCGGGTCGTCCGGCTGGCGCTGCTCACCGTCACGGCGTCCGTCGTGTGGCTGCTGGCCACCATCGACCCGGTCATCGACGACGCCCAGTTCGCCGGGGCGATGGCCCTGCTCGGCGTGGGCATGGGCCTGTTCGCCTCACAGCTCGGAAACGTCGTGCAGTCCAGCGCGGAGGAGAACGAACGCAGCGAGGCCGGCGGACTCCAGTACACGGCGCAGAACCTGGGCTCCGCCCTCGGCACCGCGCTGATCGGCTCGCTGCTCATCGGCTCCCTCGCCCAGGCATTCACCTCCCACGTGGAGGACGACGCACGGCTGTCGCAGGAGGCGCGGCAGCAGGTCGGCGTCGCCCTGGAGGCCGGAGTCACCTTCGTCCCCACCGACCAGGTGCGTGCGGCGGCCACCCGCGCCGGACTGCCACCGGAGGAGGTGGACGCCGTGACGGACTCCTACGCGTCGGCGCAGCTCGACGGGCTCAAGGCGGCGATCCTCGCCACCGGCGGGATCACCCTGGCGAGCTTCCTGGTCACACCCCACCTGCCCGGACGCCCCCGGCCCGACGGGCAGGACGCGGCAGGGCGGCGGAGGCCGTGATGCCCGGCACCGAGCCCCCTACCGCGGAGCGCCGCGCCCACGCCGACTACACCGGCGGCGTCTACGGGTCCATGCTCGCCGCGTCGGTCGTCGTCGGGGCCGGCACGCTCGGCTCGTTCCCGCGGCTGGAGCTGGTGCTGCTGCTGTTGCTCACCGGGCTGGTCTTCTGGATCGCCCATGTGCACGCGCTGCTGTTCGGGGAGCGGCTGGCCAGGCGGCGCCCGGACCGGCAGGCCGTGCTGCACGTGTGCCGGGAGGAATGGCCGATCGTGAAGGCCGCCGTGCCGCCCGCGGCCGCCGTGGCGGTCAGCCCGCTGCTGGGGCTCGGCCTCCAGGGCGCCGTGTGGTTCGCGCTGGCCGTCGCCGTGGCCGGGCAGGTGGGCTGGTCGGCGGCGGCGGCCCGGCGGGCGGGCGCCACCTGGCGTCTGATGGCCGTGTCGGCGTCGGTGAACCTGGTGCTCGGCCTGGTGATCGTCTCGTGCAAGCTCTGGCTGAAGCGCTGAACCGGGCGGCCCGGCAGGCGGTCCCGCCTCTCACCTGTACGGGGTGAGCCGGGCCGGCGGGCGGAGGCGGGACGATCGGAGTCACAGGCGCGGCCCGCCCGTCCCAGGCCACCCGGGGAGCAGCTCATGCGCTACGAGATCCGCGTCGACGGGCATCTCTCGGAACCGCTGATCAAGGTATTTCCCGAACTCGACCATGTGACGATGTCGGGTCAGACGCTGCTGTTCGGACACGTCGTCGACGAGGCGCACCTGTACGGGCTGCTGGCCCGCTGCCAGTCCCTGGGGCTGCGGGTGGTGGAGATGCGCCAGGTGCCGGAGTGAGCGCCCGGGCGGCGCGTCACGGGCTCTCGGCGCGCACCCTGCCGGAGCGGACGGCGTCGCCCAGCGCCGCGAAGTCCCGCTCGTTGCGGTCCGCGTAGTCCTGCGCGAACCCGGTGAGCGCACGGTCGAAGCGGTCGCCGCCGCCCAGGTAGGCGGCGATGGCGACCGGATCGCCGGACCGGGCGTGGGCCCGCGCCAGACTCGCCCCGCACACCTGTGCGAACAGTCGCAGCAGTGCCGGATCCATGGTCTCCGGCCGGGCGATGCCCTTCCAGTCGCGCAGCTGCCGCACGTAGAAGTCCCGGGGGCGGCCGTCGAGGCCCACGGCGTGCGTCCAGCCGAGCAGGATGTCGCTGGTGGTCTGGATCAGCCGCTGCCCGTCCACCACCCGGCGGCCCTGGTTGTCGAAGCGCTCCCCGTCCGTGTGCGGGGCGAGCACCGACTCCTGGGCCTCCTTGGCCTGCAGCAGCAGGGGATCGTCGTCGTCCCGGCCGAGCAGCAGCACGATCCAGCACCGGGTGCCGACGCTGCCGACGCCCACCACCTTGCGGGCCACGTCGACCAGGCGGTAGCGCCCCAGCAGATGGCGGCGCTCCGACGACAGCGAGCGCGCGTACCCGTCGAGGACCGTGCGCAGGGTCTTCTCCTCGGCCGAGGGGTCGTCCAGCAGGTCGTCCAGGGGCGTGATCAGCGGCGGGTCCGGTGCGATGCGCCGCCCGCCGTCCGTGACGCGGGTCAGCTTCCCGAAGGCCTGCAGATACGTGCGGGACCGGGCACGCCGGGTCGCCTCCTCGGTACGGCGGCGCTCCCCCCGGTTCATCGACGACGCCATCAGCTCGCGCAGCCGGTCGGCGTCGTCCTGGGCGTACCAGATGTCGAGGGTGCGCATCCCCGCGAACTCCCGCATCCGCCGGCGGTACGCCTCCACGCAGGCGCGCACCGCGCCGTCCTGCTCCTTCACCGGGAAGCCGTTCGCCCGGCCGGCGATAGCGAAGCTCGCCGCGAGCCGCTTGACGTCCCACTCGAAGGGGCCGGTGTACGTCTCGTCGAAGTCGTTGATGTCGAACACCAGGTGGCGCTCCGGGGAGGCCAGCAGACGGAAGTTGAGCAGATGGGCGTCACCGCACAGCTGCACGGTCAGACCGGTGTCCGGGAGCGGCCCGAGATCGGCCGCCATGATCGCCGCCGCTCCCCGGTAGAAGCGGAAGGGCGCCTCGAGCATCCGGCCGTAGCGGATCGGCACCAGCTCGGGCAGCCGGGTCGCGGACTGCCGTTCGAGCACGTCGACGGGGTCGGGCCGCCCCGGTGCCGGCTCGAACCGGCCGTGGGAGGACCGCGGCGCACGGCTGCGCGCGTTCCTGCCCCCGGCGGCCCGCTCCGCCGGGGTGGGGGAGGCGTCGAAGGGGTTCCGTACTGCCATCGCTGACTCCCGCCTGCGCCGTCGGACGACGACGTGCTCGCCGTCCATCCCACCGCGCCCGCGCGGCCGGGGGATCACCCCTCGGGGGTGAGCCGGTGGCGGGCGGCCGGCGGGACGCTGTCCGGAAGGAGGAGCCATGGCTGTGACACGTGGACCGGCACACGGTGCCGGAGGGGAGCACACGCCCGGCGGCGCCGCGCCCGGCCGGCCGGGCGTGCCCGTCGAGGCACTCGCGGCACTCGGGCGTTCGTGGCAGTGGATGCTCGGCTCCGCCGTCGTCACCTTCGTGCCGGGCATCATCGTGCTGGTCTGGCCGGAGGCCACGCTGCACGTCCTCGCGGTCCTCATCGGCCTGTACCTGCTGGCGACCGGGGCGTTCCGGTTCGTCGGCGTGTTCGGGCGGGAGGACCAGGGCGAGCGGCTGCCCGGGCTGCTGCTGGCGGTGCTGTTCGTCCTGGCCGGGGTGCTGTGTCTGCGCAACCCGCTGCAGACCGTCGCCGCCCTGTCCCTCATCGTCGGGGTCGTCTGGCTGGTGTCCGGGATGCTCACCCTCTTCACGGCCGTCGCCGCGCGGGACCTGCCGCACCGCGGCGTCGTCCTGGGCGCGGCGGTGCTCGCCGTGGTCGCGGGCATCGTCGTCCTGGCCATGCCCGCGGAGTCGGCCCGGGCGCTGACCCGGCTGCTCGGCCTCTGGCTGGTCCTCCTCGGACTGGTCGAGGCAGCGGTCGCCCTGGGCTGGCGAGCCGCCCTCCTGAAGTCGGGCCTTACGGGCCGGGCCCACGACCCGACAGCGCCGGTCTGAGCCGCCCGGCCGGGACCGCTTGAGCCTCGCGGCGGGGCCGGCCGGCCTCAGTCGGCTGAGAAAGCCGACGGGCCGGGAGTGTCCGGCCAGGACGGGCGGGCCGAGACACCCGGTCGCAGGCGGGCTGAGCCGCGCGGCCAGGTCTGGCCGAGACACCCGGCTGAGTTCGGTCGGGACACCCGGACAGGTCCCGGGAGACCGGCGAGCGCCGGCCCGACGCCTCAGCCCGGCGGGCCTGGCCGACGCACCCCCGGCGGGGCTTGGCCGAGCCCTCCGGAATGCCCCCAGGCAGCCGACGGGGGCGGGGGAGTTCACCCGTGTGGGGTGAGGTGGTGGGGGCGCGTCGCGGAGACGCTGAAGCGGAGCACAACGGAGCGTCGGGCACGACGGCCCGGGACGGAGGAAGAGATGAGTGGGAAGACCTACCTCGCGTACGACTATCCGCTGCTGGGCGCCTTCCTGAGCATGCTGGTGTTCTTCCTGTGGATCATGTGGATCATCCTGCTCTTCCGGGTCGTCGTGGACATCTTCCGCGACGACGGGCTGAGCGGCTGGGCCAAGACCGGCTGGCTGGTGTTCACCATCGTCCTGCCCTTCCTGGGCGTGTTCGTCTACGTGATCGCCCGGGGCAAGAACATGGGCCGTCGCGAGATCACCCAGGCCCGGCAGCAGCAGGAGGCGTTCGACAGCTACATCCGCGAGACCGCCAAGGGCGCCGGGGGCGGCACCAGCAGCGTCGACGAACTCGCCCGGCTGTCCGAGATCAAGGCACGCGGCGACATCTCCGACGACGAGTTCCGCAGGGCGAAGGAACTGGTCCTGACCGGCCACGGTCCGAAGGAGCACCACGGCCCGTACGCGTCGTCCGCAGGACGCTGACCGGCTGACCGACTGACCGGCCGACCCCCACGACACGGAATCGAGGCATCGGAATGACCGCCACTCACCCGGGACACGGCGCGGCGCGCGGCGCGAGCGGCGCACACGCGCCGGCGGCCAGGCTGCACTGGGCCGAAGGCCTCACGGTCTTCGCCGCCGTCACGCTCATGATCGTGTCCGTGCTCGACATCTTCCGGGGCGTCATGGGCATCGCCCAGGACGACGTCTTCGTCACGACGCCCGACTACGTCTTCCGGTTCGACCTCACCGCGTGGGGCTGGACCCACCTGGTGCTCGGCGCCGTCGGGGTGCTGGTCAGCCTCGGGCTGGTCCGGGACTCCCTGTGGGCCCGCGTGGCGGGCGTGACGATCGCCGGGTTCATCATCATCGCCAACTTCCTCTCCCTGCCGTACTACCCGGTCTGGTCCGTCGTGATGATCGCCTTCTCCGGGTTCGTCATCTGGGCGCTGTGCGTGGCGCGTTCGCCCGGCCGCGCCGAGCGCTGAGCCCTGTTCCGTGACGACCGCCGGCCGTGGAGGCGCGGGGTGGGCCCGACCGGCCCTCCTCGCCCTCGCGGCCGGCGTCCTCGTGCCGCTCCCGGCGCCTCCGTGCTCTGCGGGATCCGGGGCGCTGCGGGTACGCGTCCCGCGCGCCGTGCGGGGTACGCGGTGGGGGACCGGCGCCCCCGACCGGCTGCGGGTGACCAGGCTCGCTCGGGGACGGCAGGACGACGGTCCGTGACCCGCGCGTCGCGGCCGTGACCGGGAAGGCGGTGGACATGTGCCGGTGGCTCGCCTATTCGGGCACTCCGATCCTCCTCGACAACATCCTCTACAAGCCCGCCCACTCACTCATCGACCAGAGCCTGCACGCCAAGATGGGCGTCGAGACCACCAACGGTGACGGGTTCGGCGTGGGCTGGTACGTGGGGGACAAGGACAGTCCCGCCGTCGTCCGGGACATCGGGCCGGCCTGGAGCGACCGCAACCTGCGGGAGATCGCCGGGCACGTCGTCTCCCCGCTCTTCTTCGGCCACATCCGGGCATCCACCGGCACGGCGGTGCAGCAGACCAACTGCCATCCGTTCCGGCACGGCCACTGGATGTGGATGCACAACGGGGCGATCGAGGACTTCCACCTGCTCCGGCGCGATCTCGCGCTGGCCGTCGAACCGTCCCTGTTCCCGTACGTCGAGGGGTCCACGGACTCCGAGATGATGTTCTACCTGTCGCTCACCCTCGGCCTGGAGAAGGACCCGCCCGGCGCCGTCGCCCGGATGGCCGGACTGGTGGAGCGCGTCGGCCACGAGCACGGCGTGGAGTTCCCGCTCCAGATGACGGTCGCGGTGACCGACGGCGTGAGCCTGTGGGCGTTCCGCTACTCCAGCCGCAAGGAGTCGCGTTCGCTCTTCTACAGCACCCGGGTGGAGACGCTCCGCTCCCTCCACCCGGACGTGGCATTCCTCCAGGAGATCACCGGCGACGCCCGCCTCATCGTCTCCGAACCCCTGGGCGACCTCCCCGGCGCCTGGAACGCGGTCCCGGAGGGCACGTACGGCGTGGTGCGGCCCGAGGGCGACGAGATGCACACCTTCACGCCGGTGACGTGAGCATCGGCAACCGTCCGTCGCGCCGTACCCGTTGACCTCTCCGCGGCTCACCCTTACGTTTTCGGCGTTCGTCATGCCAGATGGCGTGCGAAATGTCGAACGCATCGCCTGTCCTATCTCCCCCACGAGAGGCAGACCGCATGAGCCGCGCCGCCGACCCGCCCGCCCCGTACGTGCACCCGCCCGTCGCAACAGCGCCGACCCGCACATCACCCGGCGCACACCGACGGCTTCCCGTGGCCGACACGGCGGGGCGGGGGGCGTGACATGAGACGTGCGTACGCATTGCTGATCGCCCTCTGTCTCGCGCTCGCCGGCGCGGTCGTGACCGCGGGACCCGCACAGGCCGCCCCGCAGACCATCCCCAACGGCGTCCAGTTCACCGACCCTTCGGGAAACCCCGTGCACGCCCACGGCGGCGGCGTCCTCAAGGTCGGCGCCGCCTACTACTGGTTCGGCGAGCACCGCAACGCCGACAACACCTTCCGCTCCGTGGACGCCTACCGCTCCACCGACCTGAAGAACTGGGAGTTCCGCAACCACGTCCTCACCGAGGACAGCCACCCGGAACTCGCCACCGCCAACATCGAGCGGCCCAAGGTCATGTACAACGCCTCCACCGGCCGGTTCGTGATGTGGATGCACAAGGAGAACGGCAGCGACTACGCCGAGGCCCGCGCCGCCGTCGCCGTCTCCGCCACCGTGGACGGCGACTACACCTGGCGCGGCAGCTTCCGGCCGCTGGGGCAGCACATGTCCCGCGACATCACCGTCTTCACGGACACCGACGGCGCCGGCTACATGGTCTCCGCCGCCCGCGAGAACTACGACCTGCACATCTACCGGCTCACCGCCGACTACACCGGCGTCGCGAGCCTGGTCGCCAACCCCTGGCCCGGCGGACACCGGGAGGCCCCGGCCCTGTTCAAGCGCGACGGCGTCTACTTCATGCTGACCTCGGGCGCCACCGGCTGGAGCCCCAACCAGCAGCGGTACGCCACCGCCACCAGCCTCTCCGGCCCCTGGTCGGCGATGCGCGACGTCGGCGACTCCACCGCCTACGGCTCCCAGACCGCGTACGTCCTGCCGGTGCAGGGCACTTCCGGCACCGCGTACCTGTACCTGGGCGACCGCTGGGGCAACTCCTTCGGCGGAACCGTCAACGACTCCCGGTACGTGTGGCTGCCGCTCACCTTCCCCACGAACACGTCGATGTCCCTGTCCTGGACGCCCGAGCTCACCGTCGACACGGCCGCCGGGACGGTCGCCGGCACCGGTGCCGCGTACGAGACCCTGACCGCCCGGCACAGCGGCAGGTGCGCCGACGTGACCGGCCAGTCGCTCTGGCAGGGCGCCCAGGTCAAGCAGTACGACTGCAACGGCGGCACCAACCAGAGGTACTGGTTCAAGCCCGTCGGCGGCGGCCACCACCAACTGGTGGTCCGCAACAGCAGCCTGTGCCTGCGGGAGAACGCGAGCACGGTCACCCAGGAGGACTGCGACGCCTCCGCGACCGCCCAGCAGTGGTCGGTCACCGCCACGGGCTCCTACCTGAACGTGAGGTCCCGCGCCACCGGCGAGTGTCTGGACGTGAACGGCGGCTCCACCGCCAACTCGGCGGCGATCATCACGTACACCTGCAACGAAGGAACCAACCAGCAGTGGACACGCGGGACATGAGACAGCGCCGCACGCACCTCCGGACCGCCGTGACGGCGGCCGTGGCGCTGGGCATCGGCCTGTCGGCCGCACCGGCCCAGGCGCGCACCCCCACGCGCCCGCCCGCCCCCGGCATCGAGAACTGCACGGCCACCGCCTGCCACTTCGACCTGCCGCCCGGCACGTACGACGTACGGGTCACCCTCGGCGGCGACCTGGCGTCCAGCACCGCCATCGGCGGCGAGACCCGGCGCGCCCTTCTCCCCGAGACCGCCGCACCGGCCGGCGGGCGGACCGTCCGCGGCTTCACCGTAAACGTCCGCACACCCGAGGGCGAACCCCTCGGCGCGCAGGGCACACCGGGACTCGACCTCACCCTCGGCGGAACCGCGCCCGCGCTCGCCGGCATCCGGGTCACCCCGGCCCGGCACGCCCGGCAGATCCTCCTGGTCGGCGACTCCACCGTCTGCGACCAGCCGGGCGACCCGTACTCCGGCTGGGGCCAGCGACTGCCCCAGTACCTGCGCGAGGGGCTGTCCGTGGCCAACTACGCCGATTCCGGGGAGAGTACGGTCAGCTATCTCGGGAACCCGCTCCTCTGGGACGCCGTCCGGCCACTGATCCGGCGCGGTGACCTCGTCCTGATCCAACTCGCCCACAACGACAAGACCACGGACGGGCCGGCCTACCGGGCCAACCTCGAGGCCCTGGTGGCGGGCGTGCGGGAGCGGGGCGGCGAACCGGTCCTGGTGACCCCGGTCGTGAGGCGCTGGTTCAACACCGACGGCACCCTGGACAACGACACCGCCCTGCTGGTCAACGGACTCGGCGTCGACCACCCGGCCGTCATCCGCTCCGTCGCGGCCGACCGGGACGTCCCGCTGATCGACCTCACGGCGCGGACGAAGGAACTCGTCGAATCCCTGGGCGTGGAGGGCTCCAAGGCCCTCTACCTCCACAACGAGAAACGGGACAACACGCACACCTCCGTGCACGGCGCCACCGTGTACGCGGACCTGGTCCGTGAGGAACTGCTGAACCTGCGTCTGGTGCCGAAGGGCTCAGTCAGGGTGGAATGAACCCCTGGGGCGCTCCGTCCGGAACCGGGGCGCCCCAGGCCCGCCCGGCCCCGGTGCCCGGACGGTTCGGCCGGCGCCGAAGCGTCCGGCTCCTAGCGTTGTCGCATGACCGAGAGCACCCCGAACCCCGCCCCCGCCCCCTCCGCCGCCGTCACCGGCATGGTCGACCACGTCCTCGCGCTGGCCGCCACCTGGACCCGCTGGGACGGGGAACCGGCGCACGCCGACGAGCGCGTGTACACCCCGCACAAGGCGGTCCGCCGGGTCGCCGACCACATGGTCGACCACCTCGCGGAGATGGAGGCCCGCCTCGCCGGTGAGCAGCCGCAGCCCGACCACTGGCACGCGTCCCTCGTCACCACCGACGCCGACCTCGCCCCGTTCACCGAGCAGGACCTCGACGAGGCCCGCAGCCGCCTCACCCGGCTCGCCCGCATCTGGGCCAACCGCCTCGACGCGCTCACCGCAGAGCAGCTCGACCACTCACCCGGCGCCGGCTGGAGCTTCCGCGAACTCGCCCACCACCTGCAGGAGTCCGTCTACTACGCCGACGCCGTAGGAGACCTGTCGTGAGCGACTTCGCCGGCCTGCACCACGCGGACGGCCCGCTGCTGCTGCCCAACGCCTGGGACCACGCCTCCGCGCTCGCCCTCGCCGCCCACGGCTTCCCGGCGGTCGGCACCACCAGCCTGGCCGTCGCGGCGGCGGCCGGGCTGCCCGACGGGGAGGGCGCCACCCGCCGGGAGACGCTGCGGCTCGCCCGCACCCTCGGCCCGGAGCCGTTCCTGCTCTCCGTGGACGCGGAGGGCGGCTTCGCCGACGACCCCGACGAGGTGGCCGAACTGGCCCGGGAGCTGTACGCGCTGGGCGCCGCGGGCATCAACCTGGAGGACGGACTGGGGCCCGTCGACCGGCACACGGCGAAGATCGCCGCCGTGCGGGCGGCGGCCCCCGGCCTCTTCGTGAACGCCCGCACCGACACGTACTGGCTCGGCGACGGCGAGGGCACCACGGAGCGCGCCCTGGCCTACCGGGACGCGGGCGCGCACGGCGTGTTCGTCCCCGGCCTCACCGAGCCCCGCCGGACCGCCGCACTGGTGTCCGCCCTGGACGGCGTCCCCCTCAACGTCCTCTACTCCCCGGCCGGTCCCTCCGTCCCCCGCCTCGCCGACCTCGGCGTCCGCCGGATCAGCCTCGGCTCGCTGCTGTACCGGCGGGCCCTGGGCGCGGCGGTGGAGACCGCGGCCGCGATCCGGGCGGGCCGGAAACCGGAGGGAACGGCACCGTCGTACGAGGAGATCCAGAGGCTCGGCGGACGCACCGGGGAGGGACGATCCTGGTACGGTTGACGCTTTCGCGGGTATCAGACCCTTTGGACTCATCTCCGGCGAGGCGAGGGACCGAGGAACCATGGACATGGACATCCCCGGCGAGAAACGGCTGGCGGCCGCGGTCGTGAGGGACGACGAGGGGCGGGTGCTCCTGGTGCGCCGCAGCGCGACGGAGAGATTCCTGCCCCGGGTGTGGGGGGTCCCCTGCGGCAAGCTGGAACCCGGCGAGGACGCCCGCGACGGCGCCCTGCGCGAGCTGAAGGAGGAGACCGGCCTGCTCGGCGAGATCGTGCGCAAGGCCGGCGAGTCGTCCTTCCTCAGCGAGTACCGGGGGCAGGAGACCAAGAACTGGCAGGAGAACTTCCTGGTCCGCCCGCTGACCGACCGGGTCACGCTGCCCTGTCCCGACCAGGTCCACGCCTGGCTGCACCCGTCCGAGCTGACCGGCGTCGACATCGACGACTACAACCTCGACGTCGTACGCCAGGCCCTCACGGACTGCTGAGCAGCTCCGCCAGCCCGCGCAGCGCTGCCAGGTAACCCGGCACGTCGAGCGGCTGCTTGGGCACCGCGCCCGCGTGCGGTCCCGCCGCCGTGAACACATCGGTGTGCCGCCGCCGTTCGGCACCCGTCTCCAGGAACAGCGTCACCGTGGGCTCCCGCGTGTCGCACCAGGCACGGTGCAGCGTGTGGGCGGGCAGGGCGTAGGTGCTGCCCGCCGCGTACCGGCCGGTGTGGGACAGCCGCAGCCGGGCCGGACCCGCCGGGGTCAGCAGCCAGTCGGCCGAGCCCTCCGCCAGGGACTCCTCGTACCGGGTCGCCCCGAAGGACCTCCCCGCCCCGGCGTCGCCGTCGCCGGCCGCCTCGTACAGCTCCATGCACAGCCGCCCCCGCACGATGTGCGAGGCCAGCGCCGAACGGTGGTTGTGGATGTCCTCCCTGCCGGTGCCGCCCGCGCCCGCGTGCCACAGATGGACGCGCAGCATGTGACGCCCACCGGCGTCGACCAGCAACAGCTTGTCGAAGCCCAGCACATGCCGGTACGACAGCCGGGCGAGGCGCTCCGTGTCGCCCTCGCCGCCCGCCAGTTCGTCGACCAGCTCGCGCAGCCTCCCGGGCGCCCCCAACTCCGCGACCACCCCGCCCGCCGCCGCCACCAGGTCCCGCTCGGACGGCCCGCCGTCCAGCGCCCCCGTCAGCAAGCGCTCCGCCGCCGACACCCGCCGACCGCCCATGCGTCCCGTCCCCTCATCGCCGGTCGTCCGGCCGGTACGTCCACCGGGCGTGCGCCCGCAACGCCGACAGACCCTGATACGTCATCCACATCGGGTGCCGCAGCCCGGTGCCGTCGCCCCGGTTCCAGGACCAGATCCCGTCCTGCTGCCCCGCCCACACCGCGGCGGCCGCCCCGTCCACCAGCTCCCGCCACGTCTCCTCCAGGCCGTCCTGCCGGGCGACCTCCAGCGCGCCCCGGGAGAGCAGGGCACGCACGACCCAGGTGGCCGTGAAGTGCCGTACGTGCAGCACCTCGTGGCGCGCCGGGTCGTCCGGGCGGGGCCGGCGCACCTCCTCGCGCAGGTTCTCCAGGTCCGCGCAGGAGTGGTGCGGGGCGTCGGGGCAGGACAGCAGCCAGCGCACGCCGTCCTCACGGGCGGCGCGCACGCCCGCGCTCTCGCCCAGGACCCGTGCGGCCCGCTCCAGGGCCACCACCGCCTGCGCCGTGTGCAGCGGGCACGGCGGCCCGTGCGGCGGGTCCAGCCGGTAGCCCCAGCAGCGCAGATGGTCCCGGCCGGGGTCGCTGACCGCGCCGTCCACCAGGGCCTCGCGCAGCCGCGGCAGCGCGTCGCCGCCGGGCGCGGCGCGCAGCAGTCCGCGCAGCACCGTTGTCACCACGTGCGTCGACTCCCGCCCGGCCCGGTCGAGTTCACGGGTGAACGCCCGCGCGCAGCGGTCCGCCTCCTCGGTGAGTCGCTCCGGCGGGACGCCCGCCCGGGCCAGCGCGCCCAGCACCAGCGCGGTCACCTCCGGCCGGGGCCGGGCCCCCTGGGACCGTGCCGACCAGCCGCCGCCCGGGAGCCGCAGCCGCCACAGGGTGTCGACCAGTTCGCCGGGCGCCAGCCGGCCGTCGGTCATCCCCAGGTCGAGCATGGTCTGCAGCCCGTACGCCGTGCCGACGGACGTGGGCCGTGCGGGACTGCTCTCGCCCAGCGAGTGCGACCAGCCGGTGAGCCGTCCCCGGTCCGGGTCGTCGACCACCGACACCTGCGCGACCAGGGTGCCGTACGCCGACGCGAAGACCTCCGGGAGCGGGCCGGGCGCGCCGCCCGCTCCGTCCCCCGGCGCGACGGCCGTCCGGGCGGACCCGGCGGCCCTGGCCCGCACCAGCGCCGCCGCCAGCCACGCGGCGAGCGCCGTGCCGGCCCCGCTGACCGAGGAGACCAGGTACTTCGCCGCCTCCCCGCTCAGCGAGGCGGGCAGCAACTGGAACAGGAACTGGAACACCCCGTACCCGGCCGCCAGGCACCCGAGCCCGCCGAGCCACCCCACGAACCGCACGGGCCGGGACGCCCCGCCGTCCGGGCCGCCGGCGGGCGGCGGACCGGGGCGCACGGGTCTCAGCGGATCGCGCCCCAGGCGTTGGTGCGACAAGGAGCGCTCCCTCCCCGGGCGACGGCACACGGATTCCCCGAAGACACCATCCTAGGTGGTCAACGCAGCTGTTCCCGGGGCCAGTTCACCAGGGCGACATGCAGGGCCTCGACGGCCCTGTCCCAGGAGGCCCCGAGATCGCGGGGATCGCCGAAGGCGCCGGCGGACTCCAGCGCGCAGTACCCGTGCAAGGTGCTGCGCAGCAGGCGCACCGCGTCGGTGAGATCGGGCTCCTCGAGACCGTAGGAGCGGAGCATGCCGTAGGTGATCTCGGCGGTGCGGCGCAGCGCGGGGGAGTCGGTGACCAGCGCCTGGTCCAGGGGGAGCTGGGTGGCCGCGTAGCGGCCCGGACGGGTGAGGGCGTACTCCCGGTAGGCACCCGCGAAGGCGGCCAGCGCGTCCCTGCCGCTCCGCCCGTCGACCGCGGCCGCGATCCGGTCGATCATCTCGCCGCCCGCCAGCAGCGCCATCCGGGTACGCAGGTCGCGCAGACCGCGCACATGCGCGTACAGGCTCGCGTCCTTCACACCGAAACGCCGGGCCAGCGCCGACAGGGTGACGTTCTCGTAGCCCGCCTCGTCGGCCATGTCGGCGGCCGCCGCGACGAGACGGTCGGTGGTGAGGCCGGCGCGCGGGATGAAGACCTCCGAATATCCGGGGGAGGGGCGAGCGGCCAGCTTACCGAGGGGGTGTGAGCGAGCCGCCGTGTCGGGGGCATGTGCCGCTCATCCGTGGGTCGTCCCGCGTTCACACGCCGCCCCGAGCATCCACAGGCGGGCGGCGTGACAGCGCCGCGGCGACGAGGAGGCACTTCATGGGGCACGGGCACGCACACGGACACCCTCACCACCACGACCACGGGCACGACCACGGGACGACGGCCCCGCTGCCCGCCGCGTTCGACACCTCCGTGCCCGACGAGGCGCTGAACCCCGCGCAGCGGTCCCGCCGTACGCTGCTGCGCCGGGCCGGGCTGCTCGGCGCGGGCCTGGCGGCCGGCACCGTGCTCTCCACGGACGCCGCCGCCCAGCCCGCGCCCGCGCCCGCGACGGGCGGCAGCCGCGGCAAGGGCGGCGGCAAGGGCTTCCTGTGGCTCGCCGGCGACCACCACATCCACACCCAGTACAGCAGCGACGGCAAGTACCGGGTCGTCGACCAGGTACGCCAGGGTGCCCGGCACGGCATGGACTGGCTGGTCATCACCGACCACGGCAGCGCCAACCACGCCAGGATCGGGGTGGAGAAGGTCAACCCGGACATCAGGGCGGCCCGCGCCGCCCACGAGGACACCCTCGTCTTCCAGGGCCTGGAGTGGAACATCCCGGCCGCCGAGCACGGCACCGTCTTCGTGCACCCCGGCCGCAATGAGGTCTCCGTCCTCAAGCAGTTCGAGACCGACTACGACGGCGGCGTCAAGGGCGCCACCGACTCCACCCCGGCCAACGAGGCCCTCGCCGTGGCCGGCCTCGGCTTCCTCGCCGAACAGGTCAGACGGCGCAAGGTCGAGGACGCCCTGATGCTCGCCAACCACCCCGCGCGCAAGGGCATCGACTCCCCGCACGAGATCCGCGCCTGGCGCGACGCCACCGACGGGGACCGGCGGATCGCCGTCGGCTTCGAGGGCGCCCCGGGCCACCAGGCGGGCGGCCTGCCCAAGCCCCTCGGCCCGGGCGGGGCCCGCGGCATCTACGACGCCGGCCCGGGCGCCAACTCCTTCGCCGGCTACCCGCTGGAGAGCTACCGCACCTGGGGCGGCTTCGACTGGATGACCGCCACCGTCGGCGGCCTCTGGGACAGCCTCCTCGCCGAGGGCCGGCCCTGGTGGATCACCGCCAACTCCGACTCCCACCAGGTGTACGGCGACACCGGCGCCCGGGGCGGCGGCGACTTCGCCGCCGACGGCCGCTACGACGACCCCGTCTACGCCGGACAGATCGACATCACCCAGAACGACTACTGGCCCGGCCAGTACAGCCGCACCCACGTCGGCGCCGACGGCTTCTCCTACGCCGCCGTCATGGACGGCATCCGCGCCGGACGCATCTGGGTCGACCACGGACAGCTCATCAGCGGCCTCGACGTCCGGGTCTCCGGCGGCAGCCGCTGGGCCACCCTCGGCGGCGCCCTGCACGTGCGCAAGGGCACCAAGGTCACGCTGACCGCCGACATCGCGCTCGCCGGCGGCCCCAACTGGGCCGGGTTCACCCCGAAGCTCGACCGCGTGGACGTCATCCAGGGCGACGTCACCGGGCCGGTCGCCGACAAGGACACCTTCACCGCCCCCACGGCCAGGGTCGCCCGGTCGTACGACATCGCCAAGTCGGCCGGCACCGTCCGCGTCACCTTCGAACTCGGCCGCGTCGACCGCCCGCTGTACGTCCGGCTGCGCGGCACCGACGGCAACCGGACCGCCGTCGGCGCGATGGGCGCGAAGGCCGACCCGGCGGGCCCCGCCCTCGACGTCGTCGGCGACGCCGACCCGTGGCGCGACCTGTGGTTCTACTCGAACCCGGTGTGGGTCCTGCCGTCGTGACGCCCTACGCCCTCACCGTGGACGCCGGCGTCAGGGACGTGCTCGACGCCGACCGCCTGCTGCACCGGATGGCCGCCCGACTCGCGCTCCCCGAGGACGTGTTCGGCTGCACCCATCTGGTGCGCGGCGACCGGCCGCGCGTCGCGGTGTCGCTGGCCCTGCCCTCGCGGCCGCTCCCGGACACCCTGCGGGAGCGGCTCGCGGAGTACGGAACCGTCACCCCGGGGCTGCCCGACGCGGTGGGGCGCGCGGTGCTCTACCCGGGCGTCCCGTCGCTCACCGGCACGATGACGGTCGCGGAGCTTCTGGCCGGCTCCGCGATCGCCCGTGTGACGGTCCTGGGCGCACCCGGGCCGCCCGGCCCGGACACCCGGATGGTGACCCGTGACCATGTGCGGCCGCAGTGGCAGCGGGACGAACTCGTCCTCGCCGCCACCCCGGCCCCGGGCGGCGCCCTCGTGCCGTTCGAGGCCCCGGACCCCACCCCCTGCTGCGCGGACCACTGAACGGTCAGCCGCGCGGCCGGTCGCCCGGCTCAGAGAAGACGAAAGAGAACTCCGCCGGCTCGGGCCACAGGTAGTACCGGGGAAGCGGGCCCGGGCCGCAGGACTGGGACCCGATGCCGTGCTGCCGGTGGTCGAGGTTGACCCAGACCGTGCCGTCCGGGACGAGGTCGGTGCGGTGCCGGGCGGCGTCCAGGTGCTCGGTCGTCCACGGCCTGGCCGTGAACCAGAACTCCGGTTCGCCGTCCACCCGGAGGCCGCCCGTCTCCGCCCAGCGCACGTCGGCGCGGGCGCCGTTCTCCTGGGGGCGGACGTAGGGCGTCTGGAGCTCCCCGACGCGCGCGTCCCACTGCAGGTCCCTGGACGCGGCCCGGGTGTCCGGATACGCCTCGCCCCCGCCGCCGAACCAGCGCACAGAGTCCTCGGCGGTGGCCCCGGGGAGCCCGAAGCGGATGCCGAGCCGGGGCAGCGGAACCTGCCAGTCGCCGTCCGGCACCACCGAGACGGTCAGCCGCACCCGACCGCCGTCGGACGTCCAGCGGTAGGCCGTCCGCAGGCCCGCCTCCCGGCCGGCCGGCGCCACCCGGGTCCGTACGGTCAGCGCGTCACCGTCCGCCTCGACCGCCTCCAGCCGGTGCCGCATGCGGTGCAGGCCCAGTTCGCGCCAGAGCGGCCCGTACCGGGTGTCCGTCTGCCAGCTCGCCCCGTCGTCGTTGTCGGTGGTCGCCCGCCACACGTCCAGGCGCAGATCCCGTACCGGCACACCGCAGAGCGTGCGCGGCGCTCCGGTCCGGGCGTCGAACACCGCCGGACCCAGCGTGATCCGGTCGCCGTCGACGGCGGGCCGCGCGCCGGTCGCCGCCGGCAGCGGGGCGCGGCGGGTCACCGTCCCCTGGGCCCAGGCCACTTCATGGCCCCTGCCGGCCCACGGAGTGTCCTCGGCGAGCACCGCCCGCACGGTCCACTGCACCTCCGCGCCCCCGCCGTCCGGGGCCGCGGGCAGCTTCACCTCCGCCGACTCACCGGGCGCCGGCGACGGCACGGCGAGCCGGCGCTCCTCCGTCGGCAGGCCGTCCACCTGGTGGGAGAACACGAACTCCAGCGGGGACAGGTCCGCGAAGTCGTACCTGTTGGTCACCCGTACGGTGCCGTCGGCGTCGCCGGGCTCGATCCGGACCGGCTCGATCACCTTCTTGTACTCGATCAGCCCCGGTGAGGGCGTGCGGTCCGGGAAGACCAGCCCGTCGCAGACGAAGTTGCCGTCGTGCAGCTCCTCCCCGAAGTCACCGCCGTAGGCGTAGCCCAGCGCGGGATGCTCCACGCCGTGATCGATCCACTCCCAGACGAAACCGCCCTGGAGCCGGTCGTACGACTCGAACAGCCGTTGGTAGTCGGCGAGTCCGCCGGGTCCGTTGCCCATGGCGTGCCCGTACTCGCAGAGGATGAGCGGCAGGCCGCGCCTGCGGTGGGTGCCGCCGTCCAGGCCCTCGCCGGCCCGCTCTACCTCGGCGTGCGGCAGGTACATCCGCGAGTACACGTCCGTGTCCCGGCAGCCGAAGTCGCCCTCGTAGTGCACCGGGCGGGAAGGGTCCCGGCCGTGGATCCAGTCGGCCATCGCGGTCAGTCCGCGCCCGGTGCCCGCCTCGTTGCCGAGGGACCACATCACCACCGACGGATGGTTCTTGTCCCGCTCGACCATGCGGGCGGCCCGGTCGAGCAGGGCGGGCGTCCAGCGGTCGTCGTCGACGGGGTTGTCCCGCCAGTCCTGCTCGACGAAGCCGTGGGTCTCCAGGTCGCACTCGTCGATCACCCACAGCCCGTACTCGTCGCACAGTGCGAGGAAGGCCGGGTGCGGGGGGTAGTGGGAGGTGCGGACGGCGTTGACGTTGTGCCGCTTCATCAGCAGCACGTCCTCGCGCATCGTGGCGAGGTCCAGCGCGCGGCCCCGGCGCGGATGCCACTCGTGCCGGTTGACGCCCTTGAAGAGCAGCGGCGTCCCGTTCACCTTGATCACGCCGTCGTCCAGCGCGACCGTGCGGAAGCCGATCCGCAGCGGGACGCGTTCCCCCGCCGTGGCCAGCACCCCGTCGTACAGCCGGGGCGTCTCCGCGGTCCACGGCTCGACCGGCAGCGTCACCGGTTCGCCGGCCGCCACGTCGACGCCCAGTTCCGGCACGGTCACCCGGGCCCCGGCCGCGGAGTCGACGCGCAGCGTGCCCTCGCCGGTGACGTGGTCGTAGTCGGCGTGCACGAAGAAGTCGCCGGCGGCGCCGTCCGGGCGGTGCAGCAGGGTCACGTCACGGAAGATGCCGGGCAGCCACCACTGGTCCTGGTCCTCCAGGTACGAGCCCGCCGACCACTGGTGAACCCGTACCGCGAGGACGTTCCCGGCCGGCTTCAGCAGTGCCCCGACCGCGAACTCGTGCGGCAGCCGCGATCCCTTGAACTCCCCGATGTCCGTGCCGTTCAGCCACACCCGGGCGCAGGACTCCACCCCGTCGAAGCGGAGCACGGCCGTGCCGTCGGCCGGCCAGTCGCCGGGCAGGTCGAAGAGGCGCAAGTGGTCGCCGGTCGGGTTCTCGGTGGGGACGTGCGGCGGGTCGACGGGGAACGGGTAGAGGTGGTTGGTGTAGACGGGCGCGCCGTGGCCCTGGAGCACCCAGTGGCCGGGCACGGTCACCTCCGCCCAGTCCCCGGCGTCGAAGCCGGGCTCGGCGAACGAGTCGTCCTCGGCGTCGGCGGTCTCCGACACCCGCAGGCGCCAACCGCCGTTCAGGGACAGGGACGCCGCGTCCGAGGACGCGTACCAGGCACGCGGGGGCAGGGTCCCGCGGCCGGGCGACACGTCCTCGACGTAGCCGGTCGAGCCGCTTGCCGGGGTGCGCGATGACATGGGGACGAAGTCCTTTCGCAGAGTGGTGGCCTCTTCGTGGGCCGTGACGCGCCGGGAACTACCGCGGGCCGCCCACGGCGTGCCTCCCGGCGCCCTTCCCGGCCGGCTGCAGCGCGCCCTCCAGCGCGAACGTCGCCGCTCCCAGGCACACCGGATCGGTCGGGATCGGGGAGAGGACGATCCGGGCGGCGGCCAGCGGGCGGCGCAGCGCGTGCCGGGTGACGGCCGCGCGCACCTCGTCGAGCAGCGGCTCGCCGAACGCGGCCGCGACCCAGCTGCTGAGCACGACCACCTCCGGATTGAACAGGTTGATCAGATCGGCGACCCCGGCGCCCAGATAGCGGGCGGTCTCCCGGAGCACCCGCACCGCCACCGGATCGCCCGCCCGTACGCCCGCGGCGAGCGCGTCGACGGTGGCCGTCTGGTCGCCGGGCCGCAGCAGCGGGCTGTCCGGCTGCGCCTCCCGCAGATTGAGCATGATCCCGGGCGCCCCGGTGTACGTCTCCACGCAGCCGTGGTTGCCGCAGTGGCAGGGGCGGCCGTCCAGGACGAGCGTGGTGTGCCCCCATTCGCCGGCGCTGTTGGTCACGCCCCGGTGCACCCCGCCGCCCAGCACCAGCCCGGCGCCCACCCCGGTCCCCAGGTTCACCACCACCGCGTCCCCGTGCCCGCGCGCCGCCCCGGACCACAGCTCGGCCACCGCGCAGGCCCGCAACGGGTTGTCCAGGTAAAGGGGGCAGGCGAGGTGGCCGGCGAGCAGGTCGAGCAACGGGACGTCGTGCCAGTCCCAGTTGGGCGCGTACACGCAGACGCCGGTGTCCCGGTCCACCTGCCCCGGCACGCTCACCCCGGCCCCGAGCACCCGGGCGGCCCCGTCCCCGGCCCGGGCGACCACGGAACCGACCGCCGCGGCCACCCGCCCCGCGACCTGCTCGGGCCGGTCCTCCCCGGGGCCCAGTGCCTCGTCGGCGCGGGCCAGCACGTTCAGCGCCAGGTCGAAGAGCTCGACCCGGACGTAGGTCTCCGCCAGGTCGACGCCGATCAGCGCGCCGCCCGACGTGTTGACGGCCACCAGGCCCCGGGGGCGGCCGCCGGCCGAGTCCTCGAAGCCGACCTCGGTGATCATGCCCAGGGCGAGCAGCTCGCCGACCAGGGTGGCGACGGTGGCGAGACTGAGCCCGGTGGCCGCGGCCAGCTCCTGCCGGGAGGTCGGCGACGCGGCGATGATCTGGCGCAGCACCCGGTAGCGGTTGGCCGTGCGGATGTCCCGCGATGTGCGCTTCACCGAAGCCGCCCCCGTCCCTGCCGGGCCGCCCGGGCACCGGCGCGGCCAGGCTACGCAGCGGGCGGACCTTTCGACAAGGGGTTCGGAAAGGGGGGCGACGAAGTCCGGCCGGTGGCCGGGGTCACTCGCCCAGGACGTCCCGCACGAAGGCGTTGGTGAACTTGCGCCGCGGGTCCAGGTGCTCGACGCAGTTCCGGAAGTCGTCCAGCCGCGGGTAGCGGGCGCGCAGTTCCGCGGCCGGCGTGGTGAACACCTTCCCCCAGTGCGGGCGCGGGTCGAACGGGGCCAGCGCCTCCTCCACCCGCGCCACCACGGGCAGCACCGCCCGGGTGTCCTCGACCCAGGTGAAGTGGACGGCCACCGTGTCCCGCCCGTAGGAGGGGCTGAGCCACTGGCCGTCGGCGGCGACGGTCCGCACCTCGCAGGTCTGCAGCACGGGGGCGACCGTCTCCCGGATCCCGTCCAGGGCGTGCAGCGCGGCGACCGCCGACTCCCGCGGCATCAGGTACTCCGACTGCAGCTCCGCCCCGCTGCTCGGCGTGAACTCCGCCCGGAAGTGCGGCAGCCGCTCGTGCCAGGGTCCCGGCACCCCGAACTGCTCGGTGCAGTTCACGGCGGGCATGCCCGGCACCGGGTGCGTCTTCTCCGTCGCCGGGGCCGCCCGGGCGAAGTCGGGCAGCGGCTGGTCGGTGCGCCGCTTCACCCAGACCTGCCGGAAGCCCGGCGCCCGCCAGTCGGTGAACAGGCTGACGCTGTACGCCGCCGACATCACCGTCTCGAACGCGGCCCGGTCCAGCCCGTCCAGGGGCATCTCGGTGAACACGTGCTGCTCGACCTCGAAGGCCGGCTCCAGGTCCAGGGTGAGCGAGGTGACGACACCGAGCGCGCCCAGCGAGGTGACCGCCCCGCCGAACCGCTCGTCGCCGCGCGCCAGGGTCACCGTGGAACCGTCCGCCGCCACGATCTCCACCGCGCGCACGGACGAGGCCAGCGGCCCGTTGCCGACACCGGAGCCATGGGTGCCGGTGGCGACCGAACCGGCCACCGAGATGTGCGGCAGCGACGCCATGTTCGCCAGCGCCAGCCCGTGCCGGTGCACCTCCCGCGCCAGCTCCGCGTAGCGGACGCCGCCGCCGACCCGTACCGTCCGGGCCGCCGTGTCCACCTCGATCCCGGGGGGCAGCACGTCGAGGGAGAGCAGGACGCCGTCCTCGCCGGGCTCGGCGATCTCGTTGAAGGAGTGCCCGCTGCCCAGTACCCGCACCCGCGGGCTCCCGGCGACCAGATCCCGCAGCGCGTCCATGCCGTGCGGGCGGTGCAGCTCCTTGGCGGCGTACGTGATGTTGCCCGCCCAGTTGGTCACGCTCTCGGTCATCCCTCGTCCTTCCCGGCCGTCGGGGCCGAAAGGTGCCCCCGCCGGAACCTATCCCGGGAGTGACCCACGCCATGTGGGGGGACCCGGCACCCCGGATGCCCCGGCGGGGGCATACCGTGAGGAGTCGTACGTCAGCACCGGGAGGAGAACAACGGGATGGGCAGCCGTACCGCGCTGGTCGAGGATCTGATGGAGCGGTTCCCGCACGTGCCGCGCGAGGCCGTGTTCAAGGAGGACCTGCTGCGCGGCGGTGTGGCCTTCGATCCGTCCGCGCTCAGTGACAACGAGGGCGGTGACGTCAAGCCGAAGTCGTACTTCATCTTCTCCTTCGACCACGGCACCCTGCCCGAGCTGGGCGAGGCCGCGCTGCGGCGCCCGCCGGAGGAGATCATCCTCACGGGCGGCCCCTACGACCTGCGCCGTACGGTCGTGTCGGTGCGCGTGAACCCGGCCTCCCCCTACCGGGTGGCCGCCGACGAGCACGGCATGCTCGGCCTGTACCTCGACGGCAAGCGGATCTCGGACGTCGGCGTGCCGCCCATGCCCGAGTACTACCGGCACACCCTGTCCAACGGGAAGTCGGTGATGGAGGTCGCCCCCACCATCCAGTGGGGATACCTGATCTATCTGACCGTCTTCCGGGTCTGCCAGTACTTCGGCGCCAAGGAGGAGTGCCAGTACTGCGACATCAACCACAACTGGCGCCAGCACAAGGCGGCCGGCCGGCCCTACACCGGGGTGAAGGACGTCGAGGAGGTCCTGGAGGCCCTGGAGATCATCGACCGGTACGACACGGCGAAGGCCTCCACCGCCTACACCCTGACCGGCGGCGCCATCACCAGGACCGTCTCCGGACGCGACGAGGCCGACTTCTACGGCCACTACGCCAAGGCCATCGAGGAGCGCTTCCCCGGCCGCTGGATCGGCAAGGTCGTCGCCCAGGCGCTGCCCAAGGACGACGTGCAGCGCTTCAAGGACTACGGCGTGCAGATCTACCACCCCAACTTCGAGGTGTGGGACGAGTACCTCTTCAAGATGTACTGCCCCGGCAAGGAGCGTTACGTCGGCCGTGACGAGTGGCACCGGCGCATCCTCGACTCCGCCGACGTGTTCGGCGCGCGCAACGTGATCCCCAACTTCGTCGCGGGCGTGGAGATGGCCGAGCCCTTCGGCTTCAAGACCGTCGACGAGGCGATCGCGTCCACCACCGAGGGCCTGCGCTTCTTCATGTCGCAGGGCATCACGCCCCGCTTCACCACCTGGTGCCCCGAGCCGACCACCCCGCTCGGCAAGGCCAACCCGCAGGGCGCGCCGCTGGAGTACCACATCCGGCTGCTCCAGGCGTACCGGCAGACCATGGAGGACTTCGGCCTCTCCTCGCCCCCCGGATACGGTCCGCCCGGACCCGGCCGCGCGGTGTTCTCCGTCAGCTCCTTCATGGACAGCCTCCCGGCGCAGGAGCCCGCCGAGGCGGTCTGAGCCACCGGGGCGCACGCCCCCGCACAGGATTCGGAAGGCCGGAACCGAGACGTTCCGGCCTTCCGTGCGTATTGTCCCTTCGGGGTGTCGCGACGCCGCCACGGAAAGTGAGGGAAGCGCTTGTCAGTTGTGTCGGGGACGTGAAAGGCTCGGCCACTGCCGCGAGGTTTTCCCCAACTCCACAGCCAGTATGGCGAGTTGACCTCGTTCGTGATGCGGGAGACTCATGCCCGACCTGCCGAGCCCCCAGGACGCCACCGAGGCGGCGCTGTTCACCGAGTGCTGGGACGCGGCGCTGTCCTACGCCGACCTGTGCACGGCCGGCTCCGCCGCCGCCGCGGAACTCGCCCGTGAGGCCTTCGAACAGGGCATACGGGAGCTGCGCGCCGCGGAGTCGGCCACCGTCCGCGGCCACGGCCGCCGTTCCGCCCGGCTGCCCCGGATACCCCTGCTGCTGACGGCCGTTCGCAGCACCGCGGCCGCCTGGGAGGAGGCCGGAAAGGGCCACAAGCTCGACCCCGACCTGCGCCTGTGGCTCCACTCCGACCAGGCCGCCCGCTACACCGGCCCGCCACTGGAACGCCCGGTCGCCCTGCGCGGACTGCGCGATCTGCAGCACGCGGACGCCGAACTGCTGTGGCTCGCCGAGGCGGAGGCCCTGCCGCTGCCCCTGGTGGCCCGCCGGCTCGGCCTCGACCCCGCCACCGCGGCCGACGAACTCGCCCAGGTCGGCCGCATGTTCCGGGACCGCTGCCACCGCAACCACCTCGACTCGCCCCTGGACGCCGAGTGCCGCAGCTACGCACGGCTGCTCGACGCCGTCACCCGCTCGCCCGCCGCGGACACCCCCGACGACCTGTCCCGGCACCTCGCCACCTGCCACCCGTGCGCCGAGGCCGCCGCCTGCCTGCGGCTGCACGGCGGGGGACTGCCCGGAGCGCTGGCCGGCGGGGTGATCGGCTGGGGCGGCCTCGCCTACCTGGAACGCCGCCGCCGCGCCGCCGAGGTACGCCTCGGGGCCGGACGCCCCGACCGTGCCGACCCGGACACCGGTGACCCGGCGCACCCCGCCGGCCGGACCCGGATCGCCCGGCACGGCCCGCTGGTCGCCGCCGTCCTGGTGTCCCTGCTCGCGCTCGCCGTCTCACTGATGCCGTTCGGCGGCGACACGGCCGACGACGGCGCCGGACGCGCCGACGCCGACCGGCAGCCGGTGGCCGACCCCGGACCCTCGCTCCCCGCCGCGCCCACCGCCGGCCCCTCCGACACCCCGTCCCCCGAGCCGTCCCGCACGCCCACCCCGGACAGCCCCGCGGACCGGCAGATCCCCGACCCCGAACCGCAGGGCACCTCCTCCGCCACCCCCGCGCCCGAGACCACCGGCCGCGGCGCCCCGGCCGCCTGCCGGGTCGACTACGCCCTGGTCAACCAGTGGCCCGACGGATTCCAGGCCGCCGTCACCGTCACCACCCGGGACCCCCTCGCGTCCTGGCGCGTCGGCTTCACCTTCCCGGACGGCCAGCGGGTCACCCAGACGTGGGACGGCTCGGCGCACCAGGACGGGGCCGCCGTCACCGTCACCGCCGCCGACTACAACAAGTCGGTCGCCGCGGGCGGCAAGCTCGCCTTCGGCTTCCTCGCGTCCTGGAGCGGAGCCAACCGCCCGCCGTCCGGCTTCACCCTCAACGGACGGACGTGCGCGGCCGTGTGACCCCCGGGCCCGGAAAACAAGTTGACGGGCCGGTGCTGCCGCGGGCTACTGTGACGGCAGATCACGCGGTGGCCGCGCGCCACCGCACCGGAACGATCGTGGAGTGAGGAGGTGCCGACCGATGGCTGTCACCGCGCCGGGCGCTGCCCGCATCAGGGAAACCGTCACGTCCACCTCCGTGGCCACCGGCTGACCTCACCCTTTCCCGCGCCCACGCGCGGCCGCCGGGGCCACCCCACCTGAAGGGTCACCCCCTTGAGTTCCACCTCCGTCTCCTCCGCGCTCGCCCCCTACGGCTGGGACGACGCCTGGGCCGGCGAGTTCGCCCCCTACGACGCCGAAGGGCTGCTGCCCGGGCGCGTGATCCGGGTCGACCGCGGCCAGTGCGATGTCGTCACCGCGGGCGGCACCCTGCGGGCCGACACCGCCTTCGTCACCCCGCACGACCCCCTGCGGGTCGTCTGCACGGGCGACTGGGTCGCCGTCGAACCCGGCGGCAACCCGCGCTACGTACGCGCGTATCTGCCACGCCGTACCGCCTTCGTGCGCTCCACCTCCTCCAAGCGGTCCGAGGGGCAGATCCTCGCCGCCAACGTCGACCACGCCGTCGTCGCCGTCTCCCTCGCCGTCGAACTCGACCTGGGCCGTATCGAACGCTTCCTGGCACTGGCCTGGGAGTCCGGGGCGCAGCCGGTGGTCGTCCTCACCAAGGCCGACCTCGTGCCGGACGCGGTGACCCGGGCGCACCTTGTCCAGGACGTGGAGACCAGCGCCCCGGGCGTGCCCGTGATCACCGTCAGCGCGCGCGACGGGGACGGCCTCGACGTCCTCGCCGCGATCACCGCCGGCGGTACGTCGGTGCTGCTCGGCCAGTCCGGGGCGGGCAAGTCCACCCTGGCCAACGCGCTCCTCGGCGAGGACGTGATGGACGTACGGGCCACCCGGGACGTCGACGGCAAGGGCCGGCACACCACCACCACCCGCAACCTGCTGGCACTGCCCGGCGGGGGAGTCCTCATCGACACACCGGGACTGCGGGGCGTCGGCCTCTGGGACGCCGGAACCGGCGTCGGCCAGGTGTTCGCCGAGATCGAGGAGCTCGCCGAGGGCTGCCGCTTCCACGACTGCGCCCACGAGAACGAGCCGGGCTGCGCGGTCCTCGACGCCGTGGAGGGCGGCGCGCTGCCGCAGCGCCGCCTGGACAGCTACCGCAAGCTGCTCCGGGAGAACCAGTACATCGTCGCCAAGACCGACGCCAGGCTCCGCGCGGAGATCCGCAAGGACTGGAAGCGCAAGGGCGCAATCGGCAGGGCGGCGATGGAGGCCAAGCGGGGCCGCCTGCGGTAGCGCACCTCCCCGTCCGATTTCCGCCAGCCGGGACGCCCCGGCCGGCGGAGACTGGACGGTGTGAAGGACGAGGACAGCAGGTACCAGGCGGTGCGCAGCCGGGACGGCCGGTTCGACGGGGTGTTCTTCTTCGCCGTCGAGACGACCGGGATCTACTGCCGGCCCAGCTGCCCCGCCGTCACCCCCAAACGGCACAACGTGCGGTTCTTCCCGACCGCCGCCGCCGCGCAGGGCTCCGGGTTCCGGGCCTGCCGGCGGTGCCGCCCGGACGCCGTGCCCGGCTCCGCCGAATGGAACGTACGGGCCGACGTCGTCGGCCGGGCCGTGCGGCTGATCGCCGACGGCGTCGTCGACCGCGAGGGCGTCGCCGGACTCGCCGCACGGCTCGGCTACAGCGCCCGCCAGGTGCAGCGGCAGCTCACCGGCGAGCTCGGCGCCGGGCCGGTCGCGCTCGCCCGGGCCCAGCGCGCGCACGCCGCCCGGGTGCTGCTGCAGACCACCGGCCTGCCGGTCACCGAGATCGCCTTCGCCGCCGGATTCGCCAGCGTGCGGCAGTTCAACGACACCGTACGGGCCGTGTACGCCACCACCCCCAGCGGGCTGCGCGCCGCCGCGCCCCGCCGCGGACGGACCGCGGCGCGCACCGCCACACCCTCCGCCGGGATCCCCCTGCGGCTCGCCCACCGCGGCCCCTACCAGGCGGGACACGTCTTCGACCTGCTGGAACGCGAGGCCGTCCCCGGCGTCGAGGAGGTGAGCGGCACGCCGGGCGCCCGCACCTACCGGCGCACCCTGCGGCTGCCCTACGGCACCGGCATCGCCGCCGTCGGCGAACGCCCGCACACCGGTCCCGGCGCCCACCCCGGCGGCTGGCTCGACGCCCGCGTCCACCTCACCGACCCCCGCGACCTGACCACCGCCGTACAACGGCTGCGGCGGCTGTTCGACCTGGACGCCGACCCGTACGCCGTCGACGAACGGCTCGGCGCGGACGCCCGGCTCGCCCCGCTGGTCGCCGCCCGCCCCGGGCTGCGCTCCCCGGGCGCCGCCGACCCGGAGGAGTTCGCGGTGCGCGCGCTGACCGGCCGCGACGAGGCCGCACGGCTGGTCCGGTGCCACGGCAAGCGGCTCGACGCCCCCTGCGGCCCCCTCACCCACCTGTTCCCCGAACCCGCCGCCCTCGCCGGGGCTGAGCCCGGCGGCACCCTGGGCGCGCTCGCCGCCGCCCTCGCCGACGGCACCGTCCTCCTCGGCCCCGGCGCGGACCGGGACGCCGCCCGCCTGGCCCTGGCCGCCGTCCCCGGCCTCGGCCCGCGTACCATCGCCGCGATCCGCACCCGCGCGCTCGGCGAGCCGGACGTGGCCCCGCCCGGCCCGGACCTTCCCGACAGCTGGCGCCCCTGGCGCTCGTACGCCCTGAACCACCTGCGCGCAGCAGGGGAGTTGGAGTGATCATGACCGCCACCACGTACTGGACGAGCGTGGACAGCCCCGTCGGGCCGCTGCTGCTCACCGCCGCCCCGACCGGCGAGCTGACCTCGCTGTCCGTGCCCGGGCAGAAGGGCGGGCGCACCGTGCGCGACGACTGGCGGCCCGACCCCGGCCCGTTCCGCGAGGCCGCGCGGCAGCTCGCCGCGTACTTCGCGGGAGACCTCGAGGAGTTCCGGCTGGCCGTGCGCACCGCCGGCACCCCCTTCCGGGAGAAGGTGTGGGACGCCCTCGACGCCGTCCCCTACGGCGCCACCGTGTCCTACGGCGAGATCGCCGCGCGGATCGGCGCGCCCCGGGCCGCCGTGCGCGCCGTCGGCGGCGCGATCGGCGCGAACCCCCTGCTCATCGTCCGCCCCTGCCACCGGGTGATCGGCGCGGACGGCTCGCTCACCGGGTACGCCGGGGGCCTGGAGCGGAAGGTGCGGCTGCTCACCCACGAGGGAGTACTGCCCACGCCGCCGTGAGCGCGGGTCAGCCCCAGAACACCGCGCCCAGCCATGCCGCCGTGATCAGCTGGCAGGCGAACAGCTCCGTCAGCACGCTCCAGCCGCCCGAGCGCATCACCGTACGGGTCGCCGCGGCCGCCTCGCCGCGCCGGCCCAGCCGGAGCCGCTCGCGGACGTAGACCCCGGCGAGGAACCCGGGGACCGCGCCGGCCACCGGCAGCAGCACGAAGCCGAGGAACGAGCCGCAGCCCGCGTAGGCGAGCGTCCGGCCGTCGTAGCCCGCCGCGCGCAGCCGGCGGGACGGCAGCGCCCAGCGCACCGCCCGGGACAGCAACAGCAGGACGGTCGCCCCCACCAGCACCCACCAGGCGACGGGCCGCGGATCCTTCAGCGCCCACCACAGCACCCCGGCCCACACCAGCCATGATCCGGGCACCCCTGGCAGCAGCACTCCGCACAGTCCGAGCAGGAGCACCAGTCCGGCGAGCAGGAGGTCCCACGCTCCCATTCGTCCAGGGTGCCGGAGGCGGGGAGGCGGCGCAGAACGGGACGGCCCGCCCCCGCCGGCGCCCGTCGCACAGCCGTCCCGCCGTTCACCCGACGGGCCGCCCCGGACGCGACGCCGGGCGGGGATTTTCCCGATGCCCCGTTTGCATCCGGCCCTCGCGGTGGACAATTGGGGGCATGAGCCAGCAGGGGGGAAGGCCCACCGGTCCCGAGGACGACTGGTGGGGGCAGCTGTACGACGACGGCACCGGTGACACGGGCCCCGCACCGGCGCCCGACTCCCTGGACGACCGCTTCGCCTCGGCGTCCGGCACCCTGGACGCGGGCGGCCCCGCCCCGGCCGGCGCACCCCCGGCCCCTGCGGTCCCCGCCCCCCGGCCGGCCCCCGCCGGTCCGCCGGACCTGCCGCCGCGCGCCCCCTGGGAGCCCCCGGGCTCCTCGTCCCCGGGCCCGGTGACGTTCCCCGCCAGGCCCTCCCGGCCGCCCGAGCCCCCACCACGGCCGGCGTCCGACCCGCCACCGCCTCCCGCCGCCCCCACCACCGGCCGGGCCCTCGGCGCCTGGACCCCGGCCACGGCGCCGCCGCCACCGCCCGCGGCCCCGCCGGCGGGCGACGCCCCCGCGGGCCCCCGCGCCTCCCGTCTCGAACCGCTCCCGGACCCGCCCCCGTCCCGCGGCTACGTGGGTTCCCGGCCGCCCACCTACGACGCCGAGCCCACCGCCCTCCCCGAGACCGACCCCGACGACCCCGGCGATCCGGTCCCGGACACCGTGCTCGACGGCGCCCGCTACGGGGCCTGCACCCTGCGCGCCGCCTCCGTGCGCGGCGACTCCGCCCGCTACCGGGGCGAGCCGCGCCGCGACGCGCTGCTGACCGCGCGGTTCGGCACCGGCGAGCAGGCCCTCGTCCTGGTGGCCCTGGCGACCGGCGCCCGCACCGCGCCCGGCGCGCACCGGGCCGCCGCCGACGCCTGCCGGTGGATCGGCGCGGCGGTGGGCCGCAGCCACGCCCGCCTCGTCGACGACCTCAGGGCGGCCCGGCGCGGCGACCTCAAGTCCGGCCTGCACCGTCTCACCGACCGCAGCCTCGGCAGGCTCCGCGCCGACGCGGCCGAGCAGGGCCTCGACCCCGGCCTCCACACGGCCACCCTGCGCTGCCTGCTGCTGCCCGCCGACCCCGAGTGCCGCACCCGGGTCTTCTTCGGCGTGGGCCCCGGCGGGCTGTTCCGGCTGCGGGAGGGGGAGTGGCAGGACATCGAACCGGAGGCCGCCGACGTGCGGGGCGCACCCGTGGCCGGTTTCGGCTCGCCGCCCTCCGAGACCCCCGGGGGCGACCGCCTCACCATGGACCTGGGCATCCCCACACCGCCCAGCCCGTACGAGCCGGCCCCCGAACCGCCCCGCGAACCGTTCCGCTTCCGGACCTCCGTAGCCCGGCCGGGTGACACCCTGCTGATGTGCGGCACCGGTCTCGCCGACCCCCTGCGCGGCGAGCGGGACCTGCGCGCGCACCTCGCCGACCGGTGGTCGGGGCCCGAACCGCCCGGCCTCGCCGCGTTCCTCGCCGACACCCAGGTACGGGTCAAGGGATACGCCGACGACCGTACGGCCGTCGCCGTTTGGGAGGCGTGAGCGCGCCCGGTGTGACTACATGGAACCCTCCAGGCATGTTCCACACCCGAGGGGCAGACGGAACCCATGGTCAAACAGAACGTCGCGGAACAGTTCGTCGACATCCTCACCCGCGCGGGAGTCAAACGCCTCTACGGCGTCGTCGGCGACAGCCTCAACCCCGTCGTCGACGCCGTGCGCCGTAACTCCGCCATCGACTGGGTCCACGTCCGGCACGAGGAGACCGCCGCCTTCGCCGCCGGAGCCGAGGCCCAGATCACCGGCAGGCTGGGCGCCTGCGCCGGCTCCTGCGGGCCCGGAAACCTGCACCTCATCAACGGCCTCTACGACGCCCACCGTTCCATGGCCCCCGTCCTCGCCCTCGCCTCGCACATCCCGTCCAGCGAGATCGGCCTGGGCTACTTCCAGGAGACCCACCCCGACCAGCTGTTCCGCGAGTGCAGCCACTACAGCGAGATGATCTCCAGCCCGCAGCAGATGCCCCGGCTGCTGCAGACGGCCATCCAGCACGCCGTCGGCCGTTCCGGCGTCAGCGTCGTCACCCTCCCGGGCGACATCGCCGACCATGCCGCCCCCGAGAAGCCCGCCGAGACCGCCCTCGTCACCTCCCGGCCCACGGTCCGCCCCGGCGACGCCGAGATCGACCGGCTGGTCGACATGATCGACGAGGCCGAGAAGGTCACGCTGTTCTGCGGCGCCGGCACGAAGGGCGCGCACGCCGAGGTCATGGAGTTCGCGCAGAAGATCAAGTCCCCGGTGGGGCACGCCCTGCGCGGCAAGGAGTGGATCCAGTACGACAACCCGTACGACGTCGGCATGAGCGGACTGCTCGGCTACGGCGCCGCCTACGAGGCCACCCACGAGTGCGACCTGCTGATCCTGCTCGGCACCGACTTCCCGTACAACGCCTTCCTCCCCGACGACGTGAGGATCGTCCAGGTCGACGTGCGGCCCGAGAACCTCGGCCGGCGCTCCAAGCTGGACCTCGCGGTGTGGGGCGACGTGAAGGAGACGCTGAACTGCCTGACGCCCAGGATCCGCACCAAGGACAACCGCAGGTTCCTCGACCGGATGCTGAAGAAGCACGCGGACGCGCTGGAGGGGGTGGTGAAGGCGTACACGCGGAAGGTGGAGAAGCATGTGCCGATCCACCCCGAGTACGTGGCGTCCGTACTGGACGAGATGGCCGACGACGACGCCGTGTTCACCGTCGACACCGGTATGTGCAACGTCTGGGCGGCCCGCTACATCTCGCCCAACGGCCGCCGCAGGGTGATCGGTTCCTTCTCGCACGGCTCGATGGCGAACGCCCTGCCCATGGCGATCGGGGCGCAGTTCACCGACCGGGGCCGGCAGGTCGTGTCGATGTCCGGCGACGGCGGATTCACCATGATGATGGGGGACTTCCTCACCCTGGTGCAGTACGACCTGCCGGTGAAGGTGATCCTGTTCAACAACTCCTCGCTCAGCATGGTGGAGTTGGAGATGCTGGTCGCCGGACTGCCCTCGTACGGGACCGCCATGAAGAACCCCGACTTCGCCGCCGTCGCCCGCGCGTGCGGAGCGCACGGGGTGCGGGTGGAGAAGCCGAAGGAACTCGCCGGGGCCCTGAAGTCCGCGTTCAAGCACAAGGGCCCGGCCCTGGTCGACATCGTCACCGATCCCAACGCGCTGTCCATCCCGCCGAAGATCAGCAAGGAGATGGTGACCGGATTCGCGCTGTCCGCCTCCAAGATGGTGCTGGACGGCGGGGTCGGCCGGATGGTGCAGATGGCCCGGTCCAACCTGCGCAACGTGCCCCGTCCGTAGGCCGGTTCACCCGGTGCGGGGCCGCCACTCGCGTGCCGAGGTGTCGTACTCGTAGCGGGGCAGGCCCGCCAGGCCGCTGGTGCGGAACGGACGGCCGTCGTCGTCGATCCGGACCGTGCCGGTGCGGCCCTGCGAGGACCAGTCCAGCTCCAGGTACCAGCGGCAGTCGCAGTGCGCGGTCCGGGCGGTGACGAGCAGCACCTCCGGGTCGGTGGCGGACACCCGGTAGGGCATCCGCACGGCCGGGATCGGCGTACCGGCGTCGTTGCCCGGGACCGCGCGGGCGAGGGGCCGGTCCTTGTCCAGGTCCACGTCGAAGTAGCGCGGGGTGAGCGCGCCGCCGCAGCCCTGGTCCATGGCGTACGCGTTGCCCGGCGCGGGGTCCGCGCGGCCGGCCACGCGGACGCGCAGCGCGGTGAGGACGACGGCCGTCTCGGAGGTCCCCTGCACCGACAGCTGCACCGTCGTCCCGCCGCCGTGCACGGCCGACTGGGTCTCCGCCCAGGTCCGGGCGTCCTGCGGGGCCGGGGGCGGCGGGACCTGCTCCGGGGGCCTGGCGACGACGTAGTCGTGCCCGCACCCGTACGCCCAGACGTGGGAGTCGGCTGACCAGGCGAGGACCGGCGGCGCGGCGGTGGCGGAGTCCTCCGCGGGGGCGGTCGTGGCCGGGCCCCGCCGCGGACCGGCGGTGGTCGCGCCGCCCTTCGGAGCCGCGGAGCCGGACGGCGAGGGTGAGGGGGAGGGCGAGGCGGAGCGGCTCCGGGACGCCTCGGGGGAACCGCTCGCCGCGGGCGCGCCGGGTGACACGTCCGGGGGACCGCTCCCGGCGGACGCCCCCCGGTCGTCCGGCAGCGCGGACAGACTCCCCACGGTGGCCAGCAGCGCACAGGCGGCGGCCAGCGCGACCGCCACCCGCTTCCGCCGCCGGTACCAGGGCCGCCGCCCGCCCACCGAACCGCCCACGCGGGCGACTTGCCCGGTGGCCGGGGCGGTGGAGGGCTCGGCGCGGGGAACGCTCGGGTGCGCCGCCTCCCCGGTGTCCGGGCCCGGGCTGGCCCCGAGGTCGGGGGCGGATCCAGCGGCCGGGGTGGAGCGGGACTCGGCGTGCGGACTGCTCGGAGGCGCGGCCTTCTCGGCGTCCTGGCCCGAGTCGGCATCCGGGCTGGGGCCGGGGCGCGGGACGGAGCGGGAAGCCGGGCGGGGGGCAGGGGCCGGGGCGGAGCGGGGCTCGGGGTGGGGAACGCTCGGGTGCGCCGCATCCCCGGTGTCCGGGGCCGGGCCGGATTCGGGGTTCGTGCCGGAGCGGTGCTCCGCGGGAGGCGGGGTGTGCGGGCGTTGGCGGGTTTCCATCGCGCGGAGCCAGCGGTGGTGGAGGTCCAGCCGCTCCGCCCGCGACGCACCGCACAGGACGGCGAACCGCTCCACCGGCGCGAACTCGACGGGCACCGTGTCGCCCGCGCAGTAGCGGTGCAGCGTCGAGGTGTTCATGTTCAGGCGCCGGGCCAGCGAGCCGTAACTGCGGTCCGTGCGTTCCTTCAGTTCCCGCAGCAGCCTCGCGAACTCAGCCACGTCGTCCTGTGCCGACACCGTCACCCCGCACTCGAAATGGACCGGCCCGGGCCCCGGGACGGCATCCCAGGCACCCCATGTATCTGCACGTCGGAGGGGCTGGGATGGTTCCATGCCGGCGGATCCGGCGACGAGGCTTGCGTCCCCCTCCCGACGCGGCCGATGCTCTTGGCACCGCGAACCGCCCCGACGGCCACCCGAAGCACCGGCCGGTCCGTCACGGCGCACCGCACCGCCATTCCACCACGCACATCCCACGGGGGACACCCATGCCCAGGCCCGCCCGCGCCGCCACCCTCGCGACGCTCACCGTCGCCGTACTCGCCGCCGGCACGGCACTCACCGCGCCCGCCGGCGCCGCCCCGGAGAAGACCGCCCCGCGGTCCGCCGCACCCAGGTTCCTCGCGGCCTCCGAACTGCCCCCGCACCCGTGGTCCGCCTGGACCGCGAGCCCGGTCGCCGACGGCTTCCCGGTGGAGCTCGCCTTCTGCCTGGGCGAGGGCGTACCGGCGTACGACTACCGGCACCGCGTCTTCCACACCGAGCTGGACACCGGCGCCGTACAGGTCACCGTCGTCACCGGCTCCGCCGCCAAGGGCAAGGCGCTGGCCGCCCTGCTGGACGAGGAGATCCGCGGCTGCGCCGCCCGGATCGAGCGGACCGACCGCGACACCGAGGCCGAGGGCCGGTACTACGGCTCGCTGCCGGTCGAGGAGGGCGCCGAGGTGCACGGACTGCACACCGAGACCTCCTGGGGCGCCACGGACGTCCATCTGCTCTCCGTGGGACGGGACGGGAGGACCGTGACCGTCGTCGGCTGGGGACAGATGGGCGACTTCGGCGACGCCCCGGTGAGCGCGTTCAAGAAGACGACCAGGAAGGCCGTCGAGAAGCTGTACTGAGGCCGCACGGCCCGCCACGACCACCATGAGCAGCCGGGGTCGTCCTCTCGCCACGGGGGTCGGGAGGACGGCCCCGCGCGTATGCGTGGCCATCGCATGTCGGCCAACTACCGGTTGTGACCGTCCGGTATGACTGCCGGGTGGGCGACCGGGCAAGGATTCCCGTGAAGGTGTTCGACCACAGGGGGAATCGACATCGGCACGCGGGCGGGGGCCATGAAGAGTCAGGCTTCGGCGGATCGGCTGAGGCGCACACTGGGGCGGGCGGATCTGCGGGCGGTGCCGGAGTCCCGCAGGGCGCTGCGGGAACTGCTCAGGCACTGGGGGACACCGGAGCGGTCCGCGGTGGCGGAACTGCTCACCAGCGAGCTGGTCACCAACGCGCTCGTGCACACCGACTACGAGGCGGTGCTGACCGCCACCGTGGGACCCCGCGGACTGCGGGTGGAGGTACGGGACTTCGTGGCCCACGAGCCCCGGCCGCGCCCCCGGAGCACCGAAGAAGGCACAAACGGAAGGGGCCTGGTGCTGGTCGAGTCCCTCGCCGACGAGTGGGGGGTCCGCAGGCACCGGGTGGGCAAGTCCGTCTGGTTCGAACTGGACGCGAAAGCGGCCTGAGGGGTGCGCGGTCCGCACCCCTCAGGCCGCCCTCGGAACGTCAGCCGAACTGCTGCTCCAGATCCTTGAGCTTGCGCTCCAGGGAGTCCAGGCGCGGCAGGGCCTGGGTGTCGTCCTCGGCGGTGAGGTCCACGGTCAGCGGGTCACCGGTACGGACGGGCTGCAGGGAAGGACGCGCGCGGACGGGCAGGGCCTCCGGCGCCGCTATGGCAGGCTCCGCGGAGACCATGTCGGAGTCGCGCTCCACCGTGGGCGCCTCCAGTTCGCGTCCGCCGCCCCGGCCCGCGAAACCCCGGTGGCCGCGGCTGATCGCCTTCAGCCGGGCCCGCTCCATGCGCTGCTGGTCCCGCCGGCGCTGCTTCTCGGCGTCCTTGCGCAGCTTGTCCTCGCGCACCTCCTCGACGGCCTCGTCGAGGCTGCGCACGTTCTCCAGCAGCATCAGCGACCAGGCCCCGTAGGTCTCCCGGGGCGCGCGCAGCCAGCGGACGATGCGGATCTGCGGCAACGGACGGGGAACCAGGCCCTGTTCGCGCAGGGCGGCCCGGCGGGTCTGCTTCAGCGCGCGGTCGAACAGGACCGCCGCGGAGAGGGACATGCCCGCGAAGAAGTGCGGGGCGCCCGCGTGGCCCAGGCCCCGGGGGGCGTGCACCCAGTTGAACCAGGCCGCGGCGAAGGCGAACGTCCACACGAGTATGCGCGAGCCGAGCGCGGCGTCACCGTGGCTGGCCTCGCGCACGGCGAGCACCGAGCAGAACATGGCCGCGCCGTCCAGTCCGAAGGGGACGAGGTACTGCCAGCCGCCGGACAGGCCGAGGTTCTGTTCGCCGAAGCCGACCAGGCCGTGGAAGGAGAGTGCGGCGGCCACCGCCGCACAGCAGAACAGCAGGACGTAGGAGACGGTGCCGTAGAGGGCCTCCTTGCGCCTGCGGCGTTCCTCGCTGCGCTCCCACGAGTCGTCCGCGCTCGTGCTCTTGACCGAGGAGCGCTTGCCGCGCGCCAGCACCGCCACCGCCGCCAGCATGCCCAGGAGCAGCACGCCGCCGGGAAGCAGCCAGTTCAGCGATATGTCGGTCAGTCTCATCTAGGGGTCCCTTGCATTGGGATAGGGCGTAACGCCCGACATAGTGGCCCAGACTCAGCGGCCCTCAGGGGGTTTCGGGGCAAGAGGCCGCCAAGGAGGTGCGAGGGGGAGCCCAGGGCAGCGTTCTGCTCGAACCGCCGCACGGAGGGCGGGAGTTGAGTTCGAATGAGCCTACCCGTACGGGTGGTTCCTCGGATAGTTCCCGTGAAGGGTGAGGGAATTGTGAAGCGCCTGTGACCTCTGCCGCGGTCGCCCCCTGCGGAGCGCCGACCGGATGATCTTACCCGGCGGACAGGGGTGCCCCGTCCCGACGGGGCGTCAGCCGGCCTGGCCGACCAGCTCGTTGACGCGGCCGGCGCTCCCGGCCCGCTCGGTGGCGCAGGTGCGCGGGCAGGTGGCGCACATGTCCGCGGGGCGCAGGGTGTAGAACATGCAGCAGCTGACCCGGTCCCGGGTGGCGCGCTCGGCCGCCGCGCCGGGGCCCTCCGGGCGGCGGAAGGTCGCCGCGCCCACGTACGGCCTGGTCGCGCCGGGCAGCAGCAGCTCCAGTTCGCGCAGCGCGCGCTCCTCCTCGCCGAGCAGCCCGCCGACGTACCGCAGGCTCTCGACGATCTCGTCGGTGGCCATGGCCCACAGGGCCCGGCCACGGCGGCGCATCCGGGGGCCGAAACCGGTCAGGACGGGTTCGAGGTGCTGGGCGACCGCCGCGCGCACCTCCGCCCGCAGCGCCTCCTCGTCGGGCACCACCCGGGCGCCGGGCAGTGCGGCGGCGGGGTCTCCGGGGAGGCAGGCGAAGCCGTCCGGGCGCACGGCCATGCGGCCCACGGCGAGACCGGCGGCGGTGCGGTCGAAGGAGACGTGCGTCGCGGGGTAGTACGGCACCCTGCGGTGCAGGAACCACGGCACGGTGATCAGTAGGCAGGCGGGCCAGGCGTAGCGGTGCAGTCCGAAGCTGGCGATCACGTCGGGGCGGCCCTGCTGCCCGTAGTCCCGCCGCACCTGGGTGTCGTCCCAGGTCAGGAAGTGCTCCAGTGCGGCGCCGCCCTCGGCGAGCCCGGCGGCGGTGATCCAGCCGCCGCCCGTGGGCGCCGCCTCGCCGGTGCCGAGTTCGGTGACGGCCAGGGCGGGAAAGGCCTCCGTCAGGCGGGCGTACGCGTCCGCGACGGCCGAACCGGGCATGGGCATGCTGCCACCCTTCACGTCTCGTGGAGCCGGGCAATAAAGGTAAGGCTCACCTTACCGAAGATCGGCCGGATGTGAACCGGCGGCCCCCGTGCGCTTAGGGTGCTTGACGGACCGGTGACAACCCGCCGTAATGACCCCAAGTACCGACACGTCCGCAGGAGGACCTTGTGAAGCAGGGCACGCGGGGCTCCGCCGCGACGGGCGAGGCGGTGACCGGCCGGGCCGCCACGGGCCGCCTCCGGGTGCCGGAGCAGCCGGCGGCCGGTGAGGCCGCGCGCGGTGAGCACACGCACGGCGAGCACGCCGGGCGCGGTGAGCACGCCCTGCCCCGGCCCCGGGCCGTCGTGCGGCGGTCCTCGGTGCGCGGGCAGATCCTCGACGCGCTGCGCACCGCGCTGGTCACGGGTGACCTGCGGCCCGGCGAGGTGTACTCGGCGCCGGTGCTCGGCGAGCGGTTCGGCGTCTCCGCGACGCCCGTCCGGGAGGCGATGCAGCAGCTCACGCTGGAGGGCGCCGTCGAGGTCGTGCCCAACCGGGGGTTCCGGGTCGTGGAGCGGGGCGCGCGGGAACTGGCAGAGCTCACGGAGATACGGGCGCTGATCGAGGTCCCGGTGATGATGCGGCTGGCGCGGACCGTGGCGCCCGAGCGGTGGGCCGAGCTGCGCCCGCTCGCGGAGGGGACGGTGCGCGCGGCCTCCTCCGGATGCCGGGCCACGTACGCCGAGTCCGACCGTGCCTTCCACCGCGCGGTCCTCGCCCTGGCCGACAACGAGCAGCTGGTCCGGATCGCCGAGGACCTGCACCGGCGCACCCAGTGGCCCCTGGTCGGGCCCGCCCCGGGGGCCCGCGGGCGGGCGGAGCTGGTGGCCGACGCCCACGAGCACACGGCCCTGCTGGACGCGCTGATCGCGGGCGACGTCGACGTGGTCCACGCCCTGGTGACCGACCACTTCCACGGCGCCCCCTGACCGGGGGGCGGGTCCGGTTGTGTTACGCCGTCGCCGTGCCCGGGGCGGGTGGGGCAAGCTGGGCGGCGAGCCAGGTGGGGACGCCGCCCAGGAGACGGAAGAGGCGGCGGGCCTCCTCGCGGAGGCGGGAGGCCTCCGGCTCCGTCTCCGTGTCGGCGAGGGAGACCAGGGCCGGGGCCGTGCCGACGAGGTAGCCCAGCTCCTCGCGGATCCGCAGGGATTCCGCGAAGCCGTGCCGGGCCTCCGCCAACTCCCCCTCGCGCAGGGAGAGTCCGGCCAGATGGCGCCAGGTGCCGGAGAGCAGCAGCGGGTCGGCGTGCGCGGTGGCGCCCGCGTGGGCGCGCCGGTACGCGGCACGCGCGGCCTGCGGGGAGCGCGTGAGGTTCTCGGCGATCAGCCCGCGCCGGAAGTCCAGCAGCGCCCGCCCCGCAGCCCCGGGGGCGATCAGCGCCGCCGCCCGGCCGAGCGCGGCCCGCGCCTCGTCCGCCCGGTCCCGCACGGCGAACAGGGTGGCGGCGTAGGCCAGGTACCCGCGTTCACAAGCGGCGGCCCCCCGCTCGTCGTCGCTGTGCGCCAGCGCCTCGGCCGTCCGCAGCGCGTCCTCGGCGTCCTCCCACCCCGCAGCGGTGTACACGCACCGTTCCACCAGCAGCGACGCCCGCTGCAGCGCCGTCTCCGGGCCGGCCGGTTCGAGCAGGGCGGCGGCGTCGGCCCAGCAGGCACGGGAGCGCAGCCGCCACACCGCCGTCCGGAGGGGATCGTCATCGGCGGTCGTTCCGTCACCGGACATGGCGGTATGCGCCACGTTGCCCTCCCCGAGCACGCCATCGAGCTGTTGAGTGGTGGCCGCATCTCAGCACGAACAGCGGGGCCCGGCCAAGAGGGTGGGTGAAGGATTTCACAAAGTCGTCCGCCAGGGGCCCGAACCGCCGGAAGGGACGCGCCGGATCAGCTCATCCGCAGCGCCAGGAAGAAGTCCAGCTTGTCCTCCAGCCGCGACAGGTCACGGCTCGTCAACTGCTCGATGCGGCCGACGCGGTAGCGCAGCGTGTTGACGTGCAGGTGGAGCCGGGACGCGCAGCGCGTCCAGGAGCCGTCGCAGTCGAGGAACGCCTCCAGGGTGGGGATCAGCTCGGCGCGGTGACGGCGGTCGTAGTCCCGCAGGGGGTCGAGGAGCCGGGCGGTGAAGGCACGCCGTACGTCGTCGGGGACGAAGGGCAGCAGCAGGACGTGCGAGGCCAGTTCCTGGTGGCCGGCCGCGCAGACCCGGCCCTGCCGGGCCGCGGCCACGCGCCGGGCGTGCCGTGCCTCCTCCAGCGCCCCGCGCAGCCCCTCCGCCGAGTGCACCGCGGCGGAGACGCCCAGGGTGAGCCGCCCGTCGTCGTCCAGACCGGCGGTGAGCGGACCGCGTACGGACTCCAGGAGCGTGTCCGCGAGGACGCCCGTGCCGGAGCCGTCGTGCTCCTCACCGCCCACCGCGGGCAGCGGGACGAGGGCGACCGCCTCGTCGCCGGTGTGGGCCACCGCGATGCGGTCGGACTGCTCGGGCCCCGTCGACGCCGGGTCGACCAGGATCTCCTCCAGCAGCGCCTGGGCCGCCGCCCCGTCCTCGGCCTCACCGCCGTCCCATTCGACGCGGGCCACCACGACCTGCCAGTGCGGCGCGCTCCCGAGGCCGGGCAGCAGCACCGGCGCGGCCACCCGCAGCCGCGCCGCGATCTCGGCGGGCGCGGCGCCCGTCTGCACCAGCTCCAGCACCTCCTGCGCGAGCCGCCTCCGCACGGAGCGCGCCGCGTCCCGCCGGTCCCGCTCCACGGCGATCAGCTGGGTGACCCCGTGCAGCAGGTCCAGCCGCTCGCCGGCCCAGTCCCCGGCGTCCGCCTCGACCGCCAGCACCCAGTCCGACAGCACCGTCCCGCGCGCGTCCCCGGCCGCCGGCGCGGTGCGCCCGCCGCCGGACACCGGGAAGAGGCTGTACGTCGTCTGGCCCACGGTCACCCGGTGCGGTACGCGCCGGCCGCCGCGGGCGGCGGCCAGCTGCTCCGCGGCGAGCGTCGCGCACACCTCGGCGGGCAGCGCCGGAGCCGTCTCCCGCTGTCCGGCCGTCTTCGGCCCCGCGATCAGCCGTCCGGTCGGCGACAGCACCCAGGCGCGCAGGTCCAGGTCGGTGCCGAGCAGGTCCAGCACCACGTCGGGGCCGCCGCCCGCCGGGCCCGAGGTCATCATCCGGCGGTGCCGGTCCACCACCGCCGCCAGGTCCCCGGCACGCTCGCCGGACACCTGCCGGACGACGTGCTCGGTGACGGTCGCGAAGGCCACCGACTCGTGCACCGCGAACAGCGGCAGCCGGTGCCGCGCACAGGCCGCCACCAGGTCGTCCGGCACGTCGCCCAGCTCCGCCGTACCGGCCGCCAGCGCGGCCACCCCGGCCTGCACCAGGCGCCGTACGAAGGGCTCGGAGTCGGCGGCGTCCCGGCGCCAGGCCAGACCCGTGAGCACCAGCTCCCCGCCGGAGAGGTACCGGCTGGGGTCCCTGAGGTCGGTGGTCATCACGCCGCGCACACCGCGTTCCAGCTCGTCCGCGCCACCGAGCAGCTTCAGGCCCAGCGCGTCGGTGTCCAGCAGTGCGCGCAGCCGCATTGTCGTCTCCGTCGTTTCATGTCTCGATACCTGCGATGGACCGGGGGAGGGTCTTCCGGTGAGGGCCCGTCGGGTGGCTGATCAGCGATGTCGGCCGTGTCCTGGACCGTGGCCCCTGCTTTCCGGAGGAAGGTGAAGAGGCCGCGTGGGGCCTCTGTTCATACGAATCTACAAGATGCCCGCGTTGGCCAGCCAACTCCTTCATGGTTTCCGTGACTGACCAAGCGGGGCACACGGCGGTGTACTGGCCCCACCCCGAGTGAACCGCGCACCGACGAGCCGGGCCCGCCGCACACGGATTGGCTCAGTCCGAACGCCCATCGAGAGGAAGAAAAGAGCCGATCATGGAATTCCTACGCCCCGCCAGCTGGGAGGAGGCGCTCGCCGCGAAGGCCGAGCACCCCGCCGCTGTGCCGATCGCGGGTGGCACCGACGTGATGGTCGAGATCAACTTCGACCACCGCAGGCCCGAGTACCTCATGGACCTCAACCGCATCGGCGACCTGTACGCGTGGGAGGTGGCCGGGGACACCGTACGGCTCGGCGCCTCCGTCCCGTACACGAGGATCATGGAGGAGCTGCGCGCCGAACTGCCGGGCCTCGCCCTCGCCTCCCACACGGTCGCCTCCCCGCAGATCCGCCACCGCGGCGGAGTCGGCGGCAACCTCGGCACCGCCTCCCCGGCCGGCGACGCCCACCCGGCGCTGCTCGCCGCCGGGGCCGAGGTCGAGGTGGAGTCGGTGCGCGGAGCGCGCCGCATCCCCATCGACGACTTCTACACCGGCGTGAAGCGCAACGCGCTGGAGCCCGACGAGCTGATCCGCGCGGTCCACGTCAAGAAGGCCGGAGGACCCCAGCAGTACTCCAAGGTCGGCACCCGCAACGCCATGGTCATCGCCGTGTGCGCCTTCGGCATCGCCCTGCACCCCGGCACACGGACGGTGCGCACCGGAATCGGCTCGGCGGCCCCCACCCCCGTGCGGGCACGGGCCGCGGAGGAGTTCCTGAACGCGGCGCTGGAGGAGGGCGGCTTCTGGGACAACGGGAAGATCATCACCCCGTCCGTCGCCAAGCGGTTCGCCGACCTGTGCGCCGGCGCCTGCAACCCCATCGACGACGTCCGCGGCACCGCGGGCTACCGCCGCCACGCGGTCGGCGTCATGGCCCGCCGCACGCTGACCTGGACCTGGGAGTCCTACCGCGGCGCCGGCCGCACCACGGAGGGAGCCGCGTAATGCGCGTCGAGTTCACCGTCAACGGACAACTCCAGCAGGCCGACGACGTCTGGGAGGGCGAGTCCCTGCTCTACGTGCTGCGCGAGCGGCTCGGCCTGCCCGGCTCCAAGAACGCCTGCGAGCAGGGCGAGTGCGGCTCGTGCACGGTCCGCCTCGACGGCGTGCCGGTGTGTTCCTGTCTCGTCGCCGCCGGCCAGGTGGAGGGCCGGGAGGTCGTCACCGTGGAGGGCCTGGCGGACCACGCCGCGCAGCGCTCCCGCGGCGCCCGCGCGTGCGGCACCCCGCTGGACGAGGCCAGGGCCTGGCAGGCCAGGGGCACCGACCCGGGGGCCGGCGAGGACACCCCGCTCTCCCCGGTCCAGCAGGCGTTCATCGACGCCGGCGCCGTCCAGTGCGGCTTCTGCACCCCCGGTCTGCTGGTCGCGGCCGACGAGATGCTGGAGCGCAACCCCGACCCGTCCGACGCCGACATCCGCGAGGCCCTCTCCGGCAACCTCTGCCGCTGCACGGGCTACGAGAAGATCATGGACGCGGTCCGCCTGGCCGCCGCCCGCCAGTCCGAGGGGGTCTGAACATGCCCACCAACGGTGTTCCCACCAGGATCACGCAGGGCTCCGGGACCAGGGGCGGCATCGGCGAGTCCACCCTCCGCCCGGACGGCACCCTCAAGGTCACCGGCGAGTTCGCGTACTCCTCCGACATGTGGCACGAGGACATGCTCTGGGGCCAGATCCTGCGCTCCACCGTCGCCCACGCCGAGATCGTGTCCATCGACACCGGCGAGGCGCTCGCCGTGCCCGGCGTGTACGCCGTGATGACGTACGACGACCTCCCCACCGAGGTGCGGAACTACGGCCTGGAGATCCAGGACACCCCGGTCCTCGCGCACGGCAAGGTCCGCCACCACGGCGAGCCGGTCGCGATCGTCGCAGCCGACCACCCGGAGACGGCCCGCCGGGCCGCCGCCCGGATCAAGGTCGAGTACCGGGAACTCCCCGTCGTCACCGACGAGGCCTCCGCCACCGCCCCCGGCGCGGTCCTCGTCCACGAGAACCGCGACGACCACCACATCGGCCACGTGCCGCACCCCAACATCGTGCACCGCCAGCCCATCGTGCGCGGCGACGTGGCGTCGGCGCGGGAGCGCGCGGACGTGATCGTCGAGGGCGAGTACACCTTCGGCATGCAGGACCAGGCCTTCCTCGGCCCCGAGTCCGGGCTCGCGGTCCCCGAGGAGGACGGCGGGGTCCACCTCTACATCGCCACCCAGTGGCTCCACTCCGACCGTCGCCAGATCGCGCCCGTCCTCGGTCTGCCCGAGGACAAGGTACGCATGACCCTGGCCGGCGTCGGCGGCGCGTTCGGCGGGCGCGAGGACCTGTCCATGCAGATCCACGCCTGTCTGCTGGCGCTGCGCACCGGCAAGCCCGTCAAGATCGTCTATAACCGCTTCGAGTCCTTCTTCGGGCATGTCCACCGCCACCCGGCCAAGCTGTACTACGAGCACGGGGCGACGGCGGACGGCAGGCTCACCCACGTCAAGTGCCGCATCGTCCTGGACGGCGGCGCGTACGCCTCCGCCTCCCCGGCCGTGGTCGGCAACGCCTCCTCCCTCGGCATCGGCCCGTACGTGGTGGACGACGTCGACGTCGAGGCCGTCGCGCTCTACACCAACAACCCGCCCTGCGGCGCCATGCGCGGCTTCGGCGCGGTCCAGGCGTGCTTCGCCTACGAGGCGCAGATGGACAGGCTGGCGGCACGGCTCGGCATGGACCCGGTGGAGCTGCGGCAGCTCAACGCGATGGAGCAGGGCACGATCATGCCCACCGGGCAGCCGGTCGACTCCCCGGCGCCGGTCGCCGAACTCCTGCGCCGGGTCAAGGCCATGCCCATGCCCCCGGAGCGCCAGTGGGAGAGCAGCGAGGGCGCCGACGTGCGCCAGCTGCCGGGCGGACTGTCCAACACCACCCACGGCGAGGGCGTCGTACGCGGGGTCGGCTACGCGGTCGGCATCAAGAACGTCGGGTTCTCCGAGGGCTTCGACGACTACTCCACCGCGCGGGTGCGGATGGAGGTGCTCGGCGGTGAGCCGGTCGCCACCGTGCACACCGCGATGGCGGAGGTCGGCCAGGGCGGCGTCACCGTCCACGCGCAGATCGCCCGCACCGAGCTCGGCGTCGTCCAGGTGACCATCCACCCCGCCGACACCCGGGTGGGATCGGCCGGCTCGACGTCCGCCTCCCGGCAGACGTACGTCACCGGCGGCGCGGTCAAGAACGCCTGCGAGCTGGTCCGGGAGAAGGTGCTGGAGCTGGGCCGGCGGCGGTTCGGGTCGTACCACCCGGCCTGGGCGACCGCCGAACTGCTGCTGGAGGGCGGCAAGGTCGTCACCGACGGCGGCGAGGTGCTCGCCGACCTGGTGGACGTCCTCGGCGACGAGGCGGTCGAGGTCGAGGAGGAGTGGCGGCACCGGCCGACCGAGCCCTTCGACCTGCGCACCGGCCAGGGCAACGGCCACGTCCAGTACTCCTTCGCCGCCCACCGGGCCGTCGTCGAGGTCGACACCGAACTCGGCCTGGTGAAGGTGATCGAGCTGGCCTGCGCGCAGGACGTCGGCAAGGCGCTCAACCCGCTGTCCGTGGTCGGCCAGATCCAGGGCGGCACCACGCAGGGCCTGGGCGTGGCGGTGATGGAGGAGATCGTCGTCGACCCGAAGACGGCGAAGGTGCGCAACCCGTCCTTCACGGACTACCTCATCCCCACCATCCTCGACACGCCGTCCATCCCGGTCGACGTGCTCGAACTCGCCGACCACCACGCCCCGTACGGCCTGCGGGGCGTCGGGGAGGCACCCACCCTGTCCTCGACCCCGGCGGTGCTCGCGGCCATCCGCGACGCCACGGGCCTGGAGCTGAACAGGACGCCGGTCCGCCCGGAACACCTCACGGGCACGGTGTAGCCTCCGGCCTCCGGCTCACCCGCACCCTGCCCGCACCCGCCGCCGAGGAGACCGAGACATGCTGGACATCGCCGAGGAGCTGAACCGGTGGGTCGGGCAGGGCCGCGACTTCGCGGTCGCCACGGTGGTGGAGGTCGGCGGCAGCGCTCCGCGCCGGCCCGGCGCCGCGCTCGCGGTGGACGCCGACGGCACGGCGCTCGGCTCCGTCTCCGGCGGCTGCGTGGAGGGCGCGGTGTACGAGCTGTGCGCGCAGGCGCTGCGGGACGGCGAAACCGTCCTGGAGCGCTTCGGCTACAGCGACGAGGACGCCTTCGCGGTGGGCCTCACCTGCGGCGGGGTCGTCGACATCATGGTCACCCCGGTACGGGCGGCGGACCCCGTCCGCCCGGTGCTCGCCGCGGCGCTCGCCGCCGCGGCGAGCGGGGAGGCGGCGGCGGTGGCGCGGATCACCGGCGGTCCGCGGGAGCTGAGGGGCCGCGCGCTCGTGGTCCGCCCGGACGGCTCGTACGAGGGCGGCTTCGGCGCCCACCCGGAACTGGACCGTACGGTCGCCGCCGAGGCGGGCGCCCTCCTGGACGCCGGCCGCACCGGCACCCTGGAGATCGGTGAGCGGGGCTCGCGCTGCGGCGCACCGCTCACCCTCCTGGTGGAGTCCTCCGTTCCGCCGCCCCGGATGATCGTCTTCGGCGCGGTCGACTTCGCGTCGGCGCTGGTCCGGGTCGGCAAGTTCCTCGGCCACCACGTCACGGTGTGCGACGCCCGGCCCGTCTTCGCCACCCGGGCCCGCTTCCCGGAGGCCGACGAGATCGTCGTCGAGTGGCCGCACACCTACCTGGAGCGCACCTCCGTGGACGCCCGCACGGTCCTCTGCGTCCTGACCCACGACGCCAAGTTCGACGTGCCCCTGCTGAAGCTCGCGCTGCGGCTGCCGGTGGCGTACGTCGGCGCCATGGGTTCCCGCCGCACCCACCTGGACCGCGAGGCGCGGCTGCGCGAGGTCGGCGTGACCGACCCGGAACTGGCCCGCCTCAGGTCGCCGATCGGCCTCGACCTGGGCGCCCGCACCCCGGAGGAGACGGCCCTGTCCATCGCCGCCGAGATCGTCGCGAACCGCCGCGGCGGCAGCGGAGCCTCCCTGACCGGCGCCCACACCCCGATCCACCACGACGGGCCGGGCGCGCCCGCGGGCACGCCCGGCCCGTCGTGGTGCGACGAGATCAGCGCGGAACGCCCTACTTCAGGGTGACGGTGCCCGTGAGGATGCGGTGGTCGGAGCACAGGCCGACGGTGCAGTTCTCGGAGGTGACGAGGGAGTCGGCGCTGTAGCTGCCCGGGGACGCGAGCGCGGACTCGCGGACCAGGATGAGGTCGAGCTTCTGCGCGCCTCCGCACGGGGAGTTGGTGGCGCCGGCGTTCGTGGTCGGCTCGCCGTAACCCCAGCAGTTTCCGGGGTCGTTGTCGTCGAGCTCGCGGTAGGCGCCGACGTTGTTGTCGTTGTACTGCGTGTCCACCGAGGCCGAGTAGACCGGGTTCATGGACGGATAGTGGGGCTGGACGTTGAAGTCGCCCGCGATCAGGACCTTCTCGCCGGCTCCGTGCCAGCCTTCCAGCCGGTTCTTGATCTCATTGATCTGCGTGTACTTGACCGAGTCGACGGTGGTCAGGTGAGTTGCGCAGAAGCGCACCCCCGAGCCGTCGGCGAGCGGCGCGCACAGCAGGTTGCGGCGTTCGTACAGGCTTCCGTCGTCGGCGAGGTCTATCCGCGCCGCGGTGCCCAGCGGCCGCTTGCTGAAGATGGCGTTGCCGAACTCGTCCTCGTCCTCGCCGCAGACGCCGGTGTTGGCGGCGCGGCTCGGCTCGAAGCGGGCGAAGTTGGTCTCGTCCACAGGCCAGTTCTTCGCCCTGAGCTGCTCGACGAGGGCGTCGTACTGGCCCCTGCACAGTTCGTTGAACGCGGCGAAGTCCGCATCGCGGTTCACCATCGACGTGGCGGCCAGCGACACCATGTTGGTGTCGCTGCTGCCGCGGTGGAAGGTATTGCCCGCGACGTTCCACTGCCAGACGTTGTAGGTCCCCGCGCTCGAGGCCTGGGACTGCGCCGTGTCGGCCTGCGCCGTGGCCGTCGGCAGCAGCACGGCGAGGAGCGCGCCCGCCGTTGCCAGCCACGCCCTGCGGAACTGTCGCATGAGAAGAGTCCTCCCGTTGCACGGCCGTCCCCAAGTCCGGGACTTTGCCATGTGTTTGTCTTCTTGGCTGCGTCTGTATATCACGCGTTGATCACGCTGGCCCGGTAGTTTTCCGGTGCGGCGATTGCCGTAAGACGTACGGGAGTTGCCTTCGCCGTCGCGGGGTCACGCCTGCCGGAGCAGGCGGTTCACCGCGCGTCCGAAGACGAGGCGGCCCGCCCGGGAGAGTGCGGCGTCGCCGAAGGGGGGCAGGAAGCGGACCCGGATGTCCTCCCGCCACACCACGTGCGTCCGGCCGCCCGGACCCGGGCGCACCTCGATCTCGGCCCAGCCGGTGACGAACCGGCCGCGCTTCTCCAGGCGGCAGAAGCCCGGCGAGCCGTCCGCCGGGGGCCGCCAGACCGTCACTTCCATCGGGTCGTCGAAGGCGAGCGGGCCCAGGCCCGTCCGGGCGACGAAGACGGTGCCCTCGCCCGTGGGCGGGGGAGTGGTCACCCTGACCCGGGTCATCGGCACCACGGCGCCGTGGCGCGGCCACGTGGTGAGCCTGCGCCACGCCTCGTCGAGGGGGAGGGGCGCCGTGCGCCGGAGCTGGAAGAGGGCCACGGGAGGATCCTAGGCAATCCGGCACGTCCGGGTGCGGGCCACCCGCCCGGCACCACGGGTACGGCGCTCCCGGCTCCGCCTTGCCCGCGGCCGGCAGCCGGGGGACCGCGGTGTCCTCGGTACGGTCCCGTGGCGGGCGCACCAGGGGGCCGGTGCGGCGCTGTGGCTGCGCGTGGGAGCGCCCGAGCTCCTGGCGGGTACCGTCCGGCACCAGCTCCGTCGGGCGGCCGTGGAGCCCAGGTGGGGAGGGGGCCGGCCGTGTGAGGGCCGTCACCCGGTCGGACGCCCGGGTGTTTGGGACGACCGCGAACGCGGCACCCGCGTTCCGGTGGACCCCACACTCCCGCAGGGACGGAGCACAGCCGCGATGCGCATCCTTCGTACCGAGGCCCCCCTCCCCAGGAGGACGTCCGGATGACGTCGTACGCCGTCGTGATCCCCACCCTGCTGCGGGACTCCCTCGCCGACTGCCTCGCCGCGCTGGCCGCCGCGCACGGGCCGCGACCCGACGAGATCGTCCTCGTCGACGACCGGTCCGACCCCGATCCCGCACCGGACGCCGCCGCCCACGCCCTGACCGTCCTCGGCGACCTGCGTGACCGCACCACCACCGTCGTGACCGGCGGAGGCCGCGGGCCCGCCGCCGCGCGCAACACCGGGCTGCGCGCCGTCACCGCGCCCTGGGCCGTCTTCCTCGTCGACGACGTGCAGGTGGGGCCGTACTGGTGCGCCCAGCTCGTCCGGGACCTCGAGGAGGCGCCCCCCGACACCGCCGGCGTCCAGGGCGTCATCAGCGTGCCGCTGCCCGGCGGACGCCGCCCCACCGACTGGGAACGCGGCACCGCGGGCCTCGCGCGCGCCCGCTGGACCACCGCCGACATGGCCTACCGCACCGAGGCCCTCGAGCAGGTCGGCGGCTTCGACGAACGCTTCCCCCGCGCCTTCCGCGAGGACGCCGACCTCGCGCTGCGCCTCCTCGACGCCGGCTGGCGCATCCGCAGGGGCCACCGCCTCACCCGGCACCCCGTGCGCCCCGCCTCCCGCTGGGCGTCGGTGCGGCAGCAGCGCGGCAACGCCGACGACGCCCTGATGCGGCGCCTGCACGGCCCCGACTGGTGGGACAAGGCGGTCGCGCCGCGCGGCCGGATCCGCCGGCACGCGGTGATCACCGCGGCCGGCGCCGCCGCCTGCGTCCTGGCCGCGGCCGGACACCGCAGGGCGGCCACCGCCTGCGCGGCCGGCTGGGCCGCCGGCACCGCCGAACTCGCCCGCGCCCGCATCGTGCCCGGCCCGCGCACCCGCGACGAGGTGACCACCGTGGTGGCCACCAGCGTGGTCATCCCGCCCGCCGCGACCTGGTACCGGCTGGCGGGCGCCTGGCGCCACCGGAACGCCCCCGCCTGGCGCGAGGTGGCCCGGTGAGCCCGGTGAAGGCGGTGCTGTTCGACCGCGACGGCACGCTGGTGCACGACGTCCCCTACAACGCCGACCCCGCCCTGGTGCGGCCCGTCGACGGCGCCCGCGAGGCGCTCGACGCGCTCCGCGCGCGGGGCGTGCGCACCGGCGTCGTCACCAACCAGTCCGGCATCGGGCGCGGACTGCTCACCGACGCCGACGCCCGCCGCGTCAACCGGCGCGTCGAGGAACTCCTCGGCCCGTTCGACGTCTGGGCCATGTGCCCGCACGCCCCCGACGACGGCTGCCACTGCCGCAAACCCCGCCCGGGCATGATCCTCTGGGCCGCCGGCCGTGTCTGCGCGAGCCCCGCCGACTGCGTCGTCGTCGGCGACATCGGCGCCGACGTGGAGGCCGCCCGCCGGGCCGGCGCGCACGCCGTCCTCGTGCCCACACCGGAAACCCGCGCCCAGGAGGTGAGCGCCGCGCCCCACGTCGCCCCGGACCTGCGGACGGCCGTCCGCATGCTCCTGACCGCCCCGCCCTGGGACCGGCCCGGCGCGGCCGGCCCCGGGACCGGGCGACGGCCCGAGCGGAGGCCGATGTGAAGGCGCTCGTGACCCGGCTCGACAGCTTCGGCGACGTGCTGCTCGCCGGGCCCGCCGTGCGGGCGGTCGCCGCTCGCGCCGACACCGTCACCCTGCTGTGCGGGCCGCACGGGGCGCCCGCCGCGCGGCTGCTGCCCGGAGTGGACGAGATCCTCGTCTGGGACTCGCCGTGGACCGGCTTCCAGCCGCCCCGCGTCGACCGGGCCGACATCGACGGCCTCGTCGCCGCCGTCGACGCCGACAGCGCGCTGATCCTGACCTCCTTCCACCAGTCCCCGCTGCCCACCGCCCTGCTGCTGCGCCTCGCCGGCGTCGGCTTCATCGCCGCCGACAGCGAGGATTACCCCGGCTCCCTCCTCGACGTGCGCCACCACCGCGCCCCCCACGCCCACGAGGCCGAGGCGGCGCTGGACCTGGCCGAGGCCGCCGGCTTCCCCCGCGTCGACGACGGACGGCTGCGCGTGCTCCCGCCGCCCGCGGCCGGCCCGCTGACCGGCCCCGGGGAGTACGTCGTGGTCCACCCCGGCGCCAGCGTCCCGGCCCGCGCCTGGAGCCCCGGACGGTGCGCGCAGGCGGTACGCGAACTCACCGCCGCCGGACGCCGGGTGGTGGTCACCGGCGGGGCGGGCGAGCGGGACCTGACCGCGTACGTCGCCGGCGACGCGGCCGTCGACCTCGGCGGCCGCACCGGCGCCGCCGAACTCGCGGGGGTGCTCGCCGGGGCCGCATGCGTGGTCACCGGCAACACCGGCCCCGCCCATCTCGCCGCCGCCGTCGACACCCCCGTGGTGTCCCTGTTCGCGCCGGTCGTCCCCGCCGAACGCTGGCGGCCGTACGGGGTGCCGTACGTGCTGCTCGGCGACCAGGACGCGCCCTGCGCGGGGACCCGCGCCCGGCGCTGCCCCGTACCGGGCCACCCCTGCCTGGACACCGTGACCGCGCTCGACGTCGTCGCGGCGGTCGACAAGCTCGTGGAGGCGCCATGAGGATCCTGCTGTGGCATGTACACGGTTCGTGGACCACGGCCTTCGTCCAGGGCCCGCACACCTACGTCGTCCCCGTCACCCCGGACCGCGGACCCGACGGACTGGGCCGCGCCCGCACCTTCGACTGGCCCGACTCCGTCGTCGAGGTGCCCCCGGAGCGTCTCCGCGAGGAGGACGTCGACGCCGTCGTCCTGCAGCGGCCGCACGAACTCGCCCTCGTCGACCGCTGGCTGGGCCGCCGCCCGCCCCTGGTCTACCTCGAGCACAACGCCCCGCACGGTGACGTCCCCGACACCCGCCACCCCGCGGCGGACATCCCCGGCGTCACCCTCGTCCACGTCACCCACTTCAACCATCTGATGTGGGACGGCCGCGGCACCCCCGCCACCGTCATCGAGCACGGCATCGTCGACCCCGGCCCCCTGTGGACCGGCGAGCTGCCGCACGCCGCCGTCGTCGTCAACGAGCCGGTGCGGCGCGGCCGGACCACCGGCACCGACCTGCTCCCGGCCTTCGCCCGCGCCGCGCCGCTCGACGTCTTCGGCATGGGCACCGACGGCCTCGCCGGCCACCTCGGCCTGCCCGCCGGCCGCTGCCGCACGCACGAACTCACCCAGGCCGCGCTGCACGAGGCGCTGGCCCGCCGCCGGGTCTACGTCCACCCCGTGCGCTGGACCTCCCTCGGCCTCTCCCTGCTGGAGGCCATGCACCTCGGCATGCCCGTCGTCGCCCTCGCCACCACCGAGGTCACCGAGGCGGTACCGGCCGGCGCCGGCGTGGTGTCCAACCGCCTCGGCGTACTGACCGACGCCGTACGGGACTTCGTGGCCGACCCGGCGCACGCCCGCCGCACCGGCGAGCGCGCCCGCACGGCGGCGCTCGCCCGCTACGGGCTGCCCCGCTTCCTGGACGACTGGGAACGGCTGCTGAAGGAGGTGACCCGGTGAGCGCCGGCGCCCGCCCGCGGGTCCTGGTGCTGCGCGCCCTCGGGCTCGGTGATCTGCTCGCCGGGGTGCCCGCGCTGCGGGCGCTGCGGCGGGAGTTCCCCGGACACGAGGTCGTACTGGCGGCGCCCGCCGGGCTCGCCCCGGTCGCCGCCGCCACGGGAGCGGTCGACCGGGTGCTGCCGGCCTCCGCCCCCGGGCGGGCGGTACCCCGCACCCTCGACTGGACCGGCCCGCCCCCGGACGTCGCCGTGGACCTGCACGGCAACGGCCCGCCCAGCCACCGCCTGCTGCAGCGCCTGCGCCCCCCGCGGCTGCTCGCGTTCGCCCACCCGTCGACCCCGGAGATCGAGGGCCCGCCCTGGTACGCGGACGAGCACGAACGGGACCGCTGGTGCCGTCTGCTCCGCTCGTACGGCATCGACGCCGACCCCACCGACCTGCTGCTGGCCCGCCCGCGATCCGTGTCCCCCGCGCCCGGTGCCGTCGTCCTGCACCCCGGCGCGGGAGCCCCCGCACGCCGCTGGCCCGTGGAGCGGTACGCGGCCGTCGCCGGCGCCCTGCGCGGGCACGGGCAGCGGGTCGTGGTCACCGGGGGAGCGGGCGAGGAGGACCTGGTGGCGCGGCTCGCCAAGGAGGCCCGGCTGCCCGACACCGACGTCCTCGCCGGCGGCCTGCCCTTCGGCCGGCTCTCCGCGCTCGTCGCCGGCGCCCGCGCCGTCGTCAGCGGCGACACCGGCATCGCCCACCTGGCGGTCGCCCACGCCACCCCCACCGTCACCCTCTTCGGCCCGGTCCCGCCCGCCCGCTGGGGCCCGCCCGCGCAACCCCGCCACATCCCGCTGTGGCACGGCCCGGAGGGCGACCCGCACGGCCGGAGCCCCGACCCCGCACTCCTGCGCGTCACCCCCGACGAGGTCCTGCACGCCCTCGACCGGCTGCCCACCCGACCGGACCCCGCGCCATGACCACCCCCGACCGCCACCACCCCACCCGGCCGCACGCCCACGCCCAGGAGTCCCGCCCCCGCACTCCGGGGCGTCACCCCGGCCGAGGTCCTGCAGGCCTTCGGCGGTCTGCCGGTACGGGTGGAGCGCGCACCATGACCGTCCCCGGTCGCCGCCACCCCGCTCGGCCGCACGACTGCGGTCAGGAGTCTCCGGGGCGTCACCCCGGCCGAGGTCCTGCACGCCTTCGGCGGGCTGCCGGCATGGGCGGAGCGCGTGCCACGGCCGCTGCCGGCCGCGCCGGGTGGCCGCATGTCTGCGGGCAGGTGTGCCGGGTGAGGAGGTGCGCGTCATGACCGGTGCGCGGCGCGTCGGCGTCGTCATCGCCACCCGCGACCGCCGCGACCGGCTCGCGGTCACCCTCAGCCGGTTGCGCGAGCTGCCCGAACGGCCCGAGATCCTCGTCGTCGACAACGCCTCCACCGACGGCACCCGGGAGATGGTCGCCCGGGACTTCCCCGGCGTGCGCGTGCTGGCGCTGCCCGTCAACCACGGCGCCCTCGCCCGCAACCACGGGGCCCGCGCCCTGCGCACCCCTTACGTGGCGTTCAGCGACGACGACTCCTGGTGGGCGGCCGGCGCCCTCGCCCGGGCGGCGGAGCTGTTCGACGCCCACCCCCGGCTCGGCCTGATCGCCGGCCGCACCCTCGTCGGCCCCGCCGCCCACTCCGACCCGCTCAACGCCGTGCTCGCCGGCTCCCCGCTCGGTCCCGCCCCCGACCTCCCCGGCACCCAGGTGCTCGGCTTCCTCGCCTGCGGCGCCGTCGTCCGCCGCCGGGCGCACCTCGACGCCGGCGGCTTCCACCGGCTGCTGTTCTTCGGCGGGGAGGAGACCCTGCTCGCCTACGACCTGGCCGCCCGCGGCTGGGGCGTCACCCACTGCCCCGAGGTCGTCGCCCACCACCACCCGGCGCCCTCGCCCCGCCACGGCCGACCGGCGCTCCAGCGCCGCAACGAACTCCTCACCGCGTGGCTGCGCCGCCCCGTCCCGTACGCCCTCTCCCGCACCGCGGCCCTCGCGGCCGAGGCGCGCGCCGACCAGCAGGCCCGGCGCGCCCTGCGGGAGGCCCTCGCCCGGCTGCCGTCGGCCCTGCGCGAGCGCAGGCCGCTGCCCCCGCACGTGGAACGGGCCGCCCGCCTCCTGCAGCCGGAAGGGGCGACCGTATGAGCGACCCCCGCACGACCGTCGTGGTCATCACCCACAACAGGCGCCGGGAACTGCTCCGCACCCTGCGCCACCTCGCCGAGCTGCCCGAGGCGCCGCCGGTGATCGTCACCGACAACGGCTCCACCGACGGCACCGCCGACGCCGTCGCCCGCGACCACCCCGGCGTCCGTCTGGTGCGCCCCGGCCGCAACCTGGGCGCCGTCGGCCGCAATCTCGCGGTACGGGACGTCCGCACGCCCTACGTCGCGTTCTGCGACGACGACTCCTGGTGGTCGCCCGGGTCCCTGGCCGGCGCCGCCGACCTGCTCGACCGGCACCCCGCGCTCGGCACGGTCACGGCGCGGATCATCGTCGAACCGGACGGCACCGACGACCCGATCGTCCGCGAACTGCGGGACTCGCCGGTACCCGGACCGCCCTGGCTGCCCGGACCGGCCCTCGGCTCCTTCCTGGCCGCCGCGACCGTGCTGCGCACCGGCGCCTTCCGCACCGCAGGCGGCTTCCACCCGCGCCTGTGGCTCGGCGGCGAGGAGGAACTGCTGGCCGCCGACCTGGTCGCCGACGGCTGGTGGCTCACCTACGCCGATCACCTGACGATCCACCACCAGGCGTCCGAGGCACGGGACGCGACCCTGCGCCGGAGGCACGGCATCCGCAACACCCTGTGGTTCACCTGGCTGCGCCGCCCGGCCCGGCCCGCCCTGCGCCGCACCCTGAACCTGGCCCGTACCGTGCCGCGCGACACGGCCTCCCTGCGCGCCTTCGCGGAGGCGGCCGCGGCCCTGCCCTGGGTACTGCGGGAGCGCCGCGTCCTGCCCCGCGAGGTCGAGTCCCGGCTGCGCCTGCTCGAACCCGCCCAGCGCACCTCCACGGCCCGCCGCTACACCGGCTGAGACGCACCGCCCGCCCGCCGGCGCCGACCCGCGCGCCCGCCCGTGCTAACCGGTGCCCGCGCGTGTCGCCAGCACCTGCACCAGCCGGTCCGCTCCGTCCGGCACCCGCCCCTCACGGAACGCGTCCCGCATCTGCCGGGCGGCCACCCGGCCCGAGGTCAGACACCAGTCCCACCAGCGGTCCAGCCGCCTGGCGTCCACCTGTTCGGCGCCCACCAGCGCGGGCCACCCGCAGGCCCGGGCCTGCGCGGTCACCTTGGCGCCGCCCGCGACCGGGTCCACCGCCAGCACCGGCGTGCCGACCCGCAGCCCGAGGACCAGCCCGTGCAGCCGGTCGGTGACGACGAGGTCGAGCCGCGCCAGCACCGACTCCACCTGCGCCGGCGTCGCGCTCAGATGCCAGTCGCGGGTGTCCAGCCGGGTCTCCAGCTCCAGTCGGGCACAGTCCTTCCCGGCCAGCCAGCGCGTCACCCGCTCCGACACCTGTTCGTGCCGTCGCCGCGGCCCGTACTCGTGCTGCCCGTCGGTGAGGATCACCCCGACCACGGGCCGGGCGGGCACCGCGGGGGCGCGGGCCGCCAGGTCCTCGGAGGGCTCGCTGCCGGGGCCGTCCCGCGCCAGCACGCGGTGGAAGCCGCGCGCCGCCTCCCCGTCGGGGTCGATCACCGACGTCCCCACGGCGATCCGCACACAGTGCGCGAAACGCCGGTGCAGCTCCTCGACCTGCGGCCCGTGCAGCGGCCCGCACACGAACACCAGATGGGAGTAGTCACCGGGCCGTACGTCGTCGAAGTGCAGGTCCGCCGGCCGGAAGCCGGGGCTCCAGACGACGTCGTACGCCATTCCCGCGCCGCGCAGAACCTCCTCCACCCGGCGCAGGGCCAGCACGTCCCCGGCGGTGGCCTCGCCGTCGCGGAAGCTGAACCAGCCGGTCAGCAGGACCCTTCGGGGTCCCGAACGCTCTCGTCCGTACACGATGCGCACCGAGTGCCCCACTCCGGCGCGGGGCAATCGGCCCGGCGCGGGTCAGCCGGCGCGGGGCGCCGGAGCCGGCTGCCGCCTCACCGCCGGGTGGCCGGCCGGCGCCCGCAGCGCCTGGTCCCGGGCACGCTCGGCCACCTCGCGCGCCTCGGCCACGACGTCACCGCGCTCCCGCACCAGTCCGTCGTAGACCGTAGGCCGTCGGGGGCGGGGGGAGAGGATGTCATGGGGACTGCTCCAGCCTCCGTCGCGGACAGAACCTGACCGCGAGGGCGGCTAGCGTGCCGGTATGACGAAGACGAAGCGGGGCGCCGCCCCCGCGCCGGCCGGTGTGCTCGGCGCCCGGGCACTGAACCGGGCCACCCTCGCGCGGCAGCTGCTGCTGCGCCGCTCGCCGATGACCGCCGAGGAGGCGGTCGGTCACCTCGTCGGGCTCCAGGCGCAGAACGTCAAGCCGCCCTACTACGCGCTCGCCGCCCGCCTCGACGGCTTCACGCCCGAGGCGCTGTCCGGGCCGATGGCCTCCCGCGCGGTCGCCCGCCTCGTCACCCTGCGCTCGACCATCCACACCCACACCGCCGACGACTGCCTCACCCTGCGCCCCCTGGTGCAGCCCGCCCGCGACCGCGAGCTCAACTCGTTCCGCAAGGGCCTCGCGGGTGTCTGCCCGGACCGGCTCGCCGCCCTCGCCCGAGAACTCGTCGAGGCCGAACCGCGCACGATGGGTCAACTGCGCGAGGCCCTGCTGAAGGAGTGGCCCGACGCCGACCCGGGGGCCCTCGCCGTCGCCGCCCGCTGCAAGCTGCCCCTGGTGCAGATCACGCCGCGCGGACTGTGGGGCCGCTCGGGACAGGTCACGCTCACCACCGCGGAGCACTGGCTGGGCAGGCCCGCCGAGCCCGCCCCGTCGCCGGACGGCACCGTGCTGCGCTACCTCGCCGCCTTCGGACCGGCCTCCGTGAAGGACATGCAGGTCTGGGCCGGCCTGACCCGGCTGCGGGAGGCCTTCGAACGCCTCCGCCCGCGGCTGGTCACCTTCCGCGACGACAACGGCGTGGAGCTCTTCGACCTGCCGGACGCGCCCCGCCCCGACCCGGACAGCCCGGCCCCGCCGCGCTTCCTGCCGGAGTTCGACAACCTGCTCCTCTCCCACGCCGACCGCGCCCGCGTCGTACCGCCCGAATACCGGGGCCGCCACTGGCGGGGCAACATCGCCTACCGCACCCTCCTCGTCGACGGGTTCCTCGCGGGGCTGTGGCGGCTGGACGGGGACGCCCTCGTCATCGAGACGTTCGGCCGGCTCGGCAGGGACCGGTGGGAGGAGGTCGCCGCCGAGGGGGAGCGGATGCTCCGCGTCCTGCACCCGGGGACGGCGTACGACGTCCGCCCCGGGACCGTGCGGGGGTGAACCCGGACATGGAGAGGGGGCGCTGCGGGCTGCTCGTGGAAGCTCGCAACGCCCCCTGGTCTGCCACCTGAGGGGTACTCAGGAACTCGTGGGGTCTCCGGCGTCTCAGCCGTTGACCTGTGCCGTCACATCCGCGGAGAACGTGGTGAGCCGGGTGTAGACGCCCGGGTAGCCGGCCGCCGCGCAGCCGTCGCCCCAGGAGGTGATGCCCGCCAGCCGGCCGCCGATCAGCAGCGGTCCGCCGCTGTCGCCCTGGCAGGTGTCCACGCCGCCGGAGGAGTAGCCGGCGCACACCATGTCGCTCTGCACGTACCGGGTGCCGTAGGAGCCGCGGCAGCTGGTGTCGGAGACGGTCGGCACGGTCGCGGTGCGCAGCTGGTTGGAGGAGCTGCCGCCCGAGGAGGTGGTGCCCCAGCCGACGATGCGGGCGGTCGTGCCGGCCGCGTACACCGAGGTGTCCGAGGAGGACACGTAGGGCGCCGCGGTGTACGGCATCGACGTCGACAGGGTCAGCACGGCCACGTCGTCGCCCCGGGTGACGCTCCGGTAGCTGGGGTGGACCCATATCCTGCTGACCCTGGCGACGGTGCCGTTGGTGCCGTTGAGGTAGGTGCGCCCGCCGACGACGCGCACACTGCTCGTGGTCTCGCCGGCCATGCAGTGCGCGGCCGTGACGACCTTGGTGGGGGAGACCAGGGTGCCGCCGCAGAACTGGTTCTGGGAGGCGTCGGTGATCTGCATCATGAACGGGTACGCGGACGTCGTGGTCGTCGTACCGCCGACGATGGGCTGCGGGGCGGCGACGGCGGACGGGGCGGCGATCAGCGCCGTCGCGGCGGCGGCAGCGGCTGCCGCGACGAGGGCGGCGGCCTTCTTGGCAAGGGTGAACCCAGACATGGTTCTCCTCGTGGGGTTGCCGGTGGGGGTCGCACGGGGTGGGGGGTCGAGCACGAGGGCCTCGGGGCCGGTCCTCGTGTGCCCGGCGAGCGGCACGGCGTTCACGTTAGGACCGGGAGCGGGACCGCCCCAATGAGGGAACCCCCTAGGGCTGTTGGGCAGGGATAACCCTCGGTCGCCCGTCCCGGCCGGCGGCGGCGCTACTTCGTGCGGCGGCCCGCGGCCAGACGGACGATGTCGACGCGCGAGCGGATGCCCAGCTTGCGGTAGACCCGGGTGAGGGTCGCCTCCACGGTCTTGACGCTGATGAACAGCCGGGCGGCGATCTCCCGGTTGGTGGCGCCCTCCATCACCAGCGCGGCGACCTGCCGTTCCATCGCGGCCAGTCCGTCCAGGGCGCCCGCCGCCGCGGCGGGCACGGGCTCGGCCTCCGCGGGACCGGCGGCCACGGCCCGCTCCACCTGGCGCAGCCAGGGCAGCGCGCGGCAGCGCCGGAACAGCCGGGCGGCCTCGTCGTACGCGGCCGGCCCCGGACCCTGGGCGGCCCGCAGCCGGGCCCGCGCGAAGGCGGCCCGCGCCTCCTCAAGGCCGAAGCCCAGCTTGGCGAGCCGCTCCTGCGCCGACGTCAACTGCGCGTAAGCCGCCTGGTGTTCGCCGCGTGCCGCACGCACCAGGGCCTCCGCCCGGTCGAGCACCGCCAGCACACTCGCCCGGTTCAGGCGCAGCGCGTGCACCCGGGTGACGTTGATGAGTTCCTGCGCCTCGCCCGGCTCGCCGACGCGCACCAGCGCCTCGGCGAGGTCGCCCTGCCAGCGGCCCCGCGCCGGGTCGTTGATGCCCATGCCGTGCTCCAGCTCCCGCACCCGGCGCAGCGAGCGGACGGCGCCCTGCGCGTCCCCGGCCACCAACTGGGCGTAGCCCAGGGCGGCCAGGGCGAGGGAGAGGTACAACTGGTCGCCGTCCACCTCGGCGTGGTCCGCGGCCTCGCGGGCCAGCGTCAGGGCACGCTCCACGTCCCCGCCCGACGCCTCCGCGAGCGAGGCGAGCATGGCGGAGGCGCTCTCGCCGATCCCGGAGTCCCGGGCCAGCCGCAGGCTCTCCCGGCCCAGGTCCAGTGCCCGGCCGCAGTGCCCGGAGCGCAGCTCGGTGTCGGCCAGCAGCCGCGAGAAGTGCACCTCGCTCTCCACCATGCCGCGCCGCCGCGCCTCCCTCAGCAGCGAGGTGATGGCCGTACGGGCCTCCGGCAGCTGGTCGCTCATCAGCAGCCAGCGGAACCGCGCCATCGCGGCGCCGTTGTGGTGGCTGGCCACATCGGGGTCCTGCGGCTCCTGGAGCGCCCGCCGGATCGTCGCGGGGGCGTCCGGGTGGCCCATCAGGGTCTCGGTGGACGACTGGAAGGCCAGCGCCATCAGCTCGGTGCGCCGGTCCCCGCCCCGCGCCGCCAGCTCCGCGGCGTGCGCGGCCTCCTGGCGGGACTTGGCGAAGTCGCCGTCCACCACCACCTCCCGCCAGGCGAGCTGGTAGTGGACCAGGGCGAGCAGCCGGGGATCGTCCCCGGCGTCGGCCAGCACCTGCGGGAAGACGGCGTCGACCTCGCCGAGCGCCTGCCCGGCCGCCTCGATGACCACCATCCACGCCCGCACCCGCTCCGCGGGCACCGTCGCCCGGGTCAGCACCTCACGCGCTATGTCCCGGGCCAGGTCGACCTCGCCCGCGGTGATCGCGTCCTCCGCGGCCTGCAGCCGCCGCTCGTCGGGACCCGGCTCGCCGTCGGCCGGGGTGTGCCGGGCGGCCAGCAGTCCCAGCGAGGCGGCGACCGAGGGCGCCCCCCGGTCCCGGGCCAGGGCGGCGGCCTCCGCGAGCCGGGCCGCCACCTCCGGGTCGGGGCCGGTGGCGGCCAGCGCCAGGTGCCGGGCCCGCTCGATCGGGTCGGAGGCCGCCGTGGACAGCGCCGTGTGCGCGGCCCGCCGTTCCCCCGCCGGGGCCTCCGCGTACAGGGCAGCCGAGATCAGCGGATGCGCGAAGCGCAGCGCCGGCTCCTCCGGGTCCGTCACCAGCAGCCCGAGCGCCGCCGCCCGGGCCGTCTCGGCCTCGGCGTTCTCCCGGCCGGCCGCGTGCAGCAGGGCCAGGGTGGGGCGGGCGCCCGCGCTTGCCACCAGCAGGGTGCGCCGGGCGTCGTCGGACAGCATCTCCAGACGGCTGAGGACCAGGGCCCGCAGCGAGGTCGGCACCGGCAGCGGCTCGCCCGGCCGCGGGCGGGCCGGGCTCTCGGCGAGGGCGCGGCCCAGTTCGAGGGCGAAGAGCGGGTTGCCGCCGCTGGTGCGGTGGATGTCCCGGACCGTGGAGCGGGACAGACCGGTGTAGCCGCGGTGGTCCAGCAGCGCGGCGACCTGGGGCCGGGAGAACGGGCCCAGCCGCACCGCGAGCGTGTCGGGCGGGCAGGCCCGCAGATGACGGTCGTACTCCTCGCCGTCCGTGCGGACCGCGCACAGCATCCGCACCGGACTGTCGCCGAGCCGCCGTGCCGCGAAGCCGAGGAGCTCGGCGCTCGCGGGATCCAGCCACTGGAGATCGTCGGCGACGACGAGGACCGGTCCCTCGGCGGCCAGCGCGCGCAGCGTGGACAGCACCGCGAGACGCAGCGCCAGCCCGTCCCGCTGCAGGCTGGACTCGCCGCGCCCGGTGAGCGCCGACTCCAGCGCGGTGCGCTGGGCGGCGGGCAGCCGGGCGGAGACCCTGTCGAGGACCAGACCGAACAGATCGGCCAGCGCCAGGAACGGAAGATGCGATTCGGACTCCGTCGCCGAACAGCGCAGCACCGTCCCCGACGCACCGGCGTTTTCGGCCGCAAGTGCCCGCAGCACAGTCGATTTACCTATTCCCGCGGGGCCGTGCAGCAGCACGCTGCCCCCTCGGGCGAGCTGCTCGCGCGCCTCCGCGTAGAGCTCCTCCCGGCCTATGACCAGGTCGGGGCGGCACCTGGCAGGCTCCTTGAAGTCCCGTCGCACGGTCACCGCTCCCCTCCGTGTGGCGTGTCCTGGCCAATATTAGGCAACGGGTTCCTTAATTCCGGGCGGACCGTGTAGTGAGGCAAATTACAGCGGGCCGACCCACCGTAAATCCAAAGTCCAATCGGTGGTATTGCCCGCCATGGAAAACACCTCAAACCTATGGCAACCACCCGGTCCGGCGGGCCGCGACCACGGCCTGCCCCCGGGTCCGCACCCCCAGCTTGCGCATCGCCGACCGCAGGTACGCCTTGACGGTTTCGGCCGTCACGCCCAGCCGCTCGCCCGTCACGCCGTTGGTCGCCCCCGCCGCCACACAGGCGAGGACGTCCACCTCCCGGGGCGTGAGCCGCACCGTCACCGACGGGGCGGTCTCGGCGGTGAGCAGGGCGCACGCCTGGAGCAGCTCGGCCCGCAGCGCGGGGTCCGCGATCCGCGGGGCCAGCGCCCGCAGCGCCGCGTGCGCCTCACGCACCTGCTCCCAGGCCGCTCCGGACGCCCCGGCCGCCCGTTCCGGCCCGGTTGCCGCCGCCATCAACTCGGCCGCCTCCTCCCGCACCACCAGCGCCTGCTCCACGTCCCGCGCCGCCTGCACCGCCGCGCCGAGCGTGCGGTCGCCCAGGGGCTGGGCGGCGCGCAGGGCGCCGTAGAGCACCGCCCGCACCCGACGCCGCACCACCACCGGCACGGCGACGACGGAGCGCAGGCCCTCGGCGGCGACCGGGACGTCGTACTCGTGGCTGATCTGCCGCGAGACCGAGTAGTCCGTCACCGCGCACGGCCGGGCCAGCGCCGCCGCCTTCCCGCCCAGACCGAAGCCGGAGGTCACCGCGAGCGCGCTCAGCGCGGGCGTCGCGGTGCCGCTCAGCTCGCTGATGCGCACCTGCCGACGGCCGGGCTCCACCAGTCCGCCGAAGGCGACCGGCAGCCCGGTCGCGCACCGCAGCCGGGCCAGCGCCCCGCGGATCTCCACCGCGTCGCCCGTGCTCGTCGGGTCAGCCGTCACCTGTTCGCCCCCTCGTCGCGGCTCCTGTGCGGACGCACACCCCCGTTCGGGGGTAGTGAGACCTGCATCACGGATTACACGATGGCGGAGAGCCGCCCGGCAATGGTCCGGCACGAGGAGGAGACATGACGACGGCGACGGAGGCGTTCCGCGGGGCCCGGGACTTCCTGCTGGAACACCGCGAGGACTACGCCACCGCCCACCGGGACTTCGCCTGGCCCCGGCCGGAGCGGTTCAACTGGGCGCTCGACTGGTTCGACGTGATCGCGGACGGCAACGACCGCACCGCCCTGCACCTCGTCGAGGAGGACGGCGGCGAGCAGCGGCTGTCCTTCGCCGCGCTGGCCCGCCGCTCCGACCAGGTCGCCAACTGGCTCCGGCAGCGGGGCGTGGCCGCCGAGGACCGGGTGCTGGTCATGCTCGGCAACCAGGCGGAGCTGTGGGAGACCGCGCTGGCCGCGATGAAGCTGCGCGCCGTGGTGATCCCGGCCACCCCGCTGCTCGGCCCCGCCGATCTGCGCGACCGCGTCGACCGGGGCCGCGTCCGCCATGTGATCGTGCGCGCCTCGGACGCCGCGAAGTTCGACGGCGTGCCCGGCGACTACACCCGTATCGCCGTGGGGGAGGGGGCGGACGAGAGCTGGCTGCCCTACGAGGACGCCTACGGGGCCGCCGAGCACTTCGCGCCCGACGGGCCCACCCTCTCCGACGACCCGCTGATGCTGTACTTCACCTCCGGCACCACCGCCCGCCCCAAGCTGGTCGAGCACACCCACACCTCGTACCCGATCGGCCACCTGGCGACGATGTACTGGATCGGCCTGAAGCCCGGCGACGTGCATCTGAACATCTCGTCGCCCGGCTGGGCCAAGCACGCCTGGTCCAACCTCTTCGCCCCGTGGAACGCCGAGGCGACCGTCTTCCTGCACAACTACACGCGCTTCGACGCGCCCCGGCTGATGGCCGAGATGGACAAGGCGGGCGTCACCACCTTCTGCGCCCCGCCGACCGTGTGGCGGATGCTCATCCAGGCCGACCTGACGCAGCTGCGCACCCCGCCCCGCGAGGTCGTCGCCGCCGGCGAACCCCTCAACCCGGAGGTCATCGAGCAGGTCCGGCGGGCCTGGGGCCTCACCGTCCGGGACGGCTTCGGCCAGACCGAGACCGCCGTGCAGGTCTCCAACAGCCCCGGACAGGTCCTCAAGACCGGCTCCATGGGCCGCCCCAGCCCCGGCTACCGGGTGGAGCTCCTCGACCCGGTCTCCGGCGCGCCCGGCGCCGCGGAGGGCGAGATCGCGCTGGACCTCTCCGACCGTCCGGTGGGCCTGATGACCGGCTACCACGGCGACCCGGACCGTACGGCGGAGGCGATGGCCGGCGGCTACTACCGGACCGGCGACATCGGCTCCCGGGACGAGGACGGCTACATCACCTACGTCGGCCGCGCGGACGACGTGTTCAAGGCCTCCGACTACAAGATCAGCCCGTTCGAGCTGGAGAGCGCCCTGCTGGAGCACGAGGCGGTCGCCGAGGCGGCCGTCGTGCCGGCCCCGGACGAGCTGCGGCTGGCCGTCCCCAAGGCGTACGTCGTGCTCGCGGAGGGCTGGCAGCCCGGCCCGGACACCGCGAAGGTGCTGTTCGAGCACTCCCGTGAGGTGCTCGCCCCCTACAAGCGGCTCCGCCGCCTGGAGTTCGGGGAGCTGCCCAAGACCGTCTCCGGCAAGATCCGCCGCATCGAGCTGCGCGAGGCCACGGCCGCCGGTTCCGCGAACGAGTACCGCGAGGAGGACTTCCGGTGACCGCACCCCTGTCGTACGCCCACGGCACCGGCACGACGCCGCTGCTCGGCGACACCATCGGCGCCAACCTGGCCCGGACGGTCGCCGCATGGCCCGACCGCGAGGCCCTGGTCGACGTGGCCTCCGGACGGCGCTGGACCTACGCCGAGTTCGGGGCCGCCGTCGACGAGGTGGCGCGGGGACTGCTGGCGAAGGGGATCACCACCGGGGACCGGGTCGGGATCTGGGCGGTCAACTGCCCGGAGTGGGTCCTGGTGCAGTACGCCACCGCCCGCATCGGCGTCATCATGGTGAACATCAACCCGGCTTACCGGGCACACGAGTTGGAGTATGTGCTCAAACAGTCCGGGATCTCGCTGCTCGTCTCCTCGCTCGCCCACAAGGGCAGCGACTACCGGGCGCTGGTGGAGCAGGTGCGCGGAGCCTGCCCGGACCTGCGGGAGACCGTCTACATCGGCGACCCGTCGTGGGACGCGCTGACCGGGGCCGCCGCGGCGGTGCCGCCGGAGCGGCCCGACGAGATCGCCGCCGGGCTGAGCTGCGACGACCCGGTCAACATCCAGTACACCTCGGGCACCACCGGCTTCCCGAAGGGCGCCACGCTCTCCCACCACAACATCCTCAACAACGGCTACTGGGTGGGCCGTACCGTCGGCTACACGGAGCGGGACCGGGTCTGTCTGCCGGTGCCGTTCTACCACTGCTTCGGCATGGTCATGGGCAACCTGGCGGCCACCTCGCACGGCGCCTGCATCGTCGTCCCCGCCCCCTCCTTCGATCCGGCGGCCACGCTGGAGGCCGTCCAGCGGGAGCGCTGCACCTCGCTCTACGGCGTGCCCACCATGTTCATCGCCGAGCTGAACCTGCCCGGCTTCGCGTCGTACGACCTCACCTCGCTGCGGACCGGCATCATGGCGGGCTCGCCGTGTCCGGTGGAGGTGATGAAGCGGGTGGTCGCCGAGATGCACATGGAGCAGGTCTCCATCTGCTACGGCATGACCGAGACCTCCCCGGTCTCCCTGCAGACCCGCATGGACGACGACCTGGAGCACCGCACCGGCACCGTCGGCCGGGTGCTGCCGCACATCGAGGTCAAGGTCGTCGACCCGGCCACCGGTGTCACCCTGCCGCGGGGCGCCGCGGGGGAGTTGTGCACCCGGGGGTACAGCGTGATGCTCGGCTACTGGAACGAGCCGGAGAAGACCGCCGAGGCCGTCGACGCCGGCCGCTGGATGCACACCGGGGACCTCGCGGTGATGCGCGAGGACGGGTACGTGGAGATCGTCGGGCGCATCAAGGACATGATCATCCGGGGCGGGGAGAACATCTACCCGCGCGAGATCGAGGAGTTCCTCTACGCCCACCCGAAGATCGCGGACGTCCAGGTCGTCGGGATCGCGCACGAGCGGTACGGCGAGGAGGTGCTGGCCTGCGTGGTCCCGCGCGACCCGGCCGACCCGCTCACCCTGGAGGAACTCCGCGCCTTCTGCGCGGACCGCCTGGCCCACTACAAGATCCCCAGCCGGCTCCAGCTCCTCGACACCTTCCCGATGACGGTGTCCGGGAAGGTGCGCAAGGTGGAACTCCGCGAGCGGTACGCGGTGGCCGACTAGCGGCGCCCTCAGGCCCCGCCGGCGACGTCCAGCGCGCCGGCGGGGCCCTTCTCTTGACGGCTTCGGCAGCCCTCCCTACATTCATTCCAGATAGCAGAAAATGACTTCCACCATACGGAAGAAGCTCGCCGTAGGGCGCGACGGGAGTGCGAATCCGGCAGCCGAGGCAGGAGTACCCGATGGCTCGAATGACCGCTGCCCGCGCGGCAGTCGAAATCCTCGGACGCGAGGGCGTCACCGACGTGTTCGGCGTCCCGGGCGCGGCGATCAACCCCTTCTACGCGGCGCTCAGGGCATCCGGCGGCATCACCCACACCCTCGCCCGCCACGTCGAGGGCGCCTCGCACATGGCCGAGGGCTACACCCGCGCCCGCCCCGGCAACATCGGGGTGTGCGTCGGCACCTCAGGACCGGCCGGCACCGACATGATCACCGGCCTGTACTCCGCGACCGGCGACTCCGTCCCCATCCTGTGCGTCACCGGCCAGGCGCCCACCGCGGTGCTCCACAAGGAGGACTTCCAGGCCGTCGACATCGCCGCCGTCGCGGGCCCGGTCACCAAGATGGCGGTGACCGTGCTGGAGGCCGCGCAGGTCCCCGGCGTCTTCCAGCAGGCCTTCCACCTGATGCGCTCCGGGCGGCCCGGCCCGGTCCTGATCGACCTGCCGGTCGACGTCCAGCTGACGGAGATCGAGTTCGACCCCGCCACCTACGCGCCCCTCCCGGTCTACAAGCCCGCCGCGTCCCGCGCCCAGATCGAGAAGGCCGTCGCCATGCTGAACGCCGCCGCACGCCCGCTGATCGTGGCGGGCGGCGGTGTCATCAACGCGGACGCTTCCGAACTGCTCGTCCGGTTCGCCGAGTTGACCGGCACTCCGGTGGTGCCGACCCTGATGGGCTGGGGTGTCGTCCCCGACGACCACGAGCTCAACGCCGGCATGGTCGGCCTGCAGACCTCGCACCGCTACGGCAACGCCACCTTCCTGGAGTCCGACTTCGTCCTCGGCATCGGCAACCGCTGGGCCAACCGCCACACCGGAAGGCTCGACGTCTACACGGCCGGACGCACCTTCGTCCACGTCGACGTCGAACCCACCCAGATCGGCAGGATCTTCGCCCCCGACTACGGCATCGCGTCCGACGCGCGCGCCGCTCTGGAGCTGTTCGTCGAGGTGGCGGCGGAGCTGAAGGCCGGGGGCCGGCTGCCCGACCGCTCCGCCTGGGCGGCCGCCGCGCAGGAGAGACGCGCCACGCTGCAGCGCCGTACGCACTTCGACGACGTCCCGATCAAACCGCAGCGGGTCTACGAGGAGATGAACAAGGTCTTCGGCCCCGAGACCCGGTACGTCTCCGCCATCGGCCTCTCACAGATCGCCGGCGCCCAGCTGCTGCACGTCTACCGCCCGCGCCACTGGATCAACTGCGGCCAGGCGGGCCCGCTCGGCTGGACCGTGCCCGCCGCGCTCGGGGTGGCCAGGGCCGACCCGGAGGCGCAGGTCGTCGCGCTGTCCGGCGACTACGACTTCCAGTTCATGATCGAGGAGCTGGCCGTCGGGGCGCAGCACAGGATCCCGTACATCCATGTGCTGGTGAACAACGCCTACTTGGGCCTGATCCGGCAGGCGCAGCGGGCTTTCGACATCGACTTCCAGGTCAGGCTGGAGTTCGAGAACGTCAACTCCCCGGAGCTGGGCGTCTACGGCGTGGACCACGTCAAGGTCGCCGAGGGCCTGGGCTGCAAGGCGATCCGGGTGACCGAACCCGGCGACCTCGGCGCGGCGCTGGAGCGTGCCGGGAAGCTCGCAGCCGAGTTCCGGGTGCCGGTCGTGGTCGAGGTGATCCTGGAGCGCGTCACCGACATCGCGATGTCGGTGACCAACGACATCGGCGACGTCGTCGAGTTCGGGGAGCTCGCGACCGAGCCGGGACACGCGCCCACGTCGATCAGGACGCTGAAGACCTGACCCGCGCCACCCGGCCGGCGTGTTCGGCCGGGGTGCTCAGTCCGGACCGCCGCCCGCGCCGCAGCCGGTACCGCTGCCGCAGGCGTGGGAGCCGCCGCCCCCGTAGGCGCCGCCGCGCGACGAGGAGCGGAGCAGGCCCTTGTCCCGCAGGCTCACCCGGTCGGTCAGCCCCGCCCGGAGGGCGAAGCGCGGCACCACGACGCGCAGCGCCGCCTCGCCGTGCAGGGCGACGGCGAGCAGCCGCTGGTGGTCGGGCAGTTCACGCCGGCTCGCGGGCAGCGGATACGCCTTCCGCAGGGTCTTCAGCCGCCGCCGGGCGGCCCTGGTCGGCCGGAGCAGCGGATACCGCAGCATCCCCGCCTCCGCCAGGCCCACCCGCACCTCGGCCACCGCCCAGCGGACGACCGGGTCCCGGACCAGCTCCGCCGCCTCGGACGGCTCTCGCAGACAGTGGTAGACCGCGCTCTCCAGGTACGCCGCCCGCACCTCGCTCGTGACGGCGTCCGCAGGCCCCGCCGTGTCCCCGTCCGGCGGCTCCAGCCCGACCCCCGGCGGCGGGAGCGGGGGCAGGGCCCGGCCCGCCTCCCCGTCGACCGCCCGCAGCGTGCCCGGCGCGCCGGCCTCCACCGCGCCGCGCAGGTGCAGGGCGACCAGGGCCACCGTGACCGCGGCGCGCGGGCCACCGGCCAGCAGTGCTGTCTCGTGCGGCGTCCCCCCGACGCCCGCGGTGTCGGTCATGACACGGCACCCCCTCGTCAGGGGCCCGCCGCCCCCGTGCCGGCGGGTCCCGTGTGTGAGGAGTGTGCCCGCCCGCGCGGCCGGTCCAAGCCTTTCCGGCCGCCTTCAGAGGTTCATTTGAGGATCGCGTAGCCGGTGTACGGCCGATGCTGTAGGGACGCGCTCAGGCGGTGTGGTGCTCCGACAGTCCCGGCCAGTCGTCGGGGCCCCCGCCCTGCCACTCGATCAGGTCGGTCCCCTCGACGTCGGTGACGTACAGGTCGGCCAGCCGCAGGATCTCGGCCACGTCGTCGGCGTGCGTGGCGATGCCCAGTGTGTCGTCGTCGGAGGTGACCCGCCGCGAGCCGTCCAGGGCCGGGGAGTGCACCACGATGTGCGGATGCTCCGTGGGAGGTGCCATGCCCCCAGGCTGCTGCGCGCCGGACGGATCCGCACCCCGGAGGTCGGGAGGGGCGGGGGCCGTCAGACCCGCGCGCCGGACAGCCGCTCGACCGCGCGCAGCAGGGCGGAGTGGTCCAGACCGCCGTCGCCCTGGGCGCGCAGGCTCGCGACCAGCTGGGCGACCACGGCTCCGACGGGCAGGGCCGCGCCGACGGCGCGGGCGGCGTCGGTGACGATGCCCATGTCCTTGTGGTGCAGGTCGACGCGGAAACCCGGCCGGAAGTCCCGGTTCAGGAAGTTGTCCTTCTTGCGGGTCAGCACGGTCGAGCCGGCGAGACCGCCGTTCAGGACGTCGAGCGCCGCCGTCAGGTCCACGCCTGACCTCTCGAGGAAGACCACGGCCTCCGCGCACGCCTGGATGTTGACGGCGACGATCAGCTGGTTGGCGGCCTTCACGGTCTGCCCCGCACCGTGCGGGCCGCACCGCACCACGGTCCTGCCCAGCGTCCCGAAGACCGGCCGGGCCTCGTCGAAGTCCGCCTGCTCACCGCCGACCATGATGGACAGCACCGCCTCGACCGCGCCCGCCTCGCCGCCGGACACCGGGGCGTCCAGCACCCGGACGCCCTTCTCCTTCGCGGCGGCGGCCAGGTCGACGGAGGTCCGCGGGGTGATCGAGGACATGTCGATCAGCAGGGCCCCGGGGCGGGCGTTCTCCAGGACGCCGTCGGGGCCGTACGCGACGGCCTCGACCTGCGGGGACGCCGGGACCATCGTGATGATCACGTCCGCGTCCCGCACCGCCTCGGCGACCGAGCCGGCCGCGGTGCCCCCGGCGGCGGTCAGCCGGTCCAGCTTCTCGGGCTCCAGGGTGTGGCCGGTGACGTGGTAGCCCGCCTTGATCAGGTTCTCGGACATGGGGGAGCCCATGATGCCGAGGCCTATCCAGGCGATCTTGGGAAGGGTGCTCATCCGAGGGTGCCTTTCCGTACGGGGGTGTGATCAGCGGGGCAGCCAGCCGAAGGCCTCCGCGCTCGGACGGCCGCCCGGCTTGTACTCCAGGCCGACCCAGCCGTCGTAACCGGCCCCGCGCAGCCGGCCGAGCAGTGCCTCCAGCGGGAGCGAGCCGGTGCCGGGGGCGCCGCGGCCGGGGTTGTCGGCGATCTGCACATGACCGGTGATCGCGGCGTACCGGTCGATCACCGCGGGCAGGTCCTCGCCGTTCACCGCCAGGTGGTACAGGTCCATCAGGAAACGGGCGTTGTCCAGACCCGTGGCCGCGTTGACCTTGTCGACGACACCGACGGCGGCCGGCGCCGACACCAGCGGGTACCGGGGCGACTCGGGCCCGTTCAGCGCCTCGACGAGCAGGACCGCGCCGATCCGGTCGGCGGCACGGGCCGCGAGGACGAGGTTCTCCAGCGCGAGCGCGTCCTGCTCGGCCGGGTCCACGCCGTCGACGCGGTTGCCGTACAGCGCGTTGAGGGCCGTACAGCCGAGCGCCCCGGCGAAGCCGGCGGCCACCTCGACGTTGGCGCGGAACCGCTCCGACTCCTCGCCGGGCAGGGACAGCGCGCCCCGGTCGGGGCCGGGCAGTCGGCCGGCGTAGAAGTTGAGTCCCGTGAGCCGTACGCCCGCGTCCTGGACCGCTTCCCCCAGGGCGTCCAGCTCGGACTGCCGGGGGGTGGGGGAGTCGGCCCAGGGCCACCACAGCTCGACCGCCTCGAAGCCGGCCGCCGCGGCCGCCGCGGGGCGTGCCGGCAGCGGGAGTTCCGTGAAGAGGATCGACAGGTTGACGTCGAAGCGGTGGTCTCCGGCTGTGCTCCACACGGAACCGGACATCGGGGCCGCACCCCTTCCTTGTTTCCGTTATGCGGAATACAGTTTCTGTTGAATGGAAGTAAGGGAAGCGTGCCGCCGGGTGCCAGGGGTGTCAAGAGGGCGCGGTCGGGCCGGAGCGGGAGGCCGCGCTCCGGGGCCGGCGTCCCGGCGGAGTCCGTTAAGGTCGTCCCGTAGTGACGCTCCCGGCCGCGCGGCCGGGAGAACGGGCAGATCAGAGCCGGTTTCGTGGGGGCGCAGTGCGATTGAGAGTGGAGTTCACGACCGAGCCCTTCGACCTCGACGAGGCGCCCGCGCACGCGGTCGTCGCGCGGGAGGTCCTCGAGGCCGCCGTGCTGGACGCGGTGGACGTCGGACCGTTCGGCAACACCGCCGAGGGCGGCGCCGACGAGGTGCTCGGCGCCGTGGACGCGCTGCTGCGCAGGGCGCTTACGGCCGGCGCCACCCGGGTCTCGCTCCAGGTCAACGTCGTCGAGGAGGACGGCCGGTGAGCGGCGCCGGCGGCGAGGCCTTCATCGCCGCGGTGAAGCCGCTGGTCGACGCCATGGGCGGCGAGATGCTCCCGCCGGACGAGGCGGGCGCCGACGACGTGGTGCTCTCCTGGCAGGGCGCCGGCGTGGTCGCCGTACGCCTGCCGCAGCTCGCGGACTCCCTGGACCACATCCTCGCCGCCCTGGAGCGCGGGCAGGGCAGGCCGCTCGCGGAGCTGGACCGCAGGACCAAGCAGGAGATCGTGCGCGGTCTGGAGGCGCGGGGCGCCTTCGCCGTGCGGCACGGCGTGGAGACCGTGGCGAGCGCGCTCGGCGTCAGCCGCTTCACCGTCTACAACTACCTCAACCGCGAGAAGGGCTCCTGACCGTCCGGGGCGGCGGGCGCGCTCCACCGTTTGTCACACGGAATTTTCAACAAACTGTTGACGTGCCGTGCGTGGCGGCGTTCACTGTCGGCACGCCCGTTCAGCACGAAGGCCGTTCGCGGCCGCGGAGGCTTTCCGTGACGTCGACTTCCCCGTCCCCGGGCCTGGCCCGCTTCAATGCCCTGGAGGAGCAGGCGGCGCTCGCCGCGCTCCACGAGGTGTGCGCCTGTGGGGCGTGGGCCCGGCGACTGCTCGCCGCCCGCCCGTACGCCACCGCGGACGACCTGTACGCCGCCAGTGACGCCGCCACGGCCGGTCTGGACGCGGCGGATCTGCGGGAGGCGATGGCCGGTCACCCGCCGATCGGCCGGCCCCGTCCCGGGGACCCGGCCTCCGCCCGGGAGCAGCGCGGCATGGCCGGCGCCCCCGAGGCGCTCAGGGCCGAGATGCTCGAACTGAACCTGGCCTACCAGGAGAGGTTCGGGCACGTCTTCCTCATCTGCGCCACCGGCCGGACCGGCGAGCAGATGCGCGACGCCGTGCGGGAACGCCTCGGCAACCCGCCGGAGCGGGAACACGGGATCGTCCGCACCGAACTGGGGAAGATCAACCGCATCCGGCTGGCCCGCCTCGTCGACGCCCCAGAGGACTGACGCACATGAGCACCGACACCACCGCCTCCGTGTCCACGCACATCCTGGACACCAGCGCCGGCCGCCCCGCCGCCGGCGTCGCCGTCGCCCTCGCCGCCCGCCCGGGCCGGGAGGCCGCGTGGCAGCCCCTCGGCGGTTCCGCGACCGACGCGGACGGGCGGTGCAGGGACCTGCCGGCGCTGCCGGAGGGGACGACCCAGGTACGGCTCGACTTCGCCGTCGAGGCGTACTTCGACACATCCGCGAGGAAGCAGGCCGAGGCGGAGCAGGACGCCCCCGCGAACCGGGACGGCGGCGCCGGAGTGTTCTTCCCCGAGGTGACGGTCACGTTCGCCGTCGTACCGGGCGAGCACTACCACGTACCGCTGCTGCTCAACCCGTTCGGCTACTCCGTTTACCGAGGGAGCTAGCTCCATGCCGACCACTCTGGGACAGAACCAGTACGGCAAGGCCGAGAACCGAGTCGTCAGGATCACGCGGGACGGCGCCACCCACCACATCAAGGACCTGAACGTCTCCGTCGCCCTCTCCGGCGACATGGAGGAGGTCCACTACTCCGGCTCCAACGCCAGCGTCCTGCCGACCGACACCACCAAGAACACGGTGTACGCGTTCGCCAAGGAGCACGGCATCGAGTCCGCCGAGCAGTTCGGCATCCACCTCGCCCGCCACTTCGTCACCTCGCAGGAGCCCATCCGCCGGGCGCGCATCCGCATCGAGGAGTACGCCTGGGAGCGGATCGGCACCCCCGGCGAGGGTGAGCACTCCTTCGTGCGCAAGGGCCAGGAGACCCGGCTCGCCCAGATCACCTTCGACGGGGAGGAGTGGGAGGTCGTCTCCGGTCTGAAGGACCTGACGGTGATGAACTCCACCGACTCCGAGTTCCGGGGCTTCGTCAAGGACGGCTACACGACGCTCCAGGAGACCCGCGACCGCGTCCTCGCCACCTCGGTCTCCGGCCGCTGGCGGTTCAACTGGACGGGCGACGGGCAGCGGACGCCCGACTGGGACACGTCGTACGAGGAGATCAGGAAACACTTGCTCCAGGCCTTCGCCGAGACCTACTCCCGCTCGCTCCAGCAGACCATGTACCACATGGGCGCGCGGATCATCGACCACCGCGACGAGATAGACGAGGTCCGCTTCTCCCTCCCGAACAGCCACCACTTCCTGGTGGACCTCGAACCCTTCGGCCTGAAGAACGACACCGCCGACGGAGCGGTGTACTTCGCCTCCGACCGCCCCTACGGCCTGATCGAGGCCACGATCCTGCGGGACGGCTGCGAGGCGCGGATACCGGTGGACCTCACCAACCTCTGACCGCACCGCATCTGAAGGACGGACCATGGCAGCAGCCCGGCGCATCGTCATCGAGAACTGCGCGGTCGCGACCGTCGACGCGCACGACACCGAGTACGCCTCGGGGCATGTCGTCCTCGCCGGCGACCGCATCGAGTCGCTCGGCGCCGGCACCGCCCCCGAGGGCCTGGAGAACGTCGTACGCCGGATCGACGCCACCGGTCATCTGGTGACCCCCGGCCTGGTCAACACCCACCACCACTTCTACCAGTGGATCACCCGGGGCCTGGCCACCGACCACAACCTCTTCGACTGGCTCGTCGCCCTCTACCCCACCTGGGCGCGGATCGACGAGCCGATGGTGCGCGCGGCGGCCGAGGGCTCCCTCGCGATGATGGCCCGCGGCGGCGTCACCACCGCGATGGACCACCACTACGTCTTCCCGCGCGGCACCGGCGACCTGTCCGGCGCCATCATCGGCGCCGCCCGTGACATGGGAGTGCGCTTCACCCTCGCCCGCGGTTCCATGGACCGCGGCGAGAAGGACGGCGGACTGCCCCCGGACTTCGCCGTGGAGTCCCTGGACGACGCGCTCGCCGCCACCGAGGAGACGGTGCGCCGGCACCACGACGCCTCCTTCGGCGCCATGACCCGGGTCGCCGTCGCCCCCTGCTCCCCCTTCTCCGTCTCCACGGAACTCATGCGGCAGGGAGCGGAGACGGCCCGGCGCCTCGGGGTGCGCCTGCACACCCACGGCTCGGAGACCGTGGAGGAGGAGAAGTTCTGCCACGAGCTGTTCGGCATGGGCCCGACCGACTACTTCGAGTCCACCGGCTGGCTCGGCGAGGACGTGTGGATGGCGCACTGCGTCCACATGAACGACTCCGACATCGCGGCCTTCGCCCGTACCGGAACGGGTGTCGCGCACTGCCCGTCCTCCAACGCCCGCCTCGCGGCCGGCATCGCCCGCGTCCCCGACATGCTCGCCGCCGGCGTCCCGGTCGGCCTCGGGGTCGACGGCACGGCGTCCAACGAGTCCGGCGAACTGCACACCGAACTGCGCAACGCCCTGCTGGTCAACCGCCTCGGCGCGCACCGGGAGGCCGCCCTGAACACCCGGCAGGCGCTGCGGCTCGGCACGTACGGCGGAGCGCGGGTGCTGGGCCGGGCGGACGAGATCGGCTCCCTGGAACCGGGCAAGCTCGCCGACCTGGTGCTCTGGCGGATGGACACCCTCGCCCACGCCTCCATCGCCGACCCGGTGGCCGCGCTGGTCCTCGGCGCGGCGGCCCCGGTCACCGCGTCCTTCGTGAACGGCCGGCAGATCGTGGAGGACGGCCGGCTGCTCACCGCCGACGAGGACGCCATCGCCCGCTCGACCCGCGCGGAGGCCCGGCGGCTGGCCCGGATCGCCGGGCGGGACTGAGTCCCCGGACGCCACCGGCCGGGAGGGACGGCTCCCGGCCGGTGACCGCCGGTCAGGCCGAGCGGGCGGCCGCCACTTCCTCCCGCAGCCGGGGCAGCATGTCGTGGTACACGCCCGGACAGAGGGTCTCGCCGTAGTCCTTGTGGCCGTAGATCTGCGCTGAGGGGATGCCGTACCGCACGCAGGTGTAGGCGCACAGGGTCACCAGGACGTCCCACTGGGCGTCCGGCGGCCGCGCGCCCGCGTGGTACGCGCCCTCGCAGGCGATGCCGACGGCCTGGGTGTTCTGCCCGGAGGTGTGGGAGCCCAGCACGAAGTTCCGGCCTCCGGTGAGCGCCTGCAGGCTGCCGTGCCGCCCCTCGGTGATCCAGCCGCCCCGGCTGACCAGGAAGTGGTAGCCGGTGTCGACCCAGCCGTTCTTGTCCAGGTGCAGGTCCTGCACCCAGTGGGCGTGCGCGTGGGCCTGGGCGCGGGAGTAGTCGGTGGAGTTGGTGCTCACCGTGTGGTGGACGATGATCCTGCTCGGCCGGTACTGGAGGAGGCTGATGGTCCCCTGGGGGGAGCGGGCGCCCCAGGCCGAGGTGGAGTCGATGTCCGGCTCGACGGCGTCGGCGCCGGCGCCGCTCGCGCGGGCGCTGCCCGGCAGGGCGGTGGCGGCGGCCAGTCCGGCCGCGCCGGCGAGCAGCAGGCGGCGCCGCAGGGTGTTCTCGGGATGCACGATCACTCCTCGGGGACGGAGGGGGTGGGGGGAGGCGGTGGAGCCGGCGGGTCGGCCGCCGGCTCCACCGCGTGATCGCGTACGTGCCTACGCCGTCACGTGTTGTTGGCGAGCGCCAGCAGCCGGTCGCGGGAGCCGTTGAACTGGTTGCGGTCCACGTTGCCGGCGACACCGCTGACCGAACCGGTGCTGGTGTACTGCCACACGGTCCAGGTGGGGAAACCGCTCGGGATGGTCGGCGACGCGGCGGAGGTCCAGTGCGCCACCCACAGCGGGCTCTTGCTGTACATGCCGGTCCAGTTGCCGGTGCAGGTGTTCCACCAGCCCGCGGTCGTGTAGATCACCGTGTCCCGGCCGGTGCGCGACTTGTAGGTGTTGTAGAAGTCGGTGATCCAGGTGCGCATCTGGGTGGTGGACAGGCCGTAGCACATTGCGCCGTACGGGTTGTGCTCGATGTCCAGGACGCCGGGCAGGGTGAGGTTGTCGCGGGACCAGCCGCCGCCGTTGTTGACGAAGTAGTTCGCCTGGGTGGCGCCGCTGGAGACGTTGGGGCGCGCGAAGTGGTACGCGCCGCGGATCACCCCCGCGTTGTACGCGGCGGGGTAGTTGCTGTTGAACCGGTCGTCCTTGTAGCTGTTGCCCTCGGTCGCCTTGATCCAGGCGAACTGGATGCCCGAGTTGCGCACCGAGCCCCAGTTGATGGCGCCCTGCCAGTGCGAGACGTCGATGCCCTGGACGCCGCCGGTCGGGGCCAGGGCCCCCAGCGACGGCGCCTGGGCCGGGGCGCTCCCGTGGACGCGGGCGCCCACGCCCATGTAGGCCTCGCCGGGCTGGACGTGGACCCGGTCCCGGTCGGGCCCGGGAGCGGCGTTCGCGCCGCCCGCGGTGGTGGCCGTCAGCGCGAGGGCGGCGCCGAGGACGCCGAGCGCCGTGGCCATCCGTCTGCGGGGACCGGCCAGGGTACGGGGGAGAGAGAACATGGGGCTGCCTCCTGGACACACGTGGGGATGAGCGAAGGAGGTGACGTCGGCCGCTGCCACCTGGCAGTTCCGTGCTTTTGACGTGCGCGCGTCATTAGTTACTCACGGGGAATCTACGCGTGTAAAGAGCCGTCGGTTCTCTCTGTGGTCTGGTCCTCTGCCGGAGCGGATGGCCTGGACACTTGGCTCCCGGCGGCGAAAACTTTCAACGCTGAAAGCTGGGCTAGAGCCCGAACAGGTCCGGCTTGACCGCCAGTTCGCGGAAAATGTCCTGCGGGTCCGGCACCAGCTTGCGCTTCGTCAGGTCCAGCAGCCCGCCGACCGCGGTGATCTCGGCGGCGACGGTGCCGTCGGCCCTGGTGATCGTCTGCTCGATGGTGAAGACCTTGCCGCCGCTCCAGGCGAAGACGCAGCTCACATCGGCCTCGTCACCGGCGAGCAGTTCCCGCTTGTAGCGGATGGTGGTCTCCAGCGCGACCGGTCCCACGCCCTGGGAGATGAGCCCGGACTGGGTGATCCCCGCCTCCTGGAGCAGCGACCAGCGCGCGTGCTCCGCGTAGTTGAGGTACACGGCCTGGTTGAGGTGGCCCTGTACGTCGGTCTCGTATCCGCGCACGGTCACACGGACGGAAAACGGCTCGCTCACTGCGTCTGTCCCCTTCACGCCTGCTCGGTTCGGTGCATCGTCCACCGATCTTGGCACGCGCCTCACACCCGGCGCGGCGAGGCCAGCAGATAGCGCGCCCGCGTCCTCGGCTCCGTGTACGCGCCGACCTGCCAGCCGGCCCCCTCCAGGGTGGCCGCACAGGCCCGCAGCGACTCGCCGTCCGGTGCGTACACGGCGACCGCCTCCGGCTGCGGGGTCTCCCGCACGCGGTAACCGCCCTCACCGTCGGTGGCCGGGCGGTGTCCGGCGGCCTCCAGGGCGAGCGCGGCGGCCTGCACCAGATGCGAACGCTCCCAGCCGCAGGGCCGGTCCGTCGCCCCGTCGGGATTGGTCATCCGGCGCAGCTCCAGCATGCCCTGCCAGGCGCCGCGCACCTCTCGGAGCCGGGCGGGGCCCGACTCCGGCGCGGGGTGTTCGCCGCCGACGCGCGCGGCGAACACGCTGGTCGCGGCGGGTGCCGTCACCGGCTCGGGCGCCGCCTCCGCCTCCGCCTCACGCGCCCGGTGTCCCGCCGGGGTCAGGAAGTGGTCGTGCGGCGGCCTGGGGTGCCGGAAGGCGAGCCCGCGCTTCACCAGCGCGGCGAGCTGTGCCGGCGTACCCCGCAGCCGCCCGGTGCCGGGATCGGCGGCGTCGACGATGCGGCGCTGCGCGGCGGTGAGCGGTCGGGTCATCGTCGTCCGGAGGCGTACGGGAGGAAGGCGGTCCACTGGTGGGGGGCGAAGGTCAGGCGGGGGCCCCGTATGTGCTTCGAGTCGCGGACGTGGATGGTTCCGGGGGTGAGGGCGACCTCGACGCACTCGGGGCCGTCGTTCGTGCTGTAGCTGCTCTTGTGCCATACCAACTCGGTGCTGTCACCGTTCAAGGGCGTCAGACTCATGTCTCTCCCAGCAGTTTCTCGATGTAGGCCAGTGACTTTCGAGGCGTGAGGGCCTGGGCCCGGATGATCCCATAGCGCAGTTCGAGGATCTGGATCTCCCTGCGGTCCGAGGTCAATCGGCTGACGAGCTGGATGTCGCTGTGCCCCACAGTGGCGCCGTCCTTGAGCCGCAGCAGGTGGAAAGGGCCATCGAGCCCGCTGTTGTCCTCGGAATCCAGCGGCAGTGAGGCTTTTCCATCATCGGCCTGAGCTGGCCAAATGCAGGGTGAGGACGGCTTGGATGAGGCTGGTGATCCGGGTGGTCGAGCATCGGATCTTGCGAAGGAGACGCCAGGACTTGAGGGTGGCCATGGCCTGCTCGACGAGTGCGCGGATCTTCGCGTGGGACCGGTTCACCGCCTGCTGACCGGTGGACAGGGTCTCCCACCGCCCCCAGCACGGGGTGCGGACCGTACCGCCGGCACCCCGGCTTCGGCCGGCTGCTGTGGGCCTCACCGGTCTTGCCCGGAGCTGTCCACGACGTTCGCGCGGCTCGCGAACCATGGCATCGTCGACGCCCTCGCCGAGGCTGGCATCGCATGCTGGGCCGACAAGGGCTAGGATCGGCGAGGACCTGCACGTTCATCCCGTGCCTCTTGTGCTTCCCCGAGTAGTAGGGCCGGTCCGCGGCGATCCGGTCGATCGGCAGCAGGGTCCCGTCCAGCAGCACGAACGCCTTCGACGACGCCGTCCGGACTGCCTCCGCAAGAGTCGGCGCGAGAGCGGCCAGGATCTCGACGGCCTCGGTGATGTACCGGTACGCGGTCGTGGTCCCGATGCCGAACCCGGCCGCGAGCTGGGCATACGGGTGGCCGTTGCGGAGGTGGGCGAGGGTGAGCAGGGCCTGACGGCCGGCACTCAGGCGCCGCCATCGGGTACCGAGCTCCTGGCGGCGCCGGCGGAGTTTGGCGGACAGGAAGCGCAGGGCAGAACTGGACACGTCGACGCCCGACGGGTAGACAAGCACACGAAGCCTCTGGTGGAGCCGGATTTCTTGGTCGAAAACCCATCTACCAGGGGCTTCACCTGTCTGTCACCCCAACTGCCCCTCCAGCCGGACAGGTTGGAAAGAGCTCAGTACCTGGATGTCGACGTTCCGCATCTGGCCGACCTCCAACAGCCGTTCGAGCTGGCGCCGCAGGACCATCTTGCCCCCAGCCGGCCGTCGCAGCGCAGCCTCACCATGCACAACTCGTTCACAACTGCTCCACTGCGGATGAACGGGCGCATGCCAGAGCATCGGAGAATGCTGCATTTATTCCAGCAGGCCGGACGTTGATACCGGCGGGTACTTCTGGGTTCAGGGGCACGGAGAGTTTGACCTGGCTTCCGATCGGCTCCATCCGTTGATCAGAGCCAACATGGGCGAGATTCCTGCTGCGGCGAGCCCTGGCGGCGGTAAGTTCTTTGGCTCGCATGTCGAGGTTCAGGCGGCCACTATCATGAGGATTCTGGCCAAACAGTCGGGATCCGGGGGTTTGACTGGCCGGCTGATGGTTTCAAAGCCTGGCGGGCCATGCGGTTTCTGCGCGCCAAACGTGGCAGGAATGTTGCCGGGGAGCTCATTGCTGGCGGTTTGATCTCAGCGCGGGCAAGTTTTCAGTGAGGTACCCTTCTGATGCATTCGCCAAGGCGTGGCCCAGTTGCCGCGCCTTGGCTGCTTTCCTAAAGGCCACTATGCTGGCCTTATGGATATGAGCGGCGATAAGTTGAATCCATGCGCGATCATCGATCTCACCGACTGGGCTGAACTCGAGAATGCCGACGGGTCGGCCTTCCCGGTTACTCCGACCAAGCTGCACGACTTGGCGTCGGGTGACTTTTCCAAAGTGACGAGTTCACTTAACCACCTGTATGACGCTCTTCTCAACGACGGAGTCGTCTACTCTGCGACCGCGCCGGCTTTCAGGTATGTCGCCGCACTTCTGGGCGACCGCGAAAGTCGAGCCGCTCTCACTCCTTCATGGGATGGGGGGAAATTCCCACTCCGAAGCAAGCTCCTTTCATGGCTGGCCGACGTGGCCTTCGATGTCAGTATTGAGCAGGAGCAGCGCATTCGAGAGTTGGGGGCGTATTCGCCGACCGAGCCATTTCCCGATTTCTTGAACATCAGGAGTATCTACCCGGAAGCTTATCCGGGCGTCGCCTCCTACTTTGATGACTCTGATCCGAGAGTGGTTGAGGCGGCTCTTGTCGCGGCCGTTCGATTTCTGGAGTCCCCGGCATTGGCGATGCACCGCAGGAGGTTGACTTCTTTGCTGGAGAACGTTCTAGCGCAAAGCTCCAGCGAACGGCATAGAAGTTTGGCCTCCGAGGCGTTGGCGTCTTGGGAGCAAGGGCGCATGTTGATGGAACCCCTTACCGATCCACTCCCCTCCGACGGGCGCGGGAAGGATTACAATTCGCACGGCAAACGGGGATCAGTTGACGAGCCGCCGTTTTAGCCTCGATCTTTCGTGAGGGCCCGCCGATGGGGTCGGTGGACCCTTTCGCTTTCTGGAGCTGATGGTGGGCAGGCCGGTGGCCCGGCTGTCGCGTCGGGTGCCCTGGCCTACCGCAGGACGGGGCAGTTGGCGGATGTGTATTCGTCCGCGATGTTGAACACGCTGGCGCAGTGTGGGCATTCGGCCTTGCCGAAGAGGTGGGCGATTCCGTCGGCGAGGGTCTCGTGCCCGTCACGGACGGCGGTCTCGTGCATCCACCGGCCGATGTCGGGGAGTTCCTCGGAGGACGCCGGCCGCAGGCAGCGACGGTCCACGTCGCCCAGGTGCCAGTCCCGGATCGCTGAATAGCGCCCGTGGTCCCCGATGGCGATCGTCACTTCCACGGCGCAGTGGGGGCAGGCCAGGTGGTAGAAGTCGTCCGCGAAGTCCCCCAGGACGGCACTCCAGTGGTACTCCTCCTTGGCCGCGAGCGAATCGAGGAAGGTCGCGAGGTAGTCGACCGGCCGCGATTGCAGGTGCCGGTCCAACAGCTTGCGGAACTCCGAGATCGTGTCGGCGCAGTCCGCTAGCAGATCGTCGCAGCCGTGGTGTCCTGCCGCGCGTCGCAGGACCGCTCCGGCCAGTCCACGCGCCCGTGCGCTCCTCGCGGCGAGACGCACCAGGCGCGGCAGGGCGGCAAAGCCGGCGGGGAAGACGAGGTCGTGTTCGAGGACCAGCCGGTATCCCAGTTCCTCCCATGCTGCGGCGTTGTCCTCGAGCTCCACTCGTTCCAGAAGCGCGGGGACGCGATCGACATCCCCGTAGCAGTCGTGCATCTGCGTCCAGTTCACCACCTGGGCATTAAAGCGCCCCATGGCAGCCGGGGTGGACGCCTCCGGGCGGTCCGGCGGCCTCCAGGGCGAGCGCCGGCGGCCTGCACCAGATGCGCGCGTTCCCAGCCGCAGGGCCGGTCCGTCGCCCCGTCGGGGTTGGTCATCCGGCGCAGCTCCAGCATCCCCTGCCAGGCGCCGCGCACCTCCCGGAACCGGGCGGGGCCCGACTCCGGCGCGGGGTGCTCGCCGCCGACACGCGCGGCGAACACCCCGGTCGCGGCGGGTGCCGTCACCAGTTCGGGCGCCGCCGCGTTTGCCTCCGTCTCGCACGCCCGGTGTCCCGCCGGGGTCAGGAAGTGGTCGTGCGGCGGCCTCGGGTGCCGGAAGGCGAGCCCGCGCTTCACCAGAGCGGCGAGCTGTGCCGGCGTACCCCTCAGCCGCCCCGTGTCGGGATCGGCGGCGTCGACGGGACGGCGCTGCGCGGCGGTGAGCGGTCGGGTCATCGTCGTCCGGAGGCGTACGGGAGGAAGGCGGCCCACTGGTGGGGGGCGAAGGTCAGGCGGGGGCCTCGTATGTGCTTCGAGTCGCGGACGTGGATGGTTCCGGGGGTGAGGGCGACCTCGACGCACTCGGGGCCGTCAGCGGTGCTGTAGCTGCTCTTGAACCACTCCAGTGGGCGACCGTGCTCCGTGGAGGGGTTGGTCATCATGTCTCTCCCAACACTTTCTCGATGAAGGCGAGCGACTCACGAGGGGTGAGAGCCTGGGCTCGGATGGCGCCGTAGCGGACCTCGCAGATCTGGATCTCCTTGACGTGCGAGATCAGCCGACTCGTGAGCTGCACTTCGTTGTGAGCCACCGTAACCCCCTCCTTGAGCCGCAGGAGTTGGAACGACCCGTCGATACCGGCGTGGTCCTCGCGGTCGGTGGGCATCACCTGGATCTCCACGTTCCGCCGGTGACCGATCTCCAACAGGTGTGCGAGCTGCTTGCGCATCACCATTCTGCCCCCGAGCGGACGGCGCAACGTCACCTCTTCCTGGACGAAGTTGAAGACCGGCGCGGGCTGCTGATCGAAGATCTTCTGGCGTGCCAGGCGCCCCTCGACGAGCTCGTCCACCTGTTCCTCGGAGAACGGGGGTCGCCTCATGACGTAGAGATTTCTCGCGTACTCCTCGGTCTGGAGCAGGCCGTGCACGACCGAGTTGGCGTAAGCGCACAGCTCGACCGCCTCTGACTCCAGTTTCGCGTGGTCCCGCACCTTCTTGGGGAACCGGGCCTTCGCCACATCGTGCTTCAGCCCCGAGATCAGCCCGCTCGCTTCGAGCACCCGGTCCGCCGCCTCCAGGAACTCCTCCGCCGGAGCCCTGCGCCCGCGCTCGACGGACGACACCTGCTCCTCGCTGTACCTGATGGCCGTGGCGAGACCGGCCTGGGTCATGCCCTCCCGCTCCCGGCACATCTTGATGACCCTGCCGACGGTCCGCAGAACGGCCGCCGACTCCTCGTCCGCGCCGTAAGGTTCCACGCTCATGCCCTCACACCTCCATGTGCCACCCGTGCCCAACTCGCCGCCTGTACGAGGCGTCACGCGTCGCGACCCGGACAGACCCGGACAGCATCCGCACGGTCACCCTGCATACCGGAATCATCACTGCGCGGAGTAAGGCCGACCGGCCCATGAACGTAGATATCGCCCCGACCGCACGCTGCGACCCTCCTCGTCGAGGCGCTGGCCTCCCACTGGGGGACGCCCGCCGGCGACCCGTACACCAAGACGGTGTGGTGCGAGGTCGCCCTGTGTTGAGCGGTGGGATCAGGAGTTCTTGCGGTTCCACTCCCAGCTCCAGATCGCGGAGAGGCGGTGGTCCTCCTCGTAGCCGGGGCGGGAGAGCGAACCCAGGCGTTCGACGGCCTCCGCGGTGCGTGGGTCCTCCCGGCGCAGGAGGGCGTAGGCCGCGTTGAGCCGGACCGGGAAGTCCTCCTCGTCGAGCAGGGCGTACAGGGCGTCGGCGACGTCCGCCGAACGGTCCGCACAGCGTGTGACGGTCTCGGACATCCATGCCCGTACCCGCGCCACCGGATCGCGGAGCAGCGCGACGACGGCGTTGGTGACTTCGGGGCTGCCGTCGCACGTGCTGCACAGTGCCCCTCCGGCTGCCGCGCGCACGTTCCCGTCCTCGTCGGTGGCGAGTTCGAGCAGCGTGGTTCGGGCTTCCGCGCCCGGGAGGGGGGAAGGGTTTCCCCAGACGACCAAGAGGTCCGGGACCTTGGCCCGGACGCGCGGGTCCCGGTGCCGGGCGTACCGCAGCCCGATCGCGGTCGATTCCGGGCGCTCCGTATCGCCCAGGAGCCGCAGCAACTCGGCGAGGACCTCGGGGGCCTCCTCCCCGTCCGTGGCCCAGGAGACGAGCAGGTCCTCCGTCTCCCTCTCGTAGGAGTTGCGCCAGCTCGCCTCGGGCCACATGAAAGTCCAGAGGACATCGAGGGCGAAGAGGCGTGACAGGGGGGCGGGGGCGTGGCGGTACGCCGCCACGGCGGACCACGTCTCCTTACTGCGGCGTCGGCTCAGGACCCACCGCACGGACGACCAGTCGACATGGTCCGGATCGCCCTGGGCCAGAGCACGGGAAGCCAGCTCGTCGACGGGCGGGAGGACGCGGAAGGCCCATTCGAGGTCCGTGAGGATCGCGCCGTGCCCGGCGCGGACCGTCGAACCGTCGAGCGTCAACTGCGTGACGTGGCAGTACTCGTCGTCCATGACCCGGACCCGGTGCGCGGGCTCGGACGTGCCCGTCCTGTCCCGCAGTTCGACCTCCGCGCCCCGTTCGTACCAGCGCCGGGCCCTGGCGAGCAGCTGCTCCCTCTCGGCCTCCGGCAGCCGCAGCCGGGGCTCCCGGCCAAGAAGGGCCGTCACCACCGAGGGGGAGCCACCGTCGATCGCCCGCACCAGCGGCGTGGTCCCGTCCGGCAGGCTCCGGTCCGGATCCGCGCCGCCCTCCACCAGAGCGTCCGCCACGGCGACGTCGTACGTGGCGACCGCCCGGCACAGCACCGGCAGCCCGTCGTCCGCGAGTGTGTCCGGATCCGCTCCCGCCTCCAGCAGCCGGGTGACGGCCTCCGCGGCCCCGCCCCCGACCGCCGCCACGAGCGCCTTGCCGCCCATGTCCGCCCCCCATGACGCTCCACCACTACCGGATGCTAACCCGTGAACTCCGCTGCTCGGCTGCTCGGTTGTGCCGGATGAGTCCGTGGGAGGAGACGCTGGGAGCCGTGCCGGACGAGGGGCTCCTCCGGGCGGGTCGTCAGGTGCGGGAGAACGGCGCCCAGCCGGAGATCTCGAATCCGGCGCCCTCACGCCGGATCTCGAAAGCCCCGTGGCCGGGCAGATGAGCGGGCAGCACGAGGGCGTTGTGGTCGGCCGCGTAGGCGTACATGCGTGCCCGGCTGGCGCGGGCGGCGTCCTCGTCCTCCTCGAAGCAGCTGTTGAGGTGGGGCTCGTGGACCTGGATCGCGCCGTGCATCAGGTCTCCGGCGAATACCGCGCGGTCGCCCTTGGAGTCGAGGTGGATGACCGAGGATCCCGGAGTGTGCCCCGGGGCCGGTTCGAGCCGGAGGCCGGCGTCGATGACGTAGGAGTCGTCCCAGGTTTTGACGAGCCCCGCGTCGATCACCGGCTGGATGCTGTCCTCGTAGACGTTCTGGTTCCCCCGGCCGAACTTGGTGCGGTGCAGGTTGTCGGGATGCCAGTACGTGACGTCGGACTGCGGCATCAGGTACGTCGCGTTCGGGAAGGTGGGCACCCAGTCGCGTCCGTCGAGCCGGGTGTTCCAGCCGACGTGGTCGTCGTGCAGATGGGTGTTGACGACAAGGTCGACATCCTCCGGCTCGATGCCGGCGGCGGCGAGGTTCTCCAGGTAGTCCGTGTTCAGGTACGACCAGATCGGCTGCAGCGGACGGTACTTGCCGTTGCCCGCACCGGTGTCGATCAGGATGACCCTGCCTTCGCTGCGCAGCGCCCAGGACTGGGTGGCGACGCGCGTCAGGTCGGTGCGGGCGTCCCAGTGGTCCGGGTCCAGCAGCGCGGCGTGGCGCTGCCATTCCTCCGGCTTGCTGCCGGGGAAGAACACATCGGTCGTCATCGGTGAGATGTCCGAGAACTCGATGACGCGGGTGATCTCGACGTCCCCCAGTTCCATCGTGGTGACCCGGGATGCCGTGGAGACGGTCGCCTCCACGGGCGAAGACGGCGCGGGCGGGGTAGTGGGCATGTGTCTACCTCGTTCGTCTGCGGTGTCCAGGGCCGGGCCGCGATGCGTACGGCGGTGCCGTGGACGGCGGGTGAGCAGGGGACGCGGAGCGGCTTTCGCCGTGATCCGTGCGATCGACTCTGAAGGCCCCGGGCCCAGGTGACCAGACCCGCTCCTGCCTACCCCTGACAGGTGCAGGCGACGGACACGGCCGCCGCGCATACTTGCCGCCATGGACCGCAGATCACCGCTCGGTGAGTTCCTGATGGCGCGGCGGGCACGACTGGGCCCGGACGACGTCGGCCTGCCCCGGTACGGGGACCGGCGCCGGGTGCCCGGACTGCGCCGGGAGGAACTCGCGATGCTCGCGGGGGTCAGCGCCGGCTACTACACCCGGCTCGAACAGGGCCAGTCGCTCAACGCCTCGGCCGAGGTCCTCGACGCGATCGCGACCGCCCTGCACCTGACCACGGCCGAGCGGGAGCACCTGCACGTCCTGTCGACGACGACGAGGCACCGGACCGGGCCGGCGGCACCTCCCGAGGAGCACGCCTCCGCCGATCTGCGGACGCTGCTGGCCGCCATGGGGCACGTGCCCGCACTCGTCGCTGGCCGCCGCAACGACGTGCTGGCCTGGAACAGAGCCGGGCACGCCCTGCTCGCCGGACACGTGCCCCTCGCCGCGCCCGACGACCCGGTCACCCGGCCCAACCTGTCCCGGCTGGTCTTCCTGGACGCGCACACCCGCGCCCTCTACGGCGACTGGTCCGCCAAGGCCCGCGCCGTGGTCGGCAACTTGCGCGTCCTGACGGCCCGTAACCCCGAGGACGCCTGTCTCGCCGCGCTGGTCGGCGAGCTGGCGATCCAGAGTCCGGAGTTCGCCGCGCTGTGGGCCGAACACACCGTCGAGCCCTGTGGCCGCGACGTCTACGACCTGGCCCATCCGGTAGTCGGGGACCTGACCGTCACGCAACAGACGTTCCACGTCCCGCGGGAACCGCACCAGTCCCTCGTCGCCTTCACCACGGAGCCCGCATCCGCCTCCTCCGCGGCGTTGACAGTGCTGCAACAGGCTTGCGGCATCGGCAAGGGTGCGGGACCTAACCCGTGAACTCGGGCCGTTCATAGGGCGTCCACCAGCTCAGCAGGCCCCAGACCCCGAGTGCGAGCGCGCCCGCCGCGATCGCGGCCGCGAGCCACGGGCGGCGCAGCACGCGCAGGGTGAGCAGCCAGGCGGTGAGCGGGACGAGCGCGCCGCCCGCGGCGATGAGGGGCAGGTCGACGTAGAGGACGCTCAGGTCCCGGTGCATGCCCTCGAATCCGCCGTGGACGCTGACGCGGGCCCTCGGCGCCCAGGCGAGCACCGCGGCCACGGCGCCGACGGCCGCCAGGAGGATGCCCGCGCAGCCAAGTCTCTCGTCCCTCATACCTTGATCGACGCGGCCCGTACCCCGGTGGTTCCGGGCCCTACTGCCGGTATCCGCTCAGGAACCGCCCGATCCGGCCGATCGCCGCCTCCAGGTCCTCCGCGTGGGGGAGGGTGAGGATGCGGAAGTGGTCGGGGGAGGGCCAGTTGAAGCCGGTGCCCTGGACGACCTGGATCTTCTCCCGCAGCAGCAGGTCGAGGACGAACTTCTCGTCGTCGTGGATCCTGTGCACGGCCGGGTCGATGCGCGGGAACGCGTACAGCGCGCCCTTCGGCTTCACGCAGCTCACGCCGGGAATCTCGTTCAGCTTCTCCCAGGCCACGTCCCGCTGTTCGCGCAGCCGTCCGCCCGGTGCGGTGAGCTCGTGGATGGACTGGCGGCCGCCGAGCGCGGCCTGGATGGCGTACTGGGCGGGCGCGTTGGCGCACAGCCGCATGGAGGCCAGCATGGTCAGGCCCTCCAGGTAGTCCTTCGCGTGCTGCTTGGGGCCGGTGACCACCAGCCAGCCGGAGCGGAAGCCCGCCACGCGGTAGGTCTTGGACAGGCCGCAGAAGGTGAGGACGACCAGGTCGGGGGCGAGCGCGGCGGCCGAGTGGTGCACGGCGTCGTCGTAGAGGATCTGGTCGTAGATCTCGTCGGCGAGCACCATCAGGCCGTGGCGGCGGGCCAGGTCGAGGATGCCCTCGACGATCTCCTTCGGGTACACCGCGCCGGTGGGGTTGTTGGGATTGATGATGACGACCGCCTTGGTGCGGTCGGTGATCTTCGACTCCATGTCGGCCAGGTCCGGGTACCACTCCGCCTGCTCGTCGCACAGGTAGTGGACCGCCTTGCCGCCCGCGAGGTTCGTCACCGCGGTCCAGAGGGGGAAGTCCGGTGCCGGGATCAGGACTTCGTCGCCGTCCTCCAGCAGGGCCTGTACGGCCATCGAGATCAGCTCGGAGACGCCGTTGCCGAGGAAGACGTCGTCGACGTCGACCTCCAGGCCCAGGGTCTGGTAACGCTGGGCCACCGCGCGGCGGGCGGAGAGGATGCCCCGTGAGTCGGTGTAGCCGTGTGCCCGGGGGAGCATCCGGATCATGTCCTGGAGGATCTCCTCCGGCGCCTCGAACCCGAAAAGGGCCGGGTTGCCGGTGTTCAGGCGCAGCACGCTGTGCCCCGCCTCCTCCAGCGCGTTGGCGTGCTCGATGACCGGACCGCGGATCTCGTAACAGACCTCGCTGAGCTTGCTCGACTGCCGGAACTCCATGCGCCGCTTCCCCTCACGTGGTGTTGCTTGGTTTTACCAAGTGAACGCTTGGAAAGTCCAACAACATGTCTAGACTGCGTCGCATGTCACCTCGCCGAAGCTACGACCAGTACTGTTCCGCCGCCCGCGCGCTCGACGCGGTCGGCGACCGCTGGACCCTGCTGATCGTCCGGGAACTCCTCGCGGGACCGCGCCGCTACACCGACCTGCACGCGGACCTGCCCGGTGTCAGCACGGACGTACTGGCCTCCCGGCTGAAGGACATGGAGCGCGACGGCCTCACCACCCGGCGCAGGCTGCCCCCGCCCGGCGCGGCATACGTCTACGAACTCACCGCGCGAGGCGAGGAGTTGCTCCCTGTCCTGCAGGCCCTCGGCGCCTGGGGCGAGGCGGAACTGGGGGAGCGGCGCCCCACGGACGCGGTGCGCGCCCACTGGTTCGCGCTGCCCCTGCTGCGGGCCCTGGGGGGGGAGACGGGGCTCGTGGAAGTCCGCCTTGAGGAGGGCCTGTTCCACCTGCGCGCCGGGGCGGACGGCGGCGCCGTCCACGGCGACGGCCCCGCCCCGGAGGAACCCGACGCCCGGCTGTCCCTGGACACCGGTACCTGTACGGCGATCAGCCGCGGCGAACTGTCCCTGGCCGGCGCGGTGCGCGCGGGACGGGTCGGGGTGACGGGCGACGGCGCGCTCGCCAAGGCCCTGCGGGAGGCGTGAAGGGAAAGCCGGAAGGCCCTGCGGGGAGGCGTGAGGGAAAAGCCGGAAGGCCCGCACGGGGCGGGCCTTCCGGGAGGGTGTCACGCGTGCGGCGGCACCCCGGGCGGGCGTCCGGAGCCACGGGTCAGGCGGTAGCCGGCGACACCCGCCAGGGCGGCCAGCGCGCCGCCCACGGCGGTCCAGATCCAGCGGTCGGACCACCAGCCCGAGGTCCAGCCGTCCTCCGGCTCCAGATCGGCCAGGACGGCGGTGGGCGAGTCGTCGTCCTTCGCCTCGTCCGCCTCGGCGCGTACCGCGATGCCCGGCACCAGCGGTTCGGACAGAGTGCCGTCGACCGCCGCCGCGCCGCCCATGTCCGCGGAGTCGACCCGCAGTTCGGCGTCGACCGCCTGACCGAGGTCGGCCGTCGACAGGCGCAGCGCGGTGAGCCGGACGTAGTACGTGCCGGGCAGCGGGTCGTTGGCCCACGGCTCCGACCAGGCGCGGACCGTGCGCAGCACGCACGTCAGCTCCACCGAGGGCGCGTCCGCCGCCGCGGTGCGGGTCGCCGCGCCGTACTGGCAGGCCTGACGGCGGCGCAGACCGTCGTACACGTCGATCTGCCAGGTCTCCGCCGCGTGGCTGTCCGGCAGCTTCACCGTCGCCTCGACGGTGGGGCGCTGCCCGGCGTCCGCCGGGAACGACCAGTACAGGTAGTCGCCCGTGGAGGCGCGCGCGGTGGCGGTCTGCCCCTGCTCGACCTCCGTCGCCGTACGGAACGAGGTGCCCGCGCGGGTGGGCGCCCCGTCGTCGGCGGACGCCTCCGGGGAGGGCGAGGAGTCGGCCGCGGCCGGTGCGGCGGCCAGCCCGAGGGCGAGCAGGGCGGCGCCCAGTACACGTATGGCACGCATCAGTTGGTCCTCCAGACAGCGAACCGCCAGCGTGACAGCCAGCCCCAGAGCAGACCGGCGACGAAGCCGGTGAGGATCAGCGCGCCGAGCAGCCACCAGCCCCGGCCCAGGCCGAAGGAGGCCACGTCGCTCGACCCGCCGGGACCGTCCACGACGTCGACCGTCAGCTCCAGCGGAAGACCGGGGGTGGTCTTCACCCCGGCGTCTGCCGAGAAGGAGTTGGTCACCGCCAGGCACACGACCTCGGCCGCGGGTTTGGCGCCGTCGTCGTCGTCCCGCTCGGGCTTGGGGTACCGCAGCCCGGTGGACAGCACGTCCGTACGGCCGTTGCCGGTGGCCTCGCCGCGCACGATCTCCCGGCCGTGCACCGTGACGGCCCGCAGCAGCACGCCGTAGTCCGGACGCACCGCCCGGTCCGCCGCCACACTGACCGAGGCGCGCAGTTCCTGTCCGGCCAGCAGCTCGACGCGGTACCAGCGCTGCTGCCCGAACTCCTCGCGGTCGGTGAAGAGACCCGACTCGAGCACCGGGGCCTTGGCGCAGGAGCCGGCGCCCTCCGTGGCGACCGGTGTCACCACGGGCTCGGCCGCGCGGTCCACCAGCTCGTTCACCCGGTCGGTCAGCTCGTCCTGGTGCTCGACGGAGGTGTACGTCCCGCCGGTCGCCTCGGCGATGCAGCTGAGCTGCCGGCTCAGCTTGGCGTTCGGCACCAGGCCCAGGGTGTCGATGGTCAGGCCGATGCCCCTGGCCGCGATCTCCCGGGCCACCTCGCAGGGGTCGAGCGGGGCGCAGGTGTCCTCGCCGTCGCTGATCAGCACGATCCGCTTGGAGCCGTCGCCGCCGTCGAGATCGTCGGCCGCCTTCAGCAGGGCGGGGCCGATCGGGGTCCAGCCCGTCGGGGCGAGCGTGGCCACCGCCGTCTTGGCCTCGGTGCGGTTCAGCGGGCCGACCGGGTAGAGCTGCGCGGTGTCCTTGCAGCCCTCCTTGCGGTCGTCGCCTGGGTAGTTCGCGCCCAGGGTGCGGATCCCGAGCTCGACCTCCTCCGGCGTGGCGTCCAGCACCTCGTTGAACGCCTGCTTCGCCGCCGCCATCCGGGACTGGCCGTCGATGTCCTTGGCGCGCATCGAGCCGCTCACATCGAGGAGCAGGTTCACCTTCGGCGCGCTCTGGCCCGTGGGTTCACCGGCGGCCGCCCCGGCCGGGAAGGCGAGCCCGGCCGTCAGGGCGGCGAGCAGGGCACAGGCGCCTGCCACCGGCCGTTTTCTTCTGATCATCGGCGGATCCTATTGATCAGAGGCACCGGGCTCCAAAACGGGGCGTCACCGCCCGTCGTACATAAGGGGATTGGGAAGTTCCGCCCACTGGTCCCCCGCCGTACGCGGCGACAGCCGCATCAGCGTCAGCGCCTTCGCCGGAAGCGGCTCGCCGAGCAGCGCGGCCAGGTCCGGGGTGGGCGGCAGATGCGGCACCGCGCTCTCCAGCGCCGCCCGCAGCGCCGCCCCGGAGCCCGCGGTCCCCGCCAGCGCGCCCGCCACCAGCGAGCCGAACAGCTTGCGGCGCAGGGCGCGTACGTCGTCCGTGACCATGCGCGCGGGAAGCTGCGCGGGGAGCCGGACGCCGTGCCGGGCGAGACGGGCGGGACCGACCCGGAGATCGGCAAGGTCGCGGTAGACCAGCCGCACCGGGGCCCCCTCCGGCGACAGCACCACGAGCAGGTTCTGGCCGTGCGCCTCCAGCGCCACCCCCAGCTCCAGCAGCCGCAGCCCCACCGTGAGCGCGAGCCGGGCGAAACCGCTCAGCCAGTCGGGGGAGCGGGGCAGCCCCGTGGTCGCCAGCGCCCCCACCGGGACGACGCGCTCCCCGGGGCCCGCGTACTCGCCCGGGGACTCCCGCAGCACCGCCGCGAGATCGGGCGACCCGGCCGCCACCGCGCCCAGCGTGCGCGTGACGTGCAGCAGCCCGTCCGTCCGCGCCGCCACCGCCTCCCCGAACTCCGACAGCGCCGCCGACGCGGCCACCGAGCCGAGCGAGATGTCCCGCACCGAGGACGTCAGCCGCGCGCTCAGCGCCGTCTTGACGTGCGGCCCGTCCGGCAGCGCGAGGGTACGCAGCGCCATCAGCGGATGCGCCGCGAGCTCCCGCTCACCCGTCCGCTTCAGCACCTGCGCCGCCTGCCAGGGATGCACCGGGACCAGGACCCGCCCCGGCTCCCGCAGCCACCCCGGCCACACCCCCGTCAGCAGGCACTCCGACTCCGGCACGGGCACCAGCCCCAGCCCCACCACGGGCCCGTGCTCCGGCCCGTAGGCGAGCTGATCGGCCACCGAGAAGCCCGGCCGGGAACGGCAGTTGGGGTGGAACGGATGCCCGTCGACCACCCGCTGCTCCCACTCCCACTCCCGGTCCCGGGCCGGCCACCTGGCCGGCCGCACCCGCTGCCCCGCCCGCGACAGCGCCAACGAGGCGACACCGTGCCCGAGTTCGGCGGCGAAGACCGCCGAGTGCGGTACGGCGAGATCCGTCATCAGCCGCGCCGGATCGTCGTACCCCGCCTCGTCCAGCCGTACGGCGGTGACGTACGCGGCGGTCGCATACGGGTCCGCGTGCGGGCCGTGCAGCCGCCGGCCGTCCGCCAGCCACAGGGTGAGCCCCTCGCGGCCCTCCTCCCGCCGGGCGACCCACGGCAGCGGTTCGTGCGCGAGACCGCGCCACAGCCGGGTCAGCACGGCCGCACGGGCGCCGGGCAGCTCGCCGGCGTACCGCGGCACGAGGCCGGGCCGCACCACGGCCAGCTCGTCGGCGATCTCGGCCTCGGCGGTGGGGGGTCGGTGCACGGGCGGACTCCTCGGTACGCGTGGGGCGGGACGTCCGGACGGGACGTCCCGCCGGACGACGACAGACATACTGATCGCGTGGACCTCATCCCCCCGCCCACGGACGACGACACGGCCCGCCGCGCGGACGCGTACGCGTCGGTGCCGCTGCTGAACTGCCTGCTGCGCGAAGTGGCCCGGCCCTTGCCGGGGACCGGGGACCGCCCCACCTACCGCCTGCCCGGCACCGGCCGCCTGCTGCGCGTGAGCGGCACCCGGCGCCCCGCCGGACCCGAGGTCCGCACGGCGGGCGGCTGGCACCGGGTGAGCCACACGGAGCTGGTGAAACTCGTCGCCGAGGAACTGCGCCGGCACACAGGCCGGTCCAACCACGAACTGCCCGCCGAGATGCTCGACAGCCGGGAGGCGGTCGCCGCGCTGCTCACCGCCCGCGCCCGGGCCACCCCGCCGGACGACCCCTATCTCCGCTCCGAACAGGCCCTCGTCACCGGCCACACCCACCACCCCGCCCCCAAGGCGCGCGGCGGCGGCCCCGCCGCCGCCTGGCTGCCCTACGCGCCGGAGGCGCACGCCCGGTTCCCGCTGACGCTGCTGGGGCTGCGCGAGGACGCCGTCGCCGACGAGGGCGACACCGCGGCCCTCGACCGCCTGGGCGCCGCCCCGCCCGGCTACCGGCTGCTCCCCGCCCACCCCTGGCAACTGGACCTCGCGGCCCGTGACCTCGCCCCCGCCTTCGCCGACGGCCGTCTGATCCGGCTGGGCACGACCCCCTTCCCGGTGTGGCCGACGGCGGCGATCCGCACCGTGTACGCGCCCGCGCGCGATCTGTTCCTGAAGTTCAGCCTGGATGTGCGCATCACCAACGACATCCGCCGGCTGTGGCGCCACGACCTGCTGAGACTCCGCACGACCGACACGGCCGCAGGCGCCGCCCTCGCCGGGACCGGCGCGGCCTGGCAGAGCGACCGCGGCCACCGCACCGCGGACTTCGCCTACGAACAGCTGGCCGTGGTGGTGCGCGACGGACTGCGCGACCACCTCCCGCCCGGTGCGACCCCTTTCCTGGCCGCCGCCCTGGCCGAGGGCTTCGACGGCAGCCCCCTGGCCGCCACGACCGCCCCGGCCGCCTGGTGGGACGCCTACCTGGCGGCGGTGGTCCCCCCGGCGCTGACCGCCTTCGCCGAGCACGGCGTCGTCCTGGAGGCCCACCTGCAGAACACGCTGGTCGCCATGGACCCCGGCGGGATGCCGGTGCGCGCCCTCTACCGGGACGCCGAGGGCGTGAAACTCCTTTCCGCGGTGACGCGGGAGGCGGGCTGGGAACGCCTGGTCTACTGCCTGATCGTCAACCACCTCACCGAGATCGCCGCCGCCCTCGCCGCACACCATCCCGGCCTCGACCCCTGGCCGGCGGTCCGCCGTGAACTCTCCCGCCACGACCTCCCCGAGATCCCCGCCCTCCTCACCGCCCCCACCCTCCCGGCCAAGACCAACCTCCTGCTGCGCTGGACCGGGGCGGACGGCGCGGACGCCCGCTACCGCCCGGTGGCCAGTCCGCTGGCCGGGCCGTGAAGGCCGGTGCCCGTACGGGGACCTGACGTACGCTGGCCGGTGTGCTGCGCGAAGTGAAGGCTGTCCGGTATGTGATGCCCCTGAGGTCGGGCGGGTCCGTGCCCGGCGTCTTCGAGACCGACGACCTCGGCACGTACGTCGTCAAGTTCACCGGGTCCGCGCAGGGGCGCAAGGCGCTGGTCGCCGAGGTGATCGTGGGGGAGCTGGCGCGCGCCCTCGGGCTGCGGTTCCCCGAGCTGGCGCTGGTGCACTTCGACCCGGCGGTCGCCGACAGCGAGCCGCACCAGGAGGTGCGGGAGCTGCACGCGGCCAGCGCCGGCGTCAACCTCGGCATGGACTACCTGCCGGGCGCGCGGGACTTCACCCCCGAGGTCGCCGAGGCCTTTCCCGTCGATCCGCTGGAGGCCGGGCGGATCGTCTGGCTCGACGCCCTCACGGTGAACGTGGACCGGACCGTCCACAGCTCCAACCTGGTGGTGTGGCCGACCCTGGGCGTCGCACCCCCGCGGCTGTGGCTCATCGACCACGGGGCCGCGCTCGTCTTCCACCACCGGTGGGAGGGGTCCGACCCGGCCAAGGCGTACGACTTCCGTCACCACGCCCTCGGCCACTACGGCCCCGACGTGCGCGCGGCCGACGCCGAACTCGCCCCGAAGGTGACCGATGAACTGCTGCGGTGCGTCACCGCCGAGGTGCCCGACGACTGGCTGGCCGGCGACCCCCGCTTCGCCACGCCCGACGAGGTCCGCGAGGCCTACGTGACGTTCCTCCACGCACGGGTGCGGTCGTCCGCGGCCTGGCTGCCCGTGGACTTCCCCGGCGCGGACGAGCTCGCCGAGGAGAACGCCCGGCGGGCGGCGAGTACGCGACGGGGGCGCCCCGAATGGCTGAAACGGGTCCCCGACCTGCACGGCAAACCGGCGGCGGCCCAGGACTGGTCGGTGCACCTGGGCCGCTCGGAGCCTTAGGGGTCAGCCCCTGAGCTGCTCGTAGGCCGGCAGGGTCAGGAAGTCGGCGTAGTCCTCGTCCAGGGCGACCTTCAGCAGCAGGTCGTGCGCCTGCTGCCAGTTGCCCGCCGCGAACGCCTCCTCGCCCAGCTCCGCCCGGAGGTTCGCGAGTTCCCCGGCGGCGACCTCGCGGGCCAGTCCGGCGGTGACCTGCTCGCCGTTGTCGAGGACGACCTCCGCGTTGATCCACTGCCAGATCTGGGAGCGGGAGATCTCGGCGGTGGCGGCGTCCTCCATCAGGTTGAAGATGGCGACCGCGCCCATGCCGCGCAGCCAGGCCTCGATGTAACGGATGCCCACCTGAACGGCGTTGACCAGGCCCGCGTACGTCGGCTTCGCGTCGAGGGAGTCGATGGCGAGGAGGTCCTCCGCCCGGACGTCGACGTCCTCGCGCAGGCGGTCCTTCTGGTGCGGCCTGTCGCCGAGCACCCGGTCGAAGGACTCCATGGCGAGGGGGACCAGGTCGGGGTGGGCGACCCAGGAGCCGTCGAAACCGTCCCCGGCCTCGCGGTCCTTGTCGGCGCGGACCTTCTCGAAGGCCACCTTGTTGACCTCCGCGTCCCGGCGGGACGGGATGAACGCCGCCATGCCGCCGATCGCGTGCGCGCCGCGCCTGTGGCAGGTGCGGACGAGGAGTTCGGTGTACGCCCGCATGAACGGGGCGGTCATCGTCACCGCGTTGCGGTCCGGGAGCACGAACCTGGCCCCGCCGTCGCGGAAGTTCTTGACGATGGAGAAGAGGTAGTCCCAGCGGCCGGCGTTCAGACCGGAGGCGTGCTCGCGGAGTTCGTAGAGGATCTCCTCCATCTCGAACGCCGCGGTGATCGTCTCGATGAGGACGGTGGCGCGGACGGTGCCCCGGGCGATGCCCAGGTGGTCCTGCGCGAAGACGAACACCTCGTTCCAGAGACGGGCCTCCAGGTGCGACTCCGTCTTGGGGAGGTAGAAGTACGGGCCCTTGCCGGCGTCGATCAGCCGCTGGGCGTTGTGGAAGAAGTACAGGCCGAAGTCGACCAGCGCGCCCGGCACGGGAGTGCCGTCCGCATCGGTGAGGTGGCGCTCGTCCAGGTGCCAGCCGCGCGGGCGCACGACGACCGTCGCCAGCTCCGCGTCCGGGCGCAGGGCGTACGACTTGCCGGAGACCGGATCGGTGAAGTCGATGCGGCGGGTGTAGGCGTCGATCAGGCTGAGCTGGCCGCCGACCACGTTCTCCCAGGTGGGCGCGGAGGCGTCCTCGAAGTCCGCGAGCCATACCCTGGCGCCCGAGTTGAGGGCGTTGACGGTCATCTTGCGGTCGGTGGGGCCGGTGATCTCGACGCGGCGGTCGTTCAGGGCCTCGGGGGCCGGGGCGACCCTCCAGGAGTCGTCGGCGCGGACATCGGCCGTCTCCGGGAGGAAGTCCAGCGTGCAGGTGCGGGCGATCTCGGCGCGGCGCTCCGCGCGCCGGGCGAGCAGCTCGTCACGCCGCGGGGTGAACCGCCGGTGCAGCTCGGCCACGAAGGCGAGCGCCGCCTCGGTGAGGACCTCCTCCTGCCGGGGCAGGGGCGCGGCGTCGACGACGGCCGGCGGGGCTGGTGCGGACATCGGTGTCACTTCCTTCGGCGTGCGGGGCACCGGGTGCCGGTCGACCCGGGTACGGCGGTGGCTCCTGAGTGGTGGATAGTAGTTTCCTCATAGTGGAAGTTCAATGTTCTGTTGACGCCGGATCCCTCGCCGGTCGCCGGCTCATTCAAGGTGCGTCAGATCCGCCTCGGTGTCGATGTCGTACGCCTCGGCCACGTCGCCGCACTCGACGAGCGCGAGTTCCTCCGCGTGCTCCCGCAGATACGCGCGTGCCCCCCGATCCCCGGTCGCCGTCGCGGCGATCCCGGCCCAGTGCGCGGAGCCGAACAGGACCGGATGGCCGCGTACCCCGTCGTACGCGGCCGAGACGAGCGAGGCGGGGGAGCGGTAGGCGCCGAGCACCCGCGCCACCGCCTCCGCGCCGATCCCGGGCTGGTCGACCAGCGAGACCAGCGCGGCCCGCGCGCCCGTCCCGGCCAGCGAGCCCAGGCCGGCCCGCAGCGACGTGCCCATGCCCTGCTCCCACGCGGGGTTGTCGACGAGGACGCAGCCCGGCAGCGCGGCGCGGGCGCGCACCTCGTCCGCCGCCGCGCCGAGCACCACGTGCACCCGCGTGCAGCCGCCCGCGCGCAGGACCGCGACCGCGTGCTCCACCAGCGGCCGGCCCCGGTGGCCGAGCAGTGCCTTCGGCCTGCCGCCGAGCCGCCGCCCGCCGCCCGCGGCCAGCAGCAGACCCGTGACCTCGGGGGTGCCGCCCCCGCCTGTGTGAGGTGTCGTCATGTCTCCTGCATACCGCACTCGCCGCGGGGTAGGAGCGCGGCGCGGTACGCGGCGCCCCGGGCCGCGATGTCACGCTGCGGAGCAAGTCGATGACGCAGCGGACTGGCGCAAGCGGGCAAGGGTGGCGTTTACTGGCGCGACCGGCCGACGGGGGAGCGGAGGCCGGTCAGGGGAGGGTGCACGGCGACGTGCCAGGGGAGGGACTGTGTTGCGCAGCGTGGAGCAGAGGCGTGTGCCCGGCACTCAGGCGGACCCGAGGGTGGCGGAGCTGCACTCCGCCGTGTCCCGGTTACGCCGTCAACTCGCCGCCCACCCCGGAGAGTTCCGGGACCGGGGCGTCGCGGAGGAGGAACTCGCCGAGCTGGCGGGCATGGCCGCCGCGGGCGACCCGGACATTCCCCGGCTCCGCCGTTCGCTGCTGCTGATCGCGGGTGCGATCGGCTCGGTGAGCGCGCTGCGGCAGGGGGTGCGCGAACTGCGCGAAGCGGTGGACCTGTTCGGGCGGTCGCCGCGCGGCTGACGCGCCCCGTCGGGGCTCCGGGTCAGGTGCCCGGCGTGGCGAGTGCCTCGGAGAGCTCCACCGCGATCTGCCGCAGCACCGGCACGATCTTCTCCGTCGCCGACTCCGTGACCCGGCCCGCGGGGCCCGAGATCGAGATCGCCGCCGCCGTGGGGGAATCCGGCACCGGGACGGCGAGACAGCGGACGCCGATCTCCTGCTCGTTGTCGTCCATCGCGTAGCCCAGGCGGCGCACGTCCTCCAGTGCCGCGAGGAAGCCGTCCGGCGTGGTGATGGTCTTGTCCGTCGCGGCGGGCATGCCGGTGCGGCCGAGCAGGGCCCGCACCTCCTCCGGCGGGAATCCGGCCAGCAGGGCCTTGCCCACACCCGTGGAGTGCGGCAGCACGCGCCGGCCGACCTCGGTGAACATCCGCATGGAGTGCTTCGACGGCACCTGCGCCACGTACACGATCTCGTCCCCGTCGAGCAGCGCCATGTTGGCCGTCTCGCCGGTCTCCTCCACCAGGCGCGCCAGATACGGCCGTGCCCAGGTGCCCAGCAGCCGGGAGGCGGACTCGCCGAGCCGGATCAGGCGCGGGCCGAGCGCGTACCGGCGGTTGGGCTGCTGGCGTACGTAGCCGCAGGCGACGAGCGTGCGCATCAGGCGGTGGATCGTCGGCAGGGGCAGCCCGCTGCTCGCGGACAGCTCGCTCAGGCCGACCTCGCCGCCCGCGTCCGCCATCCGTTCGAGCAGATCGAAGGCGCGCTCGAGGGACTGCACGCCACCGGCGGGCCGGGCGGAGTCGGTGGTGCTGGACGTCGGCACGGCACGTTCCTTTCGAGGCCTGGCAGGAAGGGCAGAAGCCTACCCGGCGGCCGTCCGGCCGCCCGTCGGCGCCCAGCCGAGTTCTGCTGGATGGAAGTATATTTCCGCTTCCTGGAATCGTCCAGGCTGGCCGTCGATCCGGTCCGCACCGGAAGTGTGCCCTTGACGGGCCGCGGGCGCCGGTGAACACTCCTTCAACAGAACGTTGAATTCCATCCGGACGGAAGGTCAGGAGGATTCCGGGTGCCCGACGCCGAACTGGTGCTGCGCTCGACGCGCGTCATCACCCCCGACGGAACGCGCGCCGCGTCCGTCACGGTCGCCGGCGGCACGATCACGGCCGTACTGCCGTACGACGCGCCCCTCCCCGGGGGCGCGCGCCTGGAGGACCTCGGCGACGACGTCCTGCTGCCCGGTCTGGTCGACACTCATGTGCACGTCAACGACCCGGGCCGCGCCGAGTGGGAGGGCTTCTGGACCGCCACCCGCGCCGCGGCGGCCGGCGGCATCACCACGCTGATCGACATGCCGCTCAACTCCCTCCCGCCCACCACCACCGTCGAACACCTGCGCACCAAGCGGCGGGTCGCCGCCGACAAGGCCCATGTCGACGTCGGCTTCTGGGGCGGCGCCCTGCCGGACAACGTCGAGGACCTGCGTCCGCTGCACGAGGCGGGCGTCTTCGGCTTCAAGGCCTTCCTGTCACCGTCCGGCGTCGACGAGTTCCCCCACCTGGACCGGGAGCGACTGGCCCGCTCCCTGGCGGAGACCGCCTCCTTCGGCGGGCTGCTGATCGTGCACGCCGAGGACCCGCACCGCCTCGCTGCCGCCCCGCAGCACGGCGGCCCGAAGTACGCCGACTTCCTAGCCTCCCGCCCCCGGGACGCCGAGGACAGCGCCGTCGCCCACCTCGTGGAGCAGGCGCGACGTCGGGACGCGCGGGTGCACGTGCTGCACCTGTCCTCCAGCGACGCGCTGCCGCTGATCGCCGCCGCGAAGGCCGAGGGCGTGCGGGTGACGGCCGAGACCTGCCCCCACTACCTCACCCTCACCGCGGAGGAGGTCCCGGACGGCGCGAGCGAGTTCAAGTGCTGTCCGCCCATCCGCGAGGCCGCCAACCAGGATCTGCTCTGGCAGGCCCTCGCGGACGGCACCATCGACTGCGTCGTCACCGACCACTCCCCGTCCACCGCCGACCTCAAGACGGACGACTTCTCGACCGCCTGGGGCGGCATCTCCGGACTCCAGCTCAGCCTGCCCGCCGTCTGGACCGAGGCCCGCCGCCGCGGCCACGGCCTGGACGACGTGGTGCGCTGGATGTCGGCGCACACGGCACGGCTGGCCGGTCTCGACGGGCTCAAGGGCGCCATCGCGCCCGGCCGCGACGCCGACTTCGCCGTCCTCGCACCCGAGGAGACCTTCACCGTCGACCCGGCGGCGCTCCAGCACCGCAACCGGGTGACGGCGTACGCGGGCAGGACCCTGTACGGCGTCGTCAGATCCACCTGGCTGCGCGGCAGGCGCGTCGTCGGCGACGGCGAGTTCACCGAACCGGGGGGCCGGCTGCTCACCCGCCCCCGCTGACACCGCCACCGACACCCGAGAGGCAGGACCGGACCACCGTGACGGCGATCGAGAGATTCACCGGCGACGCGCACCCCTACGGCGGCGGCGACCCCTACGCGGACTACCGCACCGCCGACTTCCCCTTCACCCACCACGCCGACCTCGCCGACCGCCGGCTCGGCGCCGGAGTCGTCGCCGCCAACGACGAGTTCTTCGCCCAGCGCGAGAACCTCCTGCTGCCCGGGCGCGCCGAGTTCGACCCCGGGCACTTCGGCCACAAGGGCAAGGTCATGGACGGCTGGGAGACCCGGCGCCGGCGCGGCACCTCCGCCGAGGACCCCTGGCCGGCGGCCGACGACCACGACTGGGCGCTGATCCGGCTCGGCGCGCCCGGAGTGGTCCGCGGGATCGTCGTCGACACCGCGCACTTCCGCGGCAACCACCCGGCGGCCGTGTCCGTCGAGGGCGCCTCGGTGGCGGGCGCGCCGTCGCCCGGCGAACTGCTCTCCGACGACGTGCGGTGGACCACGCTCGTCCCGCGCACCCCGGTGGGCGGCCACGCGGCCAACGGCTTCGCCGTGACGGCCGAACGGCGCTTCACCCATCTGCGCCTCAAGCAGCATCCCGACGGGGGCGTCGCCCGGCTGCGCGTCTACGGCGAGATCGTCCCGGACCCGGCCTGGCTGGCGGCGCTCGGCACCTTCGACGTGGTCGCCCTGGAGAACGGCGGCCGGGTCGAGGACGCGTCGGACCGCTTCTACTCACCGGCCGCCAACACCATCCGGCCGGGCCGTTCGCAGAAGATGGACGACGGCTGGGAGACCCGCCGCCGGCGCGACCGGGGGCACGACTGGATCCGCTACCTGCTGGTGGCCCAGGCCCGGATCCGTGCCCTGGAGATCGACACGGCGTACCTCAAGGGCAACAGCGCCGGCTGGGCCTCGGTGTCGGTGAAGGACGGCGAGGACGGCGACTGGCGCGAGATCCTCCCCCGCACCCGCCTCCAGCCCGACACCGACCACCGCTTCGTCCTGCCGGACCCGGCGACCGCCACCCACGCCCGCGTGGACATCCACCCCGACGGCGGCATCTCCCGCCTCCGCCTCTTCGGCGCCCTGACGGAAACCGGGGCCGCCGCCCTGACGGCCCGCCACCGGGAACTGGGCGGCTGACCGCCACCTCGCGTCCAGCGCGTGCACGGCACCCGGCGGACGCCGGCGGAGCACCGCACGGCGGCCGTCACCCCGGCCGCCGTGCACCGGCACGCGTCACGCCGCATGGCCCCCGTCCACCGAGAACTCCGCCCCCGTCACATAGTCCGCCCCCGCCAGATGGGCGATCGTCTCCGCCACCTCCTGCGCCGTGCCGAACCGTCCCAGCGCGGTCACGGCCGCCTGCCCCGCCGCGTGCGGCCCGTCCGCGGGGTTCATGTCGGTGTCGACCGGCCCGGGATGGACGATGTTCGCGGTGATCCCCCGCCCGCCCAACTCCCGTGCCAGCGCCCTCGTCAGCCCCACCAGGGCCGACTTGCTCATCGCGTAGAGCGTCCCGCCGGGCCCCGGCACCCGCTGGGTCATGCACGTGCCGACGGTGATGATCCGTCCCCCGCGCGGCATGACGGCCGCCGCCGCCCGCGACGCCAGGAACACTCCGCGCACATTCACCGCGAGCACCCGGTCGACATCGGCGGGGGACAGGGACTCCACCGGTCCGAGCACCCCGACGCCCGCGTTGTTCACCAGCACGTCGAGCCGGCCCAGTTCCCGGGCGGCGGCGGTCACCGCCCCGGCCGCCTCCTCCGCGTCACCGGCGTCCGCGCGCAGCGCCACCGCGCGGCGCCCCAGCGCCCGCACCGCCCGCACGACCTCCCCGGCCGCCTCCTCGCCGTTCACGTAGGTCACCGCGACGTCCGCGCCCTCCCGCGCGAGCCGCAGCGCCGTCGCCGCGCCGATCCCGCGGCTGCCGCCGGTCACCAACGCCACCTTGCCGAGCAGGGAGTTACCCGCGGCCTGCTCGAAGTTGCTCATCGAATCGTCTGTCGTCATGCGTCCATCCCAGCGCCCGCGCTCCCGGCGCGCTGGCGGCGAACGGACGTCGACCTGCCACCCGCCCCGACGGGTCACCCGACGGCAAAATCCCTGTAGTTGTCATTGACATGCCATCGTCTACGCGCGTCATCATGAGGTCATGCGATTCCCCCCACGTACCGCACGCACCGGCGCGGCAGCCGCGCTCCTGTCCACCCTCCTCCTGGGCGGCACCGTCGCCGCGACGACGGCCCACGCCGCCCCCGCCCCAGCCGTGTCCGCCCCCGCCACGGTCCTGGTGGTCGGCGACATCTGCTACGGCGACCTGCCCGCACAGGCGCACGACACCCTCGACCTGATCGAGCGGGGCGGCCCCTACCCGTACGAGCAGGACGGGACCGTCTTCCAGAACCGGGAGGGCATCCTCCCCGACAGGTCCACCGGCTACTACCACGAGTACACGGTGATCACGCCCGGTTCCCCCACCCGTGGCGCGCGCCGCATCGTCACCGGCGAGCAGTATCAGGAGGACTACTACACCGCCGACCACTACGCCTCGTTCGACCTGGTCGACCACACCTGCTGACCGGCGGACCGCGGGCCCGGCGGACAGGCCGTCATCCGGGCCCGCGGCTCTCCGCCGCCGCGAACAGGGCGACGCCCAGCACCAGCAGGGCGACGCTCGCGTAGAGCGCGTGGCCGTCGAGGAAACCGATCCGCCGCACCAGCCCCCAGCGCAGATCGGTGAACTCGCCCACCAGCCCCGCCACGCCCTGCACGACGGCGAGGAATCCCAGAACCTCCAGCAACTTCTTCATGCAGGGACCCTCGCCCCGCGGACCCCCCGCCCGCATCGGCCGAGGGGTGAGCCCCGTCCGACGGAAGTCGACGACCCGCGGCGGCCGGCGCGCCGAAAGTCCGCGCCTCCGCGACTTCGGTGGGCGATCCCGCCCGCCGGGTGCCGCCGGGGCCGCGCCGTGCGTAGATTGCCGACCGTGACTGGTGACAAGGCGGGGCAGACCGTCCCGGTGTTCACGGGGCGCCGGTGGGCCTTCCCGTCCGCCCTCGTCCACGAACTCGACCCCGACGCGACCCGCTCCGCGCGGCGCCCCAGGCGCACCGCGCGGGACTGGGCCGTCGACTTCGCCTGCTTTCTGCTGGCCGTCGCGGTGGGCCTGCTGGGCGCCGAGACGCTCCGCGGCAACCAGGACATCCCACACGCGCTGGCCGTCACCGACCAGGTGCTCGGCGCGCTGTCCTGTGCCGCGATCTGGCTGCGCAGACGGTGGCCGCTGGCGCTGGCCGCCGCGATGGTTCCGGTCAGCTTCGTCTCGGAGACCTCCGGCGGGGTGGCGATGATCGCCCTGTTCACACTCGCCGTGCACCGCCCCTTCCGTTACGTGGCCTGGGTGGGCGGCGCCCAGGTGCTGCTCGTCCCGTTCTACTTCTGGTGGCGCCCCGACCCCGACCTGCCGTATCCCGCCTCGATCGTCCTCTTCGTGGTGCTGGCGGTCGCGACCCTCGGCTGGGGCGCGTTCGTACGGTCGAAGCGGCAGCTGATGCTGAGCCTGAGGGACCGGGCCCGGCGGGCCGAGACCGAGGCCCGGTTGCGGGCAGAGCAGGCGCAGCGGCTGGCGCGCGAGGCCATCGCGCGGGAGATGCACGACGTGCTCGCGCACCGGCTGACGCTGCTGAGCGTGCACGCCGGCGCGCTGGAGTTCCGGCCCGATGCGCCGCGCGAGGAGATCGCGCGGGCGGCCGGCGTGATCAGGGAGAGCGCGCACGAGGCGCTGCAGGACCTCCGGGAGATCATCGGCGTGCTGCGGGCGGGCGAGTCCGACGACGCGGGCCGGCCGCAGCCGACGCTCGCGGCGCTCGGCGCGCTGGCGGCCGAGTCCCGGCAGGCCGGCATGGAGGTCACCCTGGACCAGCGGGTCACCGGCGCGGACACCGCCCCCGCCTCCGTCGGCCGCACCGCCTACCGGATCGCCCAGGAGGCCCTGACCAACGCCCGCAAGCACGCCCCCGGCACGGAGGTCACCGTGTCGGTCACCGGCGGCCCCGGGCAGGGCCTCACCGTCGCCGTGCGCAATCCCGCGCCCGAGGGGGACGTCCCCCACGTTCCCGGCGCCGGGCAGGGCCTGATCGGTCTCACCGAACGCGCCACCCTGGCGGGCGGCGCCCTGGAACACGGCCCCACCTCCGACGGCGGGTTCGAGGTACGGGCACGGCTGCCGTGGGGATGAACCGGGACCGGACACAGGCCGTGTCGCCGCCCCGCCCGTCCGTGATGACATGGGGCCCATGACTGCGACCCGAGTGCTCCTCGTCGACGACGACCCGCTGGTGCGGGCCGGGCTGTCCTTCATGCTGGGCGGCGCCGACGACATCGAGATCGTCGGAGAGGCCGCCGACGGCGGCGAGGTCGAGGCGCTCGTCGACCGCACCCGCCCGGACGTCGTCCTGATGGACATCCGCATGCCGTCGGTGGACGGGCTCACCGCGACCGAGTCGCTGCGCCGCCGCGAGGACGCCCCGCAGGTCGTGGTGCTCACCACCTTCCACGCCGACGAACAGGTGCTGCGCGCGCTGCGCGCGGGTGCCGCCGGGTTCGTCCTCAAGGACACCCCGCCCGCCGAGATCGTCGCCGCGGTGCGCCGGGTCGCGGCCGGCGATCCGGTGCTGTCGCCCACCGTCACCCGGCAGCTGATCGCGCACGCGGCCGGCAGCGCCGCCGGCGCGCGCCGCGCCCACGCGCGAGCGCGCGTCGCGGTCCTCAACGACCGGGAGCGCGAGGTCGCCGTCGCCGTCGGGCGGGGCCTGGCCAACGCCGACATCGCCGCCGAGCTCTATATGAGCCTGGCCACCGTCAAGACACATGTCTCCCGGATCCTGGCCCGGCTCGACCTCAACAACCGCGTCCAGATCGCCCTGCTCGCCCACGACGCCGGCCTCCTGGACGAGACCGGAAACCCCTGACCCGCCCGCCCGTCACCCCGAGGAGTCCCGTCCCGTGACCGCGTCCCCCGCACTCGACCTGACCACCGCCCGGCGGACCCTCGCCGACCAGCCCTTCAGCCGGCTGCTCGGCGCCCGGCTGACCGCCTTCGGGGATGGCGGGGCGACCCTGGAGATCGACATCCGTGAGGAACTCCGCCAGCAGAACGGCTTCCTGCACGGCGGCGTCCTCTCCTACGCCGCCGACAACGCCCTCACCTTCGCCGCCGGGGCCCTCCTCGGCCCGCACGTCCTCACCGGCGGCTTCTCCCTCCAGTACCTCCGCCCGGCCACCGGCCGCACCCTGCGGGCCCGCGCCGAGGTCGTGCACGCCGGACGGCGGCAGGCCGTCGTCCGCTGCGACCTGCTCACCCTCGACGAGGACGGCACCGGCACGCTGTGCGCGGTCGCCCAGGGCACGGTCCTGCCGGTCCAGGCACCCTGACGCCCGCCCGTGCCTCAGGTGTACGCCGCCGCCGAGCCGCTCAGCAGCTCCGCCGGCCGCACCGGCCGGCGCTCCCGCCGGGACAGCTCGCACGCCTCCGCGATCAGCAGCGCCTGCAGGGCCTCCCGCCCGTCGCACGGATTGGCCCGCTCGCCCCGCACCACCTCGACGAACGCGATCAGCTCGGCCTCGTACGCCGGTCCGAACCGCTCCAGGAACCCGGTCCACGGCTTGTCCGCGGCCGGCGGCCCGGTCGGCTCGGTGGACGCGATCGGCGTACGGTCGTCCAGGCCGACGACGATCTGGTCGCGCTCCCCGGCCAGCTCCATGCGCACGTCGTAGCCTGCGCCGTTGAGCCGGGTCGCCGTGACGGAGGCGAGCGTGCCGTCGTCGAGGGTGACGAGCGCCGCACCGGTGTCGACGTCGCCGGACTCGCGGAACACGGCCGGCCCGGCGTCGGACCCGGCCGCGTAGACCTCCGTGACCTCCCGGCCGGTCACCCAGCGCAGCATGTCGAAGTCGTGGATCAGGGTGTCCCGGTACAGCCCGCCGGACTGCGCCAGATGTCCCGCGGGCGGCGGCTCCGCGTCACTGGTCATCGCCCGTACGGTGTGCAGCCGCCCGAGCCTGCCCGAGCGCACCGCCTCCCGCGCGCCCGTGTAACCGGCGTCGAAGCGGCGCTGGAAACCCATCTGCAGCACCGTCCCGGCCGTCTCGACCTCCGTGATCGCCTGTAACGTGCCGGCGAGGTCCAGGGCGATGGGCTTCTCGCAGAACACCGGCAGTCCCGCGCGTGCCGCCCGGCCGATCAGATCGGCGTGGGCGGACGTGGCCGCCGTGATCACCACGGCGTCCACACCCCAGGTGTAGATCTCGTCCACCCCGGGTGCCGACGTCTCGCCGAGCCGGTGGGCGAGGGCCTGCGCCCGCGCCGGATCGACGTCCGTGAGGATCAGCGAGCCGACGTCGCGGTGCCTGCTGAGTGTGTGGGCGTGAATGGTGCCGATACGGCCCGTACCGATGACCCCGATGCGCATGGAAACAAAGTGGGGCCCGCGCCGCTCCCTGTCAATGCGTATGTCCGGACAACCGAACTACACAACTTCCCGTCAACAGCGCACGGGGCTACGCTCGGCCCGTGCCGAAACCAGAAGTGGACCCGACCGTACAGCTGGAGCTGAGCGTGGACCGGGGCTCCCCTGTGCCGTTGTACTTCCAGCTGTCCCAGCAGCTGGAGTCCGCCATCGAACACGGCGTACTGACCCCCGGCACCCTGCTGGGCAACGAGATCGAGCTCGCCGGGCGGCTCGGCCTGTCCCGGCCCACCGTCCGCCAGGCCATCCAGACCCTGGTCGACAAGGGGCTCCTGGTGCGCCGCCGCGGGGTCGGCACCCAGGTCGTGCACAGCCAGGTCAAGCGCCCCCTGGAACTCAGCAGCCTCTACGACGACCTGGAGGCGGCCGGCCAGCGCCCCACCACGAAGGTGCTGGTCAACACCGTCGTGGCGGCCTCCGCCGAGGTCGCGGCCGCGCTCGGGGTGGCCGAGGGCGGCGAGGTGCACCGCGTCGAACGGCTGCGCCTCACCCACGGGGAGCCGATGGCGTACATGTGCAACCACCTGCCGCCCGGACTGCTCGACCTGGACACCGGCCAGCTGGAGGCCACCGGTCTCTACCGGCTGATGCGGACGGCCGGGATCACCCTGCACAGCGCCCGCCAGACCATCGGCGCCCGGGCCGCCACCGCCGGCGAGGCCGAGCGGCTGGGCGAGCAGACCGGCGCCCCGCTGCTCACCATGGAGCGGGTGACCTTCGACGACACCGGCCGCGCGGTGGAGTTCGGCTCGCACACCTACCGGCCCTCCCGGTACTCCTTCGAGTTCCAGCTGCTTGTGCGGTCCTGACAACTCGCCGCCGCGCACGCCTCGTTCCTCGCCATGTCCGGACAATGTGACCGGCGAGCGGTCCCCGCGCGGGGACGCCCGGCGCCCGTGTTCGAGAATGGTGCGTTTGGGGCCGGTGCGGTCATCGGCCCCTTGCACACGCAAGAGCACAGCAAGAAGGGCAAGTCCTCGTGGCACGGATCTCGACCTGGGTGGGCATCGCGCTGGCGGGGGCGCTGACGCTCTCCCTCGCCGGATGCAGCAGTACCGGCGGCAAACGGGCGGAGGACGCCCGGGCGGCCGCCGCGGCGGAGGGGAAGGCGGCGGTGAACACCCCCCGCTGGACCTTCGCGATGATCACCCACGCGGGCGACGGCGACACCTTCTGGGACATCGTCCAGAGCGGCGCGAAGCAGGCCGCCGTGAAGGACAACATCCGCTTCCTCTACTCCCACGACGACGAGGGCCAGCAGCAGGCGCAGCTGGTGGACGCGGCCGTCGACAAGAAGGTGGACGGCATCATCGTCACCCTGGCCAAGCCGGACGCCGTGAAGGCGTCCCTGGCCAGGGCCCGCGAGGCCGGCATCCCGGTGGTCACCGTGAACAGCGGCTCGGCCGAGTCGAAGGAGTTCGGGGCGCTCACCCACATCGGCCAGGACGAGACCGTCGCCGGTGAGGCCGTCGGCGAGGAACTGAACGGGCGGGGCCGCGAGAAGGCCCTGTGCGTCCTGCACGAACAGGGCAACGTCGGTCACGAGCAGCGCTGCGACGGCGTGGCGAAGACCTTCGACGGCACGCTGGTCCGGCTGCACGTCAACGGCACGAGCATGCCCGACGTGCAGTCGGCGATCGAGGCCCGGCTGCAGTCCGACCCCGGCCTGGACGCCGTCGTCACCCTGGGCGCCCCCTACGCCGACACCGCGGTGAAGGCCCGCGAGGGCGCGGGCAGCGACGCCGAGATCGACACCTTCGACCTGAACGCCAAGGTCGCCGCGGGCCTGGAGGACGGCAGCCTCGGCTTCGCCGTCGACCAGCAGCCCTACCTCCAGGGCTACCAGGCGGTCGACCTGCTGTGGCTGTACCGCTACAACGCCGACGTCCTCGGCGGCGGCCGGCCGGTGCTCACCGGGCCGCAGATCGTCACCGGTGACGACGCCGCCGAGCTGCGGGAGTACACCCGGCGGGGCACCCGATGAGCGCGACGACCTCCGACACCGCTGATGAAAGGTTTCTGCGCCTGCCGTCCCCGCTCCGGCGGCTGCTGAGCCGCCCCGAGCTGGGCTCCGTGGTCGGCGCGATCGCCGTCTTCTGCTGCTTCGCCCTCGTCGCCGACAGCTTCCTGCGCGCCTCCAGCCTCGGCACCGTCCTGTACGCGTCCTCCGTCATCGGCATCATGGCCGTCCCGGTGGCGCTGCTGATGATCGGCGGCGAGTTCGACCTGTCGGCCGGCGTGCTGGTGACCTCGTCGGCGCTGGTGTCGTCGATGTTCAGCTACCAGGCGACCGCCAACGTCTGGGTCGGCGTCGGCGTGTCCCTGCTGGTCACGCTCGCGGTCGGCGCCTTCAACGGCATCATGCTGGCCCGCACCCGGCTGCCCAGCTTCATCGTCACGCTCGGCACCTTCCTGATGCTGACGGGGATGAACCTGGGCTTCACCAAGCTGATCAGCGGCACCGTCTCCACCAAGACCGTCGCCGACATGGAGGGCTTCACGAGCGCACGGGCGCTGTTCGCCTCCACCGTCACCGTCGGCGGCATGCACATCAAGGTGACCGTCCTGTGGTGGCTCGCGCTGGTCGCCGTCGGCAGCTGGATCCTGCTGCGCACCCGCGCCGGCAACTGGATCTTCGCGGTCGGCGGCAACGAACAGGCCGCGCGCGCCGTGGGCGTCCCCGTGACCCGGACCAAGACCGTCCTCTACATGGGCGTCGCCCTCGGCGCCTGGATCTGCGGCCAGCACCTGCTCTTCAGCTACGACGTCGTCCAGTCCGGCGAGGGCGTCGGCAACGAGCTGATCTACATCATCGCGGCCGTCATCGGCGGCTGTCTGATCACCGGCGGCCACGGCAGCGCGGCCGGCTCGGCGGTCGGCGCCCTGATCTTCGGCATGACCAGCAAGGGCATCGTCTTCGCCGAGTGGAACCCCGACTGGTTCAAGTTCTTCCTCGGAGCGATGCTGCTCCTCGCCACCCTGCTCAACACCTGGGTGCGCCGCCGCGCGGAGGCCTCGAAATGACACGGAGCGACACCCGTACGCCCCTCGTGGAGCTGTCCGGCGTCGGCAAGCACTACGGCAACGTCCGCGCCCTCGAGGGCGTGTCGCTGGAGGTGCACGCGGGTGAGATCACCTGCGTGCTGGGCGACAACGGCGCCGGGAAGTCCACCCTGATCAAGATCATCGCGGGGCTGCACCGGCACGACGGCGGCACCCTCGCCCTCGACGGCGAGGAGACCCGTCTGTCCTCCCCGCGCGAGGCCCTGGACCGGGGCATCGCCACCGTCCACCAGGACCTGGCCGTCGTCCCCCTGATGCCGGTCTGGCGGAACTTCTTCCTCGGCTCCGAGCCGCGCAGGGGCACCGGCCCCTTCAAGCGCATGGACACCGACCTGATGCGCCGCACCACCCGGGCGGAACTCCTGCGCATGGGCATCGACCTGCGCGACGTCGACCAGCCCATCGGCACCCTCTCCGGAGGCGAACGCCAGTGCGTGGCGATCGCCCGCGCGGTGTACTTCGGCGCGAAGGTCCTCGTCCTGGACGAGCCCACGGCGGCACTGGGCGTGAAGCAGTCGGGAGTGGTCCTCAGATATGTGACGGCGGCCCGCGACCAGGGCCTGGGCGTCGTCTTCATCACCCACAACCCGCACCACGCGTACCTGGTGGGCGACAGGTTCGTCCTGCTCAAGCGCGGCACGATGGCCGGCAACCACACACGCGACGACATCACCCTGGACGAGCTGACGAACCAGATGGCGGGCGGCACGGAGCTCGACGCCCTGCGGCACGAGCTGCGCCGCACCCCGTAGGCCCGGTCGTCACGTTCCCGCCTGCCGCGCTCCGGGCGGACGCCGGTAATGCGACGACGAAGCCCAGGGGCGCGGGGCGCCGCGCGACCGGCGCCCACGCACCCGCGTCCGGCGATGATCCGCACCACGCACCCCGGGATCCGTTCGGCACCCGGCGGAGCCGTGCGGCAGAATCGCACCCGATGAGCACCTACCGCGACTTCACCGCCCCCATCGGCTCCCGGCGCGCCCCGGTCCTGAGAACCGTCGGCACCCGGGAGCGCCGCTCCCACCTGACGGCGCCGCGCGTCCCGACGGTGGGCATCGACATCGGCGGCACCAAGGTGATGGCGGGCGTCGTCGACGCCGACGGCAACATCCTGGAGCGGCTGCGCACGGAGACCCCGGACAAGTCCAAGAGCCCGAAGGTCGTCGAGGACACCATCGTCGAACTCGTGCTGGACCTGTCCGACCGGCACGACGTGCACGCGGTCGGCATCGGCGCGGCCGGCTGGGTCGACGCCGACCGCAACCGCGTGCTGTTCGCCCCCCACCTGTCCTGGCGCAACGAACCGCTGCGCGACCGCCTCGCCGGCCGCCTCGCGGTCCCGGTCCTGGTCGACAACGACGCGAACTCCGCCGCCTGGGCCGAGTGGCGCTTCGGCGCCGGACGCGGCGAGGACCACCTCGTCATGATCACGCTCGGCACCGGCATCGGCGGCGCCATCCTGGAGGACGGCCAGGTCAAACGCGGCAAGTACGGGGTGGCCGGCGAGTTCGGCCATATGCAGGTCGTCCCCGGCGGCCACCGCTGCCCCTGCGGCAACCGCGGCTGCTGGGAGCAGTACAGCTCCGGCAACGCGCTGGTCCGCGAGGCGCGCGAGCTGGCCGCCGCCGACTCCCCGGTCGCCTACGGGATCATCGAGCACGTCAAAGGGAACATCGCCGACATCACCGGCCCGATGATCACCGAGCTGGCCCGCGAGGGCGACGCCATGTGCATCGAGCTGCTCCAGGACATCGGCCAGTGGCTCGGCGTCGGCATCGCCAACCTCGCCGCCGCCCTCGACCCGTCCTGCTTCGTCATCGGCGGGGGCGTCTCCGCCGCCGACGACCTGCTCATCGGCCCCGCGCGGGACGCCTTCAAACGGCACCTCACCGGCCGCGGCTACCGCCCCGAGGCCCACATCGTCCGCGCCCAGCTCGGCCCCGAGGCCGGCATGGTCGGCGCCGCCGACCTCGCCCGGCTGGTCGCCCGCCGCTTCCGCCGCGCCAAGCGCCGCCGCGTCGAACGCTACGAGCGGTTCGCCGAGGCGCGCCGCGGCACCACCCAGGAGTCGCTGTGAGCGGCGAGTTCCCCCAGCAGGCGGACCTCCCGGGCGCGCCCCGCCCGGCCGAGGACCGGCGGCACATGATCCGCCGCAGGGCGCTCACCCTGCTGATCATCGTGCTGCTCATCGGCATCCCGGCCGGGTACCTGGTGATCTCCGCGAACCAGAGCCGGGCCAGCGGCAAGGACAAGGAGGCGAAGTACTCCGCGACCGGCCTGACCGAGGGCTGGCCGTCGAAGGTGCAGCGCCGTCTCTACCAGGTGCCCGTGCCGCACCCCGCCTGGTGGGTGGCGTCCTACGAGACCAACAACTGGAAGACCAGCCGCCTCTACGTCGAGTTCGAGACCACGGACGCGGGTCTGAGCGCCTTCCTGACCAGCCTGGGAGTGCGGCAGGACGCGCTGAAGCGCGACGACCTCACCATCGGCGCGCGCGACCGGGAGGTCACCGGCTGGAACTTCGAGGGGCCCGGCACCTGGTCGGGCTTCGTCCACGAGCAGGAGAACCCCGCGCCCACCCACGACGTGGTCGTCAACCACAACAAGCCGGGCTATCCCCGGGTGTACGTGGTCTCCCGCACCGTGCCCTGACCCCGCACGCGGGCCGGCCGCCGGGGCCGGTTGTCAGACCCCGCCCGTAGAGTCGGAGACGACTGGCCGGACACAGGGGCGGGAGGTGACAGGACGTATGAGCGAGCGGACCACGGCGGCCGCAGCGGGCCCGGCCGCGCCCGGCGGGACGGCGGGGGAGGACCCTTCCGTCCGGCTCGCGGCCGTCTTCCTGCCCGCGCCCCTCCCGCGCGACGGACGGATCGCCTTCTACGACCCCGCCGGCGGCCCCGGCGAGCCGCCGCCGCCCCCTGGCGGAACCGGCACCACCGGGCCCGCGCGGCACACCGAACTCACCGTCGTCCGCCCGCACGGCACGGGGGTGCGGCGGCGGACCACCACGGCCCTCTCCCTCCCCGTCGACGAGGCGCTGCCGCTGCTGGTCCGCGCCCGTCACGATCCCGCCGCCCACCCCGCCACCGCCTGCTGGGGAGCGGCCGCCCTGCACGCGCTGCGGCTCACCGCCCGCGGCCGGCTGCTGCCCGGCCTGACCGCCGCCGGACACGACGCCTGGCGCGCCGGCCCCCTCGAACCGGACGACGTGGCGCACCTGCGCGCGGTGGCCGCCGCCCTGCCGTACGAGGGCCACGCCGTCCCGCTGCCGGGACCGGGACCCGTCCGGCTGCCCCGGCCGGAGGCGCTGGTGCGCGCCTTCCTGGACGCGGTCACCGACACCCTGCCCCGCACCCCGGCCGCGGCGTACGCCTCGGGAGCGCCGTTCGCCGCGCGCCCGGCGCAGCGGCTGCCCGACGCCCGCGACTGGGCCGCCGAGGTCGCCGCCGGCATGGACGCCGGGGTGCGCGTCTCGCTCCGCCTGGACCTGTCCGCGTACGACCTCTTCGACGCCGGCGAGGGAGCGGGCGGCGGCGCCGGGAGCGGCGCGCGCGGCGCCGGGGCGGCGATCGTCCAGGTGCACAGCCTCGCCGACCCCACCCTGGTCGCCGACGCGGCGGCCCTGTGGGCGGGCGGGGCGGACGCCTCCTTCGGCCCCCGCGCGCGGGTGGACGCCGCCCTCGCCGTGCGCCGCGCCGCCCGCGTCTGGCCCCCGCTGGACCGGCTCTCCGACCAGGACGTGCCGGACGTGCTGGCCCTGTCCGAGGACGAGCTCAACGACCTGCTGGGGGTGGCGGCCACCCGGCTCGCCGCGGCCGGGGTGGCGGTGCACTGGCCACGGGACCTCGCCCAGGACCTGACCGCCACGGCGGTGGTCCGGCCGGCACCCGGCTCGGCGACCGACGGCACCGGCTTCTTCGAGAGCGAGGACCTGCTGCGGTTCGGCTGGCAGCTCGCCCTCGGCGGCGACCCCCTCACCGAGGCCGAGATGGACGCCCTGGCCGAGGCCCACCGCCCGGTCGTGCGGCTGCGCGACCAGTGGGTGCTGGTCGACCCCGACCTCGTGCGCAAGGCCCGCAAGCGGGACCTGGGGCTGCTCGACCCGGTCGACGCGCTGTCCGTCGCCCTCACCGGGCACGCGGAGGTCGACGGCGAGACCGTCGAGGCGGTGCCGGCCGGCGCCCTCGCCGTCCTCCGCGACCGCCTCACCGCCGGCGTGCGGCCCGCCGAGCCGCCGCCCGGCCTCGACGCCACGCTGCGCGACTACCAGCTCCGGGGGCTGGCCTGGCTGGACCTCATGACCTCCCTCGGCCTCGGCGGCTGCCTCGCCGACGACATGGGACTGGGCAAGACCATCACCCTCATCGCGCTCCATCTGAAGCGGGCCCGCAGCGAACCCACCCTGGTGGTCTGTCCCGCCTCGCTGCTCGGCAACTGGCAGCGGGAGATCACCCGGTTCGCGCCCGGCGTCCCCGTACGCCGCTTCCACGGCCCGGACCGCACCCTGGACGGCGTGGACGGCGGCTTCGTCCTCACCACCTACGGCACCATGCGCTCCACCGCGCCGGAACTCGCCGGCCGGCGGTGGGGCATGGTCGTCGCCGACGAGGCACAGTACGTCAAGAACCCCCACTCCGCGACGGCGAAGGCCCTGCGCACCATCCCGGCCCCCGCACGGGTCGCGCTCACCGGCACCCCGGTGGAGAACAACCTCTCCGAGCTGTGGGCCCTCCTCGACTGGACGACCCCAGGACTCCTCGGCCCGCTGAAGTCCTTCCGCGCCCGGCACGCGCGCGCGGTGGAGACGGGCGAGGACGACGCGGCGGCCGGGCGCCTCGCCCGTCTGGTCCGCCCCTTCCTGCTGCGGCGCAAGAAGTCCGACCCCGGCATCGTGCCGGAACTGCCGCCCAAGACCGAGACGGACCACCCGGTGCCGCTCACCCGCGAGCAGGCCGCGCTGTACGAGGCGGTGGTGCGCGAGTCGATGGCCGCCATCGGGACGGCGCGGGGCATGGGCCGCCGCGGACTGGTGCTGAAGCTGCTGACCTCGCTGAAGCAGATCTGCGACCACCCCGCGCTGTATCTGAAGGAGGAGCCCGCGGGGGCCGGCGGCGACCGGCTCTCCGCCCGTTCCGGAAAGCTCGCCCTGCTGGACGAACTGCTCGACACCCTCCTCGCCGAGGACGGCTCGGCCCTGGTCTTCACCCAGTACGTCGGGATGGCCCGCCTGATCACCGCCCACCTCGCCGGGCGCGCGGTCCCGGCCGACCTCCTGCACGGCGGTACGCCGGTGCCGGAGCGGGAGCGCATGGTGGACCGCTTCCAGAGCGGGGCGACGCCCGTCCTGGTGCTCTCGCTCAAGGCCGCGGGCACCGGCCTCAACCTGACCCGCGCGGGCCATGTCGTCCACTTCGACCGCTGGTGGAACCCCGCGGTCGAGGAGCAGGCCACCGACCGCGCGTACCGCATCGGGCAGACCCAGCCCGTGCAGGTGCACCGCCTGGTCACCGAGGGCACGGTCGAGGACCGCATCGCCGACATGCTGGAGTCCAAGCGCGCCCTCGCCGACGCGGTCCTCGGGTCGGGCGAGTCCGCGCTCACGGAGCTGTCCGACCGTGATCTGTCCGATCTGGTGTCCCTGCGGAGGCCGGCATGACCCCCCGCCCGTCCGACGAGGCACGCGAGGCCCTGCGCGCGGCCCGCGAGCGGGCGGCCGGCGAGCCGGCGGCCACCGAGGACCGGCCGCCCGGCGCCGCCACGCCGCCCGCGGCCGCGCCGTCCGCCGGCCGGGCGCCCCGCCCGGGCGACGTGGCGCGCGAGGCACTGCGCCGCGCGGTGCGGGCCCGGCGCGGCACCGAAGCGGAGGCCGACGACGCCGACGGAAGCGAAACCCCGACGCCGACGGACCGCCACGCCCCGGAGGCGACGGGCCCGGACAGGACGGCCCCCGGCGACGAAGGGTCCGGCGACACCGGGGGCGTGGATGTGTCGCCCGGGGGCGTGGCGGGCTCGCCGGGGCGTGAGCCGGTGTCGCCCGGCACGCCGGGAGAGGCGTCACCCGGCGCGTCGGCGATCCCGGACGCCGCGTCCGGGGAGACCCGTGACGGCGTTGCGGCGGTCGGTCCGGTGTCGTCCGGGGATGCCCGTGACGGCGTGGCGGCGGTCGATCCGGCGTCGTCCGGGGATGCCCGTGACGGCGCGGCGATGGCCGGTCCGGTGTCGTCCGGGGCGGGGGAGGTCACCGCGCCGTCGCCGGGGGCGCCGGCGGACGGCGCGTCCGGGGACGTCCCTGACGACGTGGCTGCGGTCGATCCGGTGTCGTCCGGGGAGGCTCGTGACGGCGCGGCGGCGGTCGGTCCGGTGTCGTCCGGGGAGGCTCGTGACGACGTGGGGACGGTCGGTCCGGTGTCGTCCGGGGACGTCCGTGACGGCGCGGCGACGGTCGGCCCCGCCCCCTCCGGGGACGGGGCGGTCGGCGTGCCGGGGGAGGCGGGCCGGCCGGCCGCCCGACCTGGGGACGCCGCGCGGGAGGCGTTGCGGTCCGCCCGTGAGGAGGCCGACGTCCGGCCCGAACGGGCCGGGACCCCCGCGCGGCGCGCACCCTCACCGGCCCCGCGCGTCCCCCGCACGACGCGCGGCGACCGCGCCGCGGACACCCGGGCGCGCGAGGTCCGTTCGGCGCTCGCCGACGCCTTCCGCCTGCCCGGCACGGCGGACGGACCGGAGAGGGATCCCGGCCCCGGCACCGGAGCGGCCCCTACCCCGGCCGCCCCGCGGGACACCGCGCCCCGCTCCATGGCCGCTCCCGCCCGCGACGGCGAACTGCGCCGCACCTTCCCGGCGTTCCCGCCCCGCACCCCGGACACGCCGCGCTTCGCCGAGACCTGGTGGGGCGACGAGTGGGTCACCGCGCTGGAGGACGGCGCGCTCGACGCCGCACGGCTGGCACGCGGGCGCGCCTACGCCGAAGAGGGACACGTCGACGCCATCACCGTCACCCCGGGGCTGGTGCTCGCCTACGTGCGGGGCAGCCGCCCGCGGCCGTACCGGGTGCAGGTGCGGCTGCGGACGTTCGGCGACGCCGAGTGGGAGCGGTTTCTGGACGCCGCCGCCGAGCGGCCCGGCCATATCGCCGCACTGCTCGACAAGGAGATGCCGCAGTCCCTCGCCGACTGCGGAGTCCCGCTGCTGCCCGACCCCGGCGACCTCGCCCCGCGGTGCAGCTGCCCCGACTCCGGTCACCCCTGCAAGCACGCCGCGGCCCTCTGCTACCAGACGGCCCGGCTGCTCGACGCCGACCCGTTCGTACTGCTCCTGCTGCGCGGGCGCGGCGAGCGCGAGGTGATCGACGCGCTCTCCCGGCTCAGCGCCGCCCGCACCGCCCGCGCCGCCCAGGGAAGGGAACCGGAACCCCTGCCCGGCATCAGGGCGGCCGAGGCAGTCGCCCGGAGCGGCCTCCCGCCGCTCCCGGCCCCGCTGCCCCCGCCGCCGCACCCCGAACAGCCGCCCGTGTACCCGGCGTCACCGGGCGGGCCCGACCCGTTCGCGCTGGACCAGCTGGCCACCGACGCCGCCGCCCGCGCGCACGCCCTGCTCACCACCGGCCGCGACCCCGTCGCCCGGCTGACTCTCTGGCAGGACGCGGTGCGGCTCGCCGCCGCCCGCCCCGGCTCCGGACTGACCGCGGCGACCCGCGCGCTGTACTCCTCCCTGGCCCGAGCCGCCGGCCGCACCCCCGCCGATCTGGCGCGCGCGGTCGCCGCCTGGCGCCAGGGCGGCCGCCGGGGCCTCGACGTCCTCGACGAGCCCTGGGACCCGCCGGCCGGCCGGTTCGACCGCGCCCGCCCGCTGCTCCTCGCCGCCGACCTGCCCGCCTTCCGCCCCTGGCGCAACCACCTCACCCACCCCCGGGGCCATGTCCAGCTCCGCCTGGGCCGCGACCACCTCTGGTACGCCTACGAGTCCGAGCCGGGCCACGACGACTGGTGGCCCCGCGGCACCCCCGACCCGGATCCCGTGGGCGCACTGACCGGACTGGACACCCTGGGCGACCTGTGAACCGCCCGGCGCCTCCCGGAAGCCGACGCCACCGTGCTCAACGGCCGGCCGGGCGGACGGGGGGCGTCCCGGTGTTCCGCCCGCGCCGCCGGAGGGCCCCGCGTCCGGCGGCGGCCCAGAGCCTGCGGAGCAGGGCGGCGCCCGCGACCAGGGCGACCACGAGGAAGCCCGCCCGCGCGGGACGTCGTCCCGGCGGCGGGGGCGCGGCGGTCTCATGCGACACCTCCCGGGCGATCCGCCGCCAGACGTGTCCGGGGGGCGCGGCCGGGAGATCCGCCACCTCGGCGTCGCGTGCGGCGGCCACCAGGCGGGACAGCTGCCTCAGTTCCTCGCGGCAGTGCGGGCAGCTCGCGATGTGCCGCAGGGCGCCGACATCGTCGTCACCGGTCGCGTGGCCCAGCGCCAGCTCCACCAGGTGCGCCGACTCGACATGGCCCACTGCGACCTCCGGTGTCTCGGATCCGTACTGCTTGTGCAACACCGGCTTCCGGCCGCCGGGCCGGGTTCCCGCGGCCGGCCCGGAACGCCGAGGGCGGCTGCCGGGGCGGCAGCCGCCGGGGGTCGGCCCTCCCACGCCGTCAGGGACGCCGGTCCACGAAGCGGCGGGCCACCAGGACGCCGGGCACCGCGAGCGCTCCGGCCGCCCAGGCAGGCCACCGGTCGGGGGAGTTCGGGGCGGCGGCGCTCCCGCCGCCCGTGTGCCCGGAGCCGGACGGTGATTCCGTGCCGCTCAGCGTCTGGGTGGCCAGGGCCAGGTTCTTGTCGTCGGCGCTGCCCCAGGCGTAGACGACGTTGCTGGTGCCCTCCGCCAGTTTCAGCTCGGCCGGTCCGATGGCCACCGTGTCCGTCCCGGCGAGGACGACGTCGGTGTTCACCGTCCCGGCGTCGACCGTCGCGGTGTCCTGGTCGGGGTTGGACAGACCGGTGAAGAGGGGCTGTCCGCCGGCCCGTACGTCCACGGCGGGCGCGGCCGCGACATGGCGGACCGTCAGCCGCGCCTGGCCGGAGTCCACCTGGGACACGTCGTCGGCGAACGCCGTCAGCTGGGGCTTGCCGGCGGCGGACAGGTGGGCGGCGATCGTGGCGTTGCCGCCCTCGGGCACCTTCACCTCTTTCTCGAGGGCCGGTGTGCCGTCGGGATCCTGGCCCGCCTTGAAGATCTCGATGTCGTAGGTTCCGGCGTCGAGGGACTGCGGCTCGGTCACCGTGCCCGGCTTGAAGTCGCTGAGCAGCTCGTTGCCGTTGGCGTAGACGTCGACGGTCATCCCGGGGATGCCGTGGAAGACGGACACCATGGACTTGTCCTCTGCCGTGTCGGACGCGGCCATGGCGGGTGCGCCCACCCCGAGGGCGAGTGCGCACGCGCCGGCCGAGGCGGCGACGGCGACGGGGGTCCGGGAGCTCATGGGGATCATCCCTTCGCGTGGGGTCTCCGCCGGCTGCGGAGTCTCGTTCCTGTTTCGCGGGGGGCAGGTGCCGCGGATGCGCCCGGGGCGAGGTTTGTCCGGCCGTGCGCGGAGGCCGGCGCACGGCCGGAGCCCTACACGTGGTCCTGCTCGATGACCATCCGCAGCCGGTGCAGACCCCGGCGGGCGTGACTCTTGACCGTCCCCAGGGGCACGCCGGTGCGCTCCGCGATCTGGGCCTGCGTCAGGTCCTCGAAGAACGCCAGGCACAGCACCTCCCGCTGAGCGCGCGGCAGCCGGGACAGGGCCTCGACGAGCAGCACGCGGTCCAGCACGTCGTCCGGTGCCGCGGCGGCCGTCGCGGCGGGGGCGGCGCCGTGCGCGGCCGAGTCGACGAGGGAGAGGCGCCGCGTCCTGGCGGCCAGTGCGTCGATGATCTTGCGGCGGGTGATGCCGACCAGCCAGGCGCCGAGCGCGCCCCGGTCGGGACGGAAGCCGTTCCGCCCGCGCCAGGCGCCGATGAAGACCTGCTGGGTCACGTCGTCGGCCTCGTGGGTGTCGCCCAGGGACCGGGTGGCCATGGTGTGGACCAGTGAGCCCCAGCGGCGGTATATCGCCGCGAACGCCTCCTCGTCGGCAGCGGCGAGCCCACGGGCCAGTTCCTCCTCGTACCGCGTCTCCTCCACGGGCGGGACGAGGGCGGTGGTGGATCGCGTCTGGGTGGTCATGGCCTGACTCCTCCTGCGGTGCGCGTGACTCCAGTGTTGAAGGCGAAACGACGCAGAACAACATGCGTCGTTTGTGCGTCGTAGACTGGCGTCATGGCAGCACTCACGGAGAACGGCGGACACGGGGACGGCGAGGGAGCCCCGCCGGGCGGCGGGCTGACCACCGGCGAGGTGGCCAGGCGTCTGGGGGTGGCTCCCACCACGGTCCGCACCTGGGACCGCCGCTACGGACTCGGCCCCGACAGCCGCGCCGACGGCCGGCACCGCCGCTGGACCGCGGGGGACGTCGCGCGGCTGGAGCGGATGTGCGCGCTGACGGCGACCGGGCTGCCCCCGGCCGAGGCCGCGCGCCTGGCACGCGCTGAGGAATCGCCGGCCGCGCCCCCGGCCCACGAGGCGGCCGTCGCGTCGGGGCCCGCTCCGGCCAGAGGCCCGCGGCCCGCTCCGGCCCGCAGCCGGGCGGGCAGCGGGCTGCGCCTCGGTGACGTGCGCCAGGAGTGCAGGGGCATCGCCCGTGCGGCGCTGCGGCTGGACGCCGCCGCGCTGGACCGGCTCCTGCTCGCCGCGATCACCGAGCACGGACTGGTCGCGGCCTGGACCGAGGTGATCATGCCCACGCTGCAGGCCGTCGGCCGCAAGTGGGAGACGTCGGGCGAGAAGTACGTCGAGGTCGAGCACTTCCTGTCCTGGCACGTCTCCGGCGCGCTGCGGCGCACCGTGCCCGACACGGTCGCCGACCGTCCCGGCGCCACCACGGTGCTGGCCTGTGTACCGGGGGAGAACCACACGCTCGCCCTGGAGGTGCTGTCCGCCGCCCTGACGGAGCGGGGTGTGCCGGTGCGGATGTTCGGCGGCTCCCTGCCCGTCGAGTCCCTCGTCGCGGCGGTACGCCGGACCGGGCCGGCCGCCGTGGGACTGTGGGCGCAGTCCCGCACCACCGCCAGCCGCCCGCTCGCCCAGCACGTGGCCGGCATGGAGTGGGGCGTGCGCGGCGCCCGCCGCAAGCCGGTGGTGCTGACCCTCGGACCGGGCTGGGCGGGGCGGGCGGTGGCCGGACTGGCGCGCCCCGCGGGGCTCGCCGAGGCGGTCGCCGTCCTGGAGTCGGTGGCCGCCGGGTGAGGCGCCGACGTCCGGGGCGCCAGGTCGTGGCGCCTGGCATCGGCCCGGGGAACGTGGTCCGCTGGACCGGCGACCGGCCGGCGGTGCCGGCCGCCCGCGCCGGGACACGGGCCTGCCCCGGCGTGATCCGGGTACCGGCCGGGTGAGCGGGCCCGGCGACGAGCCCCGCCGGCTCCCCGCACGGACCCGGCGCCGAGCGAGGAGAGCCATGACCGACGAACACCGCGGGTCACCGGACGCCGTCGTCGTAGGGGCGGGGCTGGCCGGCCTGGCCTGCGCACTGGACCTGTGCCGTGCCGGACTGCGGGTGGCCCTGCTGGAGGCGTCCGACGGGGTCGGGGGCCGGATGCGCACGGACCGGCGGGACGGCTTCCTCCTGGACCGCGGCTTCCAGGTGTTCAACACCTCCTATCCGCAGGTGAAACGGCGCCTGGACCTGAAGAGCCTGCGGCTGCGGCCGTTCACTCCGGGCGTCGTCGCCCACACCCAGGACGGCCCGGTGCGCCTCGTCGATCCCACCCGGAGTCCAGGCGCGGCGCGCGAACTGCTGCCCGGGAGGGTCCTGTCCGCCCGCGACCTGGCCGCGCTCGCGGCGCTCACCGCCCGCGACGCGGTGCTGCCGGTGGACGTCCTGAGGCGCCGCGCGGACCGCTCGACCTCCTCGGCCCTGTCCCGCGCGTTCCTGTCGGACGAGGTGATCGCACAGGTACTGCGGCCGTTCCTGTCCGGAGTGTTCCTGGAGGACCGACTGGAGACCTCCGCGCGCTTCTTCCACCTCGTCTGGCGGAGCATGGTCCGCGGAACCCTGTGCCTGCCCGCCGACGGCATCGGAGCGGTGCCGGCCCAACTCGCCGGAGGACTGCCCGACGGCGTCCTGCGCCTCGGGACGCCCGTCGCCGGGGTCACCGGCTCGGGCGTGGTCCTGGAGGACGGCGCCGAGGTGCCGGCGTCCACCGTCGTGGTCGCGACGGACGCGGCGACCGCGGCCCGCCTGCTGCCGGGCCTCTCCGTGCCGGACGGACGCACGGTCACCACCTACTACCACGCGACCGACAGGACGCCGCCGGCCGAACCGACCCTCATGGTGGACAGCACCGGAGCGGTCCTGAACACCTGTGTGCTCAGCGAGGTCGCCCCCACGTACGCGCCGCCCGGCACCGCGCTGGTCTCCACCTCCGTCCTGGGAACGGACCTGCCGGGTACGGCGGACCGGGTGCGTCGCCGGCTGGCCGACCTGTACGGCACCGACACGAGCGGCTGGAGCCGGATCGCCGTCCGCACCGTCGAGGGCGCGCTGCCCGCGATGCTCCCGCCCTGGCCGCTGAGCCGTACGACCCGCCGCGGCCCCGGCAGGTACGTGTGCGGGGACCACCGGGCGACCGGATCGGTGCAGGGCGCCCTGGCCTCGGGCACGCGTGCCGCCCGGGAGGCGCTCACCGACCTCGGACGGCCGCGGTGACGCCCAGGACCCGCCGTGACCGGCCGCATCCACGCGGGCCCGGCGGCCGGAAGAACTGAGCGACCCGATGTGACGTCCCGCCCCGATCCGGAGTGAAGTGTGGAAGTGAGCGCAGCCGGCGCCCGGCGCCCGGCCGAGACGTCGGACGTGGTCATCCTCGGCGGGGGCGCGGCCGGCCTCAGCCTCGCGCACCGGCTGACCGGGACGGGCGCGGCCACCGTGACCGTCGTCGAGCCGCCGGACGGCCCGCTGCGCCCGGCGGAGCGGACCTGGTGCTACTGGGACCGGGACGGCGGAGACCTCGACGGCGCCGTCAGCGCGTCCTGGTCCGTGCTGCGCGTGCACGGCGCCGACGGCCGGGCGGTCACCGTCGACCCCGCCCCGTTCACCTACCGCATGGTGCGCTCCACCTCGTTCGAACGGCAGGTCCACTCGCTGCTGGCCGGTTCACCGCACGGACGGCTGCTGCGCGCGACGGCGGACACGGTGCACGACGTGCCCGGAGGCGCGCTGGTCCGGTGCACGCTCCCCACCGGCCGGGCCCTCACCCTGCGCGCCCGGCGCGTCTTCGACTCCCGGCCCCCGCGCGAACTGCCGCCGGCCCGCACGCAGATGCTCCAGCACTTCCGCGGCTGGTTCGTGCGCACCGACGCCGAACGGTTCGATCCCGCGGTCGCCGACCTGATGGACTTCCGGGTGCCGCAGCCCGCGCACGGACTCGCCTTCGGCTACGTGCTGCCGCTGGCCCCGGACCGGGCGCTGGTGGAGTACACCGAGTTCTCCCGCGCCCCGCTGACCACCGACGCCTACGAGGCGGCGCTCGGCCACTACTGCCGCGGCGTCCTCGGGCTCGGCGCGTTCACCGTGGAGCGCACGGAGCAGGGCGTCATCCCCATGACCGACGCCCGCTTCCCCCGCCGGTCCGGGAAGGCCGTCTACCGGATCGGCACCGCCGGCGGCGCGACCCGACCGGCCACCGGCTACACCTTCGCGGCGGTCCAACGGCAGAGCAGGGCCATCGCCGCCGCCCTGCGCGACGGACGGGGGACGGTCCCCGCGCCCCACGGGCGGCGCGCGCTGGCCATGGACGCGGTACTGCTGCGCGCGCTGGACACCGGGCGGATCGACGGACCGGACTTCTTCACCGGCCTGTTCCGCCGGGTCCCGCCCGAGCGCCTGCTGCGCTTCCTGGACGGCGCCACCTCACCGGGGGAGGAATGGGGCATCGGGCTGCGCACGCCCGTCCGGCCGATGCTCCGCACCGCGGTGGAACTGCCGTTCCTGCCACGCCGCTCCCGGCCCATCGCACGAAACGGAGAGAGCCACCGATGAGTCTGCTGCGCGACCACGACCTGGCGCGCGCCTTCGACCACGCCTCGCACACCTACGACAGCCTCACCTCCCTCAACCCGGGACACCGAGGGGGCCTGCTGCGTTCCGCCCGCCGCCTCCGGCTCCCCGGCGACGGCGCCGGACTGCACGTCCTCGACCTCGGCTGCGGCACCGGCGCCTCGACCGCGGCCCTGCTCAGGGCCGCCCCCCAGGCCCGGATCACGGCGGTGGACGCGTCGGCGGGCATGCTGCGCCGCGCACTCGCCAAGCCGTGGCCCGCACGCGTGAGCTTCCTGCACCTGACCGCAGAGGAGATCACCGCCGCCGGCGAGGAGCCCTTCGACGCGGTCTTCGCCGCCTACCTGTTCCGGAACGTCACCGACCCGGACACGCTCCTCAAGAGCGTCCGGGCCCTGCTGCGGCCGGGCGGACGTCTCGCCGCCCACGAGTACAGCCTCAGCGGCTCGCGGGCGCACCGGGCCCTGTGGACGGCCGTGTGCCGCGGGTTCGTCGTCCCGGCGGGCACGCTCACCGGCGACCGCGCCCTGTACCGCCACCTCTGGCACAGCGTCCGCGACTTCGACACCGCGCCCGCCTTCGCCGGCCGGCTCGCCCAGGCCGGTTTCACCGGGGTGCGGGTCGCCCCCGTCGCCGGATGGCAGACGGGCATCGTGCACACCTTCCTCGCCCGCAACGGCTCGCCCACGCCGAAGGAGCAGAACCGGTGACCGACCGCCGTACAGGCGCCGCCCGGCGGGGCCGCGACCGCAGGGCCGAGATCCTGACGCCCCCGCCCGGCAGGAACCGCTTCCCGCTCGGGGACGCACCGTCCGTCGGCGTGATCGGCGGCGGCATCGCCGGTCTCGCCGCGGCCACCCTGCTGGCCGAACGCGGCACCCGCGTCACCCTCTACGAGCGGGAGGACTCCCTCGGCGGCCGGCTCGCCGGCCGTCCCACCACGCTCGCGGACGGCTCGCCGGTGACCATGACCCGCGGGTTCCACGCCTTCTTCCGCCAGTACTACAACCTTCGCGGTCTGCTTCGCCGCACCGACCCCGCGCTCGCCCGGCTCACCCCGCTGCCCGACTACCCCCTGCGGCACAGCGGCGGCCTGACCGACAGCTTCGCCCGCGTCCCCAGGACCCCGCCGTTCAGCGCGCTCGGATTCGTCGCCATGAGCCCCACCTTCGGCTGGCGCGACCTCGCGGCCATGGACGCCCGGGCGGCGCTTCCGCTCCTCGACGTGCGCGTGCCCGAGGTGTACGAGCGCTTCGACGACGTCACCGCCACCGATTTCCTGGAACGCGTGCGCTTCCCGGAAGCCGCGCACCACCTGGCGTTCGAGGTGTTCTCGCGCAGCTTCTTCGCCGACCCGCGGGAACTGTCCGCCGCCGAACTGCTGCTGATGTTCCACATCTACTTCCTCGGATCGGCCGAGGGCCTGCTCTTCGACGTGCCGTCCGAGCCCTTCCCCCAGGCCCTCTGGGAACCGCTCGGCGACTACCTCGGGCGTCTCGGGGCCGACGTCCGCACCGGGACCCCCGTGCACGACGTCGTACCCCGCGACGGCGGGGGAGCGGAGGTGCGCACCGGCACCGGCGCCGACCGCCACCAGGCCGTGGTGCTCGCCCTGGACCCCGGGGGACTGCGCCGGATCGTCGAGGCGTCACCCGGTCTTGGCACGCCCGCCTGGCGCGACGACGTCGCGGCCCTGCGCACCGCCCCGCCGTTCCTGGTCTCCCGGCTCTGGCTGGACCGTCCGGTCCGCCCCGACCGCCCCGGCTTCCTCGGGACCAGCGGCTACGGCGGACTGGACAACATCAGCGTCCTGGAGCGGTACGAGGGCGAGGCCGCCCGCTGGGCCGCCCGCAACGGCGGCTCGGTGGTGGAACTGCACGCCTACGCCGTGGATCCCGCGGCGGAACCGAAGGACGTGCAGGACATGCTCGCCGACCGGCTGCGCCAGGTGTACCCGGAGACCGGCGGGGCGCGGGTGGTCGACGCCCGGCACGAGTGGCGCTCGGACTGCCCGCTCTTCCCGGTCGGTTCGCACCGCCGGCGCCCCACCGTGCGCGGTCCTCACCCGTGGCTGACCCTGGCCGGTGACGCGATCCGCTGCGATCTGCCGGTCGCCCTCATGGAACGGGCCGCCACCACCGGTTTCCTCGCGGCCAACGCCCTCCTCGGCGGCTGGGGCGTACGGGGACAGGTGCTGTGGACGGTCCCCCGGGCCGGCCGTTCACCCGTGCTGCGGGCGCTCGGCGGTCTCGCGGAACGCCGCCCGGCCCCCCGGACCACGGTCCGCCGGTGACCGCGGCGTGCCGGGGGCCCGAAGGCCCCCGGCACGCGTCACCCGGGAAACCGTCCGGTGCTGCGCAGCGCCCAGCGGCGTTCCGCGTACGCCAGGTCGTCGCGCCACAGACGTCCGGCCGTACGCCGCATCAGGGGACGCAGTACGGGCGCGGCGGCCCTGGCCAGCGCGAAGCCGCGCCGGTCCGAGGCGGCGACGACCGCCTCGACCACGGCCGTCCGGGGCCGTTCGTCGCCTGCGCCGGTCAGCGGCGTCGCGTGGGTCTCCACCACGGAGGTGGCTCCCTCGCCGTCGGTGATGCGCATGAGGACCGTGCGCGGCCCGGGCGCCGTGAACTCGGCCCGCACCGGCACCACCAGACGCCCCGCCACCCGGAAGGACACGTCCACGACGAAGGCGTCGTCCTCGTCCCCGAGGGGTTCCCGGACCACCGACAGGTCGACGAACGAATAGGGGTGGAACCACGAGCCGTGCCACGGATCGAGCCGGTTGGCCACGACGTCCTGGGGTTCGCACCGGCCCACCGCCGTGAACACGGCGTCCACCCCGCTGTCCGGCGCGGGCCGCTCGGGTACGACGGGACGCTCGGTCGGCTCCTCACTGCCCACCTCGTCCAGCCGCACCCAGACCAGCACGCCGTCGTCGTGCACCGGGAACGGCTGCCACCCGGCGAACGGCGCACCGTCCAGGGCCAGTCCGTGCCAGTGGCACACCAGCGTGCCGCACACCACCCGGCTGTCCCGCAGCGGAGCACCCAGATGCGGGCACATGCCCGCACCCGCGTGCAGCCCGCCGTCCGCGGAGCGCCACAGCACGACCTCCACGCCCCCGACCGTCCTGCCGTACGGACGGTCCGGGGCGCGCATGGTGCGGGAGGCACCCGCCACGAACCAGTTGCCGGAAGGGCGGGCGGACGCGCGCTTCAGCGCGTCGGCGATGAGCGCCGGACGCGCCCGGCGCCAGGTCGGCGTCTGCGTGGCCCAGTCCGGGCCGCGGCTCCGGCGCCGCAACGGCGGCGTCCAGCGTGCCCTGTTCCCTCGTCCGCTCACCGCACCGGTTCCTTCCACCGAGTCACCCCGCCGTCCGCCGCGGCCGTCCGCCGTGGGCCGCGGGCCGCCCACCGCGCGCGGGCCACCCCCAGCACACCGCCCGCGGCCGTGGCCGCGCGCCGCCGCCGGGACACCACCGCACGGCGGTGCAGCACGGTGTAGTCCTCCGCCGCGATCGCGTCGAGGATGCCGCCGTACAGGACGAACGCGGTGCGGATGCACGGGCGCACCCGCGGATCGAGCATGGCGATGCCCGGTTCCGCCGCCCGGTACATGCCCCGCGTCATGGCTTCCGCCGCGACGAAGGCCGCGCGGATCCGAGGGTCGGAGCGCCCGGTGCGCCGGCTCCACTCCAGCAGCGGCCGGTCCACTCCGTGCTCGGCGAGCAGGTCCCCGGGCAGATAGACGCGGCCGCGGTCCAGGTCCTCGCCCACGTCCCGCAGGAAGTTGGTGAGCTGGAACGCCACCCCGAGGGCCGCCGCGTAGGGCGCCGCCTCCTCGCGGGGCACGACCGTGCCCAGCACCGGCAGCATCTGCAGGCCGATCACCGCGGCCGAACCGTGCACATAGCCCTGCAGGTCGGCGTAGGTCGGATAGTCCGTGACCGTCAGGTCGGCACGCATCGAGGACAGGAAGTCGGCGAAGAGCGCGTGCTCGATGCCGTAGCGGGCGGCGGTGTCGGCGACGGCCCGGACCACGGGCTCGTCCCCGCCGCCGGCCGGCAGCCCGTTCGCCAGGTCGGACTCCAGACGGCTCAGCAGCCGGTCGCGTTCCCCGGGTGTCCGGTGCGGGTCGAGGTCGTCCACGATGTCGTCCGCCCAGCGGGCGAAGCCGTACAGGGCGTGCACCGCCGAGCGGTGTTCCAGCGGCAGCAGACGGGTGGCGAGGAAGTAGGTCTTGCCGTGGCGGGCGTTGAGCCGCCGGCACTGGGCGTAGTCGGCGCGCAGCACGGGATCGGTGATCCCGGCCGCGTCCAGTTCACGACGGGTCATCAGCACCTGCAGGGGTAGGAGTCGCGGTGACGGGAACGGCCGCCGGGGGAGCACCGGGGCGCACGGCCCGGCGGCCGGCCCCGCCGGTGACGCGGGCGGCGGCGAGCTTGCCGCTGATGAGCACCGTCGGCACGCCGACGCCCGGAGTGGTCCCGCAGCCCGCCAGGACCACGTTCTCCACCCCCCGGACGAGGTTGCGCGGCCGGAAGGGCCCGGTCTGGGCGAAGGTGTGGGAAACCGAGAAGGGGCTGCCCGCCGCATGGCCCTGTGCCGTCCAGTCCAGCGGGGTCACCAGCAGCTCCTCCCGCACGCTGTCCCCGAAGCCGTCCAGACCCCGGCGCTCCAGCTCGGCCACCAGACTGTCCCGGTAGCGGGGGCCGAGGTCCCGCCAGGCGGCGGCGTCCGGGCCGACCGCCGTGTTGGGACACGGGGCCAGGACGTAGTGGAGGTGGCCGCCGGGAGGCGCCAGGCCGGGGTCGTGGGTGGTCGGACGGGTGATCAGCAACGACGGGTCGCTCATCAGCTCGCCGGTGCGGGTCAGCTCGTCGAAGGTGCGCTCCCAGGCGGCGCCGAAGGAGATCGTGTGATGGGCCAGTTGCGGCCAGGTGCGGTCGGTCCCGGCGTGCAGGACCACCGCGGACGGCGAGTGCCGGAGCCGTGCCGGGCGCCGGGGCCGGCGCCCCAGCAGCCGGTAGGCCGTGGGCAGTTCGCAGGTCAGCACCACCGCGTCGCACGGGATCCGCTCGCCCGAGGCCAGGCGGACGGCCCGCACCCGGCCGGCCGAGCGCTCCAGCGTGCTCACCTCGGCCGACCAGCGCAGCTCGGCGCCGGCCTCCGCCGCCGCGTCGGCCATCGCCCGGGGGAGCGCGTGCATGCCGCCCTTCGGGAACCAGACGCCGGCCACGGTGTCCATGTACGCGATGACCGCGTACGCCGCGAGCGCCCGGGCCGGGGCCACACCGGCGTACAGCGCCTGGAAGGAGAAGACCCTGCGCAGACGGTCGTCGGAGAGGAATCGGCCGATCCGGCCGTCCAGCCGCCCGAAGCCGCCGAGCGCCGCCAGACGGGCCAGGTCCGGGTGGAGCAGCTGGAACGGGGAGTCGAAGTTGGTGTCGATGAACCGGCGCATCTGCGCCCGGTACAGCCGCTCCAGCCACTCCCGCAGCCCGCGGTAACCGGCCGCCTCCGCCGGTCCGGCGAAGCGCCGCACCTCCTCCTCCATCGCCTCGCCGTCGGTGTGCACGTCGAGGGAGGACCCGTCCGCGAAGCCCGCCCGGTACGCCGGATGCAGGGCCGTCAGCTCCACGCGGCGGTACAGGCTGTCGCCGACCGCCGCGAACGCCTCGTCGGCCAGGTCCGGCATGGTCAGCACCGTGGGTCCGGTGTCCACCTGGTAGCCGCCCAGATCCACCCGGCCGGCCCGGCCGCCCGGACCGCCGTCCCGTTCGACGAGCGTGACCCGGCGGCCCGCGCCCAGCAGGTGCAGCGCACAGGCCAGCCCGGACAGACCGGCGCCCACCACGACCACGTGGTCGGTGCGCCCCGGAACCCCCTTCACGCGACCTCCTCGGCACGGCGCGGAGCGACGCCCGACGCGCGTTCGACGAGCGCGGCGAACTCGCGCCGCACGGCGGGCGGGGCTCCCGTGCCCTCGAAGTGCCGGAGGCTCATCGCCGTCAGCTCCACGATCTTCGCCTCCACCACCTCCCTGGCGCCGGTGCGTTCCATCGCCGTCCGCATCCGTTCGACGGCGCGGTCCGACCGGGAGTCGGCGTCCGGTGCGAGGGTGGCGGCGGCCTGGTGGTCCCCGGCCGCGTCGGCGAGCCGCAGGGCGACGGCCAGCAGGTAGGTGAGCTTGCGCGACCGCAGGTCGTCGCCGGCCGGCTTGCCGGTCAGCGCGGGGTCGCCGAAGGCCCCGAGGAGGTCGTCGCGGAGCTGGAACGCCAGACCGGCGCACCGTCCGGCCGCCCGCAGCGCGTCCAGGGTCCGGTCACCGGCTCCGGCCAGCGAGCCGCCCAGGGCGAGGGGGCGGGCGACGGTGTACAGGGCGCTCTTCAGGGTGGCGATGTCCAGCGCCTCGTCGACCCCCGACGAGCGGGCGGCCTGGGCGTGCAGGTCGCGGTACTGCCCGGCGACCATCTCGGTGCGCATCGCCCGCCACTCCTCGTGCAGACGCCCGCCGTGCGGCGTGCCGAGCGCCGTCTCCGTCAGCAGGTCGTCCGCCCACGCGAGTGCCAGGTCACCGGCGAGCACCGCGGAGGAGGTGCCGAAGGCCTCGGCGGACCCGTGCATGCCCGCCGCCCAGTGGCCGCGCGCCAGTTCCACGTGCAGGGCCGGGCCTCCCCGGCGCCGCAGCGATCCGTCCATCACGTCGTCGTGCACGAGGGCGCACGCCTGGAGCAGTTCCAGGGCGGCACCCGTACGCAGCACCGCGGTGGCGTCGCCCGAGCCGCCCGCCGCCCGCCAGCCGCAGAACGCGAAGGCCGCGCGCAGCCGCTTCCCGCCCCGTGAGACCAGCGCGCCCACCCGGTCGGCGAGATCACGGGCGAAGAGCGGATCGACGGCACGGGCCCGGCGCAGTCCCGCCTCCAGGACCTCCTCCAGGACGGCCTCGGCACCCCTGGCGGCGGCGGACGCCGTGAGGGGGTCGTCGGCGAGTCCCGCGGGTACGCCCGTCATCGGCGGCAGTCCAGGCATGCGCGGCCCCTTCTCACTCTCGGTCATCTGCACATCAGTGCTTCCGCCGAGTGCCCTGATACGGATGCGTTGATCTCTTTCCGCCGCGGGACGCCCTCCCCGGCGGTGTCACTCCTGTGGCCCAGCGGCGGCTCATGGCGGTGCGTCACCCCGTTCCCGTTCCTGCTCGCGCACCTCCGCGAGGTCGGCGAGCCGGTCCAGCTGCCGTACCGGTTGGGCGACGCGCTGATTGCCCGCCAGCCGGTCCCGGTGCCGGTCCAGGAAGGCCCAGTAGCCGGCGGTGTACGGGCAGGCGTGTGCGCCGGTCCGGTCGCCCGGCCGGTAGTCGCAGGGACCGCACAGGTCGCTCATCCGGTTCACGTAGGCGCCGCCCGAGGTGTACGGCTTGGTCGTCATCCGGCCGCCGTCGGCGTACTGGGACATGCCGACGACGTTGGGGAGCATCACCCAGTCGTAGCCGTCGACGAAGCAGCGGTGGAACCAGTCCGTGACGGCGGCGGGGTCCCAGCCCCGCTGCAGCGCGTGGCTGCCGAGGATCATCAGCCGGGGGATGTGGTGGGTCCACCCCGTGTCGCGCACCTGGGCCAGGACGGTGCGCAGGCAGTTGGCCCGGACGGCGTCCGCGTCCAGGTCGTTCCACCAGTCGGGCAGCGGGGCGGTGTGACCGAGCGCGTTGGAGTCCCGGTAGTCCTCGCCGAAGTACCAGTACAGCTGCCAGACGTACTCGCGCCAGCCGGCGATCTGCCGTACGAAGCCCTCCACGCTGTTCAGCGGCGCCCGGCCCGCGCGCCAGGCCTTCTCGGCCTCCCCGACGCACTCGGCGGGGTCGAGCAGGCCGAGGTTCAGCGAGGAGGAGAGCAGGCTGTGGCTCATCACCGGGTCGCCGGCGAGCATGGCGTCCTCGTACGGCCCGAACGTCGCGAGCCGGTGCGTGACGAAGCGCCGCAGGGCCCGCCGCGCCTCCGCGCGGGTCGCGGGGAACAGCCGGGGCCCGTCCCGCCCGACGAAGGAGACGTCCCCGTCCCGCTCCCAGCGGTCGAGGTCGTGCCGCACCTCGTCGTCGATGTCGTCCTCGCGCGGGCGGTAGGGACGGCCGACCTCGAGGGCGGTGGTGTCGCGGGGAGGGGGCTCGCGGTTGTCGTGGTCGAGGTTCCACCGGCCCCCGGCCGGCTCGCCGCCGTCCATGAGCAGGCCGTGTCCGCGACGGACCCAGTGGTAGAAGTCCTCCTGCCGCAGGCGCCGTCCGCCGTGTCCGTCCGCCCAGCCGGCGAAGTCGGCCATGGGCACCAGGAAGCCGCGCGCGGGGCCCACCGTCACCCCGGGCAGGCCGCGCACCAGGCGGAGGGCGCGGCGCGAGGTGGGGTGGTGGACCGTGACCGGGCGTCCCCGTGCCGCCCGCTCCAGTCCCTCCCGGTAGGTGCCGGCGCGCACATAGGTCACGCGGTCGCCGAGTTCCGCCGCGCGGTGGCGCATCGCGGACAGCACCAGATGGGCCTTGGCCCGGTGGAAGCGGCGCCGCCGGAAGACCGAGCGGGCCTCGATCATGAGCAGCGGCGCGTCGCGGGCGGGACCGTCCTCGCCCGGGCCGGCGAAGTGGGGGCCGAGCTGGTCGCCGAAGAGCCAGTGCACGACGGGTGCCTCCTCAGTCGCGGCCGCGGGCGTGCTTGAAGCGCGCGAGCCCGTCGGCGAGGTCGATGAGCGGGGCGGGGTAGCCGAGTCCGGCCCGCCGGTCCTCCGGGAGCCGCCAGGGCTCGTGGACCGCTCTGCCGTCCACGTCCGCGAGTTCGGGGACCCAGCGGCGCACATAGGCGCCCTCAGGGTCGAACCGCTTCGCCTGGACGAGGGGGTTGAGGACGCGATGGGGGCGGGTGTCGGTGCCGGTGCCGGCGACCCACTGCCAGTTGAGCTGGTTGTTGACCACGTCGCCGTCCACCAGCAGGTCCAGGAAGTGCCGCGCGCCGATCCGCCAGTCCACGTACAGCGTCTTGGTGAGGAAGCTCGCCACCAGCAGCCGCGCGCGGTTGTGCATCCAGCCCTCGTGGCGCAGCTGGCGCATGGCCGCGTCGACGACCGGATATCCCGTACGCCCCTCCCGCCACGCGGCGATGTCGTCGGCGGCGTCCTCCTCGCCCCGCCAGTGGTCGTGGCGCGTGCGGTAGTCCCCGGCCGACGCCTCGGGCCGGGCGGCCAGCACCTGGTGGTGGAAGTCCCGCCAGCACAGCTGGCGCACGAACGCGTCCCCGCCGGGCCCGCCGTGCCCCCGGGCGCGGTGCACGAGTTCGACCGGTGACAGCGCCCCGAAGTGGAGGTACGGCGACAGCCGTGACGTCGCGTCACCGGCCAGGTCGTCGTGCAGGTCCTCGTACCGGGACAGCCCGTCGCCCAGCCAGCGCGAGAACCGGTCCCGCCCGGCCTTCTCCCCGCCGGGCGGGACGCCGGGAGAGGTGCCGGACACGTCCGCGCGCTCCGGCACCGGCCGGCCGCGCACTCCGTCGGGCACCCGCACGGCGCGCGGCGCGGGCAGGGGCTTCCTCAGCCGCTCCCGGTCCCAGCGGCGGAAGTAGGGGGTGAACACGGCGAAGTGGTCGGAACCCGACGGTGTCACCGCACCCGGCGCGACGGCGGTGACCACCGTGTCGTGCACCCGCAGCGCCACACCGCCGTCGCCGAGCCGCTCGCGCAGCCGCTCCTCACGGCGGTGGGCGTACGCGGTGACGCCCGCGGCCATGTGCACCTCCGCCGCCCCGCACTCGGCGGCGACCGCGCAGACCTCTCCGGCGACCGGCCCCGCGCGGACCACGAGCCGGCCGCCGCGCCGGCGCAGCGAGGCGTCCAGGTCACGCAGGCAGTCGGCGAGGAAGGCGCGCCGGTTGGGAGCGTCGAAACCGGCCGCGTGGATCCCGGGGTCCAGCACGAACAGCGGCACGACCTCGTCCGCCGCCCGCAGCGCGGCGTGCAGCGGCGGATGGTCGTGCAGGCGCAGGTCCGAGGTGAACAGGACGACCGCGACGGTCATGGCATCACTCCTGGTGCGGTGCTGCGGGAACGGGGGCTACGGCCGGACGCCTCGCGGATCGCGGCGGCCGCGGACCCGCCTGGCGCGCCGGTCGCTCCCGCGGGCGGTCATGCCCTTGGCGGCCGCCTGGGTGATGTTGCGGGCCATCCCGCCGAAGACGACCGCGTGGAAGGGCGAGACGGACCACCAGTAGGCGTGGCCGAACAGTCCGCGCGGGTGGAACAGGGCGCGCTGCCGGTAAAGGGTGCGGCCCTCGGCGTCCGTCCCGACGCGCATCTCCAGCCACGCCAGTCCCGGCAGCCGCATCTCCGCCCGCAGCCGCAGCAGACGCACCGGTTCGATCTCCTCGACGCGCCAGAAGTCCAGCGAGTCGCCGACGCGCAGGCGCTCCGCGTCCCGCCGTCCGCGGCGCAGCCCGACACCCCCGGCGAACCGGTCCAGCCAGCCGCGCACCGCCCAGGCCAGCGGGAAGGAGTACCAGCCGTTGTCTCCGCCGATCCCCTCGATCACCTTCCACAGGGCCTCCGGGGACGCGTCGACGGGACGCTGCCGCTCGTCCTGGTAGAGGCTGCCGCCGGCCCAGTCGGGGTCGGTGGGGAGGGGATCGCTGGGGGCACCCGGGACGGACGCGGACGACCAGCGAGTGGACACCTGGGCCTCACGGACCCTCCGCAGCGCCAGGGCGAGGGCGTCGTCGAACGGCAGGGGGTGCCCCGGCGGGTCGGGGACGTACCGGGCGATGTCGTGCTCGCGGCAGACGACCTCGTGGCGCAGGGACTCCGTCAGGGGCCGGGCGATGGAGGCCGGGACCGGGGTCACCAGGCCGACCCAGTGACTGGACAGCCTCGGGGTGAGCACCGGCACCGGCACGATGACCCGCCGCCGCAGGCCCGCCACGGTGGCGTAGCGGCGCATCATCTCCTGGTAGGTGAGGACGTCGGGGCCGCCGATGTCGAAGGGCCGGTCGACGTCGTCCGGCATGGTGGCGGAGCCGACCAGGTAGCGCAACACGTCGCGGACCCCGATGGGCTGTGTGCGGGTGTGCACCCAACTGGGTGTCACCATGACCGGCAGCCGCTCGGTCAGATAGCGCAGCATCTCGAAGGAGGCCGAGCCCGAGCCGATGACGACCGCGGCCCGCAGCACGGTCGCGGGCACCGGGGAGTCCAGGAAGATGCGGCCGACCTCCGCGCGGGAGCGCAGGTGCGGGGAGAGCTCGTGCTCGGGGACGTCGCGCGGGGTGAGACCGCCCAGGTAGACGATCCTGCGGACGCCCGCCGCGTGCGCCTGCTCGGCGAAGACGTGCGCCGCGCGGCGGTCGGTGTCCTCGAAGTCCGCACCGGTCCCCAGGGCGTGCACCAGGTAGTAGGCGACGTCGACGCCCCGCATCGCCTCGGCGACCGAGCGCGCGTCCGTGACGTCCCCCCGTACCCGCTCGACGTCCGCCGCCCAGGGCTGGTCGCGCAGCTTGGCGGGGGTGCGGACCAGGCAGCGGACACGGTGACCGGCCTCCAGCAGCTCCGGCACCAGACGCCCGCCGATGTACCCGGACGCCCCGGTCACCAGGCAGAGCGGCCGCTCCGCGTCCCGTCGTCCGCTCGTCCCCATGGCGCTTCCCTCCGGCTCGTCCACGGCGCCGTTCCGGCCCCGACCGATCATGGCCGCCACGGCGGGGACCCGCCCGTCGGCGGGGGCCCGGGCGGGCCGGCCGCCCGCCGTGCGGGTGGACGGCACGTGTACTGCTTCACGCCCGGCGCCCCGGACGGATGCACGCCGGCGGCGCGGGCCGCCCGGTCAGCCGCGGGGGGCGGCGGAGCCGGCCGCCTGGTCGGCCCGCCCGCCGGCACCGAGCAGCCCGGTCGCGGAGAACGGCTCGCGCGCGCCGAGCCGCGGCAGCTCGCGGCGCGACAGCGCCGTGACGACCGGCGGCATCGCGGCGCGCACCAGCTGCGTCGCACGCAGCCAGCCCGGTACGTAGACGGCGGGACGGCGTCGCTCGACGGCGCCGACCAGCCGGCCCGCCACGTACGCGGCGGGGTACACCTTGCGGGCCGGCGCCGGCATGTGACCGCGCAACTCCCGCAGCACCGCGTGCTGATCGGCGTCGCGCACCATGTCCGTGTCCGTCCAGTTGATGTAGGCGATCCCCACCCCCACGTGCCGGTGGGCGACCTCGGCCTGCAGCGAGTGGGCGAACGACTCGACTCCCGCCTTCGACGCGCAGTAGGCGCTCATCATGGGCGCCGCGCCGATCGACGCCAGCGACGCCACCTGCAGATAGAAGCCGTGCGTTTCGTACAGGTCGGGCAGGAAGGTCCGCGCGGTGACCGCGCTGCCGATGAGGTTCACCTCGATGACGCGACGCCAGACGCCGGGATCCGACTCGGCGAACGGCCCGCCCTCGGCCAGCCCGGCGTTGGCCACCACCACCGAGGGCGGCCCGAGCCGCGCACGGATCTCGGAGCCTGCCAGGGCCATGCCCCGGTCGTCGGTGACGTCGACCTCCCAGCACGCGGAGCGGCCCGCCGGCAGGGAGTCCCTCACCTCGGCCAGCGTGCTCTCCTCGCGCCCCAGCAGCGCCACCGTCGCGCCCCGTTCGACCAGGATCCGGGCCATGGCCTCGCCGATGCCGCGCGCGGCTCCGGTCACCACGGCGACGCGGCCCTGCAGGGGCTTCCGGGCGAGCGGCATGAGCGGCTCCTTCCGACGGGGGCGACTTCCGTCCCACGCTAGGCGCGCGGCGGCCGTGGGGCATGCCGGGCCTCCCGGGGGTCAGGGGGCGCACTTCGTGGGACAGCGTTTCCCGTCGGTACGCGGCGCACGGAGCGGGTCAATATCTGTGCTCGCGAAGTGAGGATTTGGCGGACCGCGTAGGGAGAGTTATTGCCGCAATGAGCGGAGCGAAATCGCGTAATCCGCACGGGCTGTTCCGGTGTGCTACGGTCGATCCCGGTTGCAGTTGTGGTTCCCGAATGTTCAAGCGCCGCACCCGGTTCTGCCGGTGGGAGGCGCCCTTGTATTTCCGGTCATTTCCGGCGGGGTAATCATCGCGGCGACACGGGGTCCGCGCAGTGCGGATTCCGATGTATTGCCCCAAAAGGAGATTAGACATGGCTGCTGGTACCGTGAAGTGGTTCAACGCGGAAAAGGGCTTCGGTTTCATCGAGCAGGACGGTGGCGGCGCCGACGTGTTCGCCCACTACTCGAACATCGCCGGGCAGGGCTTCCGTGAGCTGCTCGAGGGCCAGAAGGTGACCTTCGACATCGCGCAGGGCCAGAAGGGCCCGACGGCCGAGAACATCGTTCCGGCCTGACGCTGACGCACAGACTGCAGCTGGGGCCCGCATCCTTCGGGGTGCGGGCCCCAGCCGCACGCGTGTCCCCGCACGCCTGTCCCGCAGCGGTTTCGCCTGCGGGACCGACTCGGAGGAACCCGTGATCCCGCGCCGCGCCGCGCCCGGCGCCCGGATCTCACGTACCTGTCGGGTCACCCATTTCAGCGCCTGCCGCCGGATGTTTCCGGCGGCAGGAAGCTGTTTTATCTGGCCCCGGTCCATACTTGTGATTCTCCCTTTCGTTCATTGCTGCGGGAATTCCTTGATATGTGCCACATCGAGGAAGGTTCCGCATGAACCGCACACGTAACAACGATCGCTCCGCCCGTGCGCGCAATGGCTCGCAGGCACCGCGCCGTTCGGGCGGGCCCGCCCGGTCCGGTGGTCAGGGCCGCCGCCCCGCCGCGGAGCGGGGTGAGTTCGCGCTGCCCAGGACGATCACGCCCGCGCTGCCCGCCGTCGAGGCGTTCGCCGATCTCGGCATGCCCGGGCAGCTGCTGGCCGAACTCGGCAAGCAGGGGGTGACCGTACCGTTTCCGATCCAGGGCGCGACGCTGCCGAACTCACTGGCGGGCCGCGACGTCCTGGGCCGCGGGCGCACCGGCTCCGGCAAGACCCTCGCCTTCGGCCTCGCCCTGCTCGCCCGTACCGCCGGACAGCGTGCCGAGCCCCGCCGGCCGCTGGGGCTGGTCCTCGTACCGACGCGTGAGCTGGCGCAGCAGGTGACCGACGCGCTCACACCGTACGCCCGTTCCGTCGGGCTGCGGCTGGCCACGGTGGTGGGCGGGGTGTCGATCGGCCGGCAGGCCGGCGCGCTGCGCGGCGGGGCCGAGGTCGTCGTCGCGACGCCCGGACGGCTCAAGGACCTCATCGACCGCGGCGACTGCGGACTGAACCACGTGGGTGTCACGGTGCTGGACGAGGCCGACCAGATGACCGACATGGGTTTCATGCCGCAGGTCACCGCGTTGCTCGACCAGGTGCGTCCGGAGGGGCAGCGGATGCTGTTCTCCGCCACCCTGGACCGTAACGTCGACCGGCTGGTCCGCCGCTATCTGACCGACCCCGTCGTGCACTCGGTCGATCCGTCGGCCGGTGCGGTCACGACGATGGAGCACCACGTCCTGCACGTCCAGGAAGCCGACAAGCACGCCGCCACGACGGAGATCGCCGCCCGCGACGGCCGCGTGATCATGTTCCTGGACACCAAGCACGCCGTCGACCGGCTGACCCGGAACCTGCTCAACAGCGGGGTGCGCGCCGCCGCGCTGCACGGCGGCAAGTCGCAGCCGCAACGCACCCGCACCCTGGCGCAGTTCAAGACGGGACACGTCACCGTGCTCGTGGCGACCAATGTCGCGGCGCGGGGCATCCACGTCGACGACCTCGACCTGGTCGTCAACGTCGATCCGCCGACCGACCACAAGGACTACCTCCACCGCGCCGGCCGTACCGCCCGCGCCGGCGAGTCCGGCAGCGTCGTCACGCTCGTCACACCGAACCAGCGCCGCGGCATGATCCGCCTCATGTCGGACGCCGGGATCCGGCCGCGGACCACCCAGGTCGGGCCGGGTGACGAGGCTTTGAGCCGGATCACCGGCGCCCAGGCCCCGTCCGGCATCCCGGTCGTCATCACCGCACCGGCGGCCGAGCGTCCCCGGCGCGGCGCCTCCTCCCGAGGCCGGCGCCGCCCTTCACCGGCCGCCCGGCGCGCTTCCGCCCGCCGGTCCGCCCTCGACGCGGCAGCCTAAAGCCTTCGTGATCAGGAAGCTGACCCCGTGACCACGAGGGCGAGGCCGGGTACGCGGCGCGCTCGCGCCGGCGCGGTGCCCCGCGAGTCGTAGACGAGCGAGGCGGCTCCAGGCGCGAGCCGACGTAAGAGCAGCAGTGTGGGCCCGACCGGTACGCCGGTCGGGCCCACACTTGCGTGCGGACGCCCACGTCCACGTGAGCCCACGTCCACGTGACATGAACCGGTCGAGGCGGAATACCTCATCCTTGAGTGCGCAGAAATCTATGCCAGCAAGAGTAGACTTTGGGTGGCGATGCGGTTATGGTTTCTCTCGTAGCCGAGATCGAGTGAAGCCCGGCAGAGATGAACTGCCGGGCAGTGGTGCCGCAGTTGCAGTGCGCAGGACGGTGCGGCGGTGGAGTTCCGAAGCCAAAGCGGTTGCAGGACGGCGACGGGACTGACCACCGCACCGGGTGGCCCGCAGTGATCAGGGGCCGCCGTGAGCAGTACCCGTAAGTGAGTAGTTGACCGAGAGGGAAGAACGGAGGAGCCGAGCGCCATCAGGATCGCCCGGGTGGAAGTCCAGAACCCGGGTACCGCAGGACATCGACAGTGAGGTGGTCTCCGGTCAAGCAACCGCGATCCCCGCGCACCCGACGGAGTCTCGTCCGGAGCCGCGGAAACAGAGGGCCGGTGCAGTATCAGGGCCGGCAGATGGTGTAGTAGTTCCTTCGGGGCCCTGGTGCCGGTCGGCACCAGGGCCCCTCGACGCGCGTTCCGCAGAGAGGTGCAATGACAGCAGACGACACGTTCGGCCGTCTCGACGACGACGATTACCCCGCATACACCATGGGTCGGGCCGCCGAGATACTCGGCACCACACAGGGCTTCCTCCGCGCCATCGGCGAAGCCCGCCTCATCACCCCACTCCGCTCCGCGGGCGGCCACCGCCGCTACTCCCGCTACCAACTGCGCATCGCCGCCCGTGCCCGGGAACTCGTCGACCAGGGCACCGCCATCGAGGCCGCCTGCCGGATCGTCATCCTCGAGGACCAGCTCGAGGAAGCGCAGCGCATCAATGCCGAATACCGCCGTGCCGCCGAATCGGCGAAACCGACGGACCAAGCATGAGACGAGCGTGCCCGCCGCTGCCGGCGGGCACGGTGCGCACGGTCCTGTACGCGGCCTGATCATTTCCTGTGGTGACGCGGTGTGCGGACGTGTAGCGTCTGCGTCAGCTGTCGTGGTTCGGAACTCCTTCGTACCCCGCACCTTCGGGTGTGGGCGTTTCGCTGTGTTGTGCCGCAGGAACCAGGGCGATCACCTCCGCCTGCCACACGGTGTGGGGGGCGTACATCGGCTGGAAGGCATGAGACATGGCAACGGGAACAGTGAAGTGGTTCAACGCGGAGAAGGGCTTCGGCTTCATCGCCCAGGACGGCGGCGGTCCGGACGTCTTCGCGCACTACTCCGCGATCAACGCCACGGGCTTTCGTGAGCTCCAGGAGGGCCAGGCCGTGACCTTCGACGTCACCCAGGGCCAGAAGGGGCCGCAGGCCGAGAACATCAACCTCGCCTGACCTCGCGCGCTGCGCGAGGGACCGAGCCACCACAGGGGCCGCTCAGCCATGGCTGAGCGGCCCCTGCCGCGTGCGGTACCGGCCGTGCCGCCGGCGGTGGTCAGGCGTCGATGATGACGGGGATGATGAGCGGCTGGCGGCGGTGGGTGCGGAACGCCCAGTTCGCCACGGCGCGGGCGACGAGTTGCTCCAGCTGGCGCGCGTCCCCGACGCCCTCCTCGGCCGCGGTGGCCAGGGTCTTCTCGATGACCGGGACGACCGGCTCGAAGGTGCTGTCGTCGTGGACGAAGCCCCGGGCCAGGAAGTCGGGGGGCTCGGTGAGGGCGCCGGTGTCCGCGTCGACGATCGCCACCACCGTGACCACGCCTTCGGCCGCGAGGGTGAGGCGGTCCTTGAGGGACGCCTCGGTGGCGCCGCCGACTTCCATGCCGTCCACGTAGACGTTGCCGGCGGGGACCTTGCCGGTGATGGACGCGCGCCCGTCGACCAGGTCGACGACGACGCCGTCCTCGGCGATGACGACCCGCTCGGGGTCGACACCGGTACGGATGGCGAGGTCGCCGTTGGCCCGCAGGTGGCGCCATTCGCCGTGCACGGGCATGACGTTGCGCGGTTTCACGATGTTGTAGCAGTAGACGAGTTCGCCGGCGCTCGCGTGCCCGGAGACGTGCACCTTGGCGTTGCCCTTGTGGACCACGTGGGCGCCCCACCGGGTGAGTCCGTTGATCACCCGGTAGATGGCGTTCTCGTTCCCGGGGATGAGGGAGCTGGCGAGCAGGACGGTGTCGCCCTTGCCGATACGGATCATGTGGTCGCGGTTGGCCATCCGTGACAGCGCGGCCATCGGTTCACCCTGGGAGCCGGTGCACACCAGGGTGACCTTGTGGTCCGGGAGCTTCTCCAGCTCCTTCGTGCTCACGACCAGACCGGAGGGGACCTTCAGATAGCCCAGGTCGCGCGCGATGCCCATGTTGCGGACCATCGACCGGCCGACGAAGGCGACCTTGCGGCCGTGCTGGTGGGCGGCGTCCAGGACCTGCTGGATGCGGTGCACGTGGCTGGCGAAGCTGGAGACGATGACCCGGCGCGGTGCGGTGCGCATCACCTGCTCGATCGCCGGGTTCAGCTCCCGCTCGGAGGTGGTGAAGCCGGGCACTTCCGCGTTGGTGGAGTCGGTGAGGAACAGGTCCACGCCCTCCTCGCCGAGACGGGCGAAGGCACGCAGATCGGTGATGCGGTCGTCGAGAGGGAACTGGTCCATCTTGAAGTCGCCGGTGTGCAGCACCAGCCCGGCCCGAGTACGGATCGCGACCGCGAGGCTGTCGGGGATGGAGTGGTTGACCGCCACGAACTCGCAGTCGAAGGGCCCGAAGGTACGCCGGTCGCCCTCCCGCACCCGCACCCCGCGCGGCCGGATGCCGTGTTCCTTGAGCTTGGCGTCCAGGAACGCCAGCGTCAGCTTGGAGCCGACGACGGGAATGTCGGACCGCTCGCGCAACAGGTACGGCACACCGCCGATGTGGTCCTCGTGGCCGTGGGTGAGAACGACGGCCACGATGTCGTCCAGCCGGTCCCGGATCGAGGTGAAGTCCGGCAGGATCACGTCCACGCCGGGCTGGGTCTCCTCGGGGAACAGCACGCCGCAGTCGACGATGAGCAGCTTGCCCGCGTGCTCGAAGACGGTCATGTTGCGGCCGATCTCGCCCAGGCCACCCAGAGCGGTGACCCGCAGCCCTCCTCTCGGAAGGGGCGGGGCGGCTTTCAGGTCGGGGTGCGGATGACTCATACCCCGACGGTACCGGGAGAGCGGGACGGAGTCTTCGCTGGCCTGCGTGTTCCGACGAGCGCTCGGCACCAACCCGCCGCCCCGCGGGTGCACCGGCACCCGGGCAGGCACCTGACTCCGTCGTCCCCAGCCGGCTTCGGACGGTGGCCGGCCCCGCCGTCGGCGTGGGCACGGGAACGGGCCCGTGCTCCGCCAGGGGGGGGCACGGGCCCGTCCCTGAGGAGCAGGGCCGTGTGAGCGGTCAGACGGTGGTCTTCACCGGTTCCTGGTCGTCGTCGTCGCCGTTGCCGGCGTTCGGGTCCGCGTTGCGGGCGCGGACGAATTCGAGGAAGGTCCCCAGTTCGCGCTTGACGACAGGGGCGAGGAGGTAGAGGCCGATGATGTTGATGACGGCGAGCGTGAAGAGGAAGGCGTCGGCCATGTCGATCAGGGTCTGCAGGGTCAACAGTGAACCGGCGACGGCGAAGACGGTGTAGACGACCTTGTAGGTCACTTCGCTGGCCCGGCTGCGGCCGAAGAGATACGTCCAGGACTTGAGGCCGTAGTAGCCCCAAGTCAGCACCGTGGAGACGGCGAACAGCAGGACGGCGACGGTGAGGACGTACGGGAACCAGGGCAGGACCGTCTCGAAGGCGTCGGACGTGATCGTCACGCCGCCGATGTCCTCGCCCGCGCGGGCCTCGCCCCAGCTGGCGGGGTTGGCGATGACGATGGCGAGGGCGGTCATGGTGCAGACGACGACGGTGTCGATGAACGGCTCGAGCAGGGCGACCAGGCCCTCGCTGGCGGGGTGCTTGGTCTTGACCGCGGAGTGGGCGATCGGGGCGGAGCCGAGGCCGGCCTCGTTCGAGAAGGCGGCCCGCTTGAAGCCGATGATCAGTGCGCCGAGGACGCCGCCGGCGACTCCTTCGGGGTTGAACGCGCCTTCGACGATGGAGGTGACGGCGTCGGGGACGGCGGTGATGTTGACCACGATCACGATCAGGCACGCGGCGACGTAGATGCCGGCCATGGCGGGCACGAGCCTGCTGGTGACGTTGGCGATGGAGCGGATGCCGCCGAGGAGGACGATGCCGACGAGTGCGGCGATCAGGATGCCGAAGAACAGGGCGCCGGCGGAGGAGCCGAGTGCGCCGTCCTCGCCGCCGGTGACCGAGACCAGCTGCGCGTAGGACTGGTTGACCTGGAAGAGGTTGCCGCCGAAGAGGCCGAAGAAGAGGATCAGGAAGGAGGCGAGGACCGCGAGGACCTTGCCGAGCACCTTGCCGTTCTTGCCGAAGCGTTCGGCCAGCCCCTTGGGGAGGTAGTGCATCGGGCCGCCGGAGACGGTGCCGTCGGGGTGCACTTCGCGGTACTTCACGCCGAGGGTGACCTCGACGAACTTGGTGGCCATGCCGAGCAGGCCGCACAGGATCATCCAGAAGGTGGCGCCGGGGCCGCCGATGGAGACGGCGACGGCCACACCGGCGATGTTGCCGAGGCCGACCGTGCCGGAGACCGCCGCGGTCAGGGCCTGGAAGTGGTTGACCTCGCCAGTCGATCCCTTCTCGTCGTACTTGCCCCGCACCACGTCCACGGCGAGTTTGAACCTGCGGAGCTGGACGAGGCCGAACCAGCCGGTGAAGACGAGGCCGGCCACGACGAGCCAGGCGACGATGAGCGGCAGGTCGGTTCCGCCGACGGGGACGGTGTAGAAGACGACTTCTCCCAGCCACTTTGCTATGGGCTCGAAGAATCCGCTGACTGCTTCGTCGACGGACTGGGTGACGGAGTCGAGTGACACGATGGTTACCTCGGTGACGCTGGTCGGGCGGGTGGGGTGTCTCGCCTGGTTGAGCGGTCTCTTGGCGAACGTCGTTGTCCGGTGAGCGGACCCGGGAGGCACGGAGCGGTGTCGGACCGTGACCGGGCCGGACTCGAGCGGTGAACAGGTCGACGACAGGTCGGCTCTTCGCGGGTCGGTGGATGGCCGATCCACCTGCGAAGTTGCGTTGTTCTACCACGCCTTTGCCGAACTTTTAGTGACGTATCTCACGTCACTGCTCGTGACCAGGGAGTGTTCCGACAGGTGAGACCCGACCGTTATCCGGACGCGGGAAGCGTGTCGTATGCACCTATGTGGATGCTCCTGGAGCGGTCATGCGCACGCCGACGGCGACCGGGTGCCGCCGCGAAGCAGATTGCCGTGCCTTTTCCAGTGGTCCTGCAACGGCGCTGCTGGATTACCAGGATGAGTTCAGGCGACCGCCAACGAGTGATGACGCCCGGGCGTCACCGGTCTCTTCTCCCGGCCGGGCTGTGTCCGGCGCCTGCCTCGAGACGTACGAAGGGGATGGCGCGTCCCGCCGCACGGAACGACTCGTTGCTGCCGTCGGCCGGCAGTCCCATGAAGGCGCACAGGCGGAGAGCCGTGCGAGGGTGCCGGCGCGCGTAGTCGGCCATGATCTCCGCTCCGTCATCAGGGGGCAGGAAGCGGGCGGTGACAGGGTGCGGGCGGTTGCCGGACCTGATGAGCGCCTGCGGCTGTGCGCGGAGATTCTGGTACCAGTCGGCCGTCGGTCCGAAGCCTGAGGCGACGGTCCAGTTGCCCTTGACCGCATCGAAGGACACGACCTCCAGGACGGTCGTGCGGTCGTGGCCCGAGACCCTGCCGGTGTGGTGAAGCAGAAGAAGCCGCTTGCCGAAGAGGGAGCCGAGTCCGACGCGGTAGGCGAATACCGGCAGGCGCAGGGCGCGACGTCGCCAGCCGGTGGGCCGCCCGGGTCGGCCGATCGGTGCGTTCTGGTTGATCAAGGCGAGGCCTTACGGATCTTGGGTGAATCGTCTTTCGGACTCGATCGGGTAAAGGACGTGGAACGGCAGTCGTCTGGCGGGATCCACCTTTGCATAGTCTAAAGGTCGGGAGGGGCGCCTGCGGGGAGAAGCCGGTGGCTCTCGACAGCCCTGACGTCGCAGGAGTGCCGCATGACCGACCGGAAGCCGCCGCCGCACCGGACGCTGCTCTCCTGCACTCCGGCGGTCGTGATGGCAGTCGTGGCGGTGACGGACATCCTGGCGGGGCCGGGTGTCGGGTTCCTGCCGTTGGTCTCTCTCGGACCGGCCTTCGCCGGGCTGGTCGGCGGATGGTGCCGAACCGCGCTCTACGGCCTCGCGGCCCTCGTACTGTGCGTCGCACTGGGCTTGTACGACGGACTGTTCGATGAACGCCGCGGGTACACCGCACTGGCCTCGGTGGCCGGTGTCACGGGCGTCGGCGTCGCAGCCGCTGTGATGCGCTCGAACCGGGAGGAAGAACTGGCCAACGTACGGTCGATCGCCGAAGTCGCCCAGCGAGTGCTGCTCCGCCCCGTTCCGCGGACCGCCGGACCGCTGCAAGCCGCGGTGTCCTACACGTCGGCGGTCGCCGAGGCGCGCATCGGCGGAGACCTCTACGAGGTGGTGTCCTCCCCCCACGGTGTAAGGGTCATCGTCGGGGACGTGCAGGGCAAAGGACTGGCGGCGGTGGAGACGGCAGCGGTGGTGCTGAGTGTCTTCCGTGAGGCGGCCTACGACGAGGGGACGCTGTCCGAACTCGGTGAACGCCTGGAGCGCAGCGCGGCACGGGAACTGGAAGGGGAGAAGTTCGTCACCGCCGTCCTCGCCGAGATCGGCACCGAGCACGAGGCGGTCTTCGTCAACTACGGGCATCCGGCGCCGATGATCCTGCGGAAGGACGGAACGGTCGACTTTCCTCAACCGCCCGCCTTCGCGCCGCCGCTCGGCCTCGGAGAGTACGGCAGCGAAGGGCCGAAACCCTACCGGGTGAGCTTCGCGCCGGGTGAGCAGCTCCTGCTCTACACCGACGGCGTCACGGAAGCCCGCGACGAGGAGGGCCGCTTCTATCCCCTCGGTGAGCGGGCGCACCTGCTGAAGGACCCGGGCGCCCACCGGGCCCTGGCAGCCCTGCGGGAAGACCTCGCCCGGCACGCGGCCGGACCGCCGCACGACGACGCTGCGATGCTTCTGCTGCGCTACCGCGGTCATGAGAACGGAAAGCCGTCCCCTCCGCGTAAGTGAGCACCGCTGCCACGAGGTAGAAAGGACGCATGCCGGAGCGCGAGGACCCTGCGGGAACGACGGACGACGTGGATCTGGTGACCCGGTCGGTGCTGACCGCGTCCCGACTGCTGGTCGCGGTGTCCGCGCAGTCCCTCGCCGAGGTCGAGGAACGGGTGACGTTGCCTCAGTTCAGAATGCTCGTCGTGCTGTCCACCCGGGGCGCGACCAAACTCGTCACGCTCGCCGACCTCCTTCAGGTCGCCCCGTCCACCGCGATGCGGATGATCGACCGTTTGATCGCCGCCGGCCTCGCCGACCGCCGGCCCAACCCCGCCAACCGACGCGAGACGCTGCTCCAGCTCACCGAGGAAGGGCACCGCACGGTCGCCGACGTGACCACCCGCCGCCGCGCCGCGATCGCCGCGATCGTGCAGCGGCTCAGCCCGACACAGCGATCGGCCCTCGTCAAGGCGCTGGCTGCTTTCAACGAAGCAGGCGGAGAGCCGCTCGCTCCGGTCCGGGACGACACGGTGAGCCCTCACCCGCTGGGGTGGACGACAGGTCTCCCGGCGACCGGAGACGCCTGACGGGCCTGCCGGTCCTTCTGCTTGATCAGGAGTCTGATCACCATGGGGGACAACCTCGAGCCCGGCGCCCTTGGGGCCTGGAGGGACCCGCAGTGGGTGCCTCGGCACGATCGGATCACGCCGGTGACCGGGGACAGGGAGTGGTGAAAGCGGTACCACCTTCCGTGGCCGTTCGCCCGGTGCTGGAGAAGACCTCGTGCACCCTGTCGCTGTTCCGGCGTTCGCTGCCTCCCGGCGGGCCTCGGCACTGGTCCACTCGCAGTAGTCGAGACTCGGGTCCCTCGGCGCTCCCTTGAGGCGCGAAGGCGTCGACGTGGCCAAGCTCGCCGCCGCCTGGCAGCGCATGGCCCAGGCGACCTGACCCGCGTTCGTGTCGGGAGGGGCCGGTCACGCATGATCGGTGAGGCCCACCAGAAAACACTCGGCGGCGGGGAGGCCATGCCTCGCCGCCGCCTTGTGCAGAAGAAGGGCGCGAAACTGCTTGATCACCATCGGCCGAGTCTCACGGGCGATCCAGCCTTTCGTTCCGGGCCGGATGCTGGCGCGTTTCCGCTAGCGGCTTCCGTCATGCCGTTATAGCGTTGTGATCAGCAGTCGTGGTTCCGAAGTTCCGTTCGCCCGTGATCGCCATCACGGGCGTTCTTGCTGTTCAGCGCCTCTCCGGACCAGGGCGATCACCTCCCGGTCGCGCAGCGTGCGTGCCCGGTTTCCCTCAAAGGAGACAGTCATGGCCAAGGGCACAGTGAAGTGGTTCAACAGCGAGAAGGGCTTCGGCTTCATCGAGCAGGAGGGCGGCGGCCCCGACGTCTTCGCCCACTACTCCAACATCGCCAGCCAGGGCTACCGCGAGCTGCAGGAGGGCCAGAAGGTCGAGTTCGACGTCACGCAGGGCCAGAAGGGCCCGCAGGCTGAGAACATCCGCCCCGCCTGATCGCGCCCCGGTAAGGGGGCCCGGCATCCCGGCTTCGGGACGCCGGGCCCTTACCGTCGCACGACGGTTCATCTGACTACGGCACCGCTGGACCATCGAGCGCACGATGGCCTGGCTCGCCGGCTGCCGCCGACTCCACCGCCGCTACGAGCGTAAGGCCGAACACTTCCTCGCCTTCACGAGCATCGCGGCAAGACTCGACGCGAGATCATCCGATGCCTCAAGCGATACGCAGCCCGCGAGGTCTTCAACCTGGCCAGACCGATTTCCCGCGCCCCCGCGTTATAGGGGCGTCGGCGACACTGCCTGTGCCTCGAAGTTGCGTGAGTCGCGTGGACATGACCGTCCCTGCCTTTTGAAGGCGACGCTACCGGGCCGGTGGCATGAGCCGGATATCGCCGCATGTCACCGGCCTGTTTCCTCATCGAGTCACACCAAAGGGCGTGACGGGACAGGTCAGAAGAGGTCGAGCTGGGCGGACTCGGTCGCTCCCAGCATGCGGCACTCTCCTGTTTCCCCGGCGACGCTGACATAGCCCGTGCCGACAGCCATGTCCCGGAGGTCTCCGCTACGGAGGTAGGCGACCGATTGGCAGTCGAAGTAGAAGATGCCTCCCACTTGGGTGCGCTCTCCCTCGACGAGCGCGAAGGCCATGCCCTCGTGACTGACCTTCTCGTCCAGGAACTTCTCGGCCAGCCTCGTCGCCTCTTCCATGTCCAACATCAGTCTTTCCTCAGGAGGAGAAGTTCCGCCATGGTGAGAGGTTGGCGTACCCCGACTGGCCATCCAGGACACCACGTCTCCTTACAAAGCGAAAGGAGTGTAGGCCAAAGCAGTGTCCACGACCTCTTCTGCCGTCAGATCGTCTGTAAAGCCTTCTGCATCGGGGTGATAAATGAGATTGAGAACGCGAGGATGAGGTACGTTCGCTTCGAGAATCTCAACGAGCTTATCGTCTTCCTCCTCCGTCCCATTTGCGACCATGATTCTCCGAACGAGCTCGACGAGCTGATCGCGAGTAAGGTCACGCACGTCCACCACGCCTCGCTGGTGATAGTCGGGGTCCAACCGGCTCGGTGCGCCTGTGCGTAGCAGGTACAGATTCCCGCCTGCGCACCGGGGATCACCGGAGTAGAACGCCTCCACCAGCGGCGAGGTGGTGCCGCCCGGACTCGATGTCCCGTCGGCGCTGTTGAGGAAGACCCAGGTGTAGTACTCCTTGCCGTCCTCGAGCGTTCCGCCCAGCGCGCTGCCGGCCCACCAGAAACACTGGTCCGTGGGATAGGAGTTGCTCGCCCACCAGTCGTAGCACCAGGCCCCGGTGTCCGGGGTGTCGCCGCTGGGATCGTCCGTGGACTTCTTGATCTCCTGCTGCACGACGGGGGAGCCGCCCGCGTCCAGGACGTACAGCCACATTCCGGTATACGAATCTCCCCGCTTGGGCAACTTCACCTGCCCGCCGATCGACAGCATCCCCGGATACGCGGTGGCCCAGGACGACACCCACGTCGGGTTCTCGGCCGCCGCCGCGAGAGGCTGCAAAGCCACCTTCGACTCGGCGGCGGGCCCACGCTCGACGAGGTTTGTGTCCGGTCGGCTGTGGGCCTTCCCCTTGGACATCCGCCCCGGCGCGTTCATGTAGTCGCGCATCGGCGACCGTTCGTGCCGGTCCTCGTCGACCTGCTTGCGGCGCTCGGCCAGCGTCATGGCCTTGGGGGGCTTGGGCAGGTCGGCGGCTGTCCGGGCCTGCGCGTGTGTGATGGCCGCGGTGACCGCGGAGTGGGGACGGTCCACGGGCGACGCCCAGGAGGGGGCGACCCCCGCTAGTGCCAGCAGAGCCAGGGCCAGAACGACCGTGACAAGTCTTCGCGCTTGTGTGCGCACAGTGCATCACCCGTGGGTCAGGAGTGAAGAGAGGTCGCGGTGATGCATGATCAGAAAGATCTCGAACTAATGTGCCGTGGAAAGCGGGGCCGAAACGCGACGGAGTCCCCACTCGCCCTGGCCATGAGATTGCAGGCTGAGCGGACGAAGGGCTCCGCTTGGCCGCGAGATTTGGCGCGAAGGTGATCCAGAGCGCGAGGTGGCGCGGGTAAACGGATCATTGACGGTGAGCCAAGGAAGGGCAGCGGGCCGGCGGTGACCGCCGGGCCGACGCCGCCCTGCGCCGCATCGTGTTCACTCGCCCACGCGTCGATCCCCGCACCCAGGCGTACCACGAACGCCGCACCCAGGAGGGCCGGACCCGGCGCGAGATCATCCGATGCCTCGAGCGATACGCAGCCCGCGAGGTCTGCGGCCTGGTGGGCCGGATTCCCGCACCCCTGCGTTATAGGGACGACCGTGAGACGTGAGAGGGTCTGGGGCGTGAGTGAGACACCGCCGAACACCCTGCAATACCGCTTTGACGGGCCAGAAGACGCTCCGGTTCTGATCCTGGGGCCCTCACTGGGCACCACATGGCACATGTGGGACCGGCAAGTGCCCGAGCTGACGAAGCAGTGGCGGGTCTTCCGCTTCGACCTCCCCGGGCACGGCGGAGCGCCCGCCCACCCCGCGGGCTCGGTCGCCGATCTCACCACGCGGCTGCTCGTCACCCTCGAGGGCCTCGGCGTGCACCGCTTCGGCTACGCGGGCTGCGCGCTGGGCGGCGCCGTCGGGATCGAGCTGGCCCTGCGCCACCCCGAGCGTCTCGCGTCCCTCGCGCTGATCGCGGCCTCGCCACGCTTCGGTACGGCGGACGAGTTCCGCCAGCGCGGGGTGATCGTCCGGACGAACGGGCTCGACCCGATCGCCCGCTCCGCGCCGGAGCGCTGGTTCACCGGCGGCTTCGCCGCCGCCCAGCCCGCGATCACCGAGTGGGCCGTGCAGATGGTGCGCACCACCGACCCCGGCTGCTACATCGCCGCCTGCGAGGCGCTCGCCTCGTTCGACGCGCGGGCGGGACTCGGCAGCGTCGGCGCGCCCACCCTGGTGCTGGTCGGCTCCGACGACCAGGTCACCGGCCCCGCCGAGGCCCGCACCCTGGTTGCCGGAATCCCCGACGCGCGGCTCGCCGTCGTACCGGGCGCCTCCCACCTCGTGCCGGTGGAGCAGCCGGCCGCCGTCACCGACCTGCTGGTGCGGCACTTCTCCACCGCCTGGCAGCCCGCCTTCGAGACCGCCACCGGCCAGACCGCCCTGCCCGCGGCCGCCCTGAACCCGGTGCCGGCCCCCGCCCCGCCGCAGCCGGTGCCCGTCGCCGAGATCGCCCCGCCCGCCGTACCGCAGGTGACGCACGGCAGACCCGATCGCTACGACACCGGGATCAAGGTCCGCCGGGAGGTGCTGGGCGACGCGCACGTCGACCGGACGCTGGCCGGGGCCGACGAGTTCTCCGGCGACTTCCAGGAGCTCGTCACCCGCTACGCCTGGGGCGAGGTGTGGGACCGGCCCGGCCTCGACCGGCGCACCCGAAGCTGCGTCACCCTCACCGCCCTCGTCGCCGGCGGCCACCTGGAGGAGCTCGCCGTCCACACCCGGGCCGCCCTGCGCAACGGGCTCACCCCGGCCGAGATCAAGGAGGTGCTGCTCCAGGCGGCCGTCTACTGCGGCGTGCCGGCGGCGAACAGCGCGTTCCGGGTGGCCCAGCGGATCGTCCGCGAGGAGACCACACCCCAGGAGTGAGCATCCGGGTCCGCCCCCGCGGACCGGCCGCGGCACGCGGCCGGGAACGGTGCGGGGGCAGGATGGAACCATGAAGCTCACGAAGAAGTCGCACGCCTGCGTCCGCCTGGAGAAGGACGGCCGCGTCCTCGTCGTCGACCCCGGAGGGTTCAGCGAGGAGGACGCCGCCGTCGGGGCGGACGCCGTGCTGGTCACGCACGAGCACCCCGACCACTTCGACGAGGGCCGGCTACGGGCCGCCCTGGAGGCCCGCCCGTCCGCCGAGATCTGGACCCTGAGGTCGGTCGCCGGGCAGCTCTCGGCGGCGTTCCCGGGCCGTGTGCACACCGTCGGCCACGGCGACACCTTCACCGCCGCCGGCTTCGACGTCCAGGTGCACGGCGAACTGCACGCGGTGATCCACCCGGACATCCCGCGCGTCACCAACGTCGGCTACCTCGTCGACGGCGGGAAGCTCTTCCACCCCGGCGACGCGCTCACCGTGCCCGGCGGGCCGGTCGAGACGCTGATGCTGCCCGTCATGGCCCCCTGGAACAAGATCTCCGAAGTGATCGACTACGTCCGTGAGGTGAAGCCCCGGCGCGCCTACGACATCCACGACGCCCTCCTCACCGACCTGGCCCGCCCGCTCTACGACCGCCAGATCGGCGCCCTCGGCGGCGCCGAGCACCTGCGGCTCGCGCCGGGCGGAACCGCCGAGCTGTGAGCGGCAGGCGGCGGACGGGCGTTGTCACAGGCGCCGGGTAGGTTGGGGAACATGCGCATCGCCACCTGGAACGTGAACTCGATCACCGCCCGTCTGCCGCGGCTGCTGGCCTGGCTGGAGAGCAGCGGCACGGACGTGCTGTGCCTCCAGGAGGCCAAGGTCGCCGAGGACCAGTTCCCGGCGGAGCAGCTGCGGGAACTGGGCTACGAGTCGGCGGTGCACGCCACCGGCCGGTGGAACGGGGTGGCGGTGCTCTCCCGCGTCGGCCTGTCCGACGTCGTCAAGGGCCTGCCCGGCGACCCCGGTTACGACGGCTCCGTCGAGCCCCGCGCGATCGCCGCGACCTGCGGCCCGGTCCGCGTCTGGTCGGTCTACGTGCCGAACGGCCGTGAGGTGGAGCACCCGCACTACGCGTACAAGCTCCAGTGGTTCGAGGCGCTGACGGCGGCCGTGTCCGGCGACGCGGCGGGCGGCCGCCCCTTCGCCGTGCTGGGCGACTACAACGTGGCGCCGACCGACGACGACGTCTACGACCGGTCCGCCTTCGAGGGCTCCACCCACGTCACCCCCGCCGAGCGCGCCGCCCTCGCCTCCCTGCGCGAGGCCGGCCTGTCCGACGTCGTGCCGCGCCCCCTCAAGTACGAGCACCCGTACACCTACTGGGACTACCGCCAGCTCTGCTTCCCCAAGAACCGCGGCATGCGCATCGACCTGGTGTACGGCAACGCGCCGTTCGCGAAGGCGGTCACCGACTCCTACGTCGACCGCGAGGAGCGCAAGGGCAAGGGCGCCTCGGACCACGCGCCGGTCGTGGTGGACCTCGACGTGTGACACCTCCCGGGCCGGGAGTCCGACCCCGCGCGCCTGTGGTGCGCGACACGGTGGGAATGACAGGCTGGAGGGATGAACATCCCCTTCCTGGGCAACCGCCGCCCGAAGGCGGGAGTTCCCGGCCCCGAGGGCATCGCGGAACTCCTCGCCGAGTGCGAACTCCTGCGCTCCCAGGCGAACCGGGCGGGTGTCCTGCTCGACGACTCCCCGGCCTCGCTGGAGGCGCTGGACCAACTGGTGCCGGGCTGGCGGGACGACGAGGAGGCCTCCACCTGGCTGGGCAACGACGCCGGGCTCTACCTCGGCACCGTCATCGTGCGCACCGTGCCGGGGGCCGCGTGGGAGATCCGCGCCGACGGCCAGCCGGTCGTACGGCTCACCTCCGGGCGGGAGTTCGACGTCGTGGACGCGGGACAGGAGTGGGCGGCGAGCGGCGTCCCCGAGCTGTCGCAGCTGTACGCGGAGGTCGCCGAGGCGTGACGGCCGCGCGCCGGTGCACGGCAGCCCTGGACCCGCCCGCCCGGACCTCGTCTAGGATGGTCCCTCCGTCCCGGTGGGGGAGGGGCTTCGCGTCAGGGGCGGGGACGCCACCGCCGGGAAGGGACCCACCGCCCCCGGGCGGTGGATCACATTGGCCGGTCCCGTCCGGCGGCAGCCGCAGATCACTGCTCGCGCGGCGGAACGGACCCGCATGCCGGGCCGGTTCCACCGGTGAGGAGGAGGTCAGCTGCGCGCCGGACGGGTGGTGCCTGACACAGTCAGTCCGCCCGGTGACCACCGCGCGGCGCGGCAGCCGGCAGCGCGGTCTGCGCCGCCCTGGTCACGTCCGCCACCAGTTCCGTCACATCGGGGCCGTACGCCTGCGAGTTGATCACCTTCAGCAGCAGGACGAACGAGTGGGAGCCGTGTTTGCGGGCCAGCCGCTCGTGGTTGCGGGCGAGATAGCGGGTGGCGGCCTGGTTGGTGATCGCGCGCTGGCCGCAGAACAGGAACACCGGCCGGGTGTCCCGCCGTTCACCGGCGGTCAGCCGGGCCAGCAGCACGTACTCGGTCACGCCCGGTTCCATGCGGTAGCGCTCGGAGCCTATCTGGAAGGCGCCCCGGTCCGGCCCCGGCTCCGGATCGACGTTGACCCGCACCCCCGGCAGCATGGCCGCCATGTGGGCCACCATCCGCCGGTTCGAGCCCGGCCCGCCCACACAGAACTCCGTCCGCTCGCCGAAGCCCTGGTGGGCCGCGTCCTGGGTGACCACCTGGACATGCGCCCCGCAGTCCTTGACCAGGGCGGAGAGTTCGAGCAACGCGAACACGTCGAAGCGGTGCACCGCCGGTTCCGCCGTCGCCGGGTCGCGGTTGACGACGAGCAGTGACTCGGAGTTCTCGGGCAGTCCGAAGAACGTCTGCTTGCGCCGGAGTTTCCGCTTCCACAAGTAGGTGCGGGCGAGCCAGCCCAGCGCGGCACTGATGCCGGCGGCCACCACGCCCAGAACGAGGTTGCGCACGTCGTCACTCATGGGCGCGCATGCTAGCGGGCCGACGCAAACCCGTGTTCGAACCCCCGGGGTGGGACCGCTCCGTGACGCGGCCACGGCACGCCCGGCGGCGTCCCTGACGCGGGCATGGCGACGAACTAAGCTGCGCGAACGGCTCTTCACCGGAGGTGCGGATGCGTCGCCCTGTCGTACGGAAGCTCGCGGTCCTGGCGGTCGGTGCCGCCGTGCTGTCGGTGGGGGCGGCCGCGCCGCCCGACCGGCACGACCCGCCCGACCGGAACACCCCCAAGGTCCCGGTGGCCGTCGGCCACGGCGGCGCGGTCTCCAGCGTCGACGCCGACGCCTCCGCCGCCGGGATCGAGGTGCTGAGGAACGGCGGCAACGCCGTCGACGCGGCCGTCGCCACGGCCGCCGCGCTCGGCGTCACCGAGCCCTACTCGGCCGGCGTCGGCGGAGGCGGCTACTTCGTCTACTACGACGCCCGTTCCCGGACCGTGCACACCCTCGACGGCCGCGAGACGGCCCCGCTGACCGCCGATTCCGGACTCTTCCTGGAGAACGGCGAGCCGATCCCGTTCGCCGAAGCCGTCAGCAGCGGTCTCGCCGTCGGCACTCCCGGCACACCGGCCACCTGGCAGCGCGCGCTCGACGCCTGGGGCAGGCGCGGTCTGGGAACGGTCCTGAAGCCCGCCGAGCGCCTCGCCCGCGACGGCTTCACCGTGGACGACACCTTCCGGACGCAGACCGCCGCCAACGAGACCCGCTTCCGTCATTTCCCCGACACGGCCGAGCTGTTCCTCCCGGGCGGTGAGCTCCCGGCCGTCGGCTCCACCTTCCGCAACCCCGATCTGGCGCGCACCTACGCGGAGTTGCGCCGCAAGGGCGTGGACGCCCTGTACCGGGGCGACATCGGCCGGGACATCGTGAACACGGTGAACGAGCCGCCCGTCGACCCCGGTTCCGGCTGGAACGCCCGCCCCGGCGAACTGACCGCCCGGGACCTCGCCGCCTACCGCGCCCTGTCCCGGCCGCCCACGAGGACCTCGTACCGCGGCCTTGACGTGTACTCCATCGCGCCGTCCTCCTCCGGCGGCACCACCGTCGGCGAGGCGCTCAACATCCTCGAGAACACCGACCTCTCCGACGCGAGCGACACCCGGTACCTGCACCGCTTCATCGAGGCGAGCCGTATCGCGTTCGCCGACCGGGGGCGCTGGGTCGGCGACCCCGCCTTCGAGGACGTACCGGCGAAGGAACTGCTCTCCCAGCGGTTCGCCGACTCGCGCGCCTGCCTCATCAGGGACGACGCCGTCCTGACCAGCCCCCTCGCCCCCGGCGACCCCCGCGACCCGAAGCCCTGCGCCGCGAGGGGCGGCGAGGCCGCGCCGACGACGTACGAGGGGGAGAACACCACCCACCTCACCACCGCCGACAAGTGGGGCAACGTCGTCGCCTACACCCTGACCATCGAGCAGACCGGCGGCAGCGGCATCACCGTGCCCGGCCGCGGGTTCCTGCTGAACAACGAGCTGACGGACTTCTCCTTCGCCCCCGCGAACCCGGCGGTGCACGACCCGAACCTGCCGGGTCCCGGCAAGCGGCCCCGGTCGTCCATCTCGCCGACGATCGTGCTCGACCGGCAGGACCGGCCGGTGGTGGCGCTCGGCTCGCCCGGCGGCTCCACCATCATCACCACCGTGCTGGGGACCCTCACCGGCTTCCTCGACCGCGGACTGCCGCTGGCCGACGCGATCGCCGCGCCCCGCGCCAGCCAGCGCAACACGGCGCAGACGGACCTCGAACCCGGCCTCTACGACAGCGAGGTGCGGCAGCGTCTCGAAGCCCTCGGCCATGTGTTCCGGGAGAACCCGGAGATCGGCGCGACCACGGGCGTGCAGCGGCTGCCGGACGGCAGGTGGCTCGCCGCGGCCGAGAAGGTCCGCAGGGGCGGCGGCTCGGCGATGGTTGTCCGCCCGGCCCGCTGAGCACACGGCGGGGGCGCCCCGGACCGGGGCGCCCCCGCCGCCCGGCCTACAGCTCGGGAGCCGGCGACTCCTGCGTACGGAAGGTGAGGCGGCCGTCCGCCGCGTCCACCGTCACCCGGCCGCCCTCGCGGACCCGGCCGTCCAGCAGCAGCCTGGAGAGCTGGTTGTCGACCTCCCGCTGGATGGTGCGGCGCAGCGGCCGCGCGCCGTACTCGGGCTGGTGGCCGCGCTCGGCCAGCCAGTCCACGGCCGCGTCGGTGAAGTCGACCCCGATGCCCTGGCCCTTCAGACCGCGCCGGGTGCTCTCGAGCAGCAGGTCGGTGATCCGCCGCAGCTCGTCCGCGGTCAGCTGGCGGAACACCACGATCTCGTCGATCCGGTTGAGGAACTCGGGCCGGAAGTGCTCCCGCAGCGGCCGCAGGATCTGCTCGCGCCGCGCCTCCTCGTCGGCGTCCGCGCCGCCGGACGCGAAGCCCAGGGTCGCGCCGCGCCGGGTGATCGCCTCGGAGCCGAGGTTGCTGGTCATCACGATCACGGTGTTGGTGAAGTCCACCGTGCGGCCCTGCGAGTCGGTCAGCCGGCCGTCGTCGAGGACCTGCAGCAGGATGTTGAAGACGTCCGGATGGGCCTTCTCCACCTCGTCGAGGAGCAGCAGCGAGTACGGGTGCCGGCGCACCACCTCGGTCAGCTGCCCGGCCTCCTCGTGACCCACGTAGCCGGGCGGGGCGCCCACCAGGCGGCTCACCGTGTGCCGCTCCTGGTACTCGCTCATGTCGAGGCGCACCATCCGCTCCTCGCTGCCGAACAGCGCCTCGGCGAGGGCCCGCGCCAGCTCCGTCTTGCCGACGCCGGTGGGGCCGAGGAACAGGAAGCTGCCGATCGGCCGGTCGGGGCTGGACAGACCGGCGCGGGAGCGCATCACGGCGTCCGAGACGACCCGTACGGCCTCGTCCTGGCCGACGACCCGCTGGTGCAGATGCTGCTCCAGGCCGAGCAGCCGGTCCTTCTCCTCCTCGGTGAGGCGGCTGACCGGGATGCCCGTCTGCCGGGCGACCACCTCGGCGATCGCCTCGGCGTCCACCGACAGGCTCTGCCCCTCGTCGACCTCGTCCGCGCCGCCGGCCTCCGCGATCCGGGACTTCAGCTCCACGATGCGGTCCCGCAGCCGGGTGGCCTGCTCGTACTGCTCGTCGGCGACCGCCTGGTCCTTGTCGCAGGTCAGCTGGTCCACCTCGCGCTCCATCGCGCGTACGTCCGTGCCCTTGGTCCGGGACCGCAGCCGCACCCGCGCACCGGCCTGGTCGATCAGGTCGATCGCCTTGTCCGGCAGCCGGCGGTCGCTCAGATAGCGGTCGGACAGCTCCACGGCCGCCACCAGCGCCTCGTCCGTGTAGCGGACCTGGTGGTGCGCCTCGTACCGGTCCCGCAGTCCCCGCAGGATCTCGATCGCGTCGGCGGGCGTCGGCTCGGGCACCATGATCGGCTGGAAGCGGCGGGCCAGCGCGGCGTCCTTCTCGATCCTGCGGTACTCCTCCAGGGTCGTCGCCCCCACGATGTGCAGCTCGCCGCGGGCCAGGGCCGGCTTGAGGATGTTGCCGGCGTCCATCGAGCCGCCCTCGCCCCCGCCCCCGGCGCCGACGACGGTGTGCAGCTCGTCGATGAAGATGACCAGCTGGTCGGAGTGGGTGCGGATCTCCTCGACGATGTGGTTCATGCGCTCCTCGAAGTCGCCCCGGTAGCGGGTTCCGGCGACCACGGCGGTCAGGTCCAGGGCGACCACGCGCCGGCCGAGGAGGATGTCGGGCACGTCCCCCTCGGCGATCCGCTGGGCCAGCCCCTCGACGACGGCGGTCTTGCCGACGCCGGCGTCGCCGATCAGCACGGGGTTGTTCTTGCCGCGCCTGGAGAGCACCTCGACGGTCTGCTCGATCTCGTCGTCGCGGCCGATCACCGGGTCGACACGGCCCTCGCGGGCCAGTTCGGTCAGGTCGCGGCCGTACTTGTCCAGGGTGGGCGTGCCCGTCGGGGGGCGGTGCCGCTCGGTGCGGGGCTGCTGGGCCTCGGCGGCCTCGGGCGGGGGCGTGGGGGCGTACCGGGCCGCGTTGAGGATGTGCCCGGCGGCCGAGTCGGGGTTGGCGGCGAGGGCGCTGAGCACATGCTCGGGGCCGATGTAGCCGGCCCCGGACGCCCGCGCCATCTCGTGCGCGTCCAGCAGGGCGCGCTTGACGGCGGGCGTCAGGGACAGGGAGGTCGGCGGCGGGACGTCGCCCGGGCCGTGCTGGACGGGCCCCGACCGGTCGTCGATCTGCGACGCCAGCGAGTCGGGGTCCGCGCCGGCCCGGCTGAGCAGACCGCGGGTCGGCTCGGCGGAGAGGGCGGCGCGCAGCAGGTGCTGGGTGTCCAGGTCGCGGCTGCCGTGCTCGGCGGCGTACTGAGCCGCGCCGCGCACCAGTTCGCGGGCGGGCTGGCTGAGGAGCCTGCCGATGTCGATCTGGCGGGGGCGTTGTCCGCCGAAGAACCGGGACAGGAATTCCGCGAAGGGGTCACCCTCCGGGCCGACGAAACCACTCGTCATCGTGATCCGTTCCTTCGCTGGGTCGACGTGCCGGGGCCGGGTAACCCGGTCGGGGCTCGCTCATGCCCACGATGACACGATCCGTTGGGGCGGGCATGTCCAGGCCTGGCGCTCGCGGGGTGCCTCCCCGAGAGGGGGTACCCCCAGCGCCCGCCCGTGCCGCCCCAGCGGCACGACTGCCCTCGGGAACGGGGTCAGTGGCGGGAGGTGAGGATTCGGGGGGTGGTTTCCGTGATGGCGACCGTGTGTTCCACGTGGGCCGCCCGGGTGCCGTCGGTGGTGCGCAGGGTCCAGCCGTCCGGCGCGGTGCGGTAGGTGTCCGTGCCGCCGCCGATGAGCATGGGCTCGATCGCGAGGACCATGCCGCGCCTCAGCGGAATGCCCCGCCCCGGCCGGCCCTCGTTCGGCACGGGCGGGTCCTCGTGCATACGGCGGCCGATGCCGTGGCCGCCGTAGTCCTCCATGATCCCGTAACCCGCCGTGCGGCACACCGTGCCGATCGCGTGGGCGATGTCGCCCATCCGGTTGCCGACGACGGCCGCTTCGATGCCCGCCGCGAGCGCCCGCTCGGCCGTCTCGATCAGCCGTACGTCGGCCGGGCGCGGGGTGCCCACCGTGAAGCTGATCGCCGAGTCCCCGGCCCAGCCGCCCAGCTGGGCGCCGCAGTCGATCGAGACGAGGTCGCCGTCGCGCAGCCGGTAGCCGTCCGGGATGCCGTGCACGATCGCGTCGTTGACGGACGCGCAGATCACCGCCGGGAACGGGGTCGGCGCGAAGGTCGGGCGGTAGCCCAGAAAGGGCGAGGTCGCGCCCGCCGCACGCAGCACCTCCCGGGCCACCTCGTCCAGCTCCACCAGGGAAACGCCCACGTCGGCGGCTTTCCGTACGGCCGTCAGCGCGCTCGCGACGACCTGGCCCGCCTCGTACATGGCATCAACGGAGGTGTCGGTCTTCAGCTCCATCATGCCAATTACTATACCGGTATTAGAATGGTGCCATGGTGCGCACCCCCTTGACCCCCGAAGAGCGCGAACGCGGCGAGCGGCTCGGCCGGCTGCTGCGGCAGGCGCGCGGCGGCCGCAGCATGACCGAGGTCGCGGCGGACGCCGGCATCTCCGCGGAGACCCTCCGCAAGATCGAGACCGGGCGGGCCCCGACGCCCGCGTTCTTCACGGTGGCCGCGCTGGCCGGCGTGCTCGGTCTGTCGATGGACGACGTGGCGGGGCGCTGCACCCCGGCCGCGCCCGTTGCCCCCGCCCCCTCGGTCGCCGCCTGAGCCCCGCCGGAAAACTCTCCGTAGCGCCGCCGTAACACGACAGGTGTTACCTACGGAGCTGAGTCCTCCGGAACGGGCGGGAGTTGGCTATGGTGGCGGAGCAACTCCCGGACGAAATCCGGGAGTTCAGGGATTACCTGCGAGGTCTGCTGGCGCGGCTGGACCCCCGTGGCGGCTGGTGCGCGGTGTTCTGGCAGCGGGACGCCGACGGCATGCGGGCCTGCCTCGACGGACGGGAACCGCCGCCCTGGGACGTGCTGGAGGCCCTGCTCCAGGACCTCGCCGCCCTGTACGGTCCCGAAGCCGCCGGGGCCGAGACCGCGCACGCCCGCTCCCTGCACACCGCCGCGCTGGCCGCGTACGACGCCCGGCCCGGCGCCCGGGAGACGCTGACCGGCCGGCTCGGCGTCATGCTCCGCGAGCAGGAGTACGCGGCGGAGTGCCGCGCGCGGCTGAGCCGCCGGCTCGCCTCCGCCACCACCCGTGAGCAGGCGGACGCCCTCCGCCTCGACCTCGCCCGGGTCCACGACGACCACCGGCGCGCCACGGCCCGCTGTGCGGAGATCACCGCCCGCTTGGAAGCCCTCGACCACGCGCCGCGGTGGCACGGCGGACCGTCGCCCGCGTACGACCGGGGCGGCGCGGAGCAGGGTTCTCCCGGAGAGGTCCCCGCGCCCACGGGGCCCGTCCCCGAGCAGCGCAGACGCCGGCGGGGCGGCGCCCGTTTCGCCGGGGCGGCGGACGAGGAGACGGGACCCGTCGCCGTACCCCCCGCGGCCGTACCGGGCCCGCCCGCCCCCGGAACCGCCCCCCGCCGCATCCCGCGCGGGGCACGGTTCGCCGGGGCCGCCGAGCAGGAGGCGCCTGCGCCCGGTACTGAGCCGTCCGCTGACGCGGTGGACCGGCGCGAGGCCGGCCGGTTCGTCGCGGCCCTGGCCAGGCTGCGGCGCGAGGGCCGCGGCGGGGAGGCACACGCGCTGCTGATCGAGACCGCGTACGGGCCGGCCGCCCGGTTTCCGTTGCTCGGGGACGAGATGCGGCGGGCCGGACTGGACGCCGACTGGGCGACCCTGCTCTGGGAGGCCGCCGGCTCACTGCCCGCCGAACGGCTGGCCGCCACCGCCGAAGCGCTCACCGGGGCGGGCCGCGGCGAGGACGGGCGGCGGTTCCTGCGGCAGGGCGTCGTACGGCCCGCCGAGGAGATCGGGCGGGCCGTGCTCGCCCTGGACGCCCAGGCGCGGCACCGCGAACTGCGGGCGCTGCTGGACGCCTGCGTCCGCGTGCGCACGCCCGAGCAGGCGGCCCGCGCCGCCGCTCCGGACCCGCGACGGCTCGTCCCCCTGCTCCTCGCCGCCGCCCGTGACGTCTCCGACGAGCGGCACTGGGATCTCCTGCACGCCCTCCGGGTCGCCGGGTTCGCCGCCTGACCGGCGCCGGCGGGCACGGACGGATCACCCACAGGAGTGTGAAACACGATCGACTCAGCGGGTTCACGACGATGGTCTTGGCAAGGCCGTCCGAGGGGCTTACGTTCGTCCCTCTACCGCCTCTCTACGGGCGTAGAGGCTCTGACGTCGCGTCGAAGGAGCAGCTCATGGCCAACGTCGTACGTGCCGCTCTGGTCCAGGCCACCTGGACCGGTGACACCGAATCCATGCTGGCGAAACACGAGGAGCACGCCCGCGAGGCGGCCCGGCAGGGCGCGAAGGTCATCGGGTTCCAGGAGGTGTTCAACGCCCCCTACTTCTGCCAGGTCCAGGACCCCGAGCACTACCGCTGGGCCGAGCCCGTGCCCGACGGGCCGACCGTCCGCCGGATGCGGGAACTGGCCCGCGAGACCGGCATGGTGATCGTCGTGCCGGTGTTCGAGATCGAGCAGGCGGGCCACTACTACAACACCGCCGCCGTGATCGACGCCGACGGCACCGTCCTCGGCAAGTACCGCAAGCACCACATCCCGCAGGTCAAGGGATTCTGGGAGAAGTTCTACTTCCGCCCCGGCAACGCCGGCTGGCCCGTCTTCGACACCGCCGTCGGCAGAATCGGCGTCTACATCTGCTACGACCGGCACTTCCCCGAAGGCTGGCGGCAACTCGGTCTCAACGGGGCCCAGTTGGTCTACAACCCGTCCGCCACGCACCGCGGGCTCTCGTCCTACCTGTGGCGGCTGGAGCAGCCGGCGGCGGCCGTCGCGAACGAGTACTTCATCGCCGCGATCAACCGCGTGGGCGTGGAGGAGTACGGCGACAACGACTTCTACGGGACCTCGTACTTCGTCGACCCGCGCGGTCAGTTCGTCGGCGACGTCGCCAGCGACAGCAAGGAGGAACTCGTGGTCCGCGACCTGGACTTCGGCCTCATCGACGAGGTGCGGCAGCAGTGGGCGTTCTACCGCGACCGCCGCCCCGACGCCTACGAGGGGCTGGTGCGGCCGTGACCGACGACCTGCTGGGCCGCCACCGCTCCGTGCTTCCCGACTGGCTGGCCCTCTACTACGAGGAGCCCCTGGAGATCACCCACGGCGAGGGCCGCCACGTCTGGGACTCCCACGGCAACCGGTACCTCGACTTCTTCGGCGGCATCCTCACCACCATGACCGCCCACGCCCTGCCCGAGGTCACCAAGGCGGTGAGCGAGCAGGCCGGGCGGATCGTCCACTCCTCCACCCTCTACCTGAACCGGCAGATGGTGGAACTCGCTGAGCGCATCGCCCAGTTGAGCGACATCCCGGACGCCCGGGTGTTCTTCACCACCTCCGGCACCGAGGCCAACGACACCGCCCTGCTGCTCGCCACCGCCTACCGGCGCAGCAACACGGTCCTGGCGATGCGCAACAGCTACCACGGCCGCTCCTTCAGCTCGGTGGGCATCACCGGCAACCGCGGCTGGTCCCCGACCTCGCTCTCCCCGCTCCAGACGCTGTACGTCCACGGCGGGGTGCGCACCCGGGGCCCGTTCGCCGAGCTCGACGACTACGACTTCGTCGCGGCCTGCGTGGACGACCTCAAGGACATCCTCGGCCACACCCGTCCGCCCGCCGCGCTGATCGCCGAGCCGATCCAGGGCGTCGGCGGGTTCACCTCGCCGCCCGACGGGCTGTACGCGGCCTTCCGCGAGGTACTGCACGAGCGGGACATCCTGTGGATCTCCGACGAGGTGCAGACCGGCTGGGGCCGCACCGGCGAGCACTTCTGGGGATGGCAGGCCCACGGCCGCGGCGGACCGCCGGACATGCTGACCTTCGCCAAGGGCATCGGCAACGGCATGTCCATCGGCGGGGTCGTCGCCCGCGCCGAGATCATGAACTGCCTGGACGCCAACAGCATCTCCACGTTCGGCGGCACCCAGATCACCATGGCGGCGGGCCTGGCCAACCTCAACTACCTGCTGGAGCACGACCTCCAGGGCAACGCCCGCCGGGTCGGCGGAATGCTCATCGAGCGGCTGCGGGCCGCCGCGGCCGGGGTTCCCGCGGTACGGGAGGTGCGCGGGCGCGGCCTGATGATCGGCATCGAGCTGACGAAGCCCGGCACCGACGAGGCCGATCCGGCCGCGGCCTCCGCCGTCCTGGAGGCGGCCCGCGAGGGCGGTCTGCTCATCGGCAAGGGCGGCGGCCACGACACCAGCGCCCTGCGCATCGCCCCGCCGCTGTCCCTCAACGTCGCCGAGGCCGAGGAGGGCGCCGCGATCCTCGAACGCGCCCTGAGGAGCACGTCGTAGCACCGGCTCGCACCGCTCGCAGAGAGGGAGCACCATGAGCAGCCGTACCGTCATCCGTGGTGGCCTGGTCATCACCGCCTCCGACGAGATCCACGCGGACGTCCTGATCGAGGACGGCCGCATCGCCGCCCTCGCCGCCTCCGCAAGCCCGGCCGCCGGCGCCTTCACCGCCGACCGGACCATCGACGCCACCGGCAAGTACGTCATCCCGGGCGGGGTCGACGCGCACACCCACATGGAGCTGCCGTTCGGCGGCACCTTCGCCTCCGACACCTTCGAGACCGGCACCCGGGCCGCCGCCTGGGGCGGTACGACCACCATCGTCGACTTCGCGGTGCAGAGCGTCGGACAGTCCCTGCGCCAGGGCCTGGACGCCTGGCACGCCAAGGCCGAGGGCAACTGCGCCATCGACTACGCCTTCCACATGATCGTCTCGGACGTCAACGCCGGGACGCTGAAGGAGATGGACCTCCTGGTGGAGGAGGGGGTCACGTCGTTCAAGCAGTTCATGGCGTACCCCGGGGTCTTCTACTCGGACGACGGCCAGATCCTGCGCGCCATGCAGCGCTCCGCCGAGAACGGCGGGCTGATCATGATGCACGCGGAGAACGGCATCGCCATCGACGTGCTCGTCGAACAGGCGCTGGCCCGCGGCGAGACCGACCCGCGCCACCACGGCGAGGTGCGCAAGGCGCTGCTGGAGGCCGAGGCCACCCACCGCGCCATCCGGCTCGCCCAGGTCGCCGGCGCCCCGCTGTACGTCGTGCACGTCTCCGCGACCGAGGCGGTCGCCGAACTGGCCCGGGCCCGCGACGAGGGGCTGAACGTCTTCGGGGAGACCTGCCCGCAGTACCTGTTCCTGTCCACCGACAACCTCGCCGAGCCGGACTTCGAGGGCGCCAAGTACGTGTGCAGCACCCCGCTCAGGCCGAGGGAGCACCAGGCCGCGCTCTGGCGGGGGCTGCGCACCAACGACCTCCAGGTGGTCTCCACCGACCACTGCCCGTTCTGCTTCACGGGCCAGAAGGAGCTCGGCCGGGGCGACTTCTCCAAGATCCCCAACGGGCTCCCGGGCGTCGAGAACCGCATGGACCTGCTCCACCAGGCCGTCCTCGACGGACACATCTCCCGCCGCCGCTGGATCGAGATCGCCTGCGCCACCCCGGCCCGGATGTTCGGCCTGTACCCCAAGAAGGGCACCCTCGCGCCCGGCGCCGACGCCGACGTGGTGATCTACGACCCGCACGCCGAGCAGGTGCTGTCCGCCGGCACCCACCACATGAACGTCGACTACTCGGCCTACGAGGGCAAGCGGGTCACCGGCCGCGTCGAGACCGTCCTCTCGCGCGGAGTGCCCGTCGTCACCGGGCGGGAGTACACCGGGCACGCCGGGCACGGCGTCTACACCCCGCGGTCCACCTGTCAGTACCTCACCTAGGAGACCCGCGCATGGACTTCGGACTCGTCCTGCAGACCGATCCGCCGGCCTCGCGGGTCGTCGGCCTGATGAAGCGCGCGGAGCGCAACGGCTTCACCCACGGCTGGACCTTCGACTCCGCCGTGCTGTGGCAGGAGCCCTTCGTCGTCTACAGCCAGATCCTGGCCGCCACCACGACCCTGAAGGTCGGCCCGATGGTCACCAACCCGGGCACCCGCACCTGGGAGGTCACCGCCTCCACCTTCGCCACCCTCAACGACATGTTCGGCAACCGCACCGTCTGCGGCATCGGCCGCGGCGACTCCGCGATGCGCGTCGCCGGACGCAGACCCAACACCCTGGCCCGCCTGGGCGAGGCGATCGACGCGATCCGCGACCTGGCCGAGGGACGCGAGGCCGAGGTCGACGGACAGCCGCTGAGGATCCCGTGGGTGAAGGACGGCAGGCTGCCCGTCTGGATGGCGGCGTACGGGCCGAAGGCGCTCGCCCTCACCGGACGGAAGGCCGACGGCTTCATCCTCCAGCTCGCCGACCCCTATCTGACCGAGTGGATGGTGAAGGCCGTCCGCGCCGCCGCGGCGGAGGCGGGACGCGACCCGGCCTCCGTCACCGTCTGCGTCGCCGCCCCCGCCTACGTCGGCGACGACCTGGCGCACGCCCGTGAGCAGTGCCGCTGGTTTGGCGGCATGGTCGGCAACCACGTCGCCGACCTCGTCTCCCGCTACGGCGAGCACTCCGGCCTGGTCCCCGAGGCGCTGACGTCGTACATCAAGGGACGGCACGGCTACGACTACAGCCACCACGGACGGGCCGGCAACCCGTCCACGGACTTCGTCCGGGACGAGATCGTGGACCGGTTCTGCCTGCTCGGCCCGCCCGAGGCGCACATCGAGAAACTGCGGGCGCTGCGGGATCTGGGAGTGGACCAGTTCGCCGTCTACGACATGCACGACGCGCAGGAGACGACGATCGACGCGTACGGCGCGGAGATCATCCCGGCACTCAGCCGCTGACCGGTATCCCTCGCCGAAGGGGGCACGCCCATGACCGCGACCGTCCCGCCCGCACCGTCCGACCGGCCCATACCCGACCCGGCGGGACGCGTCGAGCTCCCGCCGGGCGTCACCCCCGCCGACCCGCGCTTCGTCAACGACGACCTGCTGCCCGTCCCGCTGGCCCGGCGCCGCTGGACGACGTACAACTTCGCCGCCCTGTGGGTGGGGATGGCGCACAACATCCCGTCGTGGATGCTCGCCTCCGGGCTCGTCGCGCTGGGCATGGACTGGAAGCAGGCCGTGATCACCATCGCGCTGGCCAACGTCATCGTGCTGGCGCCGATGCTGCTCACCGGCCACGCCGGCCCCAAGTACGGCATCCCGTTCCCGGTGCTGGCCCGGGCCTCGTTCGGGCTGCGCGGCGCCAACCTGCCGGCGCTGATCCGGGCCGGGGTGGCGTGCGCCTGGTTCGGCATCCAGACCTGGATCGGCGGCCAGGGCATCTTCGTGCTGCTCGGCAAGCTGTTCGGCGGCTGGGCCGAGGCGTCGGAGATCGGCGGCCGGCCGTGGACGCTGTGGGTGTGCTTCGTGCTGTTCTGGGCGCTCGAACTGGCCATCATCTACCGGGGCATGGAGACCCTGCGCCGGTTCGAGAACTGGGCGGCGCCGTTCGTCATCGTCGGCGCGCTGGTGCTGCTGGCCTGGATCGCGAACAAGGCCGGCGGTCTCGGCCCGCTGCTCGACCAGCCCTCGCGGCTGGGCTGGGGCGACGACTTCTGGCCGGTCTTCTTCCCGTCCCTGATGGGCATGATCGCCTTCTGGTCGACCCTGAGCCTGAACATCCCCGACTTCACCCGCTTCGGCGCGGGCCAGCGCGCCCAGGTGTGGGGCCAGACGCTCGGACTGCCCACCACCATGACCCTGTTCGCCCTGCTGTCGGTGTTCGTCACCTCCGGCTCGCAGGCGGTGTACGGGGCCCCGCTCTGGGACCCCGTGGCACTCGCCGCGAAGACCGACAACGTCTTCGGCCTGCTCTTCGCCCTGGTGACGGTGCTCGTCGCCACCATCTCGGTGAACATCGCGGCGAACGTGGTGTCACCGGCGTACGACCTGGCGAACCTGGCGCCGCGCCGCATCGGTTTCCGCACCGGCGCCCTGATCACCGGGGTCGTCGGCGTGGTGATCATGCCGTGGAAGCTCACCGAGACCCCCGAGCTGTACATCTTCACCTGGCTCGGCCTGGTCGGCGGGCTGCTGGGCACGGTCGCCGGCATCCTCATCGCCGACTACTGGCTGGTCCGCCGCACCGCACTGGACCTGCCCGGTCTGTACACCCCGGGCGGGCCCTACTGGTACGCCTCCGGCTGGAACCCGCGCGCCGTCGCCGCCTTCCTGACCGGCGGGGTGCTCGCGGTGGGCGGGTCCCACTCGGCCCCCGGGAAGGGTCCCTTCCCCGAGGACGGGCTGATCCCCTTCCTGAAGCCCCTCGCGGACTACGGCTGGGCGGTCGGGCTGGCGGCGTCGCTGCTGGTGTACCTCGCGCTGATGGCGGGCCACCGGCGCACGACGCCCCAGGGCCTGTCCGACGGGCCCTAGCGGGCCGTGCCGAAGTCCTGGGTCCAGTAGGAGCCGGGCTGGGCGAGGCCCACGCCGATCTCCTTGAACGCGCAGTTGAGGATGTTCTCCTTGTGGCCCGGGCTGGCCATCCAGCCGGCCATCACCTGCCCGGGGGTGGAGTAGCCGTAGGCGACGTTCTCGCCGTAGGTGCTCCAGCTGTAGCCGGCCCGGGTGATGCGGTCCCCGGGGGAGGAGCCGTCGGAGCCGGTGTGCGACATGCTGCCGCTCGCGGCCATGTCCTCGCTGTGGTCCTGCGCGGCCCCGGTCAGCGTGGAGTTCACCTTCACCGGGGAGCAACCGACCTTGGCGCGCTCGGCGTTGACGAGGTCCACCACTTCGGCGACGGCGCCGGACGCCTGGGCGCCGTCCGTCGCGGAGGGGCTCGACGCGGTGGGCGCCGGCTTCGACGCGGTGGCGGAGGGCTTCGGGGCGGCCGTCGGGGACCCGGGAGCCGCCGTGGTGGGCTTCGGGGCGGCCTTGGTGGGCTTCGCAGCCGGGGCGGCGGACCGGGTGGCCGGGGCCGTGGAGGCCGCCTTCTTCGGCTTGTGCGACGGCTTGGCGGGCTTCGAGGGGCTCGCGGAGGCGGCCGGCGTGTCCGACGGCGCCCGTGTGGGCTCGCCGTGCTGCTGACTGCTCCACCGGCTGTACCAGTCGGGCCCGTCCCACCTGTCCCCGGCCGCGACCGGGCTGCCCTGGTCCTGCCGCTGACCCTCGCCCGGCCAGTCCGTACAGGCCATGGCGACCGAGGGTATGCCTATGACTCCTGTGGCGACCGCCGCGACGACCGTCCGCCGGTACTGCTTCTGATGACGATGCTTTCCCATGCGTGACCTCACCCCTGCTGTCCGGAGGCTGGTCATTCTTGGGACGGTCCGGCGCCGGGCGCAAAGGGCCCGAGTACTACTGCGCCTCGTAGGCGCCGAGGGGCCTTGCGGCACGCCGGAGAGCGTGCCGCCCCGCCCGGGGCGGGCTCGCCGGGGCGGCTGCCGCCGCGTCAGAAACCCTCATGTGCCGCGCAGGCGGAGGCCCCCGGCATTCCGCCGGGAGACCCCTCGCCCCGCCCCTTCCTACATTCACGGCAAGACGGACAAGTCCCCCATGTCGCCGGAGCGGTTTCTACTAAGTGACCCGCACAGATCGTCCGGAGCCTGTGACAGATGTCACGGAACCATCAATTCCGGTTCTTCTCCAGGGCCGCCACCGCCTCCTTGGCGGCCTTGATGGCGCCCTTGTTGATCTCGTCCGTACCGGGCGCCTTCTTCGACTCGAAGTCGCTGCCGTTGTACGTCACGACCACCAGCGCGTTGGAGGCGCGGGCCACCACCACGCCCTCCCGGGTCTGCTGCTTGTCCTCGGTGGAGAGGTTCACCACGGAGTACCCCGCGTCACCGAGTCCGGGGACCGCGCCGCCGCCGCTGCGGTCCTCCACCCGCCCCTGGTACGACCGTTCCGCCGCCTCCTCCGACTCCAGGACCTCGAAGGACACGTCGAGCCAGCGGTACTCGTAGCCCTTGAGCGCGTTCCAGGAACAGGTGCGGCGCAGCTCGGAGTCGGTGGACCGGATCTCCTTGCCGTCCGCCTTGGCGCCCGGCACGAGGGACTTGACGGTCTTCGCGGTCACGCTGTCGCACGGCGCGGGCGCGGCGGTGTACGTCTTCGGCGCCTGCGTCTGGGACGGGGCGGAGGCGGACTGCGTCTCCGTCTTCCCGGTCGGCTTCTTCTCGGCGGCCTCCGGCTCGGCCATCGGACCGGACGACAGCGCCCAGCCGGCCGCGGCGAGGACGATCACCGGCGACAGGCGCGCGGTCAGGGCGATCGGGAGAGGAAAGGAACGCACGGCGCACTCTTCGTGGGGGACGGTGCGGAGGGGGGTCCGCACTGCGGACGGGACGCCAGTCTCACACGCATCCCTGTGGTGCGGAAGGGCCAACTCGCTCCGTGCAGGCGCGGTGACGGGGACGTACCGCGGACGCCGCCGTCTTGCCGCAATTTCCCGTGCGAAGAGGTGATTTGTGAGCGTCAGGGGACGCGGGCGGTCCACTCCGGCACGGTGAACTTCGTCCGGGCCCGTTCCTCGGCGAGGGCCAGCTCACCGTCCGTCACCTTGCCGTCCGCCAGTCCGTACCGGGAGCGGAACGAGTCGATCATCCGGTCGATGACGGCCTCGCGCGGCAGTCCGGTCTGCCGCCGCAGCGGGTCCACCCGCTTCTTCGCGCTCCGAGTGCCCTTGTCGGACATCTTCTCCCGTCCGATCCGCAGCACGTCCAGCATCTTGTCGGCGTCGATGTCGTACGCCATGGTCACGTGGTGCAGCACCGCGCCGGGGCCGCCGTCCGGGCCCACGATCCGCTTCTGCGCCGCGCCCGCGATCTTGCCCTGGTCGGTGGCGATGTCGTTCAGCGGCTGGTACCAGGCCCTGATGCCCATCTCACCGAGCGCGCCGAGCACCCAGTCGTCGAGGTAGGCGTAGCTGTCCTGGAACGACAGCCCCTGCACCAGCGCCTCCGGCACCGACAGCGAGTACGTGATGGTGTTGCCCGGTTCCACGAACATGGCGCCGCCGCCGGAGATCCGGCGCACCACCTCGATGCCGTGCCGCCGGGCGCCCTCCGGGTCGACCTCGTTGCGCAGCGACTGGAAGCTCCCGATGATGACCGCCGGGGCGCCCCACTCCCACACGCGCAGCGTCGGCGGACGCCGGCCCGCGGCGACCTCCGCGGTCAGCACCTCGTCCAGCGCCATGTGCAGCGCGGGCGGCTGCGGGCCCTCGTGGATCAGCTGCCAGTCGTAGTCGGTCCAGTCGGTGGCGTGCGCGAGCGCGCGGCGCACCGCGATGCCGACGCCCTCCGGGGTGAGCCCGTACATCACCGTGCCCGCGGGCAGCGCCGCGTCGATCCGGGCGGCCAGACCCGCGGCGTCGGTGTCGGCGGGGGCGCCGTCCAGGGCGCCGTTCACGGCGTCGAGCGCCTCGTCCGGTTCGAGGAAGAAGTCGCCCGCCACGCGCGCGCGGCGCAGCACGCCGTCCTCCACGTCCACGTCCACGACGACCAGCTTGCCGCCGGGAACCTTGTACTCACCGTGCACGGCTCCGCCTTTCCTCATGCCCTCGGCACCAACGCCGGCGGGGGCGGGGATGTTCCCCGCCCCCGCCGGCGCGGCACGGGATCAGACGGCGCCGGCGGCCGACACCACGGCGGCCTCGCCGCCCGGCTGCGGATGCACACAGTGCCAGCGGTGGCCGTCCGCGCCGCCGTCGGCGGCCGGGAAGGCGACGGCGCACGCGTCGTCCGCCTTCCAGCAGCGGGTGCGGAACGGGCAGCCCGAGGGCGGGTTCGTCGCCGACGGCACCGGGCCGTGCAGCACGATGCGCTCGGGCCGCTCCAGCAGGCTCGGCGTCGCCGAGAGCAGCGCCTCGGTGTAGGGGTGCCGGGAGTCGCCGGTGACCTGCGCCGCCCGGCCCTCCTCGACGACACGGCCGAGGTACAGCACGGCGATGCGGTCGGAGAGATGGCGCACCGTCTGCACGTCGTGCGAGATGAACACCATGGCGAGGCCGAGACGGTCGCGCAGATCCACCAGGAGGTTGAGGATCTGCGCGCGCACCGAGACGTCCAGGGCGCTGGTGGGCTCGTCGGCGACGATCAGCTCCGGCTCCAGGGCCAGCGCGCGGGCGATGGCCACGCGCTGCCGCTGGCCGCCGGAGAGCTGGCCGGGGAGCGCCTCCAGCGTGTGGCCGGGCAGCCCGACCAGGTCCAGGAGTTCCTCGACGCGCCGCTCGCGCCCCTCCCGGGTGCCCCGGCCGTGCACGTCGAGCGGGTCGCGCAGGATCCGGCGCACCGGCAGCCGGGGGTTGAGCGCGGTGGACGGGTCCTGGAAGATCACGCCGACGGAGGCGCCGAACCCGGTACGGCGCTGCGCCGCGGGCATCTCCCACAGCTCCTGGCCCTTGAAGTACACCTGGCCCTCCGTCGGGCGCTGCAGTCCGGTGACCACCCGGGCCAGCGTCGACTTGCCGCAGCCGGACTCGCCGACCAGGCCGAGGATCTCGCCGGGCCGGACCTCCAGGGAGGCGTCGGTCAGGGCGTGCACGGCGTCCCGGCGCAGGATGCCGCCGCTGCGCGCCCTGTGCCGTACGTGGACGCGGTCGAGCCGGACGAGCGGTTCCATCGTGGTGTCCTCCGGGGCGGTCATCGGGCGGCCTCCAGCGACTTGGCCGACGGGTGCGCGGGCGCCGGGTGGTGGCAGGCGAACAGGTGGTCCTCCGCGGCGCCGCGGTCGGTGGCGGGCGGCGGGGTGGTGGCGCACACCCCGGTGGCGGCGGCGCAGCGCGAGACGAAGCGGCAGCCCGGGCCGAACGCTCTGGGCGCGGGCACGACGCCCCGGATCTGGTGCAGCCGCTCCGCGCCCGCCTCCAGCGAGACGACGGAGCCGAGCAGGCCCCGGCTGTAGTGGTGCGCCGGGTCCGTCAGCAGGGCGCGGGTGGCGCCCGCCTCGGCGACCTGACCCGCGTACATCACCGCGACCCGGTGGGCGAGATCGCCGACCAGGGCCAGGTCGTGCGAGACGAGGACCATCGCGAAGCCGAGCTCGTCGCGCAGCTGGACGAGGAGTTCGACGACCTGTGCCTGCACGGTCACGTCGAGCGCGGTCGTCGGCTCGTCGGCGATCAGCAGCCGGGGGCTGCGGGAGAGCGCCATGGCGATCAGCACGCGCTGGCGCTGGCCGCCGGAGAGCTCGTGCGGGTAGCTGCGCAGGGTGCGCTCGGGGGAGAGGCCGACCAGTTCGAGCAGTTCGGCGGGGGTGCGGGTGCCGCCGCGCGAGGTGAGCCGCTTGAGCTGGGTGCCGATCAGCACGGACGGGTTCAGCGACGACATGGCGTCCTGGTAGACCATGGCGATCTCCGGGCCCATGAGCGCACGGCGCTCCTTCGGCGACAGCTTCAGCAGGTCGCGGCCCCGGTAGAGGATCTCGCCCTCGGCCTCGGCGTTGCGGGCCAGCAGACCCATGATCGCGAGGCTGGTGATGGACTTGCCGCAGCCCGACTCGCCGACCAGGCCGAGGGTCTCGCCCTCGCGGACGGTGAAGGAGATGCCGTCGACGACGCGGGTGTCGCCGTAGCGGTCGGGGAAGCGGATCGCCAGGTCGCGCACGACCAGCAGGTCGGCGGCGTCGTCGGGCAGGGGCTTCACGGAGGGCTCGGTGGTCTCCAGCCGGGCGGCGAGTCCGGCCAGCGCGGCGTCCACCTCGGCCCGGTCCGCGGCCGGCGCGGCGGCGGTCTTCTCGTCGGAGTCGTCGCCACCCGTGCGGCTCCTGTCCGGGGAGGCGGCGGCGTCCGTCATGCCCTCCGACAGGACGTTCAGCGCGAGCACCGTGATCAGCAGGCACAGACCCGGGAAGAGGGTCGCCCACCAGCCGCCCGAGAGCAGGATCTGCCGGCCGTACGCCAGCACGCTGCCCCAGCTGGGGTCGGGGTCCTGCACACCGGCGCCGATGAACGACAGGCTCGCCTCGAAGATGATCGAGTCGGCCACCATGACGGTCGCGAACACCAGAACCGGCGCCGCGCAGTTGACGGCGACGTGGCGGGCCACGATGTAGTGGCGACGGGCGCCGATGACCTGTTCCGCGGCGACGTAGTCCTCGCCGTACTGCTCCAGCACGTTGGCCCGTACGACGCGGGCCAGCGACGGGGAGTAGACGAAGGCGATGGTGAAGATGATGACCGGGACGCTGGGCCCGAACACGGCGACCAGGACCGCGGCCAGGGCGATCGGCGGGAACGACATGACGACGTCGAGCGTGCGCATCACCGACTCGTCGGCGAGCTTGCGCGAGGTGGCCGCGAGGGCGCCCAGGACGGAGCCGATGGCGAGCGCGAGGAGCGTCGCGCCGAAGCCGATGACGAGGGAGTAGCGGGCGCCGTGCACGACCCGCGCGAACACGTCGCGGCCCGCCCGGTCGGTGCCGAACCAGTGGTCGGCGCCCGGCGGCTGGGCCGGAAGGCCGGTGGCGAGCGGGTCCTGGGTGAGCAGCGGCGCGAGGACCGCGCCCAGGACGACGACGAGAAGGATCCCGAACGCGATCCGGGAGGGCACGGGCAGGCGACGCAGGCGGGTGCCGGGCCGGAGCCGCTCGGCGAGGGAGCGTGGAGCGAACATCACACCGTCCTGATGCGCGGGTTGACGAGCAGGTAGAGCAGGTCGACGACGACGTTGACCACGAGGAAGGCGACGGCGATCGTGAGCACGGTGCCCTGGACCAGACCGACGTCGCCGCCGTTGACGCCTTCGAGGATCAGCTTGCCCATGCCGGGCAGGTCGAAGATCGCCTCGATGACCACGGCGCCGCTGAGCATGTAGCCGACCTTGACGCCGAGCACGGTCAGCGGGGTGATCAGGGAGTTGCGCAGCACCGACCGGATGATCATGAAGGGCGGCAGACCGCTGCCGCGAGCGGTGCGCACGTAGTCGCGGTCGAGTTCGGCGACCATCGAGGTGCGGATCAGCCGGGCCAGTGAGGAGGCGACCGGCAGGGCGAGTGCGACGGCCGGCAGCGCCAGGCTCTGCAGCCAGCCGGAGAAGGAGTCGGCCGGGTTGACGTAGCCGCCGGTCGGCAGGATCGGCATGTTCAGCGCGAACTGCTGGATGAGCAGGACACCGAGCCAGAACGAGGGCAGCGCGATGCCGATCATCGACAGCACCCGGAAGACCTGGTCGGGCCAGCGGTCGCGGTGGACGGCGCTGGTGACGCCGAAGACCAGGGCCAGCACGATGGCCAGCGAGAGGCCGAGGAGCGTCAGCTGGAGGGTGAGCGGGAAGGCCGTGGCGATCCGGTCGACCACCGGCTGGCTGGGCGCCACGGTGACACCGAGGTCTCCCCGAAGGAGATCTCCGAGGAAGGCGAAGTACCGGACGGGCAGCGGGTCGTTCAGACCGTTCTCCTCGGCGAACGCGGCACGCGCCTCCGGACTCGCGCTGTCGCCGAGGGCGTTGTACGCGGGGTCGGCGGGCGAGAACTGCAGGACGACGAAGACCAGCAGTGCGATGCCGAGGATCATCACCGGCATCATCGCGACGCGGCGCAGCGCGAGCCGGAGAAAAGCAACCATCGTGAGGTTCCTAGCGATTGGGGCGGGGGCCGCCGCCCGGGCAGGCGCGGCGGCCCGTCGGCGTGGGCGTGCGGGGTCAGCCGCGGCCGACGTCGAGGAAGGACAGCCCGGTGGTGGGCAGCGGCTCGAACCCGGGCAGCGATCCGTCGCGCCAGGCGGTGGGCAGCTTGCGGTGCAGCACCGGGTACAGGGCGGCCTCGTCGGCGACCGTGTCGGTCACCTGGCCCCACAGTTCCCCGCGCTTGGCCTCGTCGGCCTCCGCCGCGGCCTTGTCCAGCAGCGACTTCACCTTCTTGTAGGCGGCGCTGTCCGCCCAGCCGTAGCGGTTCTCCGGCCAGAAGCCGTAGTAGAACCAGCGCAGCAGCAGGTCGGCGTCGTTGCCGAAGACGGAGGGGTCGCCCGGCGCGGCGAGCGCCTGGAAGTCACCCTTGTCGATCTTGGCGTACTGGGCGGCGGACTGCTGGATGTCGAGCTTGGCGTCGACGCCTACCGCGGCCCAGCTCTCCTTGATCAGCGGCGCGATGTCCTTGACCCAGCCGTTGTCGGTGAGCAGCAGCGTGAAGGAGAGCTTGCCCACGCCCGCCTCGGCGAGCAGCTTCTTGGCCTTGGCCGGGTCGTGGCCGTAGACGGTGGCGGCCTTCCGGTAGTCGGGGTGCGTGGCCGGCACGTATCCGGTGGCGGGCTCGGCGTTGCCCAGCAGGGCGGTGGAGATGATCTTCTCGGTGTCGAGGGCGTAGTGCAGGGCCTGGCGCACCCGCTTGTCGGCGAAGCGCTTGTCCTTGGCGTTGAACATCAGGAAGAGCAGGCCGAAGGACTGGACCGACTCCACCTTGTCCTTGCCCGTGATGCCCTGGACGTCGATGTAGGGCACGTCCTCGATGGCCTGCACCCGGCCGGACTTGAGCGCGCTGACCCGGGCGGACGGGTCGGAGATCAGACGCCAGACCATCTTCTTGGCCTTGGCGGGGTGCGGGCCGTTGTACTTGTCGTACGCCGCCATGACGATCTTGTCCTCGCGGACCGCCGACACGAAGCGGTACGGGCCCGAGCCCACCGGCTTGGCGTCGAAGGCCTTGGCGTCGGCGCCGGCGATCTTCTTCGGCACGATCCGCACCACGGATATGCGCGAGGGGAAGAGCGCGAAGGCGTACTTCAGCTTGAACTCGACCGTCGTCTCGTCGACGGCCTTCACCTGGTCGATGAAGGGAACGAACTGCGCCATCAGCGAGGCGTTCTTCGGGTCGAGGACCCGCTCGAAGCTGAACACCACGTCCTCGGCGGTGACCGCGGAGCCGTCGTGGAAGGTGGCGCCCTTGCGGAGGGTGGCCCGGTAGGTGGTCGCGTTGATCTTCTTCGGCATCTCGGTGGCCAGCGTCGGCCGGGCGATGAGCGTGACCGGGTCGAGGTCCACCAGACCCTCGAAGATGTGCATGTTGGCGGCGTAGGGGGTCGCGCCGGAGGTGATCATGGGGTCGAAGCCCGTGGAGAGCGGGTACGAGAGGCCGGCTTCGATGGTGTCGGTGCTGCCGCCGGAACCGCCGGAGTCGTCACCGGTGCTGCCCGGCCCGCCGCAGGCGGACAGGCCCGCGGTGATCGCGGTCGCCACACCGATGGCGCTGGTGTATCTCATGAAGGTGCGGCGGTCGACGCCGGTTGCGCTGCGCGGGGACAAGGAACCCTCCTGGCGGGGAGTCAATGGCGGGCGAGGAAGCGGAATGGCTGATTCAGTGCGACGGCTGGCGAGAACTTATCGCGTCGCGCAGCATCAGACGTCTGATGTCTGATGCTTGATAGCGTGGGAACGTAGTCGGGCAAAGGAGAGGGGTCAAGAGGTGGCGGTGGGACAAAGGGCGATTCGGGGTGCCGTACCGGAGCCCAAGGCGACGCGACAACCGTTGCGACAGGAGGTCGTGGACGGGATCAAGTCGTACATTCTGCGCAACCAGCTGCGCCCCGGCGACCCGCTGCCGACGGAGCCCGCCCTGTGCGAGGCGCTCGGCGCCAGCCGCTCCAGCGTGCGGGAGGCGATCAGGATCCTGACCGCCCTCGACATCGTCGAGGTGCGGCACGGGCACGGCACCTACGTCGGCCGGCTGAGCCTGTCCGCCCTGGTGGAGAGTCTGGCCTTCCGGGGCCTGCTCAGCCCGGACGACGACTTCCAGGTGCTGTCCGACCTGATCGAGGTGCGCGAGCTGTTCGAGCGCGGCATGGCGGAACGGCTCGTGCGGTCCCTCAGTGGCACGCAGATCGACCGGCTCGCGGCGCTCGTCGACGAGATGCGCAGGGCGGGCTCGGGGGAGGGGCACGGCTTCGTCGAGGCCGACCGCGCCTTCCACACTCTGCTCGTCGCCCCGCTGGGCAACGACCTGATCGGCCAGCTCTCCATGGCGTTCTGGGACGTCTACGTGATCGTCGCGCCGCACCTGGACGTCTTCACGCACGAGCACGAGGCGGCCACCATCGCCAACCACCAGCGCATCGTGGACGCCGTGCGGGACCGGAACCCCGCCGAGTTCGCGGCCGCGCTGACCGAGCACTACGCCCCCGTGCGCAAGCGGATCACGGAGGCGCGCGCCCGGCGCTGACCTGCTCCTTCCTCCGGCGGAGGCGGCCCCGGCGCGGGGCCGCCTCCGCCGTGTCGTACCGGTGGCGGGCCGGTCGGGAGAAGGGGGCCGGCCGGTGCGGCGGGGCACTTGACGACCGTCTTCCGGATCTCTAGGGTCCCAGGACAGCAGACATCAGACGTCTGCTCATTCACCCTCGCGCTGCGCCGCGCGCACGCCTCACCCACCGGGGCCCTCTCCATGCCACTGACGGACCTCACCCTCGCCGAGTGCCTCGCGCTCCGGCCCGACCTCGACGAGCCCGCCGACCTCGACGCGTTCTGGGACCGGACCCTGCGGGCGGCCCGGGCGGCCGGCGGCACCGCCGCCTTCACCCCCGTGGACACCGGCCTGACCCAGGTGACGACCTATGACGTGACCGTGCCCGGCTTCGCGGGCGAGCCCGTACGCGGCTGGCTGCACCTGCCCGCCGGGGCCGGGGGTCCGCTCGGCTGCGTCGTGGAGTTCCTCGGCTACGGGCGCGGACGCGGCCTGCCGCACGAGCAGCTGCTCTGGGCGAACGCCGGCTACGCCCACTTCCTCATGGACACCCGGGGCCAGGGCTGGTCCACGGCCGGCGGCGACACCCCCGACACGGTCTCCCTGAACGGCGACGTCCCCGGCTTCCTCACCCGCGGCGTGGACAGCCCGGACGACCACTACTACCGGCGCGTGTACACCGACGCCGTGCGCTTCGTCGACGCCGCCCTCGCCCACCCGAGGGTCGACCCGGACCGGGTCGTCGTGACCGGACACAGCCAGGGCGGCGGCATCTCGCTCGCGGTCGCGGGCCTCGTCCCGGGCCTGGCGGGCGTCATGCCCGACACCCCGTTCCTGTGCGACATCCGGCGCGGCGCGCTGATCGCCGGCGCGCCCCCCTACACCGAGATCGCGGAGTACCTGAGCCTGTACCGCGACCGCGCCGGGACCGTCCTCACCACCCTGTCCTACGTCGACGCGGCCCTGCTGGCCTCCCGCGCCACGGCCCCGTCACTCTTCTCCATCGCCATGATGGACGACATCTGCCCGCCCTCCACCTGCTTCGCCGCCTACCACCGCTACGGCGGCGCCAAGGACCTGCGGGTCTACGAGTTCAACGGCCACGAGGGCGGCGGCGCCCACCACCGGCGCGAGCAACTCACCTGGGTCCGGGAGCGGTTCACCACGCCCCACCTCATCGCCGACCCCGGCCCCTCCACCCTGCACGATCCCCAACTCGCCTGACCGCACACCGAGAAGAGGCCCGTTCATGCAGCGTAGAGTCACCCCGGCCACCGTCACCGCGGCCGCCGCCCTGGCCCTCCTGGCCGCCGGCATCCCCGCCGCGCACACCGCCGAGAGGCAGGCCGCCCCCACCCCCGGCATCCTCACCTCGCAGGACATCGCCACCGCCGGCACCGGATCCCCGTACTACCGCATCCCCGCGCTGACCCGCACCACCAAGGGCACGCTGCTCGCCGCGTACGACGCCCGCCCCACCCTCGGCGACCTGCCCGGCAACCTGGGCGTGGTGCTGCGCCGCAGCACCGACGGCGGCACCACCTGGCAGGCCCAGCAGGTGGTCCGCAAGGAGGCCGCCCCCAAGGGCTTCGGCGACCCCAGCCTCCTCGTCGACCGGGAGACCGGCCGTGTCTTCGTCTTCTACGCCGCCTCCGTGAACCAGGGCTTCTTCGGCTCCGCGACCGGAAACGACGAGAGCGACCCCGACGTCCTGCAGGCTGACTACAGCTACTCCGACGACGACGGCCTGACCTGGAAGCACGAGCGGATCACCGCGGAGATCAAGAACCCCGCCTGGGCCGGGATGTTCGCGGCCTCCGGCGAGGGCATCCAGCTCCGGCACGGCGCCCACAGGGGCCGGCTGATCCAGCAGTACGCGATCCGCGACGACGGCGCCAACTACGCGGTCAGCGCCTACAGCGACGACCACGGCGCCACCTGGAGGATGGGCACCCCCGTCGGCCCCGGCGGCGACGAGAACAAGACCGTCGAACTGTCCGACGGACGGGTGATGCTCAACAACCGCTCCGCCCCGTACCGCACGGTCGCGTACTCCACCGACGGCGGCGTCACCTACACGCCGTTCCAGCAGGACAAGGAGCTGCCCGACCCCGCCAACAACGGCTCCGTCATGCGCTTCGCCCCGGACGTGCCCGCCACGCACCCGCGGGCGGGGTGGCTGATGTTCAGCAACACCGCGACCACCAACAGCCGCAGCAACCTCACCGTCCGGCTCTCCTGCGACAACGGACAGAACTGGCCCGTCCGCAAGACGGCCGAATCCGGCTCGGCCGCCTACTCCACGCTCACCCCGCTCGGCAGCGGCACCATCGGCGACGACCGGGTGGGCATGCTCTGGGAGCGCGCCGACTACCGGCACATCACCTATTCCTCCTTCGACCTGCAGTGGCTCGGCGGGGTCTGCGCGCCCGTCACCGTCACCCCGCCCGCCTCCCTGCCCGCCGGGAAGACCACCGAGGTCACCGTCCGCGTCGTAAGCCAGAACGACAAGGCCCTGCCCGCCGGGTCGGTCTCCCTCCGCCTGCCGTCCGGCTGGAGCGCGCCGTCCGTCACCGTGCCCGCGCTCGATCCCGGCCAGGGCGCCAACATGAGGATCCCGGTCACCGTCCCCGCGAACGCCACCGCGGGCGCCGTGCCGACGACCGCCACCTACCTCGTGCGCGGCACCCAGCGGTCCTACGGTGACGGCACGCTCACTGTGACCGCGCCCTAGCGTCCCGGGGCCGCCCGTACGCCCCCGGCGGGCGGGCGGCCCGTTCCACCATCCGCACAGCCCAGGAGTCACCATGTCCTCGTCCCAGCCCCTCCGCGGCGTCGTGCCGCCCGTCTGCACCCCCCTGGATGCGTCGGGCGAGGTCGACACCGTCTCGCTCACCCGGCACGTGGAGCACCTCGTGAGCGGGGGAGTGCACGGGCTGTTCGCCCTGGGCTCCAGCAGCGAGGTCGCCTTCCTCACCGACCGGCAGCGGGAGGCGGTGCTGCGGACCGTCGTCGAGGCCGGCGCGGGCCGCGTCCCCGTACTCGCCGGAGTCATCGACATGACCACCCCCCGGGTGCTCGTCCACGCGGAGGCCGCCCTCGACGCCGGGGCCGACGCCCTGGTCGCGACCGCGCCCTTCTACGCCCGCACCCACCCCGCCGAGATCGCCCGCCACTTCCGCACCCTGCGCTCCCGCGTCGACCTGCCCCTGTACGCGTACGACCTCCCGGTCTCCGTGCACAGCAAGCTCTCCACCGCCCTGGTGCGCGAACTCGCCGAGGACGGCACGCTCGCCGGCCTCAAGGACAGCAGCGGGGACGAGGGCGGCCTGCGCCGGCTCGTCGTCGAACTCGGCGGACGCCACGGACGCGCGGACGGCCCCGCGCCCTCCTTCAGCATCCTCACCGGCTCCGAACTCACCGTGGACGCGGCCCTGCTGGCCGGCGCCGACGGAGTCGTCCCCGGCCTCGGCAACGTGGACCCGGCCGGATACGTGCGCCTCCACGACGCCGTGCGCGGTGGTGACTTCGACCGCGCGGTGAAGGAACAGGAGCGGCTGGTCGAGCTGTTCGGCATGGTCGACGCCGGACCCGAGAGCGAGATGGGCCGCAACTCCTCCGCCATCGGCGCCTTCAAGCACGCGCTGCGGCTGCTCGGGGTGTTCGCCCACGGCACCACCGCCGCCCCGCAGATCCAGCTGGGCGACGCGTCGGTCGCCCTCGTCGAGGAGCGGCTGCGCGGCGCCGGCCTGCTGCCGGTCCGATGACGGCACGGCATCCGGACGACGCCCCGGTGATCGGCCTCGACCTGGGCGGCACGAAGATCGCCGCCGCCCTGGTCGCGGCCGGCGGCGCCGTCCTGGCCCGGCACTCCCTGCCCACCCCGGCGACGGCGGGCGCCGAGGCCGTGCTCGACGCGCTCGCCGACGCCGCCCGCGCGGTGTGGGCGCCGGGCGTCACGGCGATCGGCGTCGCCGCCGCCGGAGTGATCGACCCCGGCACCGGGACCGTCACCAGCGCGACCGACACGATCCGCGGCTGGGCCGGCACCGCCCTGGCCGCCGGCCTCGCCGCCCGCGCCGGCCTCCCGGTCGCCTGCGACAACGACGTACGCGCGGCGGCGGCGACGGAACTGCCCGGCCCGCACGGGGACGGACCCGGGATCACGATGATCTACGCCGCGGTCGGCACCGGCGTGGGCGGCGCCGTGGCCGTCGACGGGCGCATGCTGCACGGGGCGGCCGGGATCGCCGGGCACCTCGGGCACCTGCCGAGCCCGGAGGCCGGCCGACTGCCCTGCACCTGCGGCGCCACCGGCCACCTCGAGGCGATCGCCGCGGGCCCCGCCATCACCGCCCACTACACGCGGATGAGCGGAACCCCGGCAGACCGCCTGGAGACGGTGGCCGCCCGCGCCGCCGGGGGCGAGCCGCACGCCACCGCGGCCATCGTGCTCGGCGCCGAGGCCACCGGACGCGCCCTGGGCGGCCTCGCCAACACGCTCGGCGCCGACCGCGTGGTCGTCGGCGGCGGGGTGCCCCGCATCGGCGCCCTGTACCTGGACGCCCTGCACACGGCGTTCACCGCCGAACTCATGCCGCCTCTGAGGAAGCTGCGTCCCGTACCACCGCGCGGCGGACCCGACGCCGCGGTTCTCGGCGCGGCCGCGCTGACCCGCACCCTGCCCCTGCACCACCCCGCGAGCACCACCGGAGCCCCCCGATGACCCTGCCCCTGGCCGACGCCCTGAAGGGCCGACTGATCGTGTCCTGCCAGGCCCCGCCCGGCGACCCGATGCGGCACACCGACACCCTGGTCCGGATGACCCTGGCCGCGCGGGCCGGCGGCGCGGCGGCCGTACGGGTCAACGACCCCGAGGTCGTCGCGGCCACCGTGGCGGCCGCAGGCCTTCCGGTGATCGGCCTGTGGAAGGACGGCGACAGCGGCGTCTTCATCACCCCGACCGTGCGCCACGCCCTCGCCCTGGTGGACGCCGGGGCCGCGGTCGTCGCGGCCGACGCCACCGCCCGGCCGCGCCCCGACGGCAGCACCTTCGCCGAACTCGTCGCGGCGGTCCACGCGGCGGGGGCGCTCGTCATGGCCGACGTGTCGACCCTCGCGGAAGGCCGTGAAGCCGCCGCTCAGGGCGCCGACTTCGTGGGGACGACCCTCTCCGGCTACGTGCCCGGCTCTCCCGTCCAGACCGCCCCGGACCTCGCCCTCGTCACCGATCTGGCCGGCGCGATCTCCGTTCCGGTGATCGCCGAGGGCCGCATCGCGACCCCCGGGCAGGCCGCCGGCGCGCTGGCGGCCGGCGCGCACAGCGTCGTGGTGGGCACCGCCATCACGGCCCCGACCGCCCTGACCGCGACGTTCGTGGCCGGCCTCGCCCGCTGACCCCCTCGTCCCGTCACGAGGGGGCGTAGACGCCCATCTCGTGGAGGGAGTAGCCCCCAGGCGTCGTCGCCGCAGGCGTCCGGGTATGGGGTCCAGACCTCTTCACGGCCTGACTTCACTCCGGCCGACGAACGCGTGGTTCCTGACGGTGATCCGAGGGCCGCCCGCGAGGCTCGGCCTCTCCCCTCGGTGCGGAACACGGCCGCCGTGCCCGGTGACGAGGGTGGCGTCGTCCGGCGGCGCGCCCTTACCCTGCGTGCAGCCGTGGCCTGCGTCGGCAGTCCGACCCGGGGGGCGGTGGGAACGGCTGAGGAAACGAACACCGAGGGCAGGTAATGCACTTCACGACTCGTCCCACCCTCCAGGGCACGTTCGGCATGGTGTCCTCCACCCACTGGCTGGCCTCGCAGTCGGCGATGGCCGTCCTGGAGGACGGCGGCAACGCCTACGACGCCGCCGTGGCAGGCGCCTTCGTGCTGCACGTAGTGGAGCCGCACCTCAACGGCCCGGCCGGCGAGGTGCCGATCCTGCTCGCACCGGCCGGCGGGGAGGTACGGGTGCTGTGCGGGCAGGGCGTCGCCCCCGCCGGGGCGACCACCGCCCACTACAAGGCGCTCGGCCTGGACCTCGTCCCCGGCACCGGACCCCTCGCCGCAGCCGTCCCCGGCGCCTTCGACGCCTGGATGCTCCTGCTGCGCGACCACGGCACCAAGTCCCTCGCCGACGTCCTGAAGTACGCCATCGGCTACGCCGAGGACGGGCACCCGCCGGTCGAGCGCGTCGGCGAGACCGTCGAGACCGTGCGCGAGCTGTTCGAGACGGAGTGGACCTCCTCGGCCGAGGTGTACCTGCCCGGCGGCCGGGCCCCGCGCCCGGGCGAGCGGCTGCGCAACCCCGCCCTCGCCGCCACCTGGAAGCGGCTGCTCGCCGAGACCGCCGGCGCGGGCGGCCGGGAGGCCCGGATCGACGCCGCCCGGGAGGTGTGGCGGACCGGATTCATCGCCGAGGCACTGGTCCGCCAGGCCGCGCGCCCCACCCTGGACACCAGCGGCGAGCGCCACACCGGCACGCTGACCGCCGCCGACCTCGCCGGCTGGTCCGCCACCTACGAGACGCCGGTGACGTACGACTGGAACGGCTGGACCGTGTGCAAGGCCGGCCCCTGGAGCCAGGGCCCGGTCCTGCTCCAGCAGCTCGCCCTGCTCCCGCCGGAACTGCCCCGCTACGGCTCCGCCGACTACGTGCACCTGCTGATCGAGGGCTGCAAGCTCGCCATGGCCGACCGCGAGGCCTGGTACGGGGACGCGGCCGAGGTGCCGCTCGACGACCTGCTCTCGGCCGAGTACAACACCGAGCGGCGGACCAGGGTCGGCCCCCGCGCCTCCCTCGACCTGCGGCCCGGCAGTCCGGGCGGCCGCACCCCGCGGCTGAGCGCCCACGCCCGCGAGGCGGCCACCGAGCCGCCCGGCTTCAGCCCGATGGGCGTCGGCGAGCCGACCGTCGCCAAGAGCCCGGCCTCCCCCGTGCCCGGCGAACCGGACGTCTCCGCCGACGGCGGGACCCGCGGCGACACCTGCCACCTGGACGTCGTCGACCGCTGGGGCAACATGGTCGCGGCCACCCCCAGCGGCGGCTGGCTCCAGTCCAACCCCGTCGTCCCCGAACTCGGCTTCCCGCTGGGCACCCGGCTGCAGATGACCTGGCTGGACGAGGGCCTTCCCAACACCCTCACCCCCGGCCGCCGCCCCCGGACCACCCTCACGCCGTCCCTGGCGCTGCGCGACGGGGTGCCCGTCATGGCGTTCGGCACGCCCGGCGGCGACCAGCAGGACCAGTGGCAGCTGCACTTCTTCCTCGCGGTCGCCCTGCGCGCCGAGGTCCGCGGCGGACTCGACCTCCAGGGCGCCGTCGACGCCCCCAACTGGCACAACGACAGCTTCCCCGGCTCCTTCTTCCCGCGCGGGATGCGCCCCGGCAGCGTCACCGTCGAGTCCCGCACCGACCCCGGAGTGGTGCGGGAGCTGCGCAGGCGCGGCCACCAGGTGATCGTCGGCGACGCCTGGTCGGAGGGACGGCTCTGCGCCGTCGCCCGCGACCCGCGCACCGGCATCCTCTCCGCCGCCGCGAACCCGCGCGGCATGCAGGGCTACGCGGTGGGCCGCTGAGCCCACAACGCCGCGGGCGCGCACCCCATCTTCATCCCGATTCCACCAGGAGTGCACCGGACGGGCGGGGAATGTCAGTGACGCGTGCTCTCATAGGGGCATGATCGAGACAAACGAAACCATCGACGAGTTTCTCGCCCGGCGCGCCCTCGACGTGGAGGAGCACATCCGCAAGGCCGCCGCGCAGGAGATCGTGCCGCGCTGGCGCCGGCTCGCCGAGCACGAGGTGGACCGCAAGAGCGGCCCGCACGACCTGGTGACCGACGCCGACCGCGACGCCGAGCTGTACCTCACGGAGGCGCTGGCCGCCCTGCTGCCCGGCTCCGTCGTGGTGGGCGAGGAGGCGGTGCACGCCAACCCCGCGTCGTACGAGGCGATACGGGGCGACGCACCCGTGTGGATCATCGACCCCGTCGACGGGACCCGCCAGTTCGTGCGCGGCGAAAGCGGCTTCTGCACCCTGGTCGCCCTCGCACAGGGCGGAGTGCTGCACGCCTCCTGGACCTACGCGCCCGTCCTCGAGCAGTTCGCCACCGCCGTCCGGGGCCGGGGCGCCCACCTCGACGGTGAGCGGCTGCGCGCGGGCTCCCCGGAACCGGGCCGCGACCTGCGCGTGGCCACCTCCCACCCGGACTTCACCACGGACGAGCAGAAGCGCGGACTGCTCGGCCTGTGGACGGACGGCGTGGCCCCCCGCCCCTGCGGCTCGGCCGGACTGGAGTACCTGGCCCTCGCCCGCGGCGAGTCCGACGCGACCGCCTTCAGCTGGGAGGCGGCCTGGGACCACGCGGCCGGGCTGCTCCTCGTGGAGGAGGCGGGCGGCGCCCACCTCACCCGCGCGGGCGTGCCCTTCGACATCAGGGGAGGCAACACCCTGCCCTTCACCGCGGCCCGCGACGAGGCCACGGCCCGGCGGGTGGCGGACCTGCTGGCGGCGGGAGCCTGATGCCGCAACCGGAACGGGCCCGGGAGAAGGCCGGCGCCCCGGCATATCCTGATCCTCCAGTGCCCGTCGGCTGACGAAGGAGTCCGAAGGTGCCGTCGATGCTCGATGCGGTCGTGGTGGGAGCGGGGCCGAACGGGCTGACCGCTGCCGTGGAGCTGGCCCGGCGCGGCTTCTCGGTGGCGCTGTTCGAGGCGAAGGACACCGTCGGCGGGGGCGCCCGCACCGAGGAACTCACCCTGCCCGGCTTCCGGCACGACCCGTGCTCGGCCGCCCACCCCCTGGCCGTCAACTCGCCCGCGTTCCGCGCCCTCCCGCTGGACCGCTACGGACTGGAGTGGCTGCACCCGGAGCTCCCGATGGCACACCCCTTCTGGGACGGCACGGCTGCCGTGCTGTCCCGGTCGGTGGCGGAGACCGCGGCCTCCTTCGGACCGCGCGACGCCGGCGCCTACCGCCGGCTCGTCGAACCCTTCCTGCCCAAGTGGGACACCCTGGTCAGGGACTTCATGTCCCTGCCGCTGACCGCGCTGCCCCGCGACCCCGTCACCCTCGCCCGCTTCGGCCTGCGCGGCCTGCCCCCGTCGACCTGGCTCACCCGGCGCTTCCGCGACGAGCGGGCCCGCACCCTGTTCGCCGGGCTCGTCGCCCACGTCATGGCCCCGCTCGGCGGCTTCGCCACCGGCGCCGTCGGCCTGGTCTTCGCCCTCGCCGCGCACGCCCGCGGCTGGCCGGTCGCCCGCGGCGGCTCCCAGGCCATCTCCGACGCCCTCGCCGCGTATCTGGAGGACCTCGGCGGCAGCGTCCACACCGACTACGAGGTCAAGCGTCTCGACGACCTGCCGCCGGCCCGGGCGTACGTCTTCGACACCTCGCCCACCGCCCTGGCCCGCATCGCGGGCTTCGGCAGCCACTACGCGAACTACCGCTACGGGCCTGGTGTCTTCAAGATTGACTACGCCCTGGACGGTCCCGTCCCGTGGACCGCGCCCCAGGCCCGTACCGCCGGAACCGTACAGATCGGCGCGGACAGCGGGGAGATCGCCGCCGCGCTGCGCGCCGCCTCGCGTGAGGGCCGCGCGCCCGACGCGCCGTTCCTCATCACCGTGCAGCCCGGCGTCGCCGACCCCACCCGGGCCCCGGCGGGCAAGCACGTCTTCTGGGCCTACGGCCATGTGCCGAACGGCTGGACCGGCGACCTCACCGACGCGATAGAACGCCAACTGGAGCGCTACGCCCCCGGTTTCCGCGACCGCGTCCTGGCCCGCGCCACCGCGGGGCCGCCCGAACTCGCCGCCCGCAACGCCAACTACGTCGGCGGCGACATCGCCTCCGGCGCGGTCTCCGGACTCCAGCTGCTGCTGCGCCCGAAGCTCTCCCTCTTCCCCTACGCGACCCCGCACCCCGCCGTCTTCATCTGCTCGTCCGCCACCCCGCCGGGCCCCGGTGTGCACGGCATGTCGGGACACAACGCGGCGCGGGCCGTCTGGCGAAGGCTGCGACAGACATGACGGCCACTCCCGCCCTCACCCTCGTCCGGGGCGACATCACCCGCCAGAGCGCCGACGCGATCGTCAACGCCGCCAACTCCTCCCTGCTCGGCGGCGGAGGCGTCGACGGCGCCATCCACCGCCGGGGCGGCCCGGAGATCCTCGCGGAGTGCCGCGCGCTGCGCGCCGCCCGGTACGGCAAGGGCCTGCCCACCGGCCGGGCGGTCGCCACCACCGCGGGCCGTCTCGACGCCCGCTGGGTGATCCACACCGTCGGCCCCGTGTACCAGGCCTCCGGAGGCGACCCCGAACTGCTCGCCTCCTGCTACCGGGAGTCGCTCCGCGTGGCCGACGAACTGGGCGCCCGCACGGTCGCGTTCCCGGCGATCTCCACCGGGGTGTACCGGTGGCCGATGGACGACGCGGCCCGCATCGCGGTCGAGACGGTGCGCGGCACGCCGACCGACGTCGAGAAGGTGACGTTCGTCCTCTTCGACGACCGGGCCTACGAGGCGTTCGCCGCGAGAATCGGCACCCCCCGCCCGTGACCGCGAGGCGGTGAAGCACCCCCGCCGGCCGCCTGCCGGGGCCCGCCGCCCGGATCCCGTACCCACCACTGAACCATCAGGACCGCACAGAGTCCGACGAGATCATTGCTTCGGTTGTGTGCGAGTCCTAGGGTGTGGGCTGGCTCAGTAGTTGCTCCGTCACCAGCAGTCGCGATTCCTCCCGCCGTCACTCCCCGTCCGGCGGCCGTCGGGGGAATCGGACGTGCCCTCAGTCCGTGCAGCGCTCTGTCGTACCGAGGAAGGCCACGGTCATGCCGCACCCCCACCCGCACCCGTCTCCCGCCGGCCGGTCCCCCCGCACCGGACGGCCGGTCGTCAGCCGCCGCCGTCTCCTGGAGTCCGGCGCCGCCGTGCTCGGCGCCCTCGCCCTGTCCGCGTCGCCCGGCGCCGCGCACGCCGCCGGCCGGCGCGCGCCGGCCGGCGAGCCCCCGGAGTGGAACGACTTCGGTGTCTTCCGGCTCGGCACCGAGCCCCCGCACACCACCCTCATGCCGTACGCGGACGTGCGCCAGGCCCTCGCGGCCGACCGCACCCGCTCGCCCTACCGGCAGAGCCTGGACGGCACCTGGAAGTTCGCCTACGCCGACCGACCCGAGGACCGGGACGCCGACTTCCACCGCACCGACACCGACGACAGCGGCTGGGACACCATCCCGGTCCCGTCCGTCTGGCAGCTGCACGGCCACGACTTCCCGATCTACCTGAACATCACCTACCCGTACTGGGGCCCCAACGGCCGCGGCGAGGAGCCGCAGCCGCCCGCCGCCCCCACCCGCTACAACCCGGTCGGCCAGTACCGGCGCACCTTCACCGTGCCGCGCGACTGGAAGGGCCGCCGCACCTTCCTCCACTTCGAGGGCGTCAAGTCCGCCCACTACGTGTGGATCAACGGCGAACTCGCCGGCTACGACGAGGACTCCTGCACGCCCTCCGAGTACGACATCACCCGCCTGCTCAGGCCCGGCACCAACCAGATCGCCGTGGAGGTCTACCGCTACGCCGACGGCGACTGGCTGGAGGACCAGGACATGATCCGGCTGAGCGGCATCTTCCGCTCGGTGTACCTCTACTCCACCCCGTCCGTGCGCCTGCGCGACTTCAAGCTGGACACCCCGCTCGACGACACCTACCGGCGGGCCGAGCTGGCGGTGACCGCGAGCGTGCGGGCGTACGGCGGCGAGGAGAGCGGGCGCTACACCGTCGAGACCCAGCTGTACGACGACCGCGGTCACGCCGTCTGGCCCCGCCCGCTGCGGGGGACCGCCGACCTCGGCACGGCGGGCGCCGGCGAGGACGTCACCGTACGGGCCGCGAGGGCCGTGCCGGAGCCCCGGCTGTGGTCGGCCGAGCACCCGAACCTCTACACGGCCGTCCTCAGGCTCCGCGACCCGGCCGGCGAGGTCGTCGAGACCCTCTCCCACCGCGTGGGCCTGCGCGAGTTCGCGCTCGTGGACGGCCTGATGCGGATCAACGGCAGACCCGTCTCCTTCCGCGGCACCAACCGCCACGAGATGCACCCCTCCCGCGGCACCGCCCTGACCCGCGAGGACCTGGTCGAGGACATCGGGATCATCAAGCGGATGAACATCAACTCCGTCCGCACCTCGCACTACCCGAACAACCCGCTGTGGTACGAACTCGCCGACGAGTACGGCCTCTACCTCGTGGACGAGACCAACCTCGAGACTCACGGCATCCGTTCGGACTACCCCGGCGACCACCCGGAGTGGACGGCGGCCTGCGTCGCCCGGGCACAGAACATGGTGCACCGCGACAAGAACCACCCCTCGGTGGTCATCTGGTCGCTCGGCAACGAGGCGGGCGGCGGCTCCACGTTCACCGCCATGCACGACTGGATCCGCTCCTGCGACCCCACGCGTGTCATCCAGTACGAGGGCGACGACCGGCCGGGGATCAGCGACATCCGCTCGAAGATGTACGAGAGCCCGGCACGGGTCGAGCAGCGCGCCGGGGACACCGCCGACACCCGCCCGTACGTCATGATCGAGTACTCCCACGCGATGGGGAACTCCAACGGCAACTTCAAGAAGTACTGGGACGTCGTCCGCCGCCACGACGTCCTCCAGGGCGGCTGGATCTGGGACTTCGTCGACCAGTCCCTGTACACGCCCGTCCCCGCCCGCACCCTGCTCACCGAGTCGGGGCCGGCCGGACTGCGCGGGGAGATCCTCGCCACCCGCGGCACCCTCGACCGCGGCAAGGGCCTGTCCGGCCTCACGGTCTTCGAGCGCGACGACAGCCTCGACCTCACCGGATCGCTCACCCTGGAGGCCTGGATCACCCCCGCGTACACGGGCTACCACCAGCCCGTCATCGCCAAGGGCGACACCCAGTACGCGCTCAAGCAGACCAACAGGAACCTGGAGTTCTTCATCCACTCCGGGGGCCAGTGGATCACCGCGAGCTGGCCGCTGCCGGACGACTGGACCGGCCGCGAGCACCACGTCGCGGGCGTCTTCGACGCGGGCGCCGGCACGCTGACCCTGTACGTCGACGGCACGGTGCGGGCCACCCGCACCACCGACCGGCGGCCCACCGGCAACACCGCCGCCCTCTCCCTCGCCGGCGACGCCGACAACCAGACCCGCGAGTTCAGCGGCACCGTCCGCCGCGCCCGCGTCTACGCCCGCCCCCTCGGCGCCGCCGAACTGGCCTCGGACTCCCGCGCGCCGGGCGACGAGGGCGTGCGGTTCTGGTTCGACGCCGCCACCGCCGGGGCCGAGCGGAAGCGGCCGGACGAGCGGACGTTCCTCGCCTACGGCGGCGACTGGGGCGACAACCCCAACGACGGTGCCTTCGTCGCGGACGGCATCGTCACGGCCGACCGCGGCCACACCGGCAAGGCCGCCGAGGTCAAGCGCGTCTACCAGGCCGTCAACGCCGTCCGCGCCTCCGGCGCCGGTGCCGCTGTCGGCGCCGTCACCCTGACCAACGAGTACCTGTTCACCAACCTCCGGGAGTTCGACGGCCGTTGGGAGCTGGTCGCCGACGGCGAGGTGGTGGGGCGGGGACGGCTGTCCCGGGAGCAGCTGGACGTGCCGCCGCTGTCCCGGAAGACCGTCACGGTGCCCGTGCGCCTGCCCGGGAACCCGAAGCCGGGCACCGAGTACTTCCTCCAGCTCTCCTTCACCACCAAGGAGTCCACCCGGTGGGCCGGGGCCGGCTTCGAGGTGGCCCGGCAGCAGCTCCCGCTCGACGCCGGCGGCCCGGCCGTGACCCCCGTACCGCTGTCCCGCGTCCCGGCCCTGCGCCACGAGGAGCGCGACGGGGAAGTCGAAGTCACCGGAAGGGACTTCACGGTCACCGTCGACAGGGGCAGCGGCACCATCACCTCCTACGAGGCGAAGGGCGTCCGCCTGATCACCTCGGGGCCGGTGCCCAACTTCTGGCGGGCGCCCACCGACAACGACCACGGCAACGGCCAGCACACCCGCAACCAGACCTGGCGCGACGCCGGCGCCCGCCGTGAGGTCACCGACGTCACCGTGCGGGCCCTCGGCGACCGTGCCGTCGAGATCGAGGTCCGCGGCACCCTGCCCACCACGACACGGTCCGCGTACACCACCACCTACACGGTGTTCGGCAACGCCGAGATCAAGGTCCGCAGCACCCTGCACCCGGGCGCGCCGGACCTGCCGTACATCCCGGAGGTCGGCACACTGCTGTTCCTGCCGCGCCGCCTGGACCGCCTGCACTACTACGGCCGGGGCCCCGAGGAGAACCACTGGGACCGCAACACCGGCACCGACGTGGGCCGTTACTCGTCGACCGTGGCCCGCCAGTGGACCCCGTACATCCGGCCGCAGGAGAACGGCAACAAGACCGACGTCCGCTGGGCCGCGCTGACCGACGCCGACGGGCGCGGCCTGCTGGTGTCGGGCGAACCCCTGCTGGAGATCAACGCCTCGCACTTCACCCCGGAGGACCTGTCGGCCGGAGTCCGGCACGACTACCAGCTGACCCCGCGGGACGCGGTGGTCCTGCGGGTCAACCACCGGCAGATGGGCGTCGGCGGCGACAACAGCTGGGGCGCGCACACCCACGACGAGTTCAAGCTCCCCGCCGGCCGCGACTACGCGTACACCTACCGGCTGCGCCCGCTCACCGACGTGGACGAGGCGACGGCGCTCTCCCGCCGGCCCACCGCGGGGGAGTGACCCGGGAAGTGGGCGAGCGGCGCCGGCGGGACCTCACCCGGCGGCGTCGCTGAGCCCCAGCCGCAGATGCTCCACGTGGTAGACGGCCTGGTCGAGCAGCTCGGCGACATGGTGGTCGTGCAGCGCGTACACGACGGAACGGCCCCGGCGCTCCCCGACCACCAGGCCGAGATTGCGCAGCAGCCGCAGCTGGTGCGAGCAGGCCGACTGCTCCATGCCCACCTCCGCCGCCAGCTCCGTGGCGGGCAGCGGGCCTTCGCGCAGCCGGGCGAGGATCAGCAGCCGGGAGGGCGTGGACAGGGCCTGGAGCGTGGTGGCGACCTTCGCGACGTTGTCCGCGTCCAGCCGCACACGCGCGGCGTCGTCCTGCGGGATGACGGCTCCATGACCCATGGCGGACATCCTACCCATCGCATATGAACGCATGAATGAGTCTTCATGCGTTCCTGTATGGTGGCCGGGTGTCCGTGACTCTCGCTCCCGCACCCGGCCGGTCCCTCGACGCCCCGGCGCGGCGCCGCCGCACCCGTGTCCTCGCCCTCCCGGAAGCCCGGTGGGCGCTCGCCGCGCTCATGGCCTTCCTCGCGGGGCTCGCCGCCGACCTGGGCGGCGCGCCACCCTGGGCCGGCGGGATCCTGTACGCCGTCGCCTATGTGTGCGGCGGCTGGGAACCGGCCCTCGAAGGGCTGCGCGCGCTGCGCGGGCGGACCCTCGACGTCGACCTGCTGATGATCGTCGCCGCACTGGGCGCCGCCGCGATCGGACAGGTGCTCGACGGCGCCCTGCTCATCGTCATCTTCGCCACCTCCGGAGCCCTGGAGGCCCTGGCCACCGCCCGCACCGCCGACTCCGTACGCGGACTGCTCGACCTCGCGCCCACCACCGCGACCCGTGTCACCGACGGCGGCGAGGAGACCGTGCCCACCGCCGCGCTCGCCGTCGGCGACGTCGTCCTGGTCCGCCCCGGTGAGCGCATCGGCGCCGACGGCACCGTCCTGGACGGGGTCAGCGAGGCCGACCAGGCCACCATCACCGGCGAGCCCCTGCCGGTCGTCAAGGGCCCCGGCGACGACGTCTTCGCCGGCACCCTCAACGGCACCGGAGCCCTGCGCGTCCGGGTCGGCCGCGACCCGGGCGACTCGGTGATCGCCCGCATCGTCGCCCTGGTCGAGGACGCCTCCCGCACCAAGGCGCCGACCCAGCTGTTCATCGAGAAGATCGAACAGCGGTACGCCGTCGGCGTCGTCGTCGCCACCCTCGCGGTGTTCGGCGTCCCGCTCGCCTTCGGCGCGCACCTCACCGACGCCCTGCTCCGGGCGATGACCTTCATGATCGTCGCCTCGCCGTGCGCGGTCGTCCTCGCCACCATGCCGCCCCTGCTGTCCGCCATCGCCAACGCCGGCCGGCACGGCGTCCTGGTCAAGTCCGCGGTCGCCATGGAACGCCTCGGCGAGATCGACGCCGCCGCCCTCGACAAGACCGGCACCCTCACCGAGGGCGCCCCCGAGGTCACCGCCGTACGCCCGCTGCCCGGCTCCGGCCTCGACGAGGACGCCCTGCTCGCCCTGGCCGCCTCGGCCGAACACCCCAGCGAGCACCCGCTGGCCCGCGCCGTGGTGAGCGCCGCCCGCGCCCGCGGCCTGGCCCTCGCCCCCGCCACGGACTTCACCGCCGCACCCGGCCGGGGCATCACCGCCACCGTGCGGGGAGCGACGGTGACCGTGGGCCGCGCCGACCCGGCGGAAGCGGAGCACGGCGAGACCGTCGTCCGCGTCACCCGCGACGGCACCCCCGTCGGCACCCTCGCCCTCACCGACCGCCTCCGGTCCGGCGCCCCGGCAGCCACCGCCGCCCTGACGGCCCTCAACGGCACCGCCCCCGTCCTGCTGACCGGCGACAACGCGCACGCCGCCGCCCGCGTCGCCGCCGCCACCGGCCTCACGGACGTCCGCGCGGGCCTGCTCCCCGAGGACAAGGTGAACGCCGTACGGGACCTGCGGGCCGCCGGCCGCAAGGTGCTGTTCGTCGGCGACGGCGTCAACGACGCGCCCGCCCTCGCCGCCGCCCACGCCGGCATCGCGATGGGCCGCGCGGGCTCCGACCTGGCCCTGGAGACCGCGGACGCGGTCGTGGTGCGCGACGAACTCGCCGCCGTCCCCGCGGTCGTACGGCTGTCCCGCACCGCCCGCCGGCTCGTGACGCAGAACCTCGTCATCGCGGGCACGGCCATCACCGCCCTCGTCCTGTGGGACCTCCTCGGCCACCTCCCGCTCCCGCTCGGCGTCGCCGGCCACGAGGGCTCCACCGTGCTGGTCGGTCTGAACGGGCTGCGGCTGCTGCGCGAGTCGGCATGGCGATCCGGGCAGCCGCAGGACACGTGAGGTCGATGTCGGATTCCCGCCAGACCGGACCGCCGCCGGTGCCCGATCCTTGAGACATGCAGAAGGGGATGCACACCGACACCGAGCGCTGCGTGCGCGCCGTGCGGTCCAAGGACGCGCGGTTCGACGGCTGGTTCTTCACCGCCGTCCTCACCACCGGAATCTACTGCCGGCCCAGCTGCCCCGTCGTCCCGCCCAAGCCGGCGAACATGGTCTTCCACCCGAGCGCGGCGGCCTGCCAGCAGGCCGGGTTCCGGGCCTGCAAACGGTGCCGGCCCGACACCAGCCCCGGCTCACCGGAGTGGAACCACCGCGCCGACCTGGTGGCCCGCGCCATGCGGCTGATCGCCGACGGCGTCGTGGACCGCGAGGGCGTGCCCGGGCTCGCCGCCCGGCTCGGCTACAGCACCCGGCAGATCGAACGCCAGCTGCTCGCCGAGCTGGGCGCCGGCCCCCTCGCGCTCGCCCGCGCCCAGCGCGCCCAGACCGCCCGGCTGCTCATCGAGACGACCCGGCTGCCGATGGCGGAGATCGCCTTCGCGGCCGGCTTCGCCTCCGTCCGCACCTTCAACGACACCGTCCGCGAGGTCTTCGCGCTCTCCCCGAGCGACCTGCGCACCCGGGCGCCGCGGGACGCCTCCCACGCCACCCCCGGCGCGCTCTCCCTCCGCCTGCCGTTCCGCGCCCCGCTCAACCCCGACAACCTCTTCGGCCACCTCGCCGCCACCGCCGTACCCGGCGTGGAGGAGTGGCTCCCCCACAGCCCCAACGGCGTGGGAGGTACCCCCAGCGGCGCCTACCGGCGCACCCTGCGGCTGCCGTACGGGCACGGCATCGTCGCCCTCACCCCGCGCCCCGACCACATCGCCTGCCGTCTCACCCTCGGCGACCCCCGCGACCTCACCGTCGCCATCAGCCGCTGCCGCCGCCTGCTCGACCTCGACGCCGACCCGGTCGCCGTCGACGGCCAGCTGCGCGCGGACCCGGTCCTCGCGCCCCTGGTCGACAAGGCGCCCGGCCGCCGCGTGCCCCGCACCGTCGACGAGGCCGAGTTCGCCGTCCGGGCCGTCCTCGGCCAGCAGGTCTCCACCGCCGCCGCCCGCACCCACGCCGCCCGCCTGGTCACCGCGCACGGCACGCCCCTCGACGACCCCGAGGGCGGCCTCACCCACCTCTTCCCGTCCCCCGAGGCACTGGCCGCCGTCGACCCCGAGACCCTGGCCCTGCCCCGCACCCGCCGCACCACCTTCACCACCCTGGTGAGCCGGCTCGCCGGGGGCGAACTCCACCTGGGGGCCGACAGCGACTGGCCCGGGACCCGCGCCCGGCTCCTCGCCCTCCCCGGCTTCGGCCCCTGGACGGCCGACGTCATCGCCATGCGCGCCCTCGGCGACCCCGACGCCTTCCTCCCCACCGACCTCGGCATCCGCCGCGCCGCCCGCGAACTGGGCCTGCCCTCCACCCCGGCCGCCCTCACCGCGCGCGCGGCCGGCTGGCGGCCCTGGCGGGCGTACGCGGTCCAGTACCTGTGGGCGACGGACAGCCACCCGATCAACTTCCTTCCGGCGCAAGCGACCAAGGAACCGTGACCGATGAAGCAGCACACCGTGACCGACAGCCCCTACGGCCCGCTGACGCTCGTCGCCGACGACGGCGTCCTGTGCGGCCTCTACATGACCGGGCAGCGCCACCGCCCGCCCGAGGAGACCTTCGGCACCCCCGACGACACCCCGTTCGCCGGGGCGACGGAGCAGCTGGCGGCCTACTTCGCGGGCGAGCTGAAGGAGTTCACCCTCGAACTGCGCCTGCACGGCACCCCGTTCCAGCGCCGTGTCTGGGACGAGCTGACCCGCATCCCCTACGGCGAGACCCGCACCTACGGCCAACTCGCCGACGCCCTCGGCAACTCCGGGGCCTCCCGCGCCGTCGGCCTCGCCAACGGCCGCAACCCGGTCGGCATCATCGTCCCCTGCCACCGCGTCATCGGCGCGAGCGGCTCCCTGACCGGCTACGGCGGCGGCCTGGAGCGCAAGCAGCGCCTGCTGGACCTCGAACGCGGAACCGCCCTGTTCTAGACGGCGATCCGGCGCAGCAGCGCGGGCAGCGCGGTGCCGATCGGCTCGCGGATCACCTCGTCGGCGAGGCCGTCGTACGGCGTCGGCTCCGCGTTGACGACGATCAGCCGGGCACCGTGGCCTGCGGCCACCTCCGCGAGCCCGGCGGCGGGGTGGACCTGGAGGCTGGTGCCCACGGCGACGAAGACGGTGCAGGCCTTGCTGATCGCCGCCGCCTCCCCGAGCACCACCGGGTCGAGCCGCTCGCCGAACATCACCGTGGCCGGCTTGAGGACGCCGCCGCAGTCCCGGCACGGCGGATCGTCCTCACCGGCCTCGACCCGGGCGAGGGCGTCCTCCATCGGCCCGCGCGCGTGGCACCCGGTGCACACCACGCGCCGTACGGTGCCGTGCAGTTCGAGCACCTTGCGGTCCGGCATCCCGGCGAGCTGGTGCAGCCCGTCCACGTTCTGCGTGAGCACCCGCACCGGCACCCCGGAGCGCTCCAGCTCGGTCACGGCGCGGTGCGCGGCGTTCGGCTCGACGGCGTGCGCGAAGGTCTCGCGCCGCATCCGCCAGGAACGGCGGCGGATCTCGGGATCGCCCATGTAGTACTCGTAGGTCACGAGCTTCTCGGCCTCGGGGTCACGGCGCCACAGTCCGTTCGGCCCCCGGTAGTCAGGGATGCCGGAGTCGGTGCTGACGCCGGCACCGCTGAGAAGGGCGACGAGGGGCTTGCTCATGCGGCCGAGAGTAGGCCGCCGGGCGCCGCTCCGGCGAGCGGATATCGCCCCCGCGGCCGCTCGGCGCACCCGGCGCCCGTCCTCACGCCTCCGTCCGCGCCAGTCGCAGTGTGCGCTCCGCCAGCTCGCTGATCCGTACCCCGTCGAAGCCGAAGACGGCGCTGCGGACCGTGTCCTCGAGGGGGTCCTTCCACTGGGCCGGGACGGCCGCGGCGCCGCACAGGACACCCGCCACCGAGCCCGCCGTCGCGCCGTTGGAGTCGGTGTCCAGGCCGCCGCGCACGGTCAGGGCGATGGTGCGGCTGAAGTCGCCGGCGCCGTACAGCAGGCCCGCGGTGAGCACGGCCGCGTTGGGGACCGTGTGGATCCAGCCGAGGCCCGCCGTCTCCTCCGCGAGCGTGGTGAGCGTGTCCTCCCAGGCCAGTCCGGCGTCGTGCAGGGACGCCACCCGGCGTACCGTGCGGGCGAGACGGCTGCCCGCCGGGATCACCGTCAGCGCCTCGTCGACCGCGTGCCGCACCGCGGGCGCGGTGAACGCCGCCGAGATCAGGGCCGCCGCCCACATCGCGCCGTACACCCCGTTGCCCGTGTGCGACAGCACCGCGTCCCGGCGGGCCAGCGAGGCGGCGCGGCGCGGGGCGCCCGGGGAGGTCCAGCCGTGGATGTCGGCGCGGATGAGGGCGCCGATCCACTCCTGGTACGGATTGTCGTAGGTGGCCGTGAGCGGCGGCCTGAGACCGTTCGCGAGATTCCGGTAGGCCACCCGTTCCGCGGTGAAGGTCTGCAGGTACGGCAGCCGCGTCAGCCACAGGTCGCCCACCTGTTCGGTGGTGAAGGCGAAGCCGTGGGTCTCCAGCAGGACCAGGCCGAGGATCGCGTAGTCGACGTCGTCGTCCCGGCAGCTGCCGTGCACGCGGCCCCGGACGCAGGTCCGCCACTCGGGGCGCAGGGCGAGGCCCTCGCTCTCGGTCGGCGGCTCCGGGAGGTAGTCGGTGAGCGGGAGGGCGCCGGTCCGGCGCAGGTAGCGGTCGATGCGTTCGCGCGTCCACACCTCGCCCTGCTCCACCGGTTTCCCGAGCATGTTGCCGGCGATCCGGCCCAGCCAGCCTCCGAGGACGCGGTCGGCGAGCCCCGGCTGCGGTTCCACAGCGGTCATGGCGGTCATGGGTCCGGTCTACCCGGTTCCGGGCCGTTTCACGGGCTGGGCAGGCCATGGCGGCCACCGGGCCCGCCGGTTAGGGTCACAGCGGCGCGACTGGCCTCCACTACGCGTGCGGGGCCCGGAGAACGAGGGGACATGCAAGTGGCGGACGCTGCAGGGAGCGGCACTCGTACGGCACGGTCGGCACGGCGGGTGCTCGTCGCCGCGGACAAGTTCAAGGGGTCGCTGACGGCCGTCGAGGTCGCCGAGCGGGTGACGGCCGGGCTGCGCCGGGTCGTACCGGAGCTGGAGGTCGAGGCGCTGCCGGTGGCCGACGGCGGCGACGGCACCGTGGCCGCGGCGGTCGCGGCCGGTTTCGCGCGCCGGGAGGTCCGGGTGGCCGGCCCGCTGGGGGACGAGGTGACCGCGGCGTACGCGCTGCGCGGTGACACCGCCGTGGTGGAGATGGCGGAGGCGAGCGGGCTGCAGCGGCTTCCGGCCGGGGTGTTCGCGCCGCTCACGGCGTCGACGTACGGGGCGGGGGAGCTGCTGCGGGCCGCGCTGGACGCGGGTGCGCGGAGCATCGTGTTCGGGGTGGGCGGGAGCGCCACCACCGACGGCGGTGCGGGCATGCTGTCGGCGCTGGGCGCGCGGTTCGTGACGGCGGCCGGCGAACCGGTGACGCCGGGGGGCGGAGGACTCGCCGAGCTGGCGTCCGCCGATCTGTCCGGGCTGGATCCGCGGCTGGCGTCGGTGGAGTTCGTGCTCGCCAGCGACGTCGACAATCCGCTGACCGGGCCCAAGGGGGCGCCGGCGGTGTACGGCCCGCAGAAGGGCGCCTCGCCGGAGGACGTGGAGACGCTGGACACGGCGCTCACGCACTTCGTGAAGGTGCTGGAGGGGGCGGTGGGGGAGAAGGCCGCCGCCTGCGCCGCCTCGCCGGGGGCGGGGGCCGCGGGAGGCATCGGCTTCGGCGCGCTGCTCCTCGGCGCCGGTTTCCGTCCCGGCATCGAGGTGATGCTGGACGTGCTGGGGTTCGCGCCGGCCCTGGAGCGGGCGGACCTGGTGATCACCGGTGAGGGGTCGCTGGACGAGCAGACGCTGCACGGCAAGGCTCCCGCGGGTGTCGCCGCGGCGGCGCGGGCGGCGGGCCGGGAGGTCGTCGCGGTGTGCGGGCGGCTCGCACTGCCGCCGGAGGTGCTGGGACGTGCGGGCATCCGGCGGGCGTACGCCCTGACGGACCTGGAGCCCGACGTCGCGAAGTGCATCGCGGACGCGGGCCCCGTGCTGGAACGCACGGCGGAACGCATCGCCCGCGACTTCCTGGCCTGACGCGGCGAGGCTCCCTTCCGCGCCCCTTCCCGTCCCGCACCCCGGTGGCGGCACGGGAAGGGGCGGCGGCGCCCGATACGGCGCGCCCGCCGCCGTGTTGCGGTCCTTACCGGCAGTGGTTCCATGGAAATGAAGGCGTACACCCCGAAAGGGGACGGACTTCATGCCCACCAAGGTCATCCGCAATCCCGGGGGAAGGGAACGACCGCGCGACGCCCCCTGGTACACGCTCTACCCACGACGGTGGTGGTCCCGGAGCGCAGGGGCCGTGGACCGGCGCTGGCGCACGTTCAGGACCGACCGGGAGGCGCGCAAGCGCATCCTCCCGAACCGCAGATGGCACCCCCGAGGGGTCTCCCGCGGCCGCCTGCTCCGCGCCTACGCCTTCCTCGGGACGCTCCTGCTGCTCACCTATGTGGGGCTGAAGCTCTACGACGATGCGAACGGGAAACGCAAGGTGCTCGGCGGAGCGCTCGACTCCGACTGGTTCAAGACCGTCTACTCCCTCGTGGGCCCTCTGCTGACGGGCTCTCTGCTCCTCGCGATCTTCCTCCTCTTCTGGTACCGCAGGATCAGGAAACCCCTCGTCGGCACGGCGCGCGACAGGCCGCACGAACTGGTCCCCACCGCCGGGACGCTGGTCGACCGGATCGTCGGACGGCACGAACTGGCCCAGGTGATGGCCCAGACCCTCCGCGACAGAAAGACGCGCAAGCCCTATCTGCTCGTCGGCGGTGTGGGCGTCGGCAAGACGGCCGTCCTGGTGGAGCTCACGCGGATGCTGGCGCAACAGTCCGCCGTTCCCGTGCCGATACGCCTGCGGGACATGGACGGCGACGGTGAACTCGACTTCGAGAAGATGGCACGGCGCCGCTTCGCGGAACTGGCCGACGCGGGAGTGTCCGCCGGCCACGTCGACAAGGCCTGGCGGCAGCTCCGGCTCGACGACAAGGCCGTGGTGATCGCCGACGGGCTGGAGGAAGCCCTGATCGACGAGCAGCACCGGGAGGACCGCGACAACATCATCCGCCGGGCCATAGACCGGGCGGACCGTCAGCGGCTGCCGCTGGTCATCGCCTCCCGGCCGCACACCCCGCTCGAGGGAACCCGCGCCGCGATCGCCGACCTGGAGCCGCTGAGCGAGGAGGCGGCCCTGGAGTACCTGGTGCGGGAACCCGGCGAGACCGACGAACGCCGGCTGGACTGGGTGGTGGAGACCGCCGAGGTCACGGACTCGCCGATCTACCTGCGGATCGCCCGCCTGCTGCAACAGCGCGGGCTGCTGGAACACCTGACGCTGCGCGAGGAACCCGGCCGCCTCAACACGCGCAGCAACGACTGCTCCACGATCCGGCTGTGGCTGCTCGACACCTACCGCCAGGCGATGGAGGACGGCCGCATCTTCGACAAGCTGGTGATGGACCGCAGGGAGCGCCAGGAGACCGTGTGGGTGGCCTCCGCCCTGGCCTGCCTGGGGCTGCTGCAGGACAGCCTCGAGGTGACGTTCGACGACTTCGTCGGCGCCTACATGAAGGACCTCCGCAGCCGCGGACAGCCGACGGAGCCGTCGGCCGACAACCAGCAGGAAGCGGTTCGTCTGGCCGCCTCCCCGGCGCAGCGGGAGGCGATCTGGTCCGTGCTGAGCAGGAACGTCGACGAGTCGCCGTCCTGGACCGACCCCCTCGCCTACCCCAACGAGTGCTACACCGAGCTGGCCCGGTACGCCGCCAACGCACAGCTCCTCGGACTGGTCAGGGGCTACGAGAACAAGGTCCGCTTCCCGCACAGCATCGTCCAGGCATATCTGGGCTACCGCCTGCTCAGCGAGGTGGACGGCCACCGGCTCCCCGCCGTCGTCGAACCCGCCCTGCACAGCCCGGGCCCGTCCCGCGAACTGCTCATCGCCCTGGTGCTGCTGTCACGTCACCGGGCGTCGGCGCCCGCCACCGGGGCGGCCCCGCGGCCGAAACTGGCCGAGCTGCTCAGCAGGGCGGCGGCGAAGCGGCACGACGCCAAGTACTTCGACCTGTACGGCGCGGCCCTGGAGATCGACAGCGTCGACCCGGAGCCGATGCAGAACACCCTGGCCCGGAACCTCGACGAACAGTGGGAGGGCCTGCTCATCAGGGGCGAACAGCGGACGGTGCAGAACGCCAAACTGGGGCTGGTGCGGCGCTTCGGCGCCGCTCTGCGCGAACGGGAGCGCCACAGCAGGGGCCGCCGCCCGCCGCCCGCCGGGCAGGCGCCCGCACGGCTGTCCCTTCCCTACGACCGCCTCTTCAGCATCGGCACGCACGAGCCCGCCCATCCGGTGCGGATCGCGATCGTGCACCAGATGGCCTCCGGTGGCGACGCGGCCTTCCATGCCCTGCGGCAGCTGTTCCCCCTCGGCATCGACCCCGTGGAGCAGTACCTGGAGAGAACGCGCAGCGCCAAGGAGAGGTTCGACCGTGACTACAACGCCTGGCTCGGGGAGGCGGACGCGAACCCGGCCGGGGGCTCGGCGCAGGCGGCGGAGCGGCAGCAGAAGCAGGACCGGTTCGTACGGGAGTACGAGCGCAGGCGCACCACGGTGTGGCGTCACTTCGCCCTGCGCGCCTGGCTCCTCCCCATGGTCGTCGGCTCCGTCTCCGACAAGTACCGCGACGAGGCCCAGGAGCGGCTGAACCTCTGGCTGCGGCACCTGTGCGGACCCGGCGAGCCCGACCTGCCCCTGTCCCTGGAGAACGCCCTGGCCCAGGGGTTCAAGAACGCGGCCAACCGCAGGAGGCGGCACCCGGCCGCCTGCGAGGAGACCCGGGCCCAGCTGGTGACGGAGGCGGAGCGGATGCTCACCCGCAGCCGCTACTGGTACGCGCAGCTGAGCCTGCTGCACGCCCTGTGCCTCTGGGAACTTCCCGACACCGTCGGACGCCCCGCCGGACCCGGCGCATCCCCCGATCCCCTGCAGGCGGTCACCCGCTGGCTCTCGATGGCGGGGAGCGCGGCCGGCGCCGCGTCCGCAGACGAAGGCGAACGGCAGGCCCGCGGGCCCCTCCACCCCTTCGTGGCCGAAGCCGGCGACCTGGTTACCCTGGCTCTGGAGACGGGGCACCCGGAGCAGTTCCTCTGGATCGACGAGCACAGCGCCATCGACAACGTGGGGTCCACCCCGGCCGACCCGGAGCGCTACCGCAAGCACAATCTGTGGATCGCCCCGTCGGCGGGCTGGAGCAGCCTGCACCCCCGGGCGCAGCGGCTGCTCGCCGACGTTCTGGTCATGCTCAACCTCACCGAACGCGACGGGAGCCCCGACGACATCGAGGGACGGCTGAACCGCGCGAACCGGGCCACCCTCCCGCCCTGCGTCACCGAGGACCGCGGCCCGCTCCACCCCGAACGCAGCGTGGGGCGGGCCGACGGGAGCCAGGCCGGCTCCACCTGCCTGCCGACCTGCACGTTCCGGTTGTGCCCCTATCCGCCCAAGGCCGGCAAGGAGCGGACGGAGATCGAGGAGCCGTTCTGCCGGCAGCAGCAGGCTCTCCTGCACAGCCGCTCCCGCTGGCACTCCCAGGCCTTCACCCGGCACACCGCGCCCTGGGTGAGCACGCCCGTCAGGGAGCTGCACGCCTTCTGGGAGGAGATGGCCGACCGCAACCGCAAGACACCCGGCGGCGACGAGGAGATCTTCTGACCCGCCCGCCGGGCCGCGGACACAGCAGTGGGCCCCGGACCGGAGGTCCGGGGCCCACACGCACTGCGGCGGCGCTACGGCAGCTGCGCCGCCCGCGCCTCACGACGGTTGTCGCGGAAGTTGTTCACCCGGCGGGCCGTGGCGAACAGCGGGATCACCGCCCCCATCACCAGCTGCAGCGCACAGCCCGTCTGCAGCAGCAGCTGACCGCTCGGCGCGTCGAACGCCCACGCCGCCAGCAGGCCCATCGACAGCACGATCCACGACAGCATCGCCACCGCCAGGCGGCCCCGCGGCTTCGGGTACTCCACCCGGCTTACCATCAGCCAGGCCGTGCCGATGATCGCCAGCAGCGTCGCCACGAACGGCAGCTCCAGCAGCACGATCGAGACGACGGTCAGCGCGCCGAACGGCGACGGCATGCCCTGGAAGGTGCCGTCCTTCACCGTGACGCAGGAGAACCGCGCCAGCCTCAGCACCACCGCCAGCAGCACCACGATCGCCCCGACCGCGGCCACTCTCTGGTGCGCGTCGTCCGCGACCATGCCGTAGACCAGGACGAAGTACGCCGGCGCCAGGCCGAAACTGATCAGGTCGGACAGGTTGTCCAGCTCCGCGCCCATCGGCGAGGAGCGCAGCTTGCGCGCCACCAGGCCGTCGAACAGGTCGAAGACCGCCGCGCACAGCATCAGGATGACGGCCGTGGCCGCGCTGTGGCGGGCCATGCCCGTCTCCTGGCTGCCCTGGAGGTGCGGGATCAGGATGCCGGTGGTGGTGAAGTACACCGCCATGAAGCCGCAGGTCGCGTTGCCCAGGGTGAGCGTGTCCGCTATCGACAGGCGGAGCGAGAGGGGCATCTCCTCCTCGTCGTCCGCGTCGTCGGCCTCCGGCACCCAGCCGGCCTGTGTGTCGGGATCAGCCACGGTCAATTCGAGTCACCCCAGCCACGGTCTTCTGACCGACCTCCACGGCCACCTCCACACCCTCGGGCAGGTAGAGGTCGACACGCGAGCCGAACCGGATCAGACCGACGCGCTCGCCCTGCTCGACCTTGGTGCCCTCGGGCACGTAGGGCACGATGCGGCGGGCCACGGCGCCGGCGATCTGGATCATCTCGATGTCGCCGAGCTCGGTGTCGAAGTGCCACACGACGCGCTCGTTGTTCTCGCTCTCCTTGTTGAAGGCGGGAACGAAGCCACCGGGGATGTGCTCGACCGACGTCACCGTGCCGGACAGCGGGGCCCGGTTCACGTGGACGTTGAGCGGGCTCATGAAGATCGCGACGCGGGTGCGCCCGTCCTTCCACGGCATGATGCTCTGCACCACACCGTCGGCGGGCGAGATGACCCTGCCCTGTGCGATCTCGCGCTCGGGGTCGCGGAAGAACCACAGCATCCCCGCCGCCAGTGCGGTGGCGGGGACGGCGACGGCCTTGGCGGCACCCGAGCGGCGGGAGCGGAGCAGACTGACGGCTGCGGTGGCGACGGTCGGCAGAAGCCACGGCGATGCTCCGCGCGCGAGGCGTACGCCGGCGAGGCTGTCGCGGTGTGCAGAGGTTTGGCTGTGGGGCATGGATGACCTTCGTAGCGGATGATGCCGCGCACTTGCGGGGGACGGCGGCTTTCCGGCGATCGTAGCGGCTTCCGGCCGCAACTGGGTAAGCCAGGCAGCCGAGTCGGCGGCTGAAGAGTGCATACGGGGTGTGATCCTCTTCTCCAAGAAAACACCCCGTATCCGGACATCTAGCCCTGGAATCGATACTCTTCGAGCAGTCGGCGGCCGATGATCATTTTCTGGATCTCGGCGGTGCCTTCACCGATCAGCAGCATCGGCGCCTCACGGTAGAGGCGCTCGATCTCGTACTCCTTGGAGAAGCCGTAGCCGCCGTGGATCCGGAAGGCGTCCTCCACGACCTCCTTGCAGTATTCGGACGCGAGGTACTTCGCCATCCCTGCTTCGAGGTCGTTTCGTTCTCCGGAGTCCTTTTTGCGCGCTGCGTTCACCATCATCGCATGCGCGGCCTCCACCTTGGTAGCCATCTCCGCCAGCTTGAACTGGATGGCCTGGTGCTGGGCGATCGGCTTGCCGAAAGTGTGACGCTGCTGGGCGTACTGGACGCCGAGCTCGAAGGCACGCTGAGCGACGCCGCAGCCACGCGCCGCCACGTTGACACGGCCCACCTCGACACCGTCCATCATTTGGTAAAAACCTCGGCCGGTGACCCCGCCGAGCACCCGGTCGGCGGGAATCCGCAGGCCGTCCATGATGAGCTCGGTCGTGTCGACGCCCTTGTAGCCCATCTTGTCGATCTTGCCGGGGACGGTGAGGCCGGGGCGGACCTCCCCGAAGCCCGGCTCCTTCTCCACCAGGAAGGTGGTCATCGACTTGTGCGGGGCCGTGCCGTCCGGGTGACCCTCGTCACTCCGGACCAGAACGGCCACCAGCGACGACGTGCCGCCGTTCGTCAGCCACATCTTCTGGCCGTTCAGGACGTACTCCTCGCCGTCCTTCACCGCCTTGGAGGTGATGGCCGACACGTCGGAGCCGAGGCCCGGCTCCGACATCGAGAAGGCGCCGCGGATGTCGCCGGCCGCCATCCGCGGCAGGAAGTGGTCCTTCTGCTCCTGCGTGCCGTGCTGCTTGAGCATGTACGCCACGATGAAGTGGGTGTTGATGATGCCGGACACCGACATCCAGCCGCGGGCGATCTCCTCCACGCACAGCGCGTAGGTGAGGAGGGACTCGCCCAGCCCCCCGTACTCCTCGGGAATCATCAGGCCGAACAGCCCGAGTTCCTTCAGGCCGTCGACGATCTGCTGCGGGTACTCGTCGCGGTGCTCCAGCCCGGTGGCGACGGGGATGATCTCCTTGTCCACGAAGTCGCGGACGGTGGAGAGGATCTCCTGCTGAACGTCGGTCAGACCGGCGGTCTGGGCGAGGCGGCTCATCTCTACTTCTCCTCGAGCTCCGGGCGGCCGGGCTGCTCGCCGCCGCGCTCCTTGATGTACGTCCCGGTCGGCACCATCACCTTGCGGCGGAACACGCAGACCAGCGTGCCGTCCTGCTTGTAGCCCTTGGTCTCGACGTACACGATCCCGCGGTCGTTCTTCGACTTCGACGGCCACTTGTCGAGCACGGTCGTCTGGCCGTAGACCGTGTCACCGTGGAAGGTCGGCGCCACGTGCCTCAGCGACTCGATCTCCAGGTTGGCGATCGCCTTGCCGGAGACGTCCGGCACCGACATGCCGAGCAGCAGCGAGTAGACGTAGTTCCCGACCACCACGTTCCTGCCGAAGTCCGTCGTCTTCTCGGCGTAGTTCGCGTCCATGTGGAGCGGGTGGTGGTTCATGGTGAGGAGACAGAACAGGTGGTCGTCGTACTCGGTGACCGTCTTCCCCGGCCAGTGCTTGTACGTCGCGCCGACCTCGAACTCCTCGTAGGTGCGTCCGAACTGCATCGCGCTCAAAGCTCCTCAGTTGTCGGGGGTCTCGAACTTCGACGTGCGCCGCATGCCGGCGGCGCGTCCCTTGCCCGAGATGACCAGGGCCATCTTGCGGCTGGCCTCGTCGATCATCTCGTCGCCGAGCATCGCCGAGCCCTTCTTGCCGCCCGCCTCGGACGTGTAGTAGTCGTACGCGTCCAGGATCAGCTCGGCGTGGTCGTAGTCCTCCTGCGACGGCGAGAAGATCTCGTTGGACGCCTCGACCTGGCCCGGGTGCAGCACCCACTTGCCGTCGAAGCCGAGGGCCGCGGCGCGCCGCGCGACCTCGCGGTAGCCGTCCACGTTGCGGATCTGCAGGTAGGGGCCGTCGATCGCCTGGAGGTCGTTGGCGCGGGCGGCCATCAGGATCTTCATCAGGATGTAGTGGTAGGCGTCCGCCGGGTAGCCGGGCGGCTGCTCGCCGACGACCAGCGACTTCATGTTGATGGAGGCCATGAAGTCGGCCGGGCCGAAGATGATGGTCTCGACGCGCGGGGAGGCCTGCGCGATCTCGTTGACGTTGTTCAGACCCCGGGCGTTCTCGATCTGCGCCTCGATGCCGATCCGGCCGACCTCGAAGCCCATCGTCTTCTCGATCTGGGTCAGCAGCAGGTCCAGGGCGACGACCTGCTGGGCGTCCTGGACCTTGGGCAGCATGATGCAGTCCAGGTTCGGGCCGGCGCCCTCGACGACCGTCACGACGTCCCGGTACGTCCACTCCGTCGTCCAGTCGTTGACGCGCACGACGCGGGTCTTGCCGGTCCAGTCGCCCTCGTTGAGGAACTTCACGATGGTGTGCCGCGCCTCGGGCTTGGCGAGCGGCGCGCACGCGTCCTCCAGGTCGAGGAAGACCTGGTCCGCCGGGAGGCCCTGCGCCTTCTCCAGGAAGCGCGGGTTGCTTCCCGGTACCGCCAGACAGGAGCGGCGGGGGCGAAGGCGATTGACGTTCGTCATGCGGGGACCTCCAGGGGGTCGAGCTTGTTCGCGTTGCGGATCTCGTCGACGATGCGGCCGATGATCCCGGTGATGTCGAAGTCCTTCGGGGTGAAGACCGCGGCCACTCCGGCGGCCCGCAGTTCTTCGGCGTCACCGCTGGGGATGATGCCACCGGCGATCACCGGTATATCCGTGGCACCGGCCACACGGAGCCGTTCGAGCACGTCCGGCACCAGCTGGGCGTGCGAGCCGGACAGGATGGACAGGCCCACCGCGTGCACGTCCTCCGCGAGGGCGGCGTCCACTATCTGCTCGGGGGTGAGCCGGATGCCCTGGTAGACCACCTCGAACCCGGCGTCGCGGGCCCGCACGGCGATCTGCTCGGCGCCGTTGGAGTGTCCGTCCAGGCCCGGCTTGCCGACCAGGAAGCGCAGCTTGCCGACGCCCAGGTCCTTGGCCGTCAGTTCCACCTTCCGGCGCACCCCGGAGAGCGCCGAGCCCTCCTCCGCGGCGACCGCGACCGGCGCCGACGACACCCCGGTGGGCGCCCGGAACTCGCCGAACACCTCGCGCAGCGCGCCGGCCCACTCGCCGGTCGTGACACCGGCGCGGGCGCACTCCAGGGTGGCCTCCATCAGGTTGTCGGTGCCGCGCGCCGCCTCCTTCAGCTTCTCCAGCGCCTTGCAGGGGCGCGGGTGGTTGAAGGGCGGCTGGTAGCGGGTGTCGCGCCAGTGCCGCAGCGCCCCGACGACGCGGGCCTCCACCGCCGGGTCGACCGTCTGGATCGCGGTGTCCAGATCGGCGGTCAGCGGGTTCGGCTCGGTGCCCTCGAAGGCGTTGACACCGATGATCCTCTCCTCGCCGGACTCGATCCGGGCCCGGCGCTCGGCGTGCGAGGAGACCAGCTGCGACTTGAGGTAGCCGGACTCGACGGCGGCCATCGCGCCGCCCATCTCCTGGATCCGGTCGATCTCCGCGAGCGAGTCCTCGACCAGCTGCTCCACCTTCGCCTCGATCACCTTCGAGCCCTCGAAGATGTCGTCGTACTCCAGCAGATCGCTCTCGTACGCCAGCACCTGCTGGATGCGCAGGGACCACTGCTGGTCCCAGGGGCGGGGCAGGCCCAGGGCCTCGTTCCAGGCCGGCAGCTGCACGGCACGCGCGCGGGCGTCCTTGGAGAGGGTGACGGCCAGCATCTCCAGGACGATCCGCTGGACGTTGTTCTCCGGCTGCGCCTCGGTCAGGCCGAGGGAGTTCACCTGGACGCCGTAGCGGAAGCGCCGGTGCCTGGGGTCCTCGATGCCGTACCGCTCGCGGGTGATCCGGTCCCAGATGCGGCCGAACGCCCGCATCTTGCACATCTCCTCGACGAACCGCACGCCCGCGTTCACGAAGAAGGAGATGCGGCCGACCACGTCGCCCATGCGCTCCTGCGGCACCTGTCCGCCGTCGCGCACCGCGTCGAGCACGGCGATGGCGGTGGACATCGCGTACGCGATCTCCTGCACCGGCGTGGCCCCGGCCTCCTGCAGGTGGTAGCTGCAGATGTTGATCGGGTTCCACTTCGGGAGGTGGGAGACCGTGTACGCGATCATGTCCGTCGTGAGGCGGAGCGAGGGGCCCGGCGGGAAGACGTGCGTCCCCCGGGACAGGTACTCCTTCACGATGTCGTTCTGGGTCGTGCCCTGGAGGCGTGCGACGTCCGCGCCCTGCTCCTCGGCGACGACCTGGTAGAGCGCCAGCAGCCACATGGCGGTGGCGTTGATCGTCATCGAGGTGTTCATCTGCTCCAGGGGGATGTCCTGGAACAGCCGGCGCATGTCACCGAGGTGGGCGACCGGCACCCCGACCCGGCCGACCTCGCCGCGGGCGAGGACGTGGTCGGAGTCGTAGCCGGTCTGGGTCGGCAGGTCGAAGGCGACCGACAGACCCGTCTGTCCCTTGGCGAGGTTGCGCCGGTACAGCTCGTTGGACGCCTCGGCCGTGGAGTGGCCGGCGTAGGTCCGCATGAGCCACGGACGGTCCTTCTGACGCTCTGTCATCGAACTGCCCTCAGATGTTCCGGAAGCGGTTGATGGCGTCGATGTGCCGGGCGCGCTTCTCGTGGTCGCGCACGCCCAGGCCCTCCTCGGGCGCCAGGCACAGCACGCCGACCTTGCCCTGGTGCAGGTTGCGGTGCACGTCGTACGCCGCCTGGCCGGTGTCCTCCAGGGCGTACGTCCGGGAGAGGGTCGGGTGGATCTTCCCCTTGGAGATGAGGCGGTTGGCCTCCCAGGCCTCGCGGTAGTTGGCGAAGTGGGAGCCGATGATGCGCTTCAGGGACATCCACAGGTAGCGGTTGTCGTACTCGTGCATGTAGCCCGAGGTCGAGGCGCAGGTGGTGATGGTGCCGCCCTTGCGGGTGACGAAGACGGAGGCGCCGAAGGTCTCCCGGCCGGGGTGCTCGAAGACGATGTCGATGTCCTCGCCGCCAGTGAACTCGCGGATGCGCTTGCCGAAGCGCTTCCACTCCTTGGGGTCCTGGGTGTTCTCGTCCTTCCAGAACTTGTAGCCCTCGGCGTTGCGGTCGATGATCGCCTCGGCGCCCATCGACCGGCAGATGTCCGCCTTCTGGTCGCTGGAGACGACGCAGATCGGGTTGGCGCCGCCGGCCAGCGCGAACTGGGTGGCGTAGGAGCCGAGTCCGCCGCTCGCGCCCCAGATGAGCACGTTGTCGCCCTGCTTCATGCCGGCGCCGTTGCGGGACACCAGCTGCCGGTAGGCGGTGGAGTTGACGAGGCCGGGGGCCGCCGCCTCCTCCCACGACAGGTGGTCCGGCTTCGGCATCAGCTGGTTGGACTTCACCAGCGCGATCTCCGCCAGGCCGCCGAAGTTGGTCTCGAAGCCCCAGATGCGCTGCTCGGGGTCGAGCATGGTGTCGTTGTGGCCGTCGCTGGACTCCAGCTCGACGGAGAGGCAGTGGGCGACGACCTCGTCGCCGGGCCGCCAGGCGTTGACGCCGGGGCCGGTGCGCAGCACCACGCCCGCGAGGTCGGAGCCGATGATGTGGTACGGCAGGTCGTGGCGCTTGGTGAGCTCGCTGAGCCGGCCGTAGCGCTCCAGGAAGCCGAACGTGGAGAGCGGCTCGAAGATCGACGTCCACACCGAGTTGTAGTTGACCGAGGAGGCCATGACGGCCACCAGGGCCTCGCCCGGGCCGAGCTCGGGCAGCGGCACGTCGTCGAGGTGGATCGACTTGCGGGGGTCCTTGTCGCGGGTCTCGAGGCCCGCGAACATCTCCGTCTCGTCCTTGTGCACGGTGATCGCGCGGTACGACTCGGGGAGCTGCAGGGCGGCGAAGTCCTCCGACGTGGAGTCGGGCGACTGGATCGCGGCCAGGATGTCCTTGACGGTCACGGTGTTGCCTCCGGCGATGAGCGTCCTGAGGGAGGGGCGCTGAGGGTTACGTCGGTGTGCTGCTGAGGGTCGGGGGTTGCCGTCGGTTCGGCGGTGGTGCTGCGGCGGCGCTTGGTGTGCGCGGGAGGTTGCCTGTGACGCAGGCGTCCGGACGTGCGGGCGGTGGGCCCGCCGGGACTCGCCCGGACTCCTTCAACGTATGGCACGCCGTGTCGGCCCGCAAGGCACTGAGTGCCAGAACCTGGGCTCAGGTGAAATCTTTACCCATCAGATGAGCGATGATCGATCGAACGGGGTCCCGGAGGCGTGCGAAAAGGGGCCCTGACATGGCAAAACGGCCACCCGGTGGGGTGGCCGTCGTCACAGCGGTGAGGGGTCTGTTCAGCGCTCCTTGAGCGCCTGCTCGATGGTCCGCATCACTTCGTCCAGCGGGGCGTCGGTGCGGGCGACCGTCACCAGCACCTCGCCGTGCGAGGACGCCGAGACGGCGGGCGGCTGCGGCGGCACCGTGCGCCGGCCCGCCATGATGCCGCTGCCGAAGGTCTTGCGGACGATCGCGAAGGCGTGGTCCAGCTGCGTCTCGACGTCGCCCTGGCCGTCCGCCCGCAGCCAGCGCCGCAGTACGTGGTTGTGGGCGGTGACCACGGCGGACGCGGCGACCTCCGCCAGCAGCGGGTCGTCGTTGGCGTCGTCGTCGTGCGCGTGCTCGTCGAAGTGGCCGAGCAGATAGCGGGTGAAGAGGCGCTCGTAGCGGGCCACCGACGCGATCTCCGCCTCGCGCAGGGTGGGCACCTCACGCGTCAGCCGGTAGCGGGCGACCGAGATCTCCGGCCGCGCCGCGTACATCTTCATGACCTCCTTGATGCCACGGCACACCGTGTCGAGCGGATGCTCGTGCGCGGGGGCGGCGTTGAGCACCGCCTCGGCGCGGACCAGGGTGTCGTCGTGGTCGGGGAAGATCGCCTCCTCCTTGGAGCGGAAGTGGCGGAAGAAGGTGCGGCGGGCGACCCCGGCGGCGGCCGCGATCTCGTCGACGGTGGTGGCCTCGTACCCCTTGGTCGCGAACAGCTCCATCGCGGCGGCCGCCAGTTCCCTGCGCATCTTGAGCCGCTGGGCGGCGGCGCGAGAGCCTGCGGCGCTTTCCGGCGGCTCGGTCGTGGCTGGCGTACGTGCGGACTTGGCGGGCTGCGACATGCCCTGAACGTACTGCATGTGCGCAGCTCGGCGCGCATGACCGGGGGCTCCCCCGCCCTCGGCGGGCGGGGGAGGGCCGCTGGGGGCCGGAGGCGGGAACCGGTCGGGATCGAGCAGCCCGCCCCATTCCGCGCCGTTCGTGAACCAGTCGCCGGGGCGCGGCTCAGCGCTTGGCATATTCGCGGAAGCCGCGGCCCGTCTTGCGGCCGAGGCAGCCCGCGGCCACCAGGTGCTCCAGCAGCGGCGCCGGCGCGAGACCGGGGTCGCGGAACTCGCGGTGCAGCACCTTCTCGATGGCGAGCGAGACGTCCAGTCCGACGACGTCGAGCAGTTCGAACGGGCCCATCGGGTAACCGCCGCCCAGCTTCATCGCGGCGTCGATGTCGTCGAGGGACGCGTAGTGCTCCTCCACCATCTTGATCGCGTTGTTGAGGTACGGGAACAGCAGCGCGTTCACGATGAACCCGGCCCGGTCGCCGCAGTCCACGGCGTGCTTGCGGATCGTGCCGCACACCTCACGCACGGTGGCGTGCACGTCGTCGGCGGTCAGCACCGTGCGCACGACCTCGACCAGCTTCATGGCCGGCGCCGGGTTGAAGAAGTGCATGCCGATCACGTCCTGCGGGCGCGAGGTGGCGCGGGCGCAGGCGACGACCGGGAGCGACGAGGTGGTGGTGGCGAGGACCGCGCCCGGCTTGCAGACCTTGTCCAGCGCCGCGAACAGCTGCCGCTTGACCTCCAGGTCCTCGGCGACCGCCTCGACCGCGAGGTCGACGTCGGCGAAGTCGTCGTAGGTGCCCGTCGGGCGGACCCGCTCCAGGGTCTGCGCGGCGGCCTCCGCGGTCATCCGGCCCTTGTCGACCGAGCGCGCCAGGTTCTTCCCGATCCGGGCCCTGGCACTCCGTGCCTTCTCCTCGCTGCGGGCGGCCAGGACCACCTCGTAGCCCGCCTTCGCGAACACCTCGGCGATACCGGAGGCCATGGTGCCGGAGCCGGCGACACCCACCGAGCGCACCGTACGCCCGGCGGTGGGGGAGCCGCCCTCCAGCGGGGTCAGGGCGTCCCGCACGACGGTGCCGCTGCCCGGCGCCTCGTACGTGTAGAAACCGCGCCCCGCCTTGCGGCCCGTCAGACCGGCCTCGCTGAGCTGCTTGAGCACCGGGGCCGGGGCGTGCAGCCGGTCGCGGGACTCGGCGTACATGGCCTCCAGGACCGTGCGCGCGGTGTCCACGCCGATCAGGTCGAGCAGTGCCAGCGGGCCCATCGGCAGGCCGCAGCCCAGCCTCATCGCGGCGTCGATGTCCTCGCGGGAGGCGTAGTTGGCCTCGTACATCGCGGCGGCCTGGTTGAGGTAGCCGAACAGCAGCCCGTCGGCGACGAATCCGGGCCGGTCGCCGACGGCGACGGGCTCCTTGCCCAGGTCCAGGGCGAGATTGGTGACCGCGGTGACGGCCGCGGGCGCGGTCAGCACGCAGGACACGATCTCCACCAGTCTCATCGCCGGGGCGGGGTTGAAGAAGTGCATGCCCAGCACCCGCTCGGGGCGGGCGGAGTCGGCGGCGAGCCGGGTGACGGACAGGGCGTTGGTCCCGGTCGCCAGGACGGTCTCCGGCCGGACTATCCCGTCCAGTTCACGGAAGATCTGCTGCTTGATCTCGTACGACTCCGGCGCCACCTCGATCACCAGGTCGGCGCCGGCCGCCGCGCCCAGGTCGGTGGAGGTGGTGACCCGGGCGAGCAGCTCCGCCCGCTGCGGCCCGGTCAGCCGGCCGCGCTCCACGGCGCGGGCGGTCGAGGCCTCGAGGGCGGTGACGCACTTGGCGGTCTGCGCCTCGCTGATGTCGATGCCGATCACGTCGCGGCCGGCGCCGGCCAGGACCTCGGCGATGCCGGTGCCCATCGTGCCGAGGCCGACCACGGCGACGGTCCGCAGCGGGGACAGAGAGGTGTCGGAGAGGGGAGTGGCCATCGCGGGACTCCAGGAATGAGGGTGACGACGGGAAACACGCCCGGGTGCGCCGAAGGGCGCACCGGGTGCGTGCGGGATGCGGGTGTGGACCGGGCTGCGAGCGCACACGCCCGGCTGCCGCCGGCGAAGCGGCGGCGGATCCGACCGGCCCTGTCCCGGGGCCGAGCCGTACTGCGGTACACGGAGTACCGAACCGACTGCGACTCACGGCTGCCGCGTCACCAGACCGCCATGAGGAGGGTCGCGAGTGGGTAACTCGCTCGTCTGAGCTTAACTCCCGGGTAACGAGCGCGCCAGCCCCCGGCTTTGTGATGTAGGTCCCGCGCTGCCCCGCGCACCCCTAACCTCGGGGACATGGACGAAGAGTTGCGATCGCTCACGGAGCGCTTACGGGGGGAGTCGGGTGGAGGGGCCGTGTACGAGCGGCTGTTGGGCACGGACGAGCCCGACAGCCTGGCCGCCGTCCTCACCGCCCCCGGACAGCCGCTGTGGGCACGGGAACTGGCCGCGTTCCGGCTCGGACTGGCGGGGGACCGGCGGGCCTTCGAGGCGCTGGTGCTGCTGCTCAACCACCGTGACCCGCCGCGCTGCGCCTCCGCCGCCCACGCCCTCGCCCGGCTCGGCGACCCGCGCACCGCCCGCGCCGCCGCCGCCCTCGCCACGAACGAACTCCGCGTGGCCTACGCCCTGCACCCGGTCCGCCTGCTGACCGAACTGCGCGCCCCCGAGGCGGTCCCCGCCCTGATCACCACCCTGCGCCGGCGGCTGCGCCCCCACGACCCCTACCGCCGGGTCGCCCTCGCCTGCGTGGAGGGGCTGGGCGCACTCGGCGACCCGCGCGCCGAGCCCGTCCTCACCGAAGCCCTCGCCCACCCCGCGCTGGCCGAGGCGGCCGTGCACGCCCTGGCCCGGATTCCCCGCCAGGGCCGCCCTCGGGGACCCCGGATACCCCGGCCGCGCTAGCGCGGGCCGCGGCGGTCCGTCAGCCGGTGAGCCGCTTCGCGTACCGCACCTCGGGCACCGCCACCCCGCCCACCTCGAACGGCTCCTCGGCGCCGTCCGCGCCGAAACCGGCGCGCTCGTAGAAGCGGCGGGCGCGGGCGTTGTCCTTGAGGACCCACAGATACATGCGCGGGTGGCCGGCGTCGGCGCAGCGGCGGACCGCCTCCGTGAGCAGCGCCCGTCCCACGCCCCGGCCGATGCGCTCGGGCGGCAGGTACAGCGCGTACAGCTCGGCCTCCCGGGTGCGTACACCGCCGTCCCGGTACGGGCCGAAGGCCGCCCAGCCGGTGAGCTCCCCGTCCCCGGTCTCCGCCACCAGGTTCACCACGCCGCCGTCGCCCCGCAGCAGCCGCGCCCGATGCCGCTCGGCGTCCGCCGCGATGTCGAGGCCGTCGAGGTACGGCTGCGGCACGAGCCCCCGGTAGGCGTGCCGCCAGCCCCGTACGCGGATCTCGGCGACGCGGTCGCAGTCGGCCGCGGTCATCGCGCGCAGCAGCGGCCCGCTCACGCGCCCACCACCGCGGGGCAACCGCACGCCGTCGTCGGGGGCGGGGATCCCGGCCGGTTCGCTCATGGCCCCATCATGGACCACGGGTGCGACAGCCCCGTCCCCGACGGCGCGTCAGGCGCTCAGCCGCGGAAGCCGAGCAGGCCGTGCAGGGTCGAACCGCGTGCTGTCGACGGAGCCGCCTTCGACTTCAGCGGCTTCGGGTCGGGCAGCGCGGCGCACACCGCGTCCGCGTCGCCGCTGCCCCCGCGCGGCACGGTCCCGTCGGCCAGATAGGCCGCCAGATGCCGGTCCAGACAGGCGTTCCCGCTCAGCGTGATGCCGTGGTTGCCGCCGCCCGACTCCACCACCAGGCTGGAGTGCGCCAGCAGCCGGTGGACGGTGACACCGCCCTGGTAGGGGGTGGCCGCGTCGTGCGTCGCCTGGAACAGCAGCGCCGACGGCAGCCTGCTGTTGCGGATGCGCTCCGGCCGCAGCGACTCGGCCGGCCAGAACGCGCACGGCGCGTTGTACCAGGCGTTGTTCCAGGTCATGAAGGGCGCCCGCTCGTAGGCCTCCCAGTTGTCCTTGCGCCACTGCCGCCAGTCACGCGGCCAGGGGGCGTCCCGGCACTCCACCGCCGTGTAGACGCTGAAGCCGTTGTGCCCGGCGGCGTCGGTCGCGCCGAACCCGTCGTACGCGTCGACCAGCGGCTCGTCGTCGCCGTCCTTCACGAACGCCGAGAACGCCTCCGCGAGATAGGGCCAGTACCCGTTGTAGTAGCCGCCGGGGAGGTAGGTGTCCTCCAGCTCGGCGGCGCCCACCTTCCCGCCGGCCGGGTCCTTCTTCAGGGCGGCGCGCATCGCGTACCACTCGGCCTCGATCTTCTCCGGGTCGGTGCCCAGCCCGTAGGCCCGGTCGTGCTTGGCGACCCACGTCATGAACGCCCGGTGGCGGTCGTTGAAGGCGTAGTCCTGGTCGAGGTTGGAGTCGTACCAGACCTGCGTGGGGTCGACCACGGAGTCCAGGACCAGGCGCCGCACCCGCTCCGGGAACAGCTTGGCGTACACCGTGCCCAGGTAGGTGCCGTAGGAGTAGCCGAAGTAGTTGATCTTCTTCGCGCCGAGCGCCCGGCGGATGACGTCCATGTCGCGCACCGCGCTCGCGGTGTCGATGTGCGGCAGCAGATCCGCGTACTTGCGGCCGCAGGCCGCGGCGAAGGACTGCACGCGCGTCAGGTTGGCCCGCTCCACCTCGGGCGAGGTGGGCACCGAGTCCGGGCGCACCGGCGCGAAGTGGTCCGGCGCGCAGTCCAGCGCCGGCTCGCTCGCGCCCACCCCGCGCGGGTCGAAGCCGATGACGTCGTACTGGGCGGCGACCTTCTCCGGCAGCGACGACGCGATGAAACCGGCGAGCGTCAGCCCGCTGCCGCCGGGGCCGCCCGGGTTCACCAGCAGCGGGCCCTGGTACTTCTTCGCGGTGTGCGGGACGCGGGACAGCGCGAGCGTGATCTTCCGCCCTGCGGGGTCGGCGTGGTCCAGCGGCACCTTGACGGACGCGCACTGAAGGGTCGGGTAGTCCTCGGTGCCGCACTTCTTCCACGCCGGCTTCGCGGCGCGGGACGTTCCGGCGGCGTGCGGGACGCCGGCCTCGGCGGGCGCGGCCGTGAGGCTTCCGGCCAGGACGACGGCGGCACCGCACAGCACGGCTGCGCGTTTTCTCATGATGGGGGTCCTCCCAGGACCGGAGTGCTGCGGACCGCGGGCTTCACGGCTCACGCGGCATAGTCCCGGAGAGGGGCCCTGCCTGAACGCGTTCGGTCGGTTCTTGACCCAATTGGGCCGCTGACTCCGCTCGAACGCGCCTACAGAAGCGTCAGTTGGGTCGGCTCGGCCGGCTCGGCAGGTGAGCTCCCGACGGGTTCGGCGGGCTCCGCGGCGCGGATCCGCCGGGGCATCCCGGGGCCGGCCGGGCCGATGCCGTACTCCCGCGCCAGTTCGTGCACCTGCCGGGTGACCCGGCGCTGGTACCACTTCGGGGCGTAGGCGCCGTCCGCGTAGAGGCGCAGATAACGGTCGACCAGGTGCGGGTGGTGCCGCGCGAGCCAGGACATGAACCACTCGCGCGCACCGGGCCGCAGATGCAGCACCAGGGGTGTGACGGAGGTGGCGCCCGAGGCCGCGATGGCCCGCACCGCCGCCCGCAGTTGCTCCGGCCGGTCGCTCAGGAAGGGGATCACCGGCGCCATCAGCACCCCGCAGCCGATGCCGTGCCCGGCGAACGTCCGCACCACCTCGAGCCGCCGCTCCGGGGCCGGGGTGCCCGGCTCCACCGTCCGCCAGAGTTCCTCGTCGGTGAAGCCCACCGAGACGGAGACGCCCACGTCGGTCACCTCGGTGGCCTGCCTCAGCAGCGGGAGGTCCCGCAGGATCAGCGTGCCCTTGGTGAGGATCGAGAACGGGTTGGCGTGGTCGCGCAGCGCGGCCAGGATGCCCGGCATCAGCCGGTAGCGGCCCTCCGCGCGCTGGTAGCAGTCGACGTTGGTGCCCATCGCTATGTGCTCGCCCCGCCAGCTCCGAGAGGCCAGCCGGTGGCGCAGCAGCTCGGGCGCGTTCGTCTTGACCACGATCTGGCTGTCGAAGCCGAGCCCGGTGTCGAGGTCCAGATAGCCGTGGGTCTTGCGGGCGAAGCAGTACACGCACGCGTGCGAGCAGCCCCGGTACGGGTTCACCGTCCACTCGAACGGCATGCGGGAGGCCCCGGGCACCCGGTTGACGATCGAGCGGGCCCGGATCTCGTGGAAGGTGATGCCGCGGAACTCCGGCGTGTCGAAGGTACGGGTGGTGACCGCCTCCGCGCCGAACAGCGCGGCGTCGGCCCGGCTGTGTTCGGAGTCCGGTGAGAGGTTCTCCCAGCGCATGACGCCTCCTCGGTATCGCTGTCGCACAGAATAGAACATGTGTTCCCTTGATCGTGCGAGCGACATCCCCGGTCACAACCGGAACCCCGATTTGGGTGGCCGGGCCCGGGGGTGGTTGGCTTGCCCCGACCCTGGTAACCCATGCCCTGGAGGAAAGCGATGGCGCAGGTCGAGGCCACTACGGAGCGGATCGTCGCGGCGGACGCGGAGACGGTGTTCGACGCCCTCGCCGACTACAGCGGCACCCGTCAGAAGGTGCTGCCCGAGCAGTACAGCGAGTACGAGGTGCGCGAGGGCGGCGACGGCGAGGGCACCCTCGTGCACTGGAAGCTCCAGGCCACCAGCAAGCGGGTCCGCGACTGCCTGCTCGAGGTCACCGAGCCGACCGACGGCGAGCTGGTCGAGAAGGACCGCAACTCCTCCATGGTCACCACCTGGCGGGTCACCCCGGCCGGCGAGGGCCGCTCCCGGGTCGTCGTGACCACCGTCTGGAACGGCGCCGGCGGCATCGGCGGCTTCTTCGAGAAGACCTTCGCCCCCAAGGGCCTCGCCCGCATCTACGACGCGCTGCTGGTCCGGCTCGCCGCGGAGGTCGAGAAGTAAGTAGGGCGCCAACACCCCGTCACCGGTGCGGAGTTGGCTCCTCACCGGTTCGGGTGATCTCGATACGGCCCGTCTCTGCGCCGTAACTCACCACGCTTGCTCGTAGTTGTCGCTTTTACGCGGGAAATGTCCGGCGGTGCGACGAGGGGAGCGGGCACATGGGCGGGATCACTCTGACGCAGGACGAGCCGGTCACGGCACCGCCGGCCGGGGGCCCGCCGCCCCCGGAACCGGTCGTGGAGCAGGGCCTGGACCCGCGCCGGGTCCGGCTCGTCTTCCTCGCGCTGATGCTGGCGCTGCTGCTCGCCGCCCTGGAGCAGATGATCGTCGCCACCGCGCTCCCGAAGATCGTCGGCGAGCTGCACGGACTGGACAAGATGTCCTGGGCGATCACCGCCTACCTGCTCACCGCCACCGTCGGACTGCCGGTCTACGGCAAGCTCGGCGACCTGCTCGGCCGCAAGGGCGTCTTCCAGTTCGCGATCCTGGTCTTCGTCGTCGGCTCCGCGCTGGCGGGCCGGGCCTCGACCATGGACCAGCTGATCGCCTTCCGCGCGGTGCAGGGCGTCGGCGCGGGCGGACTGATGATCGGCGTCCAGGCGATCATGGCGGACATCGTGCCCGCGCGGCAGCGCGGCCGCTTCATGGGACTCATCGGCGCCGCCTTCGGCCTCGCCTCCGTCGCCGGACCGCTGCTCGGCGGCTACTTCACCGACCATCTCTCCTGGCGCTGGTGCTTCTACGTCAACGTCCCCTTCGGCATCGTCACGATGGCCGTCGTCGCCCTGGTCCTGAAGCTGCCCAAGCCGGCCGCCCGGCCCCGCTTCGACGTCCTCGGCACCCTGCTGCTGGCCGCCGCGTCCACCTGCCTGGTGCTGCTGACCAGCTGGGGCGGCACCGAGTACGCCTGGGACTCCGAAGTGGTGCTCGGACTCGGCGCGGGCGCCGCCGCGGCCGCCGTCCTCTTCCTCGTCGTCGAGCGCTTCGCCGCCGAACCCCTCATCCCGCTGCGGCTGTTCCGGGACTCCGTCTTCAACGTCACCGGACTTGTCGGCCTGGTGACCGGCGTCGCCCTGTTCGGCGCCGCCAGCTATCTGCCGACCTATCTGCAGATGGTCGACGGGGCCTCCGCCACCGAGTCCGGACTGCTGATGCTGCCCATGATGGGCGGCATCGTCGTCGCCTCGATCGTCTCCGGGCAGCTCATCAGCCGCACCGGCCGCTACCGGCGCCACCCCCTCGTCGGCACCGCGCTGTCCGTCGCCGGCATGTGGCTGCTGTCCCGGCTGGAGACCGGCACGCCCCGGCTGCACTACAGCATCTGGATGGCCGTCCTCGGCACCGGCATCGGCATGGTGATGCCGGTGCTGATCCTCGCCGTGCAGAACTCCGTGCGCCCCGCCGACCTCGGCACCGCCACCAGCGCCAACAACTACTTCCGGCAGATCGGCGGCAGCGTCGGCGCCGCCGTCTTCGGCACCCTCTTCGCCGGGCGGCTCACCGACGCGCTCGAGGAACGCCTCCCCGCGCACGCGGGGGCCGTGCCAGAGGCCGAGTCGATCACCCCCGAGCTGGTGCACGCGCTGCCGCCCGAGCTGCGCGACGCCTACGTCCAGGCCTACGCCGACGCCATGCCGCGCGTCTTCCTCTACCTCGTGCCGGTGCTCGTCCTCGGCCTGCTCATCGCCTTCTTCCTCAAGGAGAAACCACTGGTGTCCCACCACGCCCCCACCGCCGAACCGGCCCAGGAAACACCGCACTTCACGGCACAGGTGCCGCAGTCCCGTGCGCCGCACACCGGCGGCATCCCCGTCTGCGGGACCGTGCAGCACCCCGACGGCACCGCCGTGCCGCGCGCGGCGCTCACCCTCATCGACGTCTCCGGACAGCAGACCGGACGGGGCGCCAGCGGCCCGGACGGGCGGTACGCGCTGGCCACGCCCGGCCCGGGATCGTACGTCCTGATCGCCGCCGCGGGCGGTCACCAGCCGCAGGCGGTCTCGGTCACCGTCGGCGAGCGGCCCGTCGAACTCGACGTCGTCCTCGGCGGCGCGGGCCGCCTGGCCGGCAGCGTCGTCACCGCCGACGGCACCCCGGTGCGGGACGCCGCCGTCACCCTCACCAACGTCCACGGGGAGGTCGTCGCGAGCACCCGCAGCGGCCGGGAGGGCGGCTATGTCATCAGCGAGCTGGTGGCCGGTGAGTACACCCTCGCCGCGAGCGCCCCCGCCTTCCGCCCGGCGGCCCTCCCCGTCACCGTCCAGGCCGCCCGCGAGACCCGCCAGGACGTCGAGCTGGCCGGCGGCGCCGTACTGCGCGGCACCGTGCGGGCGGGCGGCGGGCGGCCGGTCGAGGAGGCGCGGGTGACCCTGCTGGACGCCGCGGGCAACGTCGTCGACACCCTCACCACCGGACCCGACGGCACCTTCCGGTTCGTCGACCTGTCCTCCGGCGAGTACACCGTCATCGCCGCCGGCTATCCGCCGGTCGCGACGGTGCTCCAGGTGGCCGGCGGAGGCCGCACGGAACGCGACCTCCAGCTGGGGCACGAGGACTGAAACGGTCACTCGCCCGGGCGAACGCGCGCCGGTGCGAGACCCGGCGGGCAATTCCCGTATTGCCGCACATCGCCGCCGACCGTGGCCGTACGGTGGTGACGGCGGTACAGATCTTGCACAGCCGGGGGAGAGAGGGCCTGGGCCATGGAACGTGGCACCGAGCGGGATGCACCTCCGGATCGCCGCGCGGGGGACGGCGCGGCGGCCGGCCCCGGCGGCCGCATCCCGCTGGCCGTCGTCGTGGTCGACCGCGACGGGCTCGTCTCCCACTGGAGCACCGGCGCGCGCCGGCTGTTCTCCGTCACCAAGGAGGACGCGCTCGGCCGCCCGGCGGTCGACCTGCTGCCGGTGGGCGGCGCCCTGCCCGAGGACGAGGAGGACTCCCCGTACGGGGAGTACGCCGCCCACGACGGGCTCGGGCCGGGCCTCGGCGCCTCACTCGGCGGAGGTCTGTCCTACCCGGCGGCCGGCCGGGCCCGTCTGGCCGCGGCCGGGGACGGCCGGGTCGACGTGCTGTGGTGGGCCTATCCGCTGGTGGGCCCGGGACGGGAGCGGCTGCTGGTGCTGGCCGCCGACGCGGACGGCCCGCACACGGCCGGCGCCGGGACCTCCGCCCGCGTCGCGCCCGGCTTCGCGCTGCACACCGACTTCCCCGGCGCCGAGGACCTGGCCCGCCGGCTCCCCGAGATCCTCCCCAGCATGAGCGTCGGCGACAGCGCCCGCATCGTCGGTCAGATACTGGAACTCGGCTATCCGATACTGGAGTTCAGCCAGAACGACCGGGTGCCCGTCACTCCCGACTGGGGCGTGCCGCGGCGCGCCGGGCGGCGCGAGCGCCGGGAGCGGGCCGCGCGGGCCCTGGCGGCCGGCGAACCGGTGCCCGAGGACCTGCGGGACGAGAGCGAGGACCTGGAGTACGCCGCCGTCCGGGAGCGCCTGGAGTTCCTCAACGAGGTCAGCGGCCGGATCGGCACCTCCCTCGACCTGGCCCGCACCATCGTCGAGGTCAGCAAGGCCGTCGTGCCCCGCTTCACCGACGTCGCCGGCACCTATCTGCGCGAACAGGTCGTGGCCGGCGAGGGATTCGACGAGGGCGTGCCGGACACCACCACCATGTGGCACCGGGTCGCCCTGGAGCACACCGACGAACCCGGCCGCTGGGACGACGTGGTGCCGGTCGGCGAGGCCATGCCCTTTCCGGCGCACACCCCGTTCTTCCAGTGCATGACCACCGGCGAACCCGTCCTGGTGCCGCGGATCAGCGAGGAGGCCGGCCACGCCATCGCCTCACAGTTCGACAAGCGCGACATCCGGCCGCTGATCACCGGCCGGTCCATGCTGGTCGTCCCGCTCAAGGCGCGCCACGTCGTCCTCGGCTTCATGATCCTGCTGCGTCATCCGGAGCGGCAGGTCTTCAACGACATGGACCGCGTCACCGGAGCCGAACTCGCCGCCCGCGCGGGCCTCGTGCTCGACAACGCCCGCATGTACACCCACCAGGAGAACGTCGCCGAGACCCTCCAGGACAGCATGCTGCCGCGGATCCCGCCGCGCATGGCGGGCTGCGACATCGCCACCCGCTATCTGCCGGGCACCCTGCTGGGCCGGGTCGGCGGCGACTGGTTCGACGCGGTGAAGCTGCCCGGCGCCCGCACCGCCTTCGTCGTCGGCGACGTCATGGGACACGGCCTCAACTCGGCAGCGATGATGGGCCAGTTGCGCACCGCCGTGCGGACCATGGCCGCGCTGGACCTGCCGCCCGCCCAACTCCTGCGAAACCTAGACGACTTGGCCCAACGGCTCGGCGACACCTATCTCGCGACCTGTCTGTACGCCGTCTTCGACCCCATCGCGGGTGAACTGCACCTCGCCAACGCCGGACACATCCCGCCCGTCCTGGTGCGCGCCGAGGACGGGCGCAGCGAACTGCTCGACCTGCCCACGGGCGCGCCCGTCGGGGTCGGCGGGGTGCCCTTCGAGGCGGTGCGGGTGCCCGTGCGGCCCGGCGACCGGCTGGTGATGTGCACCGACGGGCTGGTCGAGGTGCGCGGCGAGGACATCGGCGCAGGGCTCGCCGCGCTGTGCGAGTCCGCCGCGCACCCGGCCGCGTCCATGGACGACGCCTGCGACACCATCATCCGGGCCCTGGCCGCGACCTTCCCGGAGGCCGGGCCCGGCGGCCGCAAGGACGACGTGGCCCTGCTGATGGCGCGCCTCGGCGGCATCGCGCCCGACGACGTCGCCGAATGGCGGATCGCGCCGGGCCCTTCCGAGGTCGGCCGGGCCCGCGCGGTGGTGCGCGAGCAACTGCACGACTGGGGACTGCCGAAGCTCGCGGACGGCGCCGAGCTGATGGTGAGCGAACTCGTCACCAACGCCGTACGGCACGCGCACGCCCGCCCGGTCGCCCTGCGGCTGGTGCGCGGCGACACACTGCTGTGCGAGGTGGAGGACGACGACCACGAACTGCCGACGCTGATCGACGCGCGGCCGACGGACGAGTCCGGGCGGGGACTGCGCGTGGTCTCCACGCTCGCCCGCCAGTGGGGCGCCAACCGGACGGCGGCCGGCAAGAGCGTGTGGTTCGAACTGACGCTGCCACGCCGCCGCTGAGCGACCGCGCCGGTGGTACGGCGGCGCGTCGCGGGTCGAACGCGGCGTGAAGGAACGCGCCGCGCGCTTGTCCGCGCGCCCCCGGCGCGATACACCGTACTGGCCCGTCGCACGGGGCGGGCCGGCGTCGCACCCTGGGGAGTTGGGCATGAGCGTGACCAGTCGGTACCGGGAGGCCTGGGAGAGCTTCTGGCGCGAGGCGCCGGTCGAGCGGGGAGCGGTGTTCTGGGACGCGGAGCCCGCCCTCGCCGTGGCCCGCCATCTCGCCCTGTTCGAACCGCATCTGACCGACCCCGAGCTGCCCCTGGTGGACCTCGGCTGCGGCAACGGCACCCAGACCCGCTTCCTCGCCGCCCGCTTCCCGCGCGTCCTCGGCGCCGACCTGTCGGCCGCCGCGCTGGACCTGGCCCGCGGCGCCGACCCGGCCGGACGGGCCGCCTACCGGGAACTGGACGCCGTGGAGAAGGCCGAGTCGCAGGCCCTGCACGCCGAACTCGGCGACGCCAACGTGTACATGCGCGGTGTGCTGCACCAGTGCGAGGCCGACGACCGGCAGGCGCTGGTGGACGGCATCGCCACGGTGGTCGGCGAGCGCGGCCGCGCCTTCCTCGTCGAGCCCTCCGAGGCGGCGCGGGAGGTCTTGCGGGGCCTCGCGACCGGCCCGGCGGGACCGCCGCCCAAGCTCGCGCCGGTCCTGCGGCACGGCATAGCCCCCGGCGAGGTCGCCGACGCGGAGGTGCCCGAGTTCCTGACGGCGGCCGGACTGACCGTGCTGGCGAGCGGCACCCTGCCGCTGACCACCACGGAGTACGGCCCCGACGGCACCCGCATCGAACTGCCGTCCACCTGGCACGTGACGGGACGCGCCGCGTAGGGGCCGGCGCCGGCCGTGGACGACAGGGGCCGGACCGCCGGCGTCCGGGGCGTCGTTCCGCATGCCGGCGACCGGTGCCAGTGGTGTGGACCTGTGACTGGGGGATGGCCCCTGGCCAGCATATTCGGCGCCATGTAGCGTCATACGCATGAAGATCCTCATCAGCGCCGACATGGAGGGCGCAACCGGTGTCACCTGGCCGGCCGACGTGCTGCCGGGCCATCCCCAGTGGGAGCGGTGCCGGTCCATGTTCACCTCGGACGTCAACGCCGCCGTCCAGGGCTTCTTCGACGGCGGTGCCGACGAGGTGCTGATCAACGAGGCCCACTGGACGATGCGCAACCTGCTGCTGGAGCGGCTGGACGAGCGGGCCGAGATGCTCACCGGCCGGCACAAGGCCCTGTCCATGGTCGAGGGCGTGCAGCACGGCGACGTCGACGGCATCGCCTTCATCGGTTACCACGCCGGCGCCGGCATGGAGGGCGTCCTCGCGCACACCTTCCTCGCCAACTCCATCACCGGGGTGTGGGTCGACGACGTACGGGCCAGCGAGGGCCTGCTGAACGCCCACGTGGTCGCCGAGTACGGGGTCCCGGTGGTCCTGGTCACCGGTGACGACGTGGCCTGCGAGGACGCGCTCGGTTACGCGCCCGAGGCGCTGAAGGTCGCCGTCAAGGACCATGTGTCCCGGTATGCGGCGGTGTGCCGCACGCCGGCCCGGACCGCGGCCGACATCCGCGCGGCGGCCAAGCAGGCGGCCGCGCTGGCGGTGCGCCGGGAGCCGGTGGACGCCGGGCCGTTCACCGTCGCGGTGGAGTTCGACGCCGAGCACCTGGCGATGGCCGCCACCGTCGTGCCGGGCGTGGCACGGACCGGCGAGCGGAGGATCGCGTACACCAGCGCGACCATGTACGAGGGAATCCGCACCTTCAAGGCGGTCACCACGATCGCCTCGAACGCGGTGGAGGAGCAGTATGGCTGACGAGCGGGCCCTGGACGAGGTCGTGACGTTCACGTCCGACCTGATCAGGTTCGACACGACCAACCGGGGCGGCGGCGACTGCCAGGAGCGGCCCGCCGCCGAGTACGCCGCCGCGCGGCTCGCCGAGGCGGGACTGGAACCCGTCCTCCTCGAGCGCACCCCGGGACGCACCAACGTCGTCGCGCGACTGGAGGGCACCGACCCGTCCGCGGACGCGCTGCTCGTCCACGGGCACCTGGACGTCGTGCCGGCCGAGGCCGCCGACTGGAGCGTGCACCCGTTCTCCGGCGAGGTCCGCGACGGGGTCGTCTGGGGGCGCGGCGCCGTCGACATGAAGAACATGGACGCGATGATCCTCGCCGTGGTGCGGGCCTGGGCCCGTGAGGGCGTCCGGCCCCGCCGCGACGTGGTGATCGCGTTCACCGCCGACGAGGAGGCCAGCGCCGAGGACGGCTCCGGATTCCTCGCCGACCGGCACGCCGACCTGTTCGAGGGCTGTACCGAGGGCATCAGCGAGTCCGGCGCGTTCACCTTCCATGACGGCTCGGGACGGCAGATCTACCCGATCGCCGCCGGCGAGCGCGGCACCGCCTGGCTGAAGCTCACCGCGCGCGGCCGGGCCGGGCACGGCTCCAAGGTCAACCGGGAGAACGCGGTGACCCGCCTGGCCGCCGCCATCACCCGGATCGGCGAGCACCAGTGGCCGCTGCGGCTCACCCCGACGGTACGGGCCGCGCTCGGCGAGCTCGCCGCCCTGTACGGCATCGAGCCCGACCTGTCCGACGTGGACGCCCTGCTCGACAAGCTCGGCACGGCGGGCAAGCTGGTCGAGGCCACCGTCCGCAACAGCGCCAACCCGACCATGCTGGACGCCGGCTACAAGGTCAACGTGATCCCCGGCGAGGCCGTGGCGCACGTCGACGGCCGGTACCTGTCGGGCGCCGAGGACGAGTTCCGGGCGACCATGGACCGGCTCACCGGACCGGACGTCGACTGGGAGTTCGCGCACCACGAGGTGGCCCTCCAGGCGCCGGTGGACTCGCCGACCTTCGCCCTGATGCGGGCCGCCGTCGAGGAGTTCGCGCCCGAGGGGCACGTGGTGCCGTACTGCATGTCCGGCGGCACCGACGCCAAGCAGTTCTCCCGGCTCGGCATCACCGGCTACGGATTCGCGCCGCTGAAGCTGCCGGAGGGCTTCGACTACCAGGCCCTGTTCCACGGGGTCGACGAGCGTGTCCCGGTCGAGGCGCTGCACTTCGGCGTCCGGGTCCTCGACCGGTTCCTGCGGACGGCCTGAGCGAGTGGGGGAGACAGTGCAGACCCTGGCGTACGGCGAGTGGCCCTCGCCCGTCGACGCGGCCACGGCCGCGGCCCACGACGGCAGCCCCGAGTTCGCGGGCTTCGTCGGGGACGAGGTGTGGTGGACCGAGCCCCGGCCCGCCGAGGCGGGCCGGCGCACCCTGGTCCGGCGGCACGCCGACGGCACGGAGGAGTCCGTGCTGCCCGCGCCGTGGAACGTGCGCACCCGGGTCATCGAGTACGGCGGCCGGCCCTGGGCCGGGACCGTGCGCGACGGCGGCCCGCTGGTGGTGTTCGTGAACTTCGCCGACCAGCGCCTGTACCGGTACGGGCCCGGCGGCGAGCCCCGCCCGCTCACCCCCGTCTCCCCGGTCGGGCAGGGGCTGCGCTGGGCCGAACCGGTGCTGCTGCCGGAGCGCGGCGAGGTGTGGTGCGTCCTGGAGGAGTTCACCGGCGAAGGGCCCAGCGACGTGCGCCGCGTGCTGGCCGCCGTACCGCTGGACGGCTCCGCCGCCGACGACCGGGCCGCCGTGCGGGAGCTGAGCGACGGACGGCACCGGTTCGTCACCGGACCGCGCCTCTCGCCCGACGGGCTGCGGGCCGCCTGGATCGGCTGGGACCACCCGCGCATGCCGTGGGACGGCACCGAGCTGCTCGTCGCCGACGTCTCGGCCGACGGCACCCTGCGCGACGCCCGCACGGTGGCCGGCGGGCCCGAGGAGTCCGTCCCCCAGGCCGACTGGACCCACGACGGCCGGCTGCTGTACGCCAGCGACCGCAGCGGCTGGTGGAACCTCTACCGCGACGGGGAGCCCCTCTGCCCGCGCGAGGAGGAGTTCGGCGGGCCGCTGTGGAAGCTGGGCCACCGCTGGTTCGCCCCGCTGGACGGCGGACTCGTCGCCGTCCTGCACGGCCGGGGCGCGCCCGCGCTCGGCGTCCTCGACCCCGAGACCGGCGAGGTGGTGGACGCCGCCGGCCCCTGGACCGAGTTCACGCCCACCCTCGCGGCGCTCGGCGAGCGGGTCGTCGCCGTGGGGGCGGGAACACGCAGCGGTCACGAGGTGGTGGAACTGGACACCCGCACGGGCCGCGCCCGGGTGATCGGCGCCCGCCACGAGGACGCCGTGGACCCGGCGTACTACCCCGAGCCCCAGGTCCGCACCTTCACCGGGCCGGGCGGCCGGGAGATCCACGCGCAGGTCTACCCGCCGCACCACCCCGGATGCGAGGGCCCGGCCGGCGAGCGCCCCCCGTACGTCATCTGGGCGCACGGCGGACCCACCGGCCGGGTGCCGCTCGTACTGGACCTGGAGATCGCCTACTTCACCTCGCGCGGCATCGGCGTCGCCGAGGTCAACTACGGCGGCTCCACCGGATACGGGCGGGAGTACCGCAACCGGCTGCGCGGGGAGTGGGGGGTGGTCGACGTCGAGGACTGCGCCGCCGTCGCGCTGGCCCTCGCCGACGAGGGCACCGCGGACCGCGCGAGGCTCGCCGTGCGCGGCGGCAGCGCCGGCGGCTGGACCACGGCCGCCTCGCTGACCACGACCGACGTCTACGCCTGCGGCACCATCATCTACCCGGTGCTCGATCTGGCCGGCTGGGGCACGGGGGAGACCCACGACTTCGAGTCCCAGTACCTGGAGACCCTGATCGGCCCGCGCGCCGAGGTCCCCGGGAAGTACGCCGAACGCTCGCCCGTCACCCACGCCGACCGGCTCACCGCGCCCTTCCTGCTGCTCCAGGGGCTGGACGACCCGATCTGCCCGCCGGTGCAGTGCGAGCGGTTCCTGGCCCGGCTGGCCGGCCGGAGCGTGCCGCACGCCTACATCACCTTCGAGGGCGAGGGGCACGGCTTCCGCCGGGCGGAGACCATGGTCCGCGCACTGGAGGCGGAACTCTCCCTGTACGCCCAGGTGTTCGGCATGAAGACACCGGGCGTCCCGACGCTGGAGCTGGGCGGATGAACCAGGTCGTGCCCCTGCGACGGCCGGCCCGGCTGGCACCCGGCGCCCGGGTCGCCGTCCTCGCGCCCAGCGGCCCGGTGCCCGAGGAGCGGCTCCAGGCCGGACTCGACGTGCTGCGCGGCTGGGACCTCGACCCGGTGGCCGCCCCCCATGTCCTGGACCGGCACGGCGAGTTCGGCTACCTCGCCGGCAGCGACGCCGACCGGGCCGCCGACCTCCAGTCCGCCTGGTGCGACCCCGCCGTCGACGCGGTGATCTGCGCCCGCGGCGGCTACGGCGTCCAGCGCATGGTCGATCTGCTCGACTGGGACGCCATGCGGGCCGCAGGGCCCAAGGTGTTCGTCGGGTTCAGCGACATCACCGCGCTGCACGAGGCGTTCGCGGTCCGGCTCGGCCTCGTCACCCTGCACGGGCCGATGGCCGCCGGCCTCGACTTCCTGAAGAGCGCCCGGGCGCAGGAGCACCTCAGGGCCACGCTGCTCGCTCCCGAGACGGTCCGCACCATCGCCTCCGACGGCACCGCGCTCGTCCCGGGCCGGGCCCGCGGCGTCACCCTCGGCGGCTGCCTCGCGCTGCTCGCCGGCGACCTCGGCACCCCGCACGCCCGGCCCTCCGCGCGCGGCGGACTGCTGTGCCTGGAGGACGTGGGGGAGGAGACCTACCGGCTCGACCGCTGGCTGACCCAGTTGCTGCGGTCCGGCTGGCTGGACGGCGTCAGCGGGCTGCTGCTCGGGTCCTGGGCCGAGTGCGGGCCGTACGAAGGGGTGCGGGCGCTGCTCGCCGACCGGCTCGGCGGCCTCGGGGTGCCGGTGGCCGAGCAGTTCGGGTTCGGCCACTGCGACGACGCGCTGACCGTCCCCTTCGGCGTGGCCGCTGAACTCGACGCCGGCGCGGGCACGCTGACGCTCGACGAACCGGCACTGGGCTGAGCCGCCGCGAGCGGGGGCGCCCGGGTCCGTCGTAGGGTGACGGGGTGCCGCACACCGCATCCCGTTACCTCGCCGAGGGCCTCCGCGTGGGGCTGCGCCACTTCACCCACGGGGACGCCGCCGAGTTCACCGCCCGCGCCAGGGAGAGCAAGGACCTCCACCACCCCTGGCTGTTCCCGCCGGACAGCCGGTCCGCGTACGCGGCGTACGCGGACCGGCTGATCGGGGACCCCGCCAAGGCCGGGTTCCTGGTCTGCGAGAAGGACGCGGACGGCGCCCTCGCCGGGTTCATCAACATCAACAACATCGTCGAGGGCGGCTTCCTGTGCGGCGCCCTGGGCTACGGGGCCTTCGCGCACGCGGCGGGCCGCGGACTGATGCGCGAGGGCCTGGACCTGGTGGTGCGGCACGCCTTCGGGCCGATGCGGCTGCACCGGCTGGAGATCAACGTGCAGCCGGGCAACGCCGCCTCCATCGCCCTGGCCCGCTCCTGCGGGTTCCGCCTGGAGGGCTTCTCGCCGAAGATGCTCTTCATCGACGGGGCCTGGCGCGACCACGAACGCTGGGCGCTCACCAGCGACATGCCGGGTCGCCGCGGAACCTGACGCGCGGCAACCCTGTTCAGCGGGGCCCGGGGCGGCTTCCATGGAGATCGTGACGACGATCCGACGTGAGGTACTGACGCTGCCCGCCGCACACCTGGGCCCCGACAACCCGTTGCCCGCACTGCGGCCCCTCGACGAGATGCACCGCGTCGAGGACCGCGACAAGGAGGACCTGCCGCGCGACATGGCGCGGCAGATCGGCTACGAGCCGCTGCGCAGCCTGCTGCCCGTCCGCGTGCGCGACGGCTACGACCGCCGCCGCGAACCCCGCCCGGTCGACGCCCTCGTGATCGAGAACGACCGGCTGCGCGCCACCGTGCTGCCCGCCCTGGGCGGCCGGATCGCCTCCCTCGTCCACAAGCCCGCCGGCCGCGAACTCCTCTACCGCAACCCGGTGTTCCAGCCCGCCAACTTCGCCCTCAACGGCGCCTGGTTCTCCGGCGGCATCGAATGGAACATCGGCGCCACCGGCCACACCACCCTGTCCTGCTCACCCGTCCACGCGGCCCGCGTCCCCGCCCCCGACGGCGGGGAGATGCTGCGTCTGTGGGAGTGGGAGCGGCTGCGCGACCTGCCCTTCCAGGTCGACCTGTGGCTCCCGGACGGCTCGGACTTCCTGTACGTCGGCGTCCGGATCCGCAACCCGCACGAGAGTCCGGTGCCGGCCTACTGGTGGTCCAACATCGCCGTCCCCGAGGAGTGCCGGGTCCTCGCCCCCGCCGAGGAGGCCTACCACTTCGGCTACGAGCAGAGACTGAGCCGGGTGCCCGTGCCCGTGCACGACGGAGTCGACCGGACGTATCCGCCGAACAGCACCTACGCGGCCGACTACTTCTACGAGGTGCCCGAGCACCGCAGGCGCTGGATCGCCGCCCTGGACACCGGCGGCGAGGGCCTGGTGCAGACCTCGACCGACGTGCTGCGCGGCCGGAAGCTGTTCGTGTGGGGCCGCGGGCCCGGCGGCCGCAGCTGGCAGTGCTGGCTCACCGAGCCCGGCACCGGCGGCTACTGCGAGATCCAGGCCGGACTCGCCCGCACCCAGCTGGAACACGTCCGGCTGGACGCCGGGAGCGAGGTGTCCTGGCTGGAGGCGTACGGGCCGTTCGCCGCGCCGCCCGAGGGGGAGTGGACCGGCGTACTGGCGGAGGCGGAGTCCCGGCTCGAGGCGGTCCTGCCGCGCGCCGCCGTCGAGGCGGCCCACGCGGCCTGGGAGCCGTGCGCCGACACGGAACCCGGCGAGCGGCTCGCCACCGGTTCCGGCTGGGGCGCGCTGGAGGTGCTGCGCTCCGGCTGGAAGCTGCCCGGCACGCCCTTCGACGAGTCCACCCTGGGCGAGGAGCAGCGACCGTGGCTGCACCTGCTGCGCGCCGGTTCCTTCCCGGGGCCGCCCACGGCCCGGCCGCCCGGCGGGACCCTCGTCGCCCGGCACTGGCGGGACATGCTGGAGACGGCCCCCGCCACCCCGCTCACCGAGTACCACCTGGGCGTCGCCCAGTGGCACGCCGGCGACCGGGCGCAGGCCGTGCGCAGCTGGGAGCGGGGACTGCGGCACGCCCCCGCGGCCTGGCCGGCGCTGCGCTGTCTCGCGGTCGCCGACCAGGAGGACCGTCACCCCGAGCGGGCCGCCGAACGCTACGCGCGGGCCTTCGACGACCTCTGCCGGGAGCGCGGCGGGGACGCGGCGTGGACCGCCGTCACCGCCGCGCTCGGCCGGGAGGCGGTGGACGCCCTGCTCACCGCGGGGCGCACCCGGGACGCCCGGTCCGTGTGGGAGCGGCTGGATCCCGCGACCCGGGCCCGGGGGCGGTTCCGGCTGGTCCAGGCGGGGCTGCTGCTCGCCGAAGGACGGCGCGAGGAGGCCCGCGCCGTGTTCGACGAGGGCTTCGAGGTCGCCGACCTGCGGGAGGGCGACGAGGCCGTCGGACGGCTGTGGGCCGCGCTCACCGGCGAGCCGCTGCCCGCCCGGTACGACTTCCGGATGCGTCCCACGCCGTGACCGCCCGGCTCAGGAGGGGCGGTCCACGTACTCGTAGACCGCCCCGTCAGGGTGCCGGGCGAGCAGATTGCGGCCCGCCGGGGAGGGCAGCGGGCCCGCGAGGATGTCCGCGCCCATCTCCGCGAGCACCTGGCGGGTCTCCTCGACGTCCTTCACCGCGATCGTCGCCGCGACCTTGCGCAGCACGTCCAGTTCGGTGGCGGGACCGCTCATCAGCAGGAAGCAGCCCACCGCCGCGACCTGGACGCCGCCCCGCTCGAACCGGAGGGCGCTGCCGCCCGCCAGCCGTTCATAGAAGGGGATGGCGGACTCGATGTCGTCGACGCAGACACGCAGTGTGGCACCCAGAATCTCCATACGGGCGAGCCTAGTTGAGCGGGCGTCGGGTACCCGGACGCCATGCAGCGCTTGGAGCACCTGGAACATCTGGACAAGCACCTGGTCGACGAACTGGCGCAGGTGGCCCGCGAGACCGTGCGCGACGAACTGCGCGAACAGGCGCGGGCACAGCGCCGCAGGGCGGCCCTGTACGCCGGATCGGGCGCCGCCGCCCTCTACGCGGGCGCGGCCGTGTCGCTGGCCGCCGGCCTCGCCCTCGCCCTGGTCCTGCCGGGCTGGGCGGCCGCGCTGATCACGGCCGTGATCCTGGGCGTGCTGGCGCTGGTCCTGCGCGGCGCGGCCCGGCCCGCCCCGGCGGGCAAGGTGCCCCCGGGGGCCGGCGCCGCCGTCCCGCCGGTGCCGTCGGCGCCGCCCACGGCCGGCGTCGTGCCGCCGCGCCCGGAGTCCGACCCCGCGCCCGGCCGCCGGGACTGACCGGCCGGGCGCGCCGCCGCGCCCGGCGTCAGCCCGCCTGTCGGAGCTGCGGCAGCACCTTGGTGCGGTAGAGGTCGAAGAAGCCCCGCAGATCGGGGCCGATCTGGCTGACGTAGACGCGGTCGAAACCCGCGTCGGCGAACTGCCGGAGCTCCGCGACGTGCTCGTCCACGTCGTCGCCGCACACCCGGCCCCCGCGCACCATGTCCTCGGTGACCAGGGTCTGGGCCTGCTCGAAGTGCTTCGGCGAGGGGAGCACCTGGCCCAGCTCGCCGGGCAGTTGCTCGTTCGCCCAGAGCCGGTGCACGGTGCGCACGCAGGCGTCGCGGTCGGTGCCGTAGCAGACCTTGGTGCCGCCGCTGACCGGTTTTCCGCCGCCCCCGCCCTTGCGGTACTGCTCCACCATCGGGGCCTCGGGCATCATCGTGATGTAGCCGTCGCCGACCCGGGCCGCCAGTTTGGTCGCCGCGGGTCCGAAGCCGGAGATGTCGATCGGGACCGGCTCGTCGGGCACGGTGTACAGGCGCGCGTTCTCCACGGTGTAGTGCGCGCCGTGGTGGTTGACCTCCTCGCCGGAGAACAGCCGGCGCATCACCTGGATCGCCTCCTCCAGCATCTCGAGGCGCACGTGCGCGGGTGGCCAGGCGTCCCCGAGGATGTGCTCGTTCAGCGCCTCGCCCGTGCCCACGCCGAGCCGGAACTCCCCGGGCGACATCACCGCGGCGGTGGCCGCCGCCTGCGCCACCACCGCCGGGTGCGTCCGCACGGTCGGGCAGGTCACCGCCGTGCCCACCGGCAGGGACACCGCCTCGGACAGCGCGCCGATCACCGACCACACGAAGGGGCTCTGCCCCTGTTCGCCGTTCCACGGGTGGTAGTGGTCCGAGATCCACAGGGCCTCGAACCCGGCCTGCTCGGCCATCCTCGCCTGCTCGATCAGCTCGGCGGGACGGTACTGCTCGCACGAGAGGAAATAGCCGTACTGGGGCATGGGGGGCGCCTCCGCGACATGGGTGGTCCGGGTCCCGGCCCGGGTTACCCGGGGGGCCGGGCGGAAACCGGCGGACGTTTGGCGGCCCCGGGCAGGGGGACGCGGATGTCTCCCGACGTACGCGACCGCGCCGGAGGCGAACCGTGAGTCGACCCCGCACAGTGATCGTCGGTGCCGGCTTCGCCGGGTACCGCACGGCCCAGACCCTGTCCCGGCTCGCCCGGGGCCGGGCCGATATCGTCCTGCTCAACCCGACCGACTACTTCCTGTACCTGCCCCTGCTGCCCCAGGTCGCCGCCGGCATCCTGGAACCGCGCCGGGTGACCGTCTCCCTCTCCGACACGCTGCCGCAGGTGAAGCTGGTGCTGGGGGAGTCCGACCGCATCGACCTCGACGCCCGGCAGGTGCACTACACCGGCCCCGAGGGCGAGGGCGGCACACTCGACTACGACCGGCTGGTGCTCGCGGCCGGCAGTGTCAACAAGCTGCTGCCGATCCCCGGTGTCGCCGAGCACGCCCACGGCTTCCGCGGCCTGCCCGAGGCCCTGTACCTGCGCGACCACGTGACCCGGCAGGTGGAACTCGCCGCCGCCACCGACGACCCCGGGCGCTGCGCCGCCCGCTGCACCTTCGTCGTGGTGGGCGCCGGCTACACCGGCACCGAAGTCGCCGCGCACGGGCAGCTGTTCACCGACTCCCAGGTCCGCAGGCACCCGATGCGGACCGGGATGCGCCCACGCTGGATGCTGCTGGACATCGCCGACCGGGTCCTGCCCGAGCTGGACGAGAGGCTCTCCCGCACGGCCGACACGGTGCTGCGCGAACGCGGCGTGGACGTGCGGATGGGCACCTCCGTGAAGGAGGCCACCCCTGAGGGAGTGCTGCTGACCGACGGGGAGTTCGTCGACACGCACACCCTGGTGTGGTGCGTGGGCGTACGCCCCGACCCGCTCGCCGAGTCGCTCGGGCTGCCGATGGAACGCGGCCGGCTGCTCGTCGACCCGCACCTCCAGGTGCCGGGCCGTCCCGAGGTGTTCGCCTGCGGTGACGCGGCCGCGGTGCCCGATCTGGAGAAGCCGGGGTCGTACACGCCGATGACCGCGCAGCACGCCTGGCGGCAGGGCAGGGTGTGCGCGCACAACATCGCCGCGTCGTTCGGCGACGGGGAGCGGCGCGCCTACCGCCACAAGGACATGGGGTTCGTGGTGGACCTCGGCGGGGTCAAGGCCGCCGCCAACCCGCTTGGGGTGAATCTGTCCGGGGTCGCCGCGGGAGCGGTCACCCGCGGCTACCACCTCGCGGCGATGCCGGGCAACCGGGTGCGGGTCGCCGCCGACTGGCTGCTCGACGCCGTACTGCCGCGCCAGGCGGTCCAGTTGGGGCTCGTACGGTCCTGGTCGGTGCCCCTGGACACGGCGTCCCCGGAACTGGCACGGGTGCCGGGTGCCGCCCCGGCGGAGAGCCGGCGGGGCGAGGAGGCCGCGCGGAGCCGGCCCGGCGGGGAGCCGGCGAAGAACCAGCCGGGCGGCGAGCCGGCGAAGAACCAGCCCGGGGGAGAGGCCGCCAGGAGCGGGCCCGTCGTCGCGCCGCCGCCCGATCAGCCGCCGCCCGGTCCGGATGTCGCGCCCGGACCCGTCAGGCGCACCGACCGCTCTACCGAAGGAGACTCATGAACACCGGTGAACTCGTGGAGCTGGGACAGCAGTTGCGGGTGGACAGTGTCCGCGCCGCGGACGCCGCGGGCTCCGGGCACCCCACGTCCTCGATGTCCGCGGCGGACCTGGCGGCCGTGCTGTTCGCCCGCCACTTCCGCTACGACTTCGAGCGTCCCGACCACCCCGGCAACGACCGCTTCGTCCTCTCCAAGGGCCACGCCTCGCCCCTGATGTACGCCCTCTTCAAGGCGGTCGGCGCCATCGACGACGAGGAACTGCTGACCTTCCGCAAGAACGGCAGCCGCCTCGAGGGCCACCCCACCCCGCGCCGGCTGCCCTGGGTCGAGACGGCCACCGGCTCGCTCGGCCAGGGGCTCCCCGTCGGCGTCGGCATCGCGCTGGCCGGCAAGCGGCTGGACCACGCCGACTACCGCATATGGGTGCTGTGCGGTGACAGCGAACTGGCCGAGGGCTCGGTGTGGGAGGCCGCCGAGCAGGCGGCGTACGAGAATCTGGACAACCTCACGCTGATCGTGGACGTCAACCGGCTCGGGCAGCGCGGACCCACCCGGCACGGCCACGACCTGGACGCCTACGCCCGCCGCTTCCAGGCCTTCGGCTGGCACACCGTCGAGGTGGACGGCCATGACGTGGACGCCGTCGACCGCGCCTACGGCGAGGCGCTGTCCACCCGGGGCCAGCCCAGCGCGATCATCGCCCGCACCCTGAAGGGCAAGGGCGTCGAGGCGGTCCAGGACCGGGAGGGCCTGCACGGCAAACCGCTGCCCGACGCCGAGGAGGCGATCGCCGAGCTCGGCGGCCGCCGCGACCTGCGCATCCGGGGCGAGCGGCCGTCCGCCGCCGCGGCACCGCCCGCCGGGCACACCGGCCGGCTCGAGCTGCCCCGCTGGGACAAGGGCGAGGAGGTGGCCACCCGCGACGCCTTCGGCGAGGCGCTGGCCGCCCTGGGCGCCGCGCGCGACGACGTCGTCGCCCTCGACGGCGAGGTCGGCGACTCCACCCGCGCGGAGGCCTTCGCCAAGGCCCACCCCGAGCGCTACTTCGAGTGCTACATCGCCGAGCAGCAGATGGTCGCCACGGCCGTCGGCATGGCCTCGCGCGGCCGGCTGCCGTACGCGGCGACCTTCGCGGCCTTCCTCACCCGCGCCCACGACTTCATCCGCATGGCGTCGGTCAGCGGTTCCGGGATCAACCTCGTCGGCTCGCACGCGGGCGTCGCGATCGGCCAGGACGGGCCCAGCCAGATGGGCCTGGAGGACCTGGCGATGATGCGGTCGGTGCACGGCTCGACCGTGCTGTACCCGTGCGACGCCAACCAGACCGCGCGGCTGGTCGCCGCCATGGCCGGCCTGGACGGCATCCGCTATCTGCGCACCTCGCGCGGGGTGGGCCCGGTGATCTACGGCCCCGACGAGGAGTTCCCGGTCGGCGGCAGCAAGGTGCTGCGCTCCTCCGGCCGGGACCGGCTCACCCTGGTCGCGGCGGGCGTCACCGTGCCGGAGGCCCTGGCCGCCGCCGAGGCCCTGGAAGGGGAGGGCATCGCCGTGCGGGTGATCGACCTGTACTCGGTCAAGCCGGTCGACCGTGAGACCCTGCGCGTGGCCGGCGAGGAGACCGGCTGTCTGGTGACCGTTGAGGACCACCATCCGGAGGGCGGCCTCGGGGACGCGGTCGCGGAGGCCTTCGCCGACGGGCGCCCCGTACCGCGCCTGGTGCGGCTCGGCGTGCGCGACACTCCGGGTTCCGCCTCCCCGGACGAGCAACTGAGCGCCGCCGGCATCGACGCCGAGTCGATCGCGGCGGCCGGCCGGCTGCTGGTGGCGGAGGCGATCGTGCCGTGAGCGACGACGGCGCGCGCACCGTGCGGGCCGGCCGCCGCTCGGTGGAGATCCGCCGACCGGGCAAGGTCCTCTTCGCCGGCGGCCGGGACGCCGCCCAGTACACCAAGGGCGACCTCGTGGACTACCACCGGGCCGTCGCCCCGTTCATGCTGCCGCACCTGCGGGGCCGCCCGCTGATGCTGGACCGCCGCCCGGACGGAGTCGGCGGCCCGGCGTTCATGCAGAAGAACACCCCGGACGGCTATCCGGACTGGATCACCCGCGCCGAGGTCGGCAAGGAGGGCGGCACCGTCACGCACACCGTGTGCGACGACACCGCCACCCTCCTCTACCTGGTCGACCAGGCGAGCATCACCCTGCACCGCTGGCAGTCCCGCACCGCCCGGATCGACCGGCCGGACCGTCTCGTGTTCGACCTCGATCCGGCCGGCGACGACTTCGAGACCGTACGGGAGGCGGCGCGGCTGCTGCGGGGACTGCTCGACGAGCTGGAACTGCCCTCGGCGCCGATGACCACCGGCTCCCGGGGCCTGCACGTGATCGTGCCGCTGAGCGCGACACAGGACTTCGACGAGGTACGCGCCTTCGCCCACGACGTCGCCGGGACCCTGGCCGCCGCCCACCCCGGCCGGCTCACCACCGCCGCCCGCAAGAAGGACCGCGGCGGCCGGCTCTACCTCGACGTGCAGCGCAACGCCTACGCACAGACCGCGGTCGCCCCCTACACCGTCCGCGCCCTGCCCGGCGCGCCTGTCGCCGTCCCCGTCTCCTGGGAGCAACTGGACGATCCGGGGCTGCACGCCCGCCGCTGGACCGTCGAGGACGCCGTCGCACAGGCCCGCACCGACCCGTGGGCCGGGCTGCCGCGGCGGGGACGCGCCCTGGGACCGGCACGCCGCCGGCTGGCGGGGCTGAGGGGCTGAAGGGGCCGAAGGGACGGACGGTGCCGGGCCGCGCCGACCGGCCGCTGTTCCCGGCTGCGCCAATCGGGTGAGCGTCCGGAGGTTTGGCGCACACACTTGCGGCCACACGGAGGGAGAGGTGGCCATGACGAACACGGAAGACACCGAAGAGTCACAGGCTTCACAGAAAGCCCGTAGCTCCCAGAAATCACGCAAGGAAGCGGACAACAGCACAAGCAGCAAGCGGCGGCCGAGCCCGATGGAGGTGCTGCGCCAGGCGCGCGGACAGCTCGCGGAACTCACCGGCATGGAAGCCGAGTCCGTGTCGTCCTTCGAGCAGACGGAGGACGGCTGGGCGCTCGAGGTCGAGGTCCTCGAGCTCGAGCGCGTACCGGACACGATGAGCCTGATGGCGAGCTACCAGGTGGAGCTGGACTCGGAAGGGCAGCTCACCGGGTACCGCCGGGTCCGCCGCTACGAGCGGGGACGCGCCGAAGCGCGCAGGTCCGGCGGCCGCTAGGCCGCCCGCACGTACCCACACCGACACCCACAGACAAGGAGGACTGTCCGGCATGACAGTCGTACCGGCACAACAGACCGGCGGCGGGGGCGGCAGCAGCGGCCTCTACGACGTGCTCGAGCTTGTTCTCGACAGGGGGCTCGTCATCGACGCATTCGTGCGCGTGTCCCTGGTCGGCATCGAGATTCTCAAGATCGACGTGCGTGTGGTCGTCGCGAGCGTCGACACCTATCTCCGTTTCGCCGAGGCCTGCAACCGCCTCGACCTGGAGTCCGGACCCAACAAGAGCCCGGGCCTGCCCGAGATCGTCGGCGAGGTCACCGAGTCCGGCGCCCGCGGCAAGTCCAAGGGCGCCCTCTCCGGCGCCGCCGAGACCATCTCCGACGCCTTCAAGCAGGCGCGTGAGGGCGACTCCGAGCGTGAGGGCGAGTCCCGCCCGCGGGCCCGCAAGAGCACCGCCGCCCGCCGGAAGGAGGAGCAGGAGTGAGCACCTACGTCTACGGCATCACGGCGGCGTCGCACCCGTCGCTGCCCGAGGGCATGGGCGGCGTCGGCGATCCGTCGCGCCCGGTGCGCATCCTGCGGGAGGGCGAACTGGCGGCCGTCGTCAGCGACGCCCCCGACGGGCTGCGCCCCAAGCGCAGGGAGCTGCTCGCCCACCAGAACGTGCTCAGCGAGATCGGCGCGGCCGGCTGCGTGCTGCCCATGCGGTTCGGCAGCGTCGCCCCCGACGACGACGCCGTCACCGGAGTCCTCGCCGAGCGGGCCGAGCACTACCGGGAGCGGCTGCACGCGCTGGACGACCGGGTCGAGTACAACGTCAAGGCCAACCACGTGGAGGATGCGGTACTCCATCACGTGATGGCCGGCAACCCGGAGATCCGAGCCCTCGCAGAGTCCAACCGGCAGTCCGGCGGCGGCAGTTACGAGGACAAGATCCGCCTCGGTGAGATGGTCGCCGAGGCGGTCAAGGCCAAGGAGGCCGAGGACGGCCCCGCGCTGGAGAGCGCGCTGGAAGGGGTCGCCGACTCCGTGAACGTGGGCCCCGAGTCCACGGGCTGGATCGCCAACGTCTCCTACCTGGTGAAGCGCGAGACGGCGGAGGACTTCCTGGCAGCGGTGGAGCGGGTCCGCAAGGACATGCCCCACCTCGAGGTCCGTCTGAACGGTCCGCTCCCCCCGTACAGCTTCGTCGAGCCCGGACCGGCCGAGCCGGCGGGCACCGCGGCAGGTGGGGCGGACACCGAAGCGGGGTGACGTCATGGGCCTGATCTCGGAGGTACTGCTGCTGCCGTTCGCACCGGTGCGCGGCGGCGGCTGGGCCATCCGGCAGGTGTTGCAGGAAGCAGAACGCATCTACTACGACCCTGCGACCATCCGCGCCGAGCTGGCGCGCCTGGAGGAACTGCTGGAGGCGGGAGAGATCACCGAGGAGGAGTTCGACCGGCAGGAGGACGAACTCCTCGACCGGCTGGAGACCGCGACGCGCACAGGCGCGGGTAGTGGGGACGGGACGGCACGATGAATCGAACAGGACTGGGCCTCGCGATAGGGGCCGGATATCTCCTCGGACGGACGAAGAAGCTCAAGATGGCGGTCGCCGTCGGCGGACTGGTGGCGGGCAAGAAGCTGAACCTCAGCCCGCGCATGGTCACCGAGCTGGTGTCCCGGCAGCTGGCCGACAACCCGCAGTTCAAGCAGCTGGGCGATCAGCTCCGCGGCGAGCTGCGCGGTGTCGGCACGGCCGCCTCCGGCGCGCTGGTCGAGCGGCAGCTCGGCTCGCTCGCCGACCGGCTGCACGGCCGCACCGCCGAGATGCGCGGCCAACTGAACGGCGACGGCCCGCAGGAGCAGGCGGCTGACGAGGACCTCGACGCGGAACCGTCGGACGAGGACCACGAGCCGGACGGCGGGCACGAGGACGACCGCGAGGAAGAGCAGGCCCGCGAGCGGACGCCGAAGAAGGCCGCGGCCAAGAAGGCCCCGGCGAAGAAGGCGCCGCCGGCCAAGAAGGCCGCCGCGAAGAAGGCGGCGCCCGCCAAGAAGACGGCCGCGAAGAAGACCGCGGCGGCCCGCGGTGCCCGTCCCCGCACGCCGAAGGGAGGCGGTGAGTGATGACCGAGACACTCGGAAAGGCCACTTCTGCCGCGCGGGACGGCGCGGACGGGGCGGCGAAGGGCCCGCTCGCCGACATCGCGCACAGCGAGGCCGCCGATCGGCTCAAGGCGGAGGTGCAGGACTACCTCGCGGCCCAGGCGACGCGTCTGCTGAGCGGCCTCGGCCAGAAACTCGGCGAGACCACGAACAAGCTCAACGACATCGCCGACGGCAACAGCCCGGGCTTCGCCAAGCTCGCCCTCGACGGCGGCCGCAAGCTGGCCGAGGGCAAGAGCCCGCTGCGCAGCGCGGTCGAACTCGGGGCCTCGCGAGCCAAGGACAACGTGATGGACAAGCTGAAGGGTCTGGGCGGAGGCGGCGGCAAGAGCAAGCGCAAGCGCTCGTCCGGCAACAAGCCCACCGTCATCATCGAGCACATCGACGTCGGAGTGCCGCTGCGCACGGCCTACGACCAGTGGACCCAGTACCAGGACTTCAGCACCTTCGCCAAGGGCGTCAAGAGCGCCAACAAGTCCGACGACACGACGTCGGACTGGCAGGCGAAGATCTGGTGGTCGAACCGCAGCTGGAAGGCGAAGACCACCGAGCAGGTCCCCGACGACCGCATCGCCTGGTCCTCGGAGGGCGCCAAGGGCACGACGAAGGGGGTCGTCTCCTTCCACAGCCTCGGCGACAACCTCACCCGGGTGCTGCTGGTCATCGAGTACTACCCGTCGGGCTTCTTCGAGAAGACCGGCAACATCTGGCGGGCCCAGGGCCGCCGCGCCCGGCTCGACCTGAAGCACTTCGTCCGCTTCATCACCATCAAGGGCGAGGCCGAGGACAGCTGGCGGGGCGAGATCCGCGACGGCGAGGTGGTCCGCAGCCACGAGGACGCCGTCGCCGAGGAGGAGAACGAGGAGCCCGAGGGCGAGAACGGCGAGGAGCCGGAGGGCGAGAACGGCGAGGAGCCGGAGGGCGAGCACGGCGAGGAGCCCGAGGGCGAGTACGACGAGGAGCCGGAGGGCGAGTACGAGGAGGAGTCCGGCGGGGAGGCCGACGAGGAGTACGAACCGGAGGCCGAGGAGGAGGAGTACGAGGAGGAGCCCGAGGAGGAGCCCGAGGACTCGTACGAGGAGGACGAGTATCCGGAGGAAGAGTCCGAGGGTGAGTACGAGGACGAGCAGTCCGAGAGCCGGAGCCGCTGATGACCACCCCCAGCCGGCTCCCCGATCCGTACGGCGGGGGCGGCGGCGCCAACCTCGCGGACATCCTGGAGAGGGTGCTCGACAAGGGCGTCGTGATCGCGGGTGACATCCGCATCAACCTGCTGGACATAGAACTGCTCACCATCAAGCTGCGCCTGGTCGTCGCGTCCGTCGACAAGGCCAAGGAGATGGGGATCGACTGGTGGGAGTCCGACCCGGCCCTGTCCTCGCGTGCCCGCCGTGACGAACTGGCGAGGGAGAACGCCGAACTGCGCGAGCGGCTGGCCCGGCTGGAGGAACTGGAACCCCGGCGTGCACAGGAGGAGAGTCCGTGACAGGACTGCGGTACGTCTACGCGGTCTGCCGTCCCTTCGGCACGCCGCTCCAGGCGCAGCTGACCGGGGTGGGAGGCGATCCGCCCCGGCTGATGCCCCACCACGACCTGGTGGCCGTGGTGAGCCACGTCCCCGAGGGGGAGTTCGGAGAGGAACCGCTGCGCGCGAATCTGGAGGACCTGGACTGGCTGACCGCCGTCGCCCGCGCCCACCAGGGCGTGATCGACGCGCTCACCACCGTCACGACCCCGCTGCCGCTGCGGCTGGGCACCGTGTTCCGCGACGACAGCGGCGTACGCACCATGATCGAGGCACGTGAGGAGAGCTTCACGCGCACCCTGGACCGGCTGGAGGGCCGGGTCGAGTGGGGTGTGAAGGTCTACGTGGAGTCGGAGCGCGAGCCGGAGACGCCCGCCGAGCCCGCTGCGAAGCCGGCGTCCGGCCGTGACTACCTGCGGCGGCGGCGCATGGCGACGAAGTCGCAGGACGACCTGTGGCAGCGGGCCGAGACGTTCGCGACCCAGCTGCACGAGTCCCTCTCCGGTTCCGCGGAGGACTCCCGGCTGCACGCGCCGCAGAATCCGGCGCTCTCCGGCGCCGCGGGGCGCAACGTGCTCAACGCCGCCTATCTGGTTCCGCGGGCGGGGTCCGAGGAGTTCGTGGAGAAGGTGGAGACGACGAAGGACGGGATCCCCGGGATCCGGGTCGAACTCACCGGCCCGTGGGCGGCCTACTCGTTCGCCGGTGAGGAAACCGCCGAGAAGGAGGGGTCGTGACCGTCGTCGAACGCCGCGAGATAGCCCTGGTGGACCTGCTCGACCGGCTCCTGGCCGGCGGGGTCGTCATCAAGGGCGACATCACGCTGCGCATCGCGGACGTCGACCTGGTCCGTATCGACCTCAACGCGCTGATCAGCTCGGTGAACGCGAAGGTCCCCTCGCCCTTCGAGGACTCGCCGTGACGGGCGGCCCCGATCACGACGCGCACCAGGTCGAGCCGCACGCCGACCGGCGCAAGCGGCTCGACCTGGAGCCGGACACGGTCGAACGCGATCTGATCAAACTGGTGCTCACCGTCGTGGAACTGCTGCGCCAGCTCATGGAACGCCAGGCGCTGCGCCGTTTCGACGAGGGCGACCTGACGGAGGAGCAGGAGGAGCGGGTCGGGCTCACCCTGATGCTGCTCGAGGACCGCATGGCGGAACTGCGGGACCGCTACGGGCTGCGTCCCGAGGACCTGAACCTGGACCTCGGACCGCTCGGACCGCTGCTTCCCCGGGACTGAATCCCCCGGGACCGACGGACGGAGGAGTTCCCCGGGACCGGGTCCCGGGGAACTCCTCCGTCCACGTCACCCCGGCGTGTTTCACGCTTCCTTGCGGCAGAGGACTTCCCCGTGCAGTACCGCGAACCAGCCGTCGTCCCGCGCGCCCCACTCCCGCCAGGCCTCCGCCACCGCGCGCAGCCGCTCACGGGTGGCGTGCCCGCCGTCGACCGCCCGCTCGGCGTAGGCCGAGGCGACCGTGCGGTCCGCCCACAGGCCGCTCCACCACGCCCGCTCCCCGGGAGTGGAGAAGGTCCAGGTGGCCGAGGTGGCGGTGACGTCGGTGAAGCCGGCGGCGAGCGCCCACGACCTCAGCCGCCGTCCCGCGTCCGGCTCGCCCCCGTTGGCCCGCGCCACCCGCCGGTAGAGGCCGAGCCAGTCGTCCATGCCCGGCGACGGGGGATACCAGGTCATCGCCGCGTAGTCCGAGTCCCGGACGGCGACGAACCCGCCCGGCCGCGTCACCCTCCGCATCTCCCGCAGCGCCCGTACGGGGTCTCCCACGTGCTGGAGCACCTGATGGGCGTGGACGACGCAGAACGTGTCGTCCGGGAAGTCCAGCGCGTGCACGTCCCCGACCGTGAAGTCGGTGTTGGCCAGGCCCCGTTCGGCGGCCACCGCACGGGCCCGCTCCAGGATGCCCGGCTCCCGGTCGAGCCCCGTGACGTGACCGGCCGGGACCAGGCCCGCCAGGTCGGCGGTGATGGTGCCGGGCCCGCACCCGACGTCCAGGATCCGCATGTGGGGCTTCAGGACCCCGAGGAGGTACGCCGCCGAGTTCTCGGCGGTCCGCCAGCTGTGCGACCGCAGCACCGACTCGTGGTGGCCGTGCGTGTAGACGGCGGTCTCCCGCGCTTCCGGCATGCCGAACCCACCCCTTCCGCTCTCGTAGGATGCCGCTCACGCTACGCCCGACGGCCGAATGGTGAGACCCATGTCTCACACTCTGGAACGCCGTCGGAAACCCGTTTGCCGCCCGCGCCGGTGCCCCCGCACAATCCCCTCCATGGGTCACCTGGAAGCCGCGCACCTCGAGTACTACCTCCCCGACGGGAGGGCGCTGCTGGGCGACGCCTCCTTCCGGGTGGGTGAGGGCGCCGTGGTGGCCCTCGTCGGACCCAACGGCGCGGGCAAGACCACCCTGCTCCGCCTCCTCGCCGGCGAGCTGAAACCGCACGGCGGCTCGGTGACCGTCACCGGCGGGCTCGGCGTCATGCGCCAGTTCGTCGGCTCCGTACGGGACGAGACGACCGTGCGCGACCTGCTGGTGTCCGTGGCGCAGCCGAGGATCCGCGAGGCCGCCCGTGCCGTGGACGCCGCCGAGCACGCGATCATGACGGTCGACGACGAGGCCGCCCAGCTGGCGTACGCGCAGGCACTCGCCGACTGGGCCGAGGCACGCGGGTACGAGGCCGAGACGCTGTGGGACATCTGCACCACGGCCGCGCTGGGCGTGCCGTACGAGAAGGCGCAGTGGCGCGAGGTCCGCACCCTCTCCGGAGGCGAACAGAAGCGCCTGGTGCTGGAGGCGCTGCTGCGCGGCACCGACGAGGTCCTGCTGCTCGACGAGCCGGACAACTACCTCGACGTCCCCGGCAAGCGCTGGCTGGAGGAACGCCTCGCGGAGACCCGCAAGACCGTCCTCTTCGTCTCCCACGACCGCGAACTCCTCGCCCGCGCCGCACAGAAGATCGTCTCCCTGGAGCCGGGCCCCGCGGGCGCCGACGCCTGGGTGCACGGCGGCGGCTTCGCCACCTTCCACCAGGCCCGGCAGGAGCGCTTCGCCCGCTTCGAGGAGCTGCGCCGGCGCTGGGACGAGAAGCACGCCCAGCTGAAGAAGCTGGTCCTGACGCTGCGCCAGGCAGCCGAGAACAGCCCCGACATGGCGTCCCGCTACCGCGCGGCCCAGACCAGGCTGCGCAAGTTCGAGGAGGCCGGACCGCCGCCCGAGCCCCCGCGCGAGCAGGACATCCGGATGCGCCTCAAGGGCGGCCGCACCGGCGTCCGCGCCGTCACCTGCGAGCAGCTCGAACTCACCGGTCTGATGCACCCCTTCGACCTGGAGGTCTTCTACGGCGAACGGGTCGCCGTCCTCGGCTCCAACGGGTCCGGCAAATCGCACTTCCTGCGCCTGCTGGCCGGGGACGGCGTGGCGCACACCGGGAACTGGAAGCTCGGCGCCCGGGTGCTGCCCGGACACTTCGCGCAGACCCACGCCCACCCGGAGCTGCGGGGCCGCAGCCTCCTGGACATCCTGTGGACCGAGTACTCCCAGGACCGGGGCGCCGCCATGTCGCGCCTGCGCCGCTACGAGCTGACCCAGCAGGCCGAGCAGACCTTCGACCGCCTCTCCGGCGGCCAGCAGGCCCGCTTCCAGATCCTGCTCCTGGAACTGCAGGGCGTCACGGCCCTGCTCCTCGACGAGCCGACCGACAACCTCGACCTGGAATCGGCCGAAGCCCTCCAGGAAGGCCTGGAGGGCTTCGAGGGCACGGTCCTCGCCGTCACCCACGACCGCTGGTTCGCCCGCTCCTTCGACCGCTTCCTGGTCTTCGGCAGCGACGGAAGGGTCCGGGAGACACCCGAACCGGTGTGGGACGAACGCCGGGTCCAGCGCGCGCGCTGAGGCGACCTGCGGGCCGGCGGGTCACTTCCAGCGCAGCAGCGCGCCCAGTCCGCCGACCGGCGCGTCCTCCCGTGTCTCCGCCACCAGGGAGACCGCCAGCGCGGGCGCGTCCGTCGCGACCGCGGACCGGATCAGCGCGTCGTCCGCCCGCGCCGCCCACGAGTTCTGCTCACCGAGGACCTTGAGATCCGTGCGCCGCACCGCGAGCTGGTCAGGATCCTCACCGATCCACACCTCGCGGTGCGCGTCCGCCGCGCCCGGCCGGATCAGCAGCTGGTCGATCCGGTGCTCGCGCGCCGCCTCGACCAGCGCAGGAACGCCCTCCACGGCGCCCGTGCGGCCCTCGTCGTCGGGGCTCCGGGCGGCGAGGAACCGCTCCAGCTCCTCCTCGGCCCGTTCCCGGACGTGCTCGGCGCGGATCCGCTCCACGTCCTCGTCGAGCAGCCGGCTGCCGGCCCCGCGGGAAGCCTCCACCACCAGGTCGTGCAGCCGCTGCGGCAGCCGTTCGCGCACCGACCGCTGCTCGCGGTCGTCACCGACCAGGATCAGCAGGTCGGCGTCCGTCTCCTCCTGGCAGACGGCGAGCGCGTCGGCGATCTCCGCCGCGTTGTGGTCCCAGGTGTTCTCCACCCGGAGCTGGAAGTGGCGCTCCGACCAGTCGACGGTGCCGGTCCGGTGCACGGGCCACTGGCGCCCGGTGACACCGCCGGCGTCGTCCCGGCCGAGGGCGCTGCGCAGTTCGAAGTCGGCGCCCTTGCGGTCGACGTAGGCGACGACGCACACCGGGTCCTCCCCGGCCAGCTCCAGCAGCGGCGCGACCCTCGGCAGCGGCGCCCACTCGGCCCAGTCGCGCTGCGGGGACCTGGCCAGCGGCGGGTCGAGAACCACCTCGCCGTCCCGGGCGAACAGGGCGCGGCCGTGCGGCTCGCTGGAGTGCCGCAGCTCCTCCAGCGCGCGGCGCACCGCCTGGCAGGTCTTCTCGTCCGCCCCCTGCCCGGCCAGGTCCCGGGCCATCGCGCGGGCCGTCAGCTGACGCTCCTGAGGGGTGTGCTCCGTGTGCCGGGAGGTGTCGACGTAGACGGAGGCCCAGGGGCCGGGACGTTCGTAGAGTGGATGCAGGAAAGCGAGTTCCATGGCTCCCTCCCGGTTGCCGTACGGGGTAGTGCTCGTGCCGGCGGGGCGGGTACCCGGACCGCATGAACGCACACGACGAGCGGGGCACCACGATGACCGGAGTCGAGCCGAACCGTCTGGGCGACCAGCAGCTCATGAAGGAGCTGGAGACCATCCACCGCACGCGCCACGACACGCTGCTGTACGGCTCCAACGACGCGCTGCGGGTCCACAACGAGCGGATGGCGCAGCTGGAGGGCGAGTACCTGCGCCGCAACCCGCGTCGTCCGGTGGCCCCGGGCCGCACGCGCGAAGGTGCCCGCGAGCGGGGTGCCGCGGACACCGCGACACCCACCACTCCGGGCACCTGACCCTCCGGCCGGACGCCGGCCGGACTCCGGCCGGTGAACGGCCTCCTCAGGTCTGCCGCTGGGCCGTCTCCGTCCGGAACACCTCCAGCCAGGCCTCCGAGAAGGCCTTCAGATCGTCCGGCTTGCGGCTGGTCACCAGCTTGTTGGGACCGTGGTCGCAGATCTTCACCTGCTCGTCGACCCAGGTGCCGCCCGCGTTGCGGATGTCCGTCCGCAGACTGGGCCAGCTGGTCAGCACCCGGCCCCGGACGACGTCGGCCTCGACGAGGGTCCACGACGCGTGGCAGATCGCGGCGACCGGCCGGCCCTGCTCGAAGAAGTCCTTCACGAAGGCCACGGCCTTGTCGTCGGTGCGCAGGAGGTCCGGGTTGGCCACTCCGCCGGGCAGCACCAGCCCGTCGAAGGAGTCCGCCGACGTCTCGCCGACGACCTCCTGGACGGGGAAGGTGTCCGCCTTGTCGAGGTGGTTGAACGCCTGGATCTTCCCCGGGCTCGTCGACACGAGCACGGGCTCGTGCCCGGCGTCCGCGGCCGCCTGCCACGGCTCGGTCAGTTCCACCTGCTCGACGCCCTCGGGCGCGGTCAGGAATGCGATGCGCATGATGTCTCTACGTCCTTTCGTTCAGCTGTTCTCGTCCGGCTCGGCGCGGCTGATGCCGGCCAGCGCCGAGCCGGGATCCCGCGCCTCGGCCAGATCGCCCAGACTCACCAGGCCGACGGGCAGACCGCCCTCGACGACGGGGATCCGGCGTATCGCGTGCTCGCGCATCAGGGCGACGGCGGAGGACACCGGGTCGTCCAGGGCGAGCGTCAGCGGGTTCGGGGTGCACACGTCCCCGGCGCTCAGCCCGAGCGGGTCCGCAGCCACGGCGACCGCCCGGACCGTGATGTCGCGGTCGGTGAGCACCCCGACGATCCGCTGTCCGTCGGCCACCACCACGTCGCCGATGTTCTGGGTGCGCATCAGCTGCGCCGCCTCGACGACCGAGGCGTCCGGACGCACGGCGACCACGCCGGGGGTCATCACGTCCTTGACGAATCCGTCCATGACCGGGCCTCCCTTCGATCCGGGGCCGGTCAAGCCGTCTCCGTCTCACGGGCCCTGGTGAGCGCCTCGGCCAGTTCCTGCACGTTGTGGTAGCGGGCCTGACGCGGCAGCCGCTCCAGCGCCTCGATGAGCGCGTCGGGCGCGTGCCGCCGGTCGAGGGCCCGCATCAGCTCGCGCGGGCCCGCGGGGAACGCCCCGCGGCTCAGGGTCCTGGCCAGCTCCAGCCGCACCGACTCCAGGGAGGTCGGGCCCCGGCTCGGCGTCACCGGGCCGTGCGCGACCTCGGGGTCGTCGTCGGCGAACGGCTCCGGGTCGTGCCACTCCTCGGTACGGGTGGGACGCCCGGACCGCAGCAGGCCCTGCAGTTCGTGTTTCATCTCGTCGTCGCGGTGGACGCTGAGCCGGTCGCTGCCTCGCTGCATGTCTCCCTCCACATCCTTCGGGGTGCCGACCGCGTACCCGAGGAGCGGAGGGCGACACGGGGGTTCGCGTTCCGGATCGTCCCGGCCCCGGGGTTTGGCCGTCGCGGGGCGGGAGACCCGGTTCGCCCACCCCCCACGTGCCTCCTGGAAAGGACCGGCCATGGTGGTGCTCGCCGTGCTCGTCCCCCCGCTCATGCTCGGCGTGATCCTCATGCTGGGCCGCTACGAGGAGTTCCTGCTGCCACCCGCACGGCCCGAGGGCGACACCGCGGACCCGGCGTGACCCGGGGCGTCCGCGGAATTCCCGGCCGGGGTGTTTCGGGGTGTGAGCCGGGGGCAGGCGCACAGAAAGTGCTTCGGACAGGAGGCACGCCCGTGGCAGCGGCATCAGCCGCCCCGGGCGCACCTGTCCCCCCACCAGTGCGCTCGCCACGGTGACCGTCCGCCCCCCATCCCCCCGAGGGAGTTGCGACGCACCATGACGACCCGAGCGACCGCCAGGCACCACCCGCACGACGACGCCCCCGACACCGCGGCCGCCTTCCGCAGGCTCACCGCGCTGCCCGCCTGCCCCGAGCGCGAAGCGCTCCGCGACGAGATCGTGGAGGCCTGGCTGCCCATGGCCGACCGTCTCGCCGGACGGTTCCGCAGCCGCGGCGAGAGCTTCGACGACCTGCGCCAGGTCGCCGCGCTCGGCCTGGTCAAGGCCGTCGACCGGTACGACTCCGAGCTCGGCAACGCCTTCGAGAGCTACGCCGTGCCGACCATCACCGGCGAGATCAAGCGCCACTTCCGCGACCACATGTGGACCCTGCACGTCCCGCGCCGGGTCCAGGAGCTGCGCAACCGGGTCAGGTACGCCTCCCAGGACCTTTCCGGGACCACACCCGGCCGCCGGCCGACCGTGACCGAGATCGCCGAGCACGCCCATCTGAGCGAGGAGGACGTCCGCACCGGGCAGGAGGCGCTGGAGAGCTTCAGCGCGCTGTCCCTGGACGCCGAACTGCCGGGCAGCGACGACGGCTACTCGCTCGGTGACGCCCTCGGCGCCCCCGATCCGGCGCTGGACACCGTCGTCGACCGCGAGGCCGTCAAGGAACGGCTGGCGGAACTGCCGGAGCGGGAGCGGGCCATCCTGTACATGCGCTTCTTCGACGACAGGACCCAGAGCAGTATCGCCGAGGAACTCGGCATCTCGCAGATGCACGTCTCCCGCCTGATCAGCCGCTGCTGCGGCCGGGTGCGGGAACAGGTCATGCGGGACCAGGAGGAGTAGGACCCGTCGCGGCGCGCCCTTCACCCGGCCGGGGGTGCCCGTTCCCGCCAATGGTGTCCGGCGGCGGGCGGTGCGGCGGTGAAGGGGCTGTGATGGCGGTGGGGCGCGACCGGAACGCGCGCTCCCGTCGTCGCTCGAAGGAGCCCGCACCATGCGCCGCACCGCCCGTGCCCTGTCCCTCGCCGCCGCCACCGGTGCCGTCCTCGCGGCGCTCGCACCGGCCGCGTGCGCGGGCACCGTCCCGGACGGCAGGGCGTCCTGGCCCACCGCGTCCCCCTCGCCCTGCCCGGAACCGGGGCACGAGTGGGAGGGGCACACCCCGCAGGGCACCGGTCCCGGTGCCGCCCGGCCCGATGCCGCGCTCGAACCCGCCGATCCCGAGGCGCTCGTCCCGGACAGCGGAACCCTGGACGAGTCCGGCACCGACCTCGACGACGACCTCGGCACCGGCCTCGACGACGACCTCGGCACCGGCCTCGACGACGACCTCGGTACCGGCCTCGACGACGACCTCGGTACCGGGGCGGGGATTCCCGCCCCGGACGCGAGCACACTCGGCGAACCGGAAGCCCTCGAACCGGAAAACCCCGACCCGGGGGCCGTCGCGCCCGCGCCCGGGGCCATGGGGCACCGGGCCGGGGAACCGAAGCCCACCGAGCCGAGGCCCACCCCGCCGAAGCCCAGGCCCACCGAGCCCAAGCCCAGGCCCACCCCGCCGAAGCCCGTCCCGTCGAAGAGCGCCACCCCCTGCCCCCGCCCGCCGGCCCCCGTGCCGCAGGGCGTCCACGCCGGTGCGGGCGGCGCCTTCACCGACTCCGTGCCGGCCCTGGCCGCCGGCGGACTGCTGATCGCGGGCGCCTTCGGCGCCGCCGCGCACCGGCTGTACCGGGACCGGACCACCCGCGCGGACGGCTGAGGAGCGCCACCCATGGTCCGCCGCAGGCTGGGTACTGGCTGGACCGGGGGACGGGTCCCCGGGGCACGAGCGGCGCCGGGGCAGGGCAGCGGACCAGGGACTGCGCGGAGGCAGGCATGCGGCGGACGGATCCGGTAGGTCACGGCCCCGTCCGGTTCGGGCCGCCGTTCCCCGGGGACGGGCTGCCCGTCCTGCCCGAGCTGTCCGCGGTGCTCGCCGCGGCCGCCTCACGGGGCGGCGCCGAGCCGGTCGGCGGCGGCCCCGCCCTGCTGGACGCGGCATGCGGCTACGGCGACCGGCGCGGACTGCCCGCCGCCCCCGACCGGGTGGCCGTCGCCCCCGGCGCCCCCGCCCTGCTGGTCGCCCTGACCGCCGCCCTCGGCGGCGACGTCCTGGTGCCCCGGCCCTGCGCGGCCTGGTGGGCGCCCTACGCCCGGCTGCTCGGCAGACCCGCCTTCTCCGTCCCGGCCCCGGCCGACAGCGGCGGGGTCCCCGACCCGTACGCCCTGCTGGAGACCGTGCGCCGGCTGCGCGCCGAGGGCGGCGACCCGCGCCTCCTGGTGCTCTCCGTCGCCGACGACCCCACCGCCACCGTCGCCCCGCCCGAGCTGCTGCACGAGACCCTGGAGGCGGCCGTCGGCGAGGGGCTGCACCTGGTCAGCGACGAGACCTGGCGCGACACCCTGCACGACCCGCACGACACCGTGCTGCTCAGCCCCGCCGAGATGCTGCCCGACCGGGTCACCGTCGTCACCGACCTGGCCGGCGCCCTGCTCCCGCCGGGCTGGCCCGCGGCCCTGGCCCGTTTCCCGGCGGGCGGGGACGGCGACGCGCTCCACGCGCGCGTGCTCGACGTGCTCACCGCGCTCGACGCGCGGGTCGCCGCCCCCGTGGCCGCCGCCGCGGGCTACGCGCTGTCCGAGCCCGAGCCGGTCACCGCGCGCGTCGCCGCCGCCGTACGCCTGCACGGGCGCGTGGCCGCCGCCGCGCACCGGGCCGTCGTCGCCGCGGGCGCCCTCTCCCGGCCCCCGCGCTGTGGCCGGCACCTCTACGCCGACCTCACGCCCCTGGCCCCCGCGCTCACCGCGCGCGGTGTCGGCGACGCCCAGGAACTGGAGGACTTCCTCACCGGACGGCTCGGCATGCCCGCACCGGGCGGCCATCGCTTCGGGGACGACCTCGAGGCCCCGCGCGTACGGCTGTCCACCGCACCCCTGCTGGGCGGCGCACCGGGCGCGGAAGTCCTCGACGCGCCCGATCCCCTGGAACTGCCGCGGGTGCGCGCCGCGTTGGCCCGGCTGGGCTCGGTCTTCGACGATCTCCGTGACGACGCCCGGCGATGGGAGTCCCCCCGATGACGCAGCCCCCCGAGCCGACCACCACGACGGCCGCACCCGGCTCCCGCCCCTCCGGCCCCTCCGCCCCGGCCCCCGCGCACCCGCCGCTCGCCGAGCCCCGCCCGCTCGCCGAACGCCGGGTGTGGCCCCGCGCCTTCCACGACCGGCTGACGTCCCCGCTGCCCGGGCTGAAGGCACTGGCCCGGTTCGCCCGCGAGGGAGCCGTACGGCCCGCCCCGGGGGGCCTCGCCGACGTCCCCCGGCTGCCGTACGCCCCCGGCCCGCTGCCCCGGGCGGACTCCCGCACGGTCGCCGTCACCTGGGCGGGGCACGCCAGCTGGGTCCTGCGGATAGGCGGGCTGACCGTGCTCACCGACCCGGTCTGGTCCCGCCGCATCCTCGGCACGCCCGCCAGACTCACCCCCGTCGGCGTCGCCTGGGAGGACCTGCCGCGCGTGGACGCCGTCGTGATCAGCCACAACCACTACGACCACCTCGACGCCCCCACCCTGCGCCGGCTCCCGCGCGACACCCCGCTGTTCGTGCCGGCCGGGCTCGCCCTCTGGTTCCACCGCCGCAGATTCACCCGGGTCACCGAGCTCGACTGGTGGGAGGCCGCCGAACTGGACGGCGTGCGCTTCGACTTCGTACCGGCCCACCACTGGTCCAAGCGCACCCTCACCGACACCTGCCGCTCCCTGTGGGGCGGCTGGGTGCTCACCGCCCCCGACGGACGGCGCGTCCACTTCGCCGGCGACACCGGGTACGGCCACTGGTTCACCCGCATCGGCCGCCGCTACCCGGGCATCGACCTCACCCTGCTGCCCATCGGCGCCTACGACCCCCGATGGTGGCTGGCGGACGTCCACTGCGACCCGGAGGAGGCGGTGCGCGCGGCCCAGGACCTCGGCGCGCGGCACATGGCCCCCATGCACTGGGGCACCTTCGTCCTCTCCGCGGAACCCGTCCTGGAGCCCCTCACCCGCGTCCGCGCCGCCTGGGAGCGGACCGGGCTGCCCCGCGAGAACCTGTGGGACCTGCCGGTGGGGGGCTCACGCGTCCTGGAGTGAGCGGCGGCTTCAGCCCGCCGCCGTGCCCCGCATCCGCCGCCACAGGCCGGGGGCCACGCTGATGAGCACGGTCAGCGCGACCGCCGCGAGCACGCCCTCCCACGGCTCCGCGAACAGCGAACCGCCGAGGACGCCGATCAGCTGGTAGGTCGCCGCCCACGCCAGACAGGCCGGCAGATCGCCCCGCGCGAAGCGGCGGACCGGCCACTTCGCGAGCAGACAGGCCAGCATCACCGGCAGCCGCCCGGCCGGGATCAGCCGGGACAGCACCAGCACCGTCACCCCGTGGTCGGCGAGCTTGCCCTGCGCCTGCTCCAGCCGGTCCTCGGGGGCGCGCTCGCGGATCGCCTCCAGCCAGCGGGAGCCGTTCTTCGACTTCATCCCGCGCCGCCCCAGCCAGTACAGCGCCATGTCCCCGAGGAACGCCGCCAGCGACGCCGTCACGAACACCAGCGCCATCGAGAACGGCGCCGCCCGGTGGAAGGCGACCACGGCCGCCGAACTGACCAGCGCGCCCGTCGGCACCACCGGCACCAGCGCCCCGATCAGCACCAGCAGGAACAGCGACGGATACCCGATGGCCTGCTGGGTGGAGTCGGGCGCCACGGCCGGCACGGCCGCCAGCAGCGCCACCGACGACAGCGACGCACCGGCCGCCTGCCCCAGGGCGGCGGGGAGGATCACCGCGCGACCCCCAGGCGCACACTCTCCCCGTGCCCCAGCCGGTGCACCGCCACGCCGGGCGCGTGCCGGGCCGCCAGCCGTTCGAACTCATGGCCGGGCGCGTGGAACTCGTGCGGGCGCACGGCGTCCATGCCGATCGGCCAGTACGTGCCGTAGTGCACCGGCACCGCGCTGGGCGCCCCCAGCCGGGCCAGCGCCTCGGCCGCGCGCCCCGCGTCCAGATGCCCCTCGCCGAGGTACGGGCCCCAGCCGCCCACCGGCAGCAGCGCCACGTCGACCGGCCCGACCTCCTCGGCCATCCCCTCGAACAGCCCGGTGTCCCCCGCGAAGTACGTCCGTGCCTCACCCTCCAGGACATAGCCGAGGGCGGGGGAGCGGTGCGGCCCCACCGGCAGCCGCCGCCCGTCGTGCCGCGCGGGCACGGCTCGTACGGCCAGGCCGCCGACCTTCGTGACATCGCCGGGCGCCATCTCGCTCACGCCGAGATGGGTGAGCCGGCGCAGCCCCGGCACCGCGCGCAGCGCGCCCCGGGGCACGAGCAGGCGGGTGCCCGGGGCGAGCCGCGCCAGCGTGGGCAGGTGCAGGTGGTCGGCGTGCAGGTGGGAGACGAGGGCCACGTCGGCCTGCCAGGCGTCGGCCGCCGGCACCCCGCCGCGCCGGCGCCGCAGATGCGCGAGCCGGCGCGCGAACAGCGGGTCGGTGAGCACGCGCGTGCGCGAGTCCTCGACCGTGCAGGTGGCGTGACCCCACCACGTGACCTCCACCGGCACTTCCCCGCTCCCTTCGTGCGACTCCCCGAAGCCTACGTGCAGGAGTAGGGTCGGCGGCGAAAACCGGGGGTGAGGGGGACGCCATGGGGCCGGTGCGGGTGACCGCGATAGCGAGTCTGACGCCGCTCGAGGAACTGGACAGCGAACCCTTCCTGGTGGACTCCCGCGGCCAGCACGCCATGTGCGCCCGCTGGGCCGCCGAACACGGCTACGTGGTGGCCAGGGAACTCCTCGTACGGGGCCTGCGGCCCGATCACTGCGTGCTGTGGGACGGGGTGCGGCCCGGCGCCGACCTGTTCGTGGCGCCCAGCACGCGGGTACTGGAACGCGCGCTGGCGTCGCTCGAGGAGTTCACCGCGGAGTGCGCCCGGCGCGGGGTGCGCGTGGAGACCGTGGGCCGCGCCGAACCGTCGTACGACGCGGCGATGAAGGCCCGTGTGCACCGGCGGCTGTCGATGCCGACCGCCGGCTACGACGGACTCTGAGATTCCGCGTCCCCGGCGCGCCCGGGGACGAAACGCCTGCTCCGGCCGTTGTGGCAGGGTGGACGGTGGACAGGGACCGGGACCGGTCAGGACGTGAGGTGTGCGGGGCGTGGGTGGCGGGCGGTGGCGACGGATCGCCAGTCAGACGGGGCGCAGCGTCGCCGTATGGGTGGTCTCCACGCTCACCATGCTGGTGCTCGCCGGCATCCTGCCGGACTTCCGGCTGCGCTCGGCCGACGGGGACAGCGCCACCGACATCGCGGTCACCGCAGCGCTCGGCGCCGGCGCCTTCGGCCTGCTCTCCGCCCTGGTCTGGCCGCTGCTGGTACGACTGCTGCTGCTCGTGCCGGCGCTCGTCCTCGGGCTGCTGGTGTTCTTCCTCAACGGCGCGCTGCTGTGGGTGGCCCTGCAGGTCAACCCCGTGGAACGCGGCGCGGCCGCACCGGAGACGGCGGTCGTGGTCGCCGCGGTGATGTCCGCCGTCGCCTCCGCCACGGGCGCCGCGCTCGCCGTCCGCGACGACGACGCCTACCGCCGCCGCCTCTACCGCCTCGCCCACCGCAGACGGCGTTCCGCCGAGCCCTGCCCCACCACCCCCGGCACCGTCTTCATGCAGCTCGACGGGGTCGGCCACGACGTCCTGCGGGACGCCGTCGGCAAGGGGCTCATGCCCACCGTCGCCCGCTGGCTCGGCACCGGCAACGGCGGCGACCACCCCTCCCACCGGCTCACGCCCTGGCGCACCGACTGGTCCAGCCAGACCGGCGCCAGCCAGCTGGGCATCCTGCACGGCAGCAACCACGACGTCCCCGCCTTCCGCTGGTACGAGAAGGCCCGCCGCGAGGTGATGGTCTGCAACCGGCCCACCAGCGCCGCCGAGCTCCAGGCCCGCGCCATCGAGTACTCCGGCCACGCCGGACTGCTCGCCGCCGACGGCGCCAGCCGCGGCAACCTCTTCGGCGGCGGCGCCGACGAGCAGGCCCTGGTGCTGTCCATCACCACCCGCCGCCGCGGTCCGGCGGCCCGCTCCCGGGCCGGCTACTTCGCCTACTTCTCCGACCCGGCCAACGCCGTGCGCACCGCGCTGTCCTTCGTCGCCGAGGTGTGCCGGGAGACCGGCCAGTCCACCCGGGCCCGGTTCCGCGGGCAGCGCCCGCGCGTCTCGCGGGGCGGGCTCTACCCCTTCGTGCGGGCCTTCGCGACCGTCGTCGAACGGGACGTCGTGGTCGCCGCGGTGATGGGCGACCTGCTGTCCGGCCGCACCGCCGTCTACGCCGACCTCGTGGCCTACGACGAGGTGGCCCACCACTCCGGGCCGTCGAGCCGCGACACCGACAAGGTCCTCCAGCGCCTCGACCGGGCCCTCGCCCTGATCGAGAACGTCGCCGAGCACGCCCCCCGCCCGTACCGGATCGTGGTCCTCTCCGACCACGGGCAGAGCCCCGGCGAGACCTTCCGCGCCCGCTACGGCCTCACCCTCGGCGACCTGGTGCGGGCCGGCTGCGGACTGCCCGTGCCGCGCCGCGCCCGGAGCACCCACAGCGGCGCCGAGGCACGCGCGGCGGTCCGGGCGGCGCTGCGCCGGCCCGTCGAGGAGGGCGCCGAGCACTACCGCCCCTCCCGCGGCTCCGAACCGGTCGTGCTCGCCTCCGGCAACCTGGGCCTCGTCTCCTTCCCCGACGTGCCGCACCGGATGACCAGGGAGGAGATCGACGCCCGCCACCCCGCGCTGCTGCCGACCCTTGCCAACCACCCCGGCATAGGCTTCCTCCTCGTCCGCAGCGAACGTCACGGCGGTGTCGTGCTCGGCGCGTACGGCGCGGAGATCCCGCTGGACGAGCTCGACGACAACCCCGGACCGCTGGCCGCCTTCGGGCCCGGCGCCGCCGACGCCGTACGCCGCACCCACACCTTCCCGCACACCGCCGACATCATGGTCAACTCCTTCCACGACCCCGCCGACGGCGAGGTCCTCGCCTTCGAGGAGCAGATCGGCTCCCACGGCGGACTGGGCGGCGCCCAGTCCCGCCCCTTCCTGCTCTCCCCGCTCGCCCTGTCCGCACCGGTCGCCGACGGGGCGGAGCTCGCGGGCGCGGAGCGGATACACCAGGTGCTGCGCCGCTGGCTGACCGAGTCCGACGAAGCGGACGTACCGGCGGAGCCGGACCGGGAGCGGGCGGCCTGAGCCGGGGCCGCCGCAGGCCCCTGCGGGGGTGAGCGAGTGTTCAGTGAATATTCGCGTGACGACCGCGACCATCAATTGAGAACCTCGACGGCGAGTAACCACATCCGCGAGAGCGGCGCCGGTTTAGGCGCAAAGAGGGGAGTTTGCCGCGTGCAGGCAGCCGTCACCGTCACCCCCGCCCGCATCCCGGAGCTGCTGCTCGGTCTCGCCACCGTGCGGCCGGTGTTCCTCTGGGGCGCCCCCGGCATCGGTAAGTCCTCCCTGGTCAGGGAGTTCGCCGAGTCGCTGGGACTGGAGTGCGTGAGCCTGCTGGGCACCCAGCTCGCCCCCGAGGACCTCATCGGCGTCCCGCAGATCCGCGACGGCCGCTCGGTGTTCTGCCCGCCGGAGGCGATCGCCCGCGACGAGCCGTACTGCCTCTTCCTGGACGAGCTCAACGCCGCCACCCCGGACGTGCAGAAGGCGTTCTACTCGCTGATCCTGGACCGCCGCATCGGCGACTACGAGCTGCCCAAGGGCTCGATCGTGATAGGCGCCGGGAACCGCGCCACCGACAACGCGCTGGCCCGCCCCATCGCCTCCGCGCTCGTCAACCGCCTCACCCACGTACACCTGGAGGCCTCCGCGAAGGACTGGCTGGTCTGGGCGGCGAACAACGGCATCCACCCGTGGATCACCGACCACCTCACCGACCGCCCCGACCACCTGTGGTCCAAGCCGCCGAAGACCGAGGAGCCGTTCTCCACGCCCCGCTCCTGGCACATGCTCTCCGACGCGCTGCACTCCTTCGGCCGCGACCTCGGCGAGGACACCCTGAAGGTCCTCGCGCACGGCACCCTCACCCCCGCGCACGCGGTCGCCTTCTGCGGCTACGTCAAGATCGTGCGCAGCCGCTTCGGCATCGACGCCGTCATCAAGGGCGAGGCCCGCTGGCCGCACCGCGTCGAGGACCGCGACCTGCTCTACTACCTCGCCGAGTCCTTCCGCGGACGCCTGGTCAAGGAACTCCCGGCGAGCAAGGAGCACATGTCGGCGAACGGCCGCCAGACCGCGTACCGCGCCAAGTCGCTGCTGGTGCAGCTCGCCGAGATATCCGTGGAGGTCGCCCAGACCGTCATCGCCTCCGACGACGACGGCAACCCGGTCCTGCCGTCCTGGTTCCTGGTCGAGGCGGCCCGGGACATGCCCCGGCTGGTGGAGGCCCGGCGGTGAGCCGCGCCCGGACGAAGACGAAGGGGGAGAAGCACCGGGACGCCGCGGGGGTGGCGTTCGCCGAGGGGATGAGGCTGCTCCGGCTCAACCCCGCGCTGGCCGCCGTCGAGTTCAGCGTCTGCCGCCAGGAGGACTGCGCGCTCGCGCCCGCGAGCGGCCTGGTGCGGGCCACCTCCGACGCGGTCCTGCACGCCCACCCGGACCGGATGGCCGACCCCAAGGCCTGGGCGTGGGCCCTCGCGCACGCCGTGCTCCACCTCGGCTTCGGCCATGTCCCGGCCGCCAAGGGCGTGCGTGAGCAGCCGGACCGCTGCGAGCTCGCCGCCCGCTGCGTGGTCGTCAACCGGTTCCTGCTGGGCTTCCCCGTCGGCCGGACCCCCGACGACCTGCCGGCCTCCTACCCCGACGGCGACGAGGAGGCGCTGGCCGCGCGGTGGCGGCGGGACGGGATCCCCGCCGTGTACGAGCGCTGCGGCACGGCGGGCGACGAGGCGGATCTGCTGCTGGTGGAGTGGCACGGCTGGAACGGGCGGCCACCGGACCACCAGCTGGCGTTCGCCACCGCCCTGACCCGCACCGTGTCCGCGGCGATGGACATGGCGGGCGGCCGCCGCGACAGCCTGGACGGCGAGCCCGCGGCGCGCCGCCCGTGGGAGCGGGCGCTGAGCTGGTTCGTCTCCTCCTACCCCCTGCTCGGCGGCATCGCGGCCGGCATCACCCTCGTCGCCGACGCCGAACTCGCCCGCGCCCACGGGATCTCCGTCGCCGCCGTCGACGCCGGGGCCGGCGAGATCTACGTCAACCCGCTGCGCCGGTTCGACGACGAGAAGTGGCGGTTCGTCCTCGCGCACGAGATGCTGCACGCCGCCCTGCGCCACGGCGACCGCGCCGGCGGACGCGACCCGTACCTGTTCAACGTCGCCTGCGACTTCGTCGTCAACGGCTGGCTGGTGGAGATGCGGGTCGGCGCCATGCCCGAGGGCCTGCTGTACGATAAGGAGCTCGCCGGACTGTCCGCCGAGGAGGTCTACGACCGCATCGCCGGCGACCTGCGCCGCGCACGGCGGCTGGCCACCCTGCGCGGCAAGGGTGTCGGTGACGTCCTCGGCGGCCCCCTCGGCCCGCCCCGCGACTGCGTCGATCTCGACGGCTTCTACCGCCGCGGTCTCGCCCAGGGCCTCGACCTGCACCAGCGGCAGGAACGCGGCTACCTGCCAGGCGGCCTGGTCGAGGAGATCCGCGCGCTCAGCCATCCGCCGCTGCCCTGGGACGCCCGGCTGGCCCGCTGGTTCGACGAGTTCGTGCCCCGCCCCGAACCCCTCCGGTCGTACGCGCGTCCCTCCCGGCGCCAGGCGTCCACCCCGGACATCCCCCGCGCGGGGCGCCACTTCCCGCCCGAGGAGGTCGCCCGCTGCACCTTCGGCGTCGTCCTGGACACCTCCGGCTCCATGAACCGCGTCCTGCTCGGCAAGGCCCTCGGCGCCATCGCCTCCTACGCCGGCGCCCGCGACGTGCCGGCCGCCCGTGTGGTGTTCTGCGACGCGGCGCCGCACGACGCCGGATACCTGCCGGTCACCGAGATCGCCGGAAGGGTACGGGTGCGCGGCCGCGGCGGCACCGTCCTGCAGCCCGGCATCGATCTGCTGCACCGCGCCGGCGACTTCCCGCCCGGCGCCCCGGTCCTCGTCATCACCGACGGCTGGTGCGACGTGCTGCGGGTCCGGCGCGAGCACGCCTATCTGATCCCGCGGGGAGCGCGGCTGCCGTTCAGCCCGAGAGGCCCCGTCTTCCGGGTGAGTTGAGCCGTGATGTGATCGGATGGGGGAGGCGCCCGGTGATCCGGGCACCCGGACCGAGCACCGCCGGACTTACAGCCGGACATTTCCGAAAGGACGCGACATGGCAGCCACCCGCTCCGCACACACCGTTTGGGAAGGCAGTCTCTTCAAGGGCAGCGGGGTCGTCGCCTTCGACTCCTCCGGCGCCATCGCCGAGCAGCCGGTCACCTGGGCCTCGCGCGCCGAGGACGCCAACGGGAAGACCAGCCCGGAGGAGCTGATCGCCGCCGCGCACTCCAGCTGCTTCTCCATGGCCCTCTCCAACGGTCTCGACAAGGCCGGCACCCCGCCGACCAGGCTGACCACCTCCGCCGACGTCACCTTCGTGCCCGGTCAGGGCATCACCGGCATCCACATCACCGTCGAGGGCGCCGTCCCCGGCCTGGACGAGGCCGGCTTCGTCGCCGCCGCCGAGGACGCCAAGGTGAACTGCCCGGTCAGCCAGGCGCTGAAGGGCACCGACATCACCCTGACGGCGAAGCTCGCCTGACCCGCGCGGCGCGCCGGGCCACCACCGCGGGCCGCCCCCCTTCAGGGGCGGCCCGCGGCACGTCCCCCTCCGGGAGCGACCACCATGACGCCACGCCCCGCCGTCTCCGCCCACCGGGGCGGCTCCGAGCACGCCGCCCCGGCTACCCGTGAGGCGTACCAGGACGCGCTCGCGTCCGGCGCCGAGTACGCCGAGTTCGACGTCCGCCGCACGGCCGACGGGGTCTTCGTCGTCCACCACGACGCCCGGGTACGGCACACCGGGCCGCCCCTGTCCACGCTCACCCACGCCGAGCTGAACGACCGCGCCGGATACCGCGTGCCCGTCGTGGACGAGGTCATGGAGCTGGTCGCCGGGAAGCTCGTCGCCCATCTGGACCTCAAGGAGACCGGCCACGAGCGGGAGCTGATCGACCGCGCGGTCGCCCTGCTCGGCGAGGACGGATTCGTCGCCACCACCCTCGAGGACCGCTCCGTCGCCGCCATCACCGCCGCCCGTCCGCGCGTGCGCACCGCCCTCTCGCTGGGCCGGGACGGCGGGGAGATCGCCCGGGGCCGGCTGGTGCGCACCCGGATCGGGGAGCTGCTGCCGCTGCGCCGGGTCCGCGCCTGCGGCGCCCACGGGGTCGCCGCGCACTGGCGCCTGGCCCGCGCCGGGGTGCTGCGCGAGGCGGCACGCAACAGACTGTTCACCATGGTGTGGACCGTGAACGAGGACGCGGCGCTGGCCGGCTTCCTCACCGATCCCCGCGTCGACGTGCTGGTCACCGACCGGCCCCGGCGCGCGGTCGAGCTGCGGGCCCGCATCCGTCATTGACGACCACCCGCTCACACTATTGACAACGCACCGCTCAAGTTTTGTGCTGGAAGTCCGGAGAGGTGCCCTGGCGGAAGGGGACAGCGATGGGACGTGCGGTCGGAATCGACCTGGGAACCACGAACTCGGTGGTGGCCGTGCTGGAGGGCGGTGAGCCCACCGTCATCGCCAACGCGGAGGGCGGCCGCACCACCCCCTCGGTGGTCGCCTTCGCCAAGAACGGCGACGTGCTGGTCGGCGAGGTCGCCAAGCGGCAGGCGGTGACGAACGTCGAACGCACCGCCCGCTCGGTCAAGCGGTACATGGGCGACGCCCAGTGGCGGTTCCCCGGGCAGGGCTCCGTCGACGGCACCCGCTACACGGCGCAGGAGCTGTCCGCCCGGGTGCTGCAGAAGCTGCGGCGGGACGCCGAGTCCTACCTCGGCGAGGACGTCACCGACGCGGTGATCACCGTGCCGGCGTACTTCGACGACACCCAGCGGCAGGCCACCAAGGAGGCCGGGGAGATTGCCGGCCTGAAGGTGCTCAGGATCATCAACGAGCCCACCGCCGCGGCCCTGGCGTACGGCCTGGACAAGGAGAACGACCAGACGGTCCTCGTCTTCGACCTGGGCGGCGGCACCTTCGACGTGTCGCTGCTCGACATCGGCGAGGGCGTCATCGAGGTGAAGGCCACCAACGGCGACACCCACCTCGGCGGCGACGACTGGGACCAGCGGGTCGTGGAGTATCTCGCCAAGCGCTTCAAGGGGCAGTACGGCGTCGACCTGGCGCAGGACAAGATGGCGGTGCAGCGGCTGCGCGAGGCAGCCGAGAAGGCGAAGATCGAACTGTCGTCCTCGTCGGAGACCACCATCAACCTGCCCTACATCACGGCCTCCGCCGAAGGGCCGCTGCACCTGGACGAGAAGCTCACCCGCGCCCAGTTCCAGGAACTCACCGAGGATCTGCTGGAGCGCTGCAAGAAGCCCTTCCACCAGGCCGTCAAGGACGCCGGTGTGGAGCTCTCCGCGGTCGACCACGTGATCCTCGTCGGCGGCTCCACCCGGATGCCCGCCGTCACCGAACTGGTCCGCGAACTCACCGGCAAGGACCCGCACAAGGGCGTCAACCCCGACGAGGTCGTGGCCCTCGGCGCCGCCCTCCAGGCGGGCGTCATCCGCGGCGACGTCAAGGACGTGCTGCTGCTCGACGTCACCCCGCTGTCCCTGGGCATCGAGACCAAGGGCGGCATCATGACCAAGCTCATCGAGCGCAACACCACGATCCCCACCCGGCGTTCGGAGATCTTCACCACCGCCACCGACAACCAGCCGTCGGTCGGCATCCAGGTCTACCAGGGCGAACGCGAGATCGCCGCCTACAACAAGAAGCTCGGCGTCTTCGACCTCACCGGCCTGCCGCCGGCCCCGCGCGGCATCCCGCAGATCGAGGTGGCCTTCGACATCGACGCCAACGGCATCATGCACGTCTCCGCCAAGGACCTCGCCACCGGCCGGGAGCAGAAGATGACCGTCACCGGCGGCTCGGCGCTCCCCAAGGACGACATCGACCGCATGATGCGCGAGGCCGAGCAACACGCCGAGGAGGACCGCAAGCGCCGCGAGACCGCCGAGACCCGCAACCAGGCCGAGCAACTCGTCTACCAGACCGAGCGGTTCCTCCGGGACAACAGCGACAGGGTGCCCGGTGAGACCACGGCCGAGGTCGAGTCGGCCGTCGCGGACGTGAAGCGGCTGCTGGAGCAGCAGCCCGCCGACGGCGCCGAACTGCGCACCGCCGTCGAGAAACTGGCCTCCGTCAGCCAGAAGATGGGTCAGGCGATGTACGCGCAGGCCCAGCAGACCCCGGACGCGGGCGCCGAACAGCACACCTCGACGCGGGAGGAGGAGGACGGCGTCGTCGACGCGGAGATCGTCGACGACGACAAGGACACCGGCAGGCGGCAGGACGGCGCGGCCTGACCGGGCGCGCCGGCCGCCCGCTCAGTAGTGCTCGCGGCACTCCCGCAGCAGCTTCTCGGTGCGCTGGGTGGAGGCCGCCCGCGCCGTCATGTGGTCCAGGACCTCCAGGTGCGCCGACACCTCCTTGCGGGAGTCCAGGTACAGGGCGCCGGTCAGGTACTCGGTGAACACCATGTCCGGCAGTTCCGGCTCGGCGAACCGGAACAGCGAGAACGGCGCGTACGTCCCGGGGTGCGGCCCGTCCGCGAACTCGGCGATCTGCAGCGTGACCCGGTCGCGGGCGGAGTACTCGAGCAGCTTGTCGAGCTGCTCGCGCATCACCCGGCCGTCGATGCTCACCGGCCGCCGCAGCACCGTCTCCTCCATCAGCACCCACAGGTGCGGCGGGTCCGGGCGCTCCAGCAGCCGCTGGCGCTCCATGCGCAGCGACACATGCCGCTCGACCGCCTCGAGTCCCGCGCTGCCGATGGTCCCGGCCTTCAGCACGGCACGCGCGTAGTCCTCGGTCTGCAGCAGCCCCGGCACGAAGTGCGGCTCGTAGGAGCGGATGATCCGGGCGGCGCCCTCCAGGCTCACGTACATGCTGAACCACTCGGGCAGCACGTCGTGGTACCGCTGCCACCAGCCCGGCCGGTTGGCCTCCTCCGCGAGGTCGACGAACGCGTCGGACTCGCCCTCGGGCACCCCGTACGCGGTCAGCAGCAGCTGGACGTAGGGGATCTTCAGGGCGACCTCGGCCGTCTCCATCCGCCGCACCGTCGCGGGCGCCACCCGCAGGATCCGGGCGGCCTCCTCACGCGAGAGCTCCGCCGCCTCCCTCAGCTCCTGAAGCCGCCTTCCCAGGACCACCTGGCCCACGGTCGGTGCGGCCCGCCGCTCACTCACGCCACGCCTCCCCAACGCGCCCGGGCACGCGCTCAGTCTGTCATGTTCCTCCGACACTCTCATGAGCCACGGGAAACCGCCCTGTTTCACTGGTCCCGGCCGCATTACCCGACAGGTAATCGACCCGGCCGCGCCCCCGCGGGATCGTGGACGCACCGGGTTCCGGGCCGGCGCACTCCGGCCCGGGACCCGGCCCCCGCAACCGACCCCCACGGAGGGTGATTCATCATGTCCGCGACCCAGCTTGCCGCGCTCGCCCGGACCGTCGAGCCGCAGGGGATGCTGCGCCGCTTCCTGGCCCTGGACGCCGTGGTCACCGGCGTCAACGCGCTCGCCTATCTCGCCCTCTCCGGCCCGCTCGGCCGGTTCCTCGGCGCCGGTTCCGGCCTGCTGCTGGGGCTCGGCGCGTTCCTCGCCGTGTACGCGGCCGGAGTGGGCCTGCTGGCCGCCCGGCCGCACCCGCCGGCGTCCGGCGTACGGATCGTCGTGGAGGCCAACCTCGCCTGGACGGCGGTGAGCCTCGCCGCCCTGGCGCTGTGGCTCACCCCGACCACGGGGGGCGCGGTGTGGACGGTCCTCCAGGCGCTCACCGTGGCCGGCTTCGCGCTGCTCCAGCACATGGCCCTGAGGGAGCGTCAGCTGAGCCAGGACTGAAGGTACTTGGCCGTCGCCGGGTCGGCCGGGAGCAGCGTCTCCACGGCCAGCTCGGCGACGGTCACGTCCATGGGGGTGTTGAACGTGGAGATCGACGACACGAACGACAGCGTCCGTCCCTCGTGCTCGACCACCATCGGCAGCGCGAAGTACGCCACCGGCTCGGCCGGTTCCTCCGGTGAGCCGGCGGTGTCCGGCACCGGGAACGCCGCCACCTCCTCGTACAGCGCCCGCAGCGGCTCGGACCGGTGCAGGGCGATCTGCCGCCGCATCTGTTCCAGCAGATGCCCGCGCCACTCCCGCAGGTTCCGGATGCGCGGCGCCAGCCCCCGGGGGTGCAGGGTGAGCCGCACCGCGTTCAGCGGCGGCGTCAGCAGCGACTCCGGCATCCCGTCGAACAGCATCATCACCCCCCGGTTGGCCGCCACGACGTCGTACCTCGCGTCCACCACCAGCGCCGGATAGGGTTCGAAGCCGCTGATCAGCCGTTCGATGCCCTCGCGCACCACCTCCAGCGCCGGGTCGTCCAGCGGCGTCTCCGGGTAGTGGGGCGCGTAACCGGCCGCCAGCAGCAGCGCGTTGCGCTCCCGCACGGGGACGTCCAGATGCTCCGCGAGCCGCAGCACCATCTCCTCGCTGGGCCGGGAGCGGCCGGTCTCGACGAAGCTGATGTGCCGGGCGGAGGAACCGGCCCGCAGGGCCAGCTCCAGCTGGCTCACCCGCCGCTGCTCCCGCCAGGCGCGCAGCAGCGGGCCCACGCCCTCGGTGCGGGAAGCGGTACCGGAGGTGACAGTGGTGGTCATGCCAGGACGGTAGTCGAGAAGCGGCCGAACCGGGGAGCCGCCCGCGCCCGGCCAGGGCCCCGGGAGGTCTTCTGTGGCAGCCTGGGAGTCCGGCACCAGTCCCGAACCGGCGAAGGAGCGCAGCCCATGTCCGTCGAACCGCTGTCGCAGAAGGAGATCGAGGACCGGCTGGCCGGGCTGCCGGGCTGGTCGCTCGACGAGGGCCGGCTCACCCGCTCCTACCGGCTCGGCTCGCACTTCGCGGCGACGGCGATGGTCGTGCACATCGCCCAGGTGCAGGAGGAGCTCGGCCACCACTCCGACCTCACCCTCGGCTACGACACCGTCGGGCTGTCGGTGCACACGCACAGCGCGGGCGGCGCCGTCACGGAGAAGGACGTCGAGCTCGCCCGCAGGGTGGAGGACCTGGCGCCCGGCCACGGTGCACACTGAGGCGCGTGCTGGACTACGACGAGGAAGCGGAACGGTACGACACGCTGCGGGGCGGTGAACCCCGTGCGCGGGCCGCCGCCGACGCCGTGCTGGGCCTCGTGCCCGCCGGTGCGCGCGTGCTGCTGGACGTCGCCTGCGGCACCGGCATCGTCACCCGGCGGCTGCCCGCCGCCCGGCCCGGTCTGCGGGTGACGGGGGCCGATCTCTCCGCGTCGATGACCCGGATGGCCGCGGCCCGTCTGCCGGGCGCCGTGGTCCGCGCGGACAGCCGCCGGCTGCCCTTCGGCGACGCCCGGTTCGACGCCGTGGTCAGCGTCTGGCTGCTGCACCTGATGTCCGGCCCCGCGGACGTGACGGCGGTCGTCGGCGAGTGCGCCCGCGTCCTGCGGCCCGGCGGGGTCTACGTCACCACCGTCCACAAGGGCGCCTCGCACAACGTCGGCAGCGACATCGACGCCGTGCTCGCCGCCCGCCCGCCCAGTCCGGTGCCCGACGCGCCCGACGCCGTCGGGGCCTGCGCGGCGGGGCACGGCCTGCTGCCCGCGGGGGAGGCCCGCTTCCGGGGCCACGGCCAGGGCCGCAGCCCCCGCCGCGCCATCGCGGACCTGCGGCGCGGCTGGTTCGTCACGCTGACTCCCGGAGAACCGCTCGCGGAGGAGTTCGCCACCCGGCTGGCCGACCTCCCGGACCAGGACCGGCCGCGTCCCGACCCCGAGTTCGCCCTCCGGGCGTACCGGAAGCCGGCGGGCGGCAACCCCTGAGGCACCGGCGGCGACCAAGGGGCGGAAGCCATCCGTCCTCGCAGGAGGTCCCTCCCGTGACCCACCCCCACAGGCACCGCCGGCGCCGCGTCGTCCTCCCCGCGGCGCTCGCCGCGGCGGCGCTGGCCGCCGCCGGTCTCACCGCGCTGTCGCAGACGCCCGCCGAGGCCGCCACCGCACGGCAGGTCGAGAAGCTCGACCGCGGCGTCGTCAGCGTGTACACCGGCAGCGGCAACCTGGTCAGCTGGCGCTGGCTCGGCACCGACCCGGACGGCGTCGCCTTCAACGTCTACCGGGCCGGCACCAAGGTCAACTCCACCCCCCTCACCGGCACCACGACCTTCTTCCACTCCGGCGCGCCCTCCCACGCCGACTACACCGTCCGCGCGGTGGTGAACGGCGCCGAGCAGGGCGACTCGGTCCACGCGATCCAGTTCCGGACCGGCTACAAGGACGTGCCGATCAGCCCGCCGTCCGGCGGCACCACCCCCGACGGCGTCTCCTACACCTACGAGGCCAACGACGCCTCCGTCGGCGACCTCGACGGGGACGGCGCCCTCGACATCGTGCTCAAGTGGCAGCCGACCAACGCCAAGGACAACTCCCAGTCCGGGTACACCGGCAACACGGTCGTCGACGGGATCCGGCTCGACGGCACCCGGCTGTGGCGCGTCGACCTGGGCCGCAACATCCGTTCCGGCGCCCACTACACCCAGTTCCAGGTGTACGACTACGACGGCGACGGCAAGGCCGAGGTCGCCATGAAGACCGCCGACGGCACGAAGGACGGCACCGGCGCGGTCATCGGCAGCTCGTCGGCCGACCACCGCAACTCCAGCGGGTACGTCCTCACCGGCCCTGAATACCTGACGATGTTCAACGGGCAGACCGGCAGGGCGATGGGCACCGTCGACTACGTCCCGGCCCGCGGCACGGTCTCCTCCTGGGGCGACTCCTACGGCAACCGCGTCGACCGCTTCCTCGCCGGCACCGCCTACCTGGACGGCGCCCGCCCCTCCCTGATCATGGCGCGCGGCTACTACACCCGCACGGTCGTCGCGGCCTGGGACTGGCGGGGCGGCGCCTTCACCCGCCGCTGGACCTTCGACACCAACTCCTCCACCAACAGCGAAAAGGGGTACGACGGACAGGGCTCCCACAGCCTCTCCGTCGGGGACGTCGACAACGACGGCCGGGACGAGATCGTCTACGGGGCGATGGCCGTCGACGACAACGGCAACGGCCTGTGGACGACCAGGACCGGCCACGGCGACGCCCAGCACCTCGGCGACCTCGACGCGTCGACCTCCGGCCTGGAGTACTACAAGGTCTCCGAGTCCACCGGCCAGCCGGCCGCCCTGTACGTCAACCCGGCGAACGGCGCGGTCCGCTGGAAGCTCGGCGCCTGCTGTGACAACGGCCGCGGCGTCGCGGGGGACATCTGGTCGGGCAACTCCGGCCCCGAGATGTGGTCGTCCTCCGACGGCAGCATCCGCGACGAGGGCGGCGGCACCAAGGGACGCAAGCCCTCCTCCACCAACTTCCTCTCCTGGTGGGACGGCGACCCGGTCCGCGAGCTCCTCGACGGCACGCACATCGACAAGTACGGCACGTCCTCCGACACCCGCCTGCTGACCGGCTCGGGCGTGGCGTCCAACAACGGCACCAAGGCGACGCCGGTGCTGTCCGGCGACATCCTGGGCGACTGGCGCGAGGAGGTGGTCTGGCGCACCGGCGACAACACGGCCCTGCGCATCTACTCCACGCCCCACGACACGGACCGCCGCATCACCACCCTCCTCCACGACACGCTCTACCGCACCGCCCTCGCCTTCCAGAACACGGCCTACAACCAGCCGCCGCACACCGGCTTCTTCATCGGCGCCGGCATGCCCACCCCGCCGAGGCCCTCGGTCTACACCCCCTGAACGGCCGGCGGGCCGACCGGGCGCGGTGCGGGGGGTCGGGCTGTCGCCCCCCGCACCGCGCCCACCCGGCCGGTCAGGACTCCTCCGGCTCGCCCACCCCGTCCTCCCAACTCACACCGAGGGTGACGGCCAGGCGGTCCAGCGCCTCACGGGTGCGGCCGAAGGCGGTGAGCTCCCGGTCGCCCAGCCCCGTGTCACGGCAGACCAGTACGTCCGGGCCGCCGAAGTACACCGAGCGCGAGCCCAGTTCACGCCAGGGCAGCAGGCCGGTGGGGCGCAGCCGGGTGCGCAGCAGCTCGTCCGTCGCGGGGGACACCTCGTAGAGGCCGGCGGTCCAGCCGAAGGAGGCGGGCAGCCGGTTCACGGCGAGGTGCAGGACGAACTCGGAGAGCGAGTGGCTCTGCGGCTGCCAGCCGTCGCCGCCCTCGTCGTCCTGGGCGGCGACCAGTACGGCCGGATCGGGCAGGGCGCTGTGCGCCGCCGGGTAACCCCACTCGTTGCAGTACTGGTACTCGGCCATGAAGACGCACATCCGGAGGTCCTCGTCCGGTCCGGTGTGGGGGTTGTCGCGCGGCAGTCCGCCGGAGGCGCCGTACCCGGTCGGGTCGGGGCGGACCGTGGGCGGCAGGTCCGCGTGGGTCCAGTACAGCCCCGGCCGGTCGGCGAAGGAGTTGTACGGAAGCTCCCACCACTGCGTCAGGGCCGCCGGCACCGGCAGCGACGGATCCACTCCCTCGAGCTGCTCCTCGTCGGGTTCGTCGTCCGCGGCCCGGGTGCGGCCGCTGGGCCGGTACCCCCACTCGTGCTGGAACTCCCGCAGCAACTCCCAGCGGGCGGCGGTGCCCTGCCGCCGTGCCGACGCGAGGCGGTCGGCGAACAGCGCGTAGTCGATCTCCGTCATGGGCCGATGGTACGGAGGGCGCGCCCCGCCGCGGGAGCGCGCCCTCCGGGCGGTCAGCGCACGGCGCAGGTCCTGTCACCCAGCGCGAACGCCGCCGGTCTGGCGTTCGCGCCTGTCCGGCTGCCGGTGAAGCCGAAGGCGGCCGAGGAGCCCGGCGTCACCGTGCCGTTCCAGTCGGTGTTGCGGACCGTCACCGCCGGACCCGTCTGGGTGTGGGACGCGTTCCAGAGCTGGGTGACCTTCTGGCCGTCGGTGAAGGACCAGTTCAGGGTCCAGCCGTTCCAGGGGGTCGAGCCCGTGTTGGTCAGCCGGACGTCGGCCTGGAACCCGTCGGGCCACTCGTTGGTGATCCGGTACGTCACCTCGCAGGCACCGGACGGGCCGGGGTCGGGGCCGGGACCCGGATCCGTGCCGCCGCCGGTGTCCGAGGTGTCGCCGTAGACGATGCCGCGGCCGTTCGTCGCCACGTAGACCCGGCCGTAGACCCGCGGGTCGCCCGTGATGGCCGCGCCCGTCCAGCCCCACTGGTGGGCGTCGTCGTTGACCCGGGTCCAGGTCGCGCCCTTGTCCGTGGAGCGGAAGATGCCGCGCACGCCGCCGATCTCCGCGCTGGTGAAGAGGGTCTGGTACGAGGCGCCCGGCGCCGCCTTGCCGAAGCCGACGGTGTCCGCCTCGCCGACGTTCGCCAGCTTGGTGAAGGTCGCGCCCGCGTCCGTGGAGTGCCACAGGCCGTACGGCCCGTCGCTCGACCCGCCCGCCAGCCAGACGTCGCCCCGCGCACCCGGCAGCGCCTTGAAGCGCACGCTGTCGCCGCTGGGCAGTCCCGTGGCCGGCGAGGCCGTGAACGTCGCGCCGCCGTCCGTACTGACGTAGAACTTGCCGGACTTGAAGCCGTAGAACGTCTTCGGGTCCACCCGGTCGGACTCCACGACCGCGCCGGACGGGATGCCGGCCGACGCCGACCAGGACGTGCCGAACCCGGTCGCGTGGTGCACGCCCGCGCCCTGCGGGCTCCACACGAAGCGGCTGCCGTCGGCCGCCGCCGCGACCGTGCCGCCGCCGCTCACCCCCGAAGGGTCCGTCCCCGCGAACCAGTTGGCGCCGTTGTCGGTGGAGAACGCGATGTGCGGACCGGAGTCCAGGTTGCCCGCCCGCACCACCGTGTCCGGGTTCGACTCGGCGAAGTCCAGACTTGTCGTCGACGTGAAGTTCGGCTGGGTGAACATCATCGACGGCACCTTCGTCAGATCCGTGTGCCGGAAGCCGCCGATGTCGCCGAGCGCGCTGAGCAGCGGGGCGCCCGACGGGGGAGAGGCGAGGTCGTTGACGGCCGTCTCCTCCAGCCCGCGCACCATGGGGGTGATGGTGAACTTCGACCCGGAGTCCCATCTCGTCAGGTTCTCCGTGCCGTAGATCGTCGCGCCCGTCCCGTACATCATCCGGTCCGGGTCGAACGGGTCGATCTCCAGGGCCTCCGTCATCCAGCCCAGCTTCGGGGTCTGTTCGGGCGGCGAGGGGTTCGCTCCCCAGGTCAGCCACGGGGACGAGGAGACGTCCATCGTGTAGCGGTTCTCGCGGTCCGGGTACGAGGTGTAGCTCCACGCCTGGGTCCAGGAGCCGCCGCTGTCCCTGGAGCGGAAGATCTGGGTGTCCGGCCACCAGGAGCTGTACGCCGTCGCCATCACCGTGCCGGGGTTCTGCCCGTCCACGGTCAGGCCGCTGAAGCCGTAGTAGGTGTCGGCCTCCGCCACCGGACTGATGTCCGTCCAGGTACCGGTCGCCGTCGCGTACCGGTACAGCCGTCCCTTGCCGCCGTCGTAGGGGCCGCCCGTGTCGCTGTACGCCAGGTACAGGTAGCCGTTATCGGCGTCGAGGACGCCCTTGTGCGCCAGGTATCCGGTGGGCTGCCCGGCGATCCGCTGCCAGGTCGCGCCCGCGTCCGTCGACCGGTAGACGGCGTTCTCCTTGTCGGCCACCCCGACGTAGACGGTCTTCGTCGCCGTCCCCGCGGTGCCCGTCGACTCGTCGAAGGTGACCCAGACGATGCCCTGGTTGTCGGACGCGTACCCGGACGTGTCACTCGGGTCCTGCCGGTAGTTCCCGGGGTTGGGGAAGGCCTTCACCTGGGACCAGGTGGCGCCCGCGTCGGTCGACCGCCAGAGCCCGTGGCCGCTGGGCGCGCCCAGGTAGAGCACGTCGTTGTCGTGGGGGTCGACCGCCAGCCGTTCGCCCATGCCCCGGCCCGGCATGTTCCCGCCCAGCTTGAACGGCAGGTCCGCCTTCTTCCAGCTCGCGCCCCGGTCGGTGGAGCGCAGCACCGCGCCGTTGCCCGGGTCCCAGTCGTTGGTGTACGTGCCGACCGCCGCGTACACCCGGTCGGGGTCCGCGGAGTCGGAGGCGAGGCTCACCACGCCCGTGTGACCCCAGTCGTCCCAGCCGACCGAGTCCAGCAGCGGGGTCCAGGTCTTCGTGGACTGCTGCCAGCGGTAGGCCCCGCCGATGTCGGTGCGCGCGTAGGCGAGGTTCTTCTCGCTGCGGTTGAAGACGATGCCGGGCACGAAGCCGCCGCCGTCGACGCGGGCGTTCTTCCAGGTGTAGGTGTCGGCGGCGAGGGCGGTGGCCGGCTCCGGCGCGCCGGCGGCCAGGGCGGGCGGGCCGCCCGCGAGCAGACCGGCCGCCAGGGCGAGCACGGCCGTGAGGATGCGGGTTCTTCGCACGGGGTTCCTTCCTCTTGGGGGGAGGGGGAGCGGGGAGAGCGTGCGAGGACCGGGCGGCCCTTGGCGTGGGTGGGGGCCGCCCGGTCGGACGGTCCCGTCGTCCTGTGACGGGACCTGGCGCGGAGCCATCAAGCGCTCAGGAGAAGGAAGCGGTGCTCCAGCGCCCCACAGGGGCGCGAGGAACTGCGCGACCAGCCACGCACGGCCGGCAGCCAAAGAACCGCCCAACCCGCGGAGCGCTTCGCGGGGGCTATTCGAGAAGCTCCGCGTACGAGCCCATGGCCAGGGCGATGTCGGCCTGGGCCCAGAACCGGTGGTACGTGAAGGTGGGCGCGGCGCCGCCCGCCAGATAGGACTCGATCTTCGACCACGCCGGGTCGTCCTGGTAGAAGGAGCGGATCGACTCGAACGTCGACGACGAGTTGACCGCGTCGCCGTTGGGCATGGTGCCGCTCCAGCCGTTCGGCACGTAGACCGGGTCGTCGAAGCGGTTGTAGTCGGCGCGGGTCTCCGGGACGGCGATGCCGAGCGCGTCCTGGTTGTTCGCCCACATGCCGTCGAGCAGCGCCTTGGCGGTCGACGCCGCCTCCGTGTCACCGGAGCGGTCGGCGTAGTACGTCAGCGTCTTGGCGTACGCGGCGGCCACACCGACGTCGTTGGTGTAGTCGGCGACGGAGACGTGCAGTCCGCTGTTGGCGCCGGGCGAGGACGCGTTCCAGGTGTCCGGCTTGCCGGACCACTGCAGCGTCGACGGGATCCGGAAGGAGCCGTCGGGGTTGACCGTGGTCTCCGACAGTGCCCAGTCGACCCACTTGTCGAGGACCGACTTGGCGAGCGCGTTGCCGGTCTGCTGGTACAGCTCGGCGACCCGCTCCATCGACCACGCCTGGAAGCCGAACCACTGGTTGGACGGCGGGTCGTGGTAGACCGGCTTCTCGTCGTAGTGCATGCCGTAGAAGGTCGGCGTACCGGACGGCGGGGTCGTGTACCGGCCCGCCCAGCTGTTGGTCGCACCGCCCGCGATGCCACCCTCGTCGGCCTGCAGCCAGCGGTAGAACTCCAGCTGCCGCTGCATCGACTTCGCCCAGTCGTCCGCGCCCGTCGCCGACTTCGGCTTCAGCGGCGCGTAGTTGCTCAGCGCGTACGCGGCCAGCGGGTTCTGGTAGCCGCCGTGCGCGTGGCTGGAGCCGATGCGCCAGGCCCAGCCCGCCGAGGTGTCGGTGGCACCGCCCCAGGCGTAGTACCAGGACAGCAGGTAGTGCGAGGCGTCCTTGCCGGTGCCGGCCGGGCAGGACGGACTGGTGCAGTTGCCGATCTTCTTGAAGTACTTGTCGTACATGGCGTAGCGCAGATAGTCACCCATCTTCGCGGCCTTGGCGACGGTCGCGGAGACGGCGGCTCCCTTGCCCTGGTCCTTGGCCCACAGGTCCGCCCAGTACGCGGCCTGCACGGCGCGCGCGTCGGCGTCCGGGGCGTTGGTGAACTTCCACTGCTTGGCGTAGGACGCGTCCTTGGTGAACAGGTCCAGGTAGCCGTTGGTGCCGCCGTACTTGAAGGCGTCGCAGGTGGGCTGCGGGACGGTCTCCCACACCGACTCCTGCGGGCCGCGCTGGAAGGTGTTGATGTAGGACGGTCCGGTGTCGGACGGGCCCGCCTCGCACTTGCCGGGCGAGTTGCCGTAGCCGTACACGTTGTCGACGTCCTGGATCCAGTGCATGCCGTAGACGTCGTCGGTGCCGTACGCGGACTTCAGCTCGGACGCGATCGGGTCGGGTCCGACCGAGACACCCGAGTCGAGCTGCGACGGGTACTCGTTCGGGGTGTCGTGCTCGGGCGCGTACGTCGCCGGCTTCGAGGCGTTGTAGAAGGAGTTCGTCGGCTGGTCGGCGTGGGTCGGGATCATGAACTTCTCCATGATGTCCCAGGCCCCGTTGAACTTCGACCAGTCACCGGTCACCTTGCCGTACATCGCCTGCAGCCACAGCAGGTAGCTGTACGCCTCCGAGGTGGTCTCGTGGCCGTGGTCCGGCGCCTCGACGATCAGCGTCTCGACCGAGTGGTACGGGATGCCCTCCGGCGAGAAGTAGCCGTTCGCCGGATTGGTGATCTTCCCGTACAGCTCCAGGAAACGCGCGTCGTAGGTCTTCTCCGCGCCCAGCTGCGTCACGGTGACCGCCGCCTTGGCGTGACCCGGCGCGGAGGACTCGAAGACCGCCGTGCCGCTGCCCGACGTGTCGGCCGCGATCGTCACCTTCTGCGCGGTGTTCCAGTTCGAGGACGTGAAGGTGAGCGACGCGCCGCCGGAGACCGACAGTCCCGAGTTGCCGCTCGCCCGTGCCGTCGTGACGGTCACGTTCGCGCTGGGCTGCTTGGACAGCTTCACCTCGTACGTGCCCGACTCGCCCTGCTGAACGCCGAGTTGGGACGGAGTGGCCACCACGGCGGGACCCGAGGCGACCGTGATGCCGACCGGTGTCGAGGAGGCGGAGGCCCCCATGCTGTCGTACGCCTTCGCCACCAGTGAATGACTGCCCACGGTCAAACCAGCGACCGAGAGCGTGAAGGGAGCGCTGCTGTCGGAGCCCAGCAGTTCGGTGTCGTCGTAGAACTCCACCTTGGTGACGGTGGCCTGGTCGGCCGCCGCGGCGGTGGCGGCCAGCGGGACCGTCTCGCCCTGGGTGTAGACGGCGCCGGCGGCCGGGCTGGTCAGCACGGCGATCGGCGGCTGATGGGCGCCGGCGCAGGTGGTGCCGTTGATCGCGAAAGACGTGGGAGCGGCGTTGCTGCCGCTGTAGGTGAACTGGCCGCCGGTCGTGACGGCGGCGCCGGCGGCGATCCTGCCGTTGTACCCGGCGTCCTTCACGGTCACGGTCCTGCCGGACTGCGACCAGGTGCCGTTCCAGCCGTTCGAGAGCTTCTGATTGCCCGCGTAGTCGTACGTCAGGGTCCAGCCGTCGATGGCGTCCGCACCGCGGTTGGTGAGGGTCAGCTCCGCGGTGAATCCGGAGCCCCAGTCGTTCGTCCTGTAGTCGACGCTGCACTGAACGGCCGCCGCCTGAGCGGGAGTCGAGCCGGTCGACAGCATCGTCAGGGGGAGTGCGAGGGCCGCCGCGGCGGCCGTCAGTAACCGGCGGACGCCGCTGCGTCTCCTGGGTGGGGGATGCATGGTGCTGGTTCCTCCTGCGACTCGGACATGTCAAGCCTTGAACCAGTGGGAGCGCTCCCATAGTGAGGATGGGGTGCGGAGCGGTCAAGCCTTGTGCCGAATCGAAAACATTCGACGGTCCGAGCCGGGTGAAAGTGAGCGGCCCCTCTGTTCTTTGCCGTCACTTGGCGCTAGCTTCATGTGCACCAGTGGGAGCGGTTCCACCAGTCGACGCGTCCGCCACGACGCGTCCGAGCTGCAAGGAGTCGCTCATGCGCCACCCCCCGCGTTCAGTACTTTTAGCCACCCCCGTGCATGTGTGGAGCACCTGACGCGGGGTCGCTCGTTCCCGTGGGATCCATGTGCCGTCCGTGCTGCCCGGAAGCTCCCGGCCGGCGTCACAGGCCTGTCCCGGCATGTCCCGGACGGCACTCCCACCCGTAAGGCACCAGGCCGCGCGGTCGTCCGCGTGTGCCCGAGAAGGACAGCCCCCTACGGATAGGAAACCCGCACCATGAGTCGCACCAGAACCGCGCTTCTCGCCGCCATGGCGCTGGTCGCCGGCGCCACCGGGACGGCGATCGCCGCCGTCCCCGGCGACGCCGGCGCGGCCGCCGTCCCCTGCACCGTGGACTACAAGGTGCAGAACCAGTGGGACACCGGCTTCACCGCCTCCGTGACGATCACCAACAACAGCGCCGCCAAGTCGTCGTGGTCGCTGAAGTGGTCCTACGCCGGGAACCAGAAGGTCACCAGTGGCTGGAACGCCAAGGTGAGCCAGTCCGGCGCCAACGTCACCGCCGCCAACGAGTCCTACAACGGCGCCCTCGCCACCGGGGGTTCCGCCTCCTTCGGCTTCCAGGGCACCTACAGCGGCAGCAACGCCGTCCCCGCCACCTTCACCCTCGACGGTGTGACCTGCAACGTCGACTCCGGCGGTCCCACCGACCCGACGGACCCGACCGACCCGCCGGCCGGCAACCGGGTGAACAACCCCTACACCGGCGCCAAGGTGTACGTGAACCCCGAGTGGTCCGAGAAGGCCGCCGCCGAGGCGGGCGGCAGCCGCATCGCGAACCAGCCGACGGGCGTCTGGCTGGACCGCACCGCCGCCATCAACGGCGTCAACGGCGGGATGAGCCTGCGCGACCACCTCGACGAGGCGCTGCGGCAGAAGGGTTCCGGCGAACTCGTCATCCAGCTGGTCATCTACAACCTGCCCGGCCGTGACTGCGCCGCCCTCGCCTCCAACGGCGAGCTCGGCCCGACGGAGATCGACAAGTACAAGACGCAGTACATCGACCCGATCAAGGCCATCCTCGGCGACTCGAAGTACGCCTCGCTGCGGATCGTCACCACGGTCGAGATCGACTCCCTGCCCAACCTGGTCACCAACGTGACGCCGCGGGCCACCGCCACGCCCAACTGCGACGTGATGAAGGCCAACGGCAACTACGTGAAGGGCGTCGGCTACGCCCTGAACAAGCTCGGTGACGTGCCCAACGTCTACAACTACGTGGACGCGGGCCACCACGGCTGGCTGGGCTGGGACGACAACTTCGGCGCCTCCGCCGACATGTTCAAGCAGGCCGCGACCGCCGAGGGCGCGACCGTCGCCGACGTGCACGGCTTCATCGCCAACACGGCCAACTACAGCGCCCTGAAGGAGGACAACTTCTCCATCAGCGACAACGTGGCCGGCAAGTCGGTGCGCGAGTCCAAGTGGGTCGACTGGAACCGCTACACCGACGAGCTGTCGTACGCCCAGGCGCTGCGCAACCAGCTGGTCTCGATCGGCTTCGACTCGGGCATCGGCATGCTGATCGACACCTCCCGCAACGGCTGGGGCGGTGCGAACCGGCCCACCGGTCCGGGCGCCACGACCAATGTGGACACCTATGTGGACGGTGGCCGGTACGACCGCCGCATCCACCTCGGCAACTGGTGCAACCAGTCGGGAGCCGGGCTCGGTGAGCGGCCGCAGGCCTCCCCGGCGGCCGGGATCGACGCCTACGTGTGGATGAAGCCCCCGGGTGAGTCCGACGGATCGAGCAAGGCCATCGACAACGACGAGGGCAAGGGCTTCGACCGGATGTGCGACCCCACGTACACCGGCAACCCGCGGAACAACAACCACATGTCGGGTGCGCTGCCCGACGCCCCCGTCTCCGGGCACTGGTTCTCCGCCCAGTTCCAGGAGCTCATGAAGAACGCCTACCCGCCGCTGTCGTGACGGGCTGACCAGTGTGGTCCGCCGGGGCCGGGCCGGCCGGGTCCGGCCCCGGCGGACCGCCGCGCGCCTCCGGGGCGCGGCACCGTTTTGCGGGAGCGGCAACGTGGTTTGCTCGTGCCCGGTGCGTCGTCGCACCCTGGCGGCATCCGAGCGGGAGGCTGACCACCATGGCGCACGACCACGACCACGAGCACGACCACAAGCACGGCCACGCGCACAAGCACGGCCACGACGACATCGACTGGGCCGAGATGGCCCCCCTGCTCGAATCGCAGGCCGAACTTTTCACGCCCCTGTACGAGCGGGCCCTCAGCTGGCTGGCGAAGGAGGTGACGGAACCGGGACTGATCGTGGACGCGGGCAGCGGGCCCGGCGTCATCGCGTGTCTGTTCGCCGAGACCTTCCCCGGCGCGCGGGTCGTCGCCGTCGACGCCTCCGGACCGCTGCTGGAGCGGGCCAGGGACCGGGCCGGACGCCAGGGCGCCGCCGACCGCTTCGACACCGTCACCGGTGAACTCCCCGGCGTGCTCGGCGAACTGGACTACCCGGCCGACCTGCTCTGGGCCAGCCGCAGCATCCACCACCTCGGGGACCAGGCCGCCGCGCTGGCCGCCTGCGCGGAGCGGCTGGCGCCCGGCGGCACGCTGGCCGTGCTGGAGGGCGGGCTGCCTCCCCGTTACCTGCCCCGCGACATCGGCTTCGGCCGGCCCGGACTGCAGGCGCGGATCGACGTGGTGGAGCAGGAGCGGTTCAGCCGGATGCGCGCCGAACTGCCCGGCTCGGTGGCCACCGTCGAGGACTGGCCCGCCCTGCTGACCTCGGCCGGCCTGCACCACCCCCGTTCGCGCACCTTCCTCCTCGACCTCCCCGCCCCCGCCACGGACCGCGCCCGCGCCTATGTGGCCGACACCCTCGCCCGCACCCGCGAGATGTTCGCCGAGGACCTGGACGCCGGCGACCTCGCCGCCCTCGACCGCCTTCTCGACCCCGGCGACGCCGCGAGCGTGCACCACCGCCCGGACGTGTTCCTCCTCGCGGGGCACACCGTCCACGCGGCGGTGCGGCCCGTGTGACGACTTGACTTCGAGAGCTCTCCAAGTGATGGACTCCCCGGCACGCAACGACACACAGGGGGTTTTCCATGACCGACTCTCCGGTCACGCTCATCACCGGCGGCGGCAGCGGTATCGGCGCCGCCGTCGCCCGCAGGCTGCTGGACGCCGGACAGCGGGTGGCCGTCACCGGACGGGGCGAGGAGCGGCTGCGCCGGTTCGCCAAGGAGTGCGGGGAACCGGACGGCCTGCTGACCCTCCCCGGGAACGCGGCCGAGTACGACGACGTGCGCTCGGCGGTCGGCACCGTGCTGACGGAGTTCGGACGGCTGGACACCGTCGTCGCCAACGCGGGCTTCGCCACCGCCGACTCGGTGGCCGAGGGCGACCCCGCCGGGTGGACCGACATGGTGCTCACCAACGTCCTCGGGCCCGCCCTGCTGATCAGGGCCTCCATCGACGCGCTGAAGGAGACCCGCGGACGGATCGTCCTGGTCGGCAGCGTCGCCGGGTTCGTCCCCACGCCGGGCAACCTCTACGGCGCCACCAAGTGGGCGGTGACCGGGCTCGCCGAGAACACCCGCAGGCAGGTCACCGAGTGGGGCGTCGGCGTGACCCTGGTCGCGCCCGGCCGTGTGGAGACCCCGTTCTGGGACGCCCACGGCAGCCTCCCGCCCGGCCATCTGCTCACCGCCGGCCAGATCGCCGACTCCGTCGTGTGGGCCATGGCGCAGCCGGCCGGGGTCGACGTCAACACCGTGGTCGTACGGCCCCTGGGCCAGCCCAACTGACCGCCTCCGCCCGGACGCGCGACGGCCTCCCCCGCGGTGGGGGAGGCCGTCGCGCGTGCGCGGTCAGCTGTTGACGTCGGCCGGGTCCGAACCGATCCGGCGGTCCTCGTTCAGCGCGCTGATCGCGGCCAGGTCCTCGGTGTCCAGGCTGAACCCGAAGACGTCGATGTTCTCCTCGATCCGGGACGGCGTCACCGACTTCGGGATGACGACGTTGCCGAGCTGCAGGTGCCAGCGCAGCACCACCTGGGCCGGGGTCCGGCCGTGCTTCTGCGCGATGGCCACCACCGCCGGGATCTCCAGGATGCCCTTGCCGGAACCGAGCGGTGACCACGCCTCCGTGGTGATGCCGTGCTCCGCGTGGTACTCACGCGCGGCGTTCTGCTGCAGATGCGGGTGCAGCTCGATCTGGTTGACCGCCGGGACGACCGACGTCTCGCCGAGCAGGTGCTCCAGGTGCTCCGGGGAGAAGTTGGACACGCCGATGGCGCGGGTCCTGCCGTCGGCGAGCAGCTTCTCGAACGCCTTGTACGTGTCGACGTACCGGCCCCTGGCGGGCATCGGCCAGTGGATCAGGTAGAGGTCCACGTACTCGAGACCGAGCTTGGACAGGGACGTGTCGAAGGCGCGCAGGGTGGAGTCGTACCCCTGGTCGCTGTTCCAGAGCTTGGTGGTGACGAAGAGGTCCTCGCGCGGGACGTCCGACCTCGCGATGGCCTTGCCCGTGCCCTCCTCGTTGCCGTAGATCGCCGCGGTGTCGATGCTGCGGTAGCCGGCCTCCAGAGCCGTCGTCACGGCCGTCTCGGCCTCCGCGTCCGGAACCTGCCAGACGCCGAAGCCCAGCTGGGGCATCTCGACGCCGTTGTTCAGGATGATCGGGGGGACCTTGCTCACGAGCTCTCGATCCTTCGGTTGTGGACAGGTGTTACCCCCATCGTCAACGATCACGGCCCGTGGCGCATTCCTGACCGCGGAATTCATGCCCGGTAGAGCGCCTCGACCTCGTCCCCGTAGGCCCTCTCGATGGCCCTGCGCTTCAGCTTCAGCGACGGTGTGAGCAGCCCGTGCTCCTCGGTGAACGGCTGCGCCAGTATCCGGAACGTGCGGATCGACTCGGCCTGCGACACCAGGGTGTTGGCCGCGACCACCGCGCGCCGCACCTCCGTCTCCAGATCCGCGTCGCGCACCAGCTCGGCCGCTGACAGCCGCGGCTTGCCGCGCATCGCCAGCCAGTGCTCGACCGCCTCCTGGTCGAGGGTGACCAGCGCGGCGACGTACGGACGGTCGTTGCCGACGACGATGCACTGGTTGACCAGCGGATGGTCCCGCACCCGCTCCTCCAGCACGCCCGGCGAGACGCTCTTGCCGCCGGAGGTCACCAGGATCTCCTTCTTGCGCCCGGTGATGGTGAGGTAGCCGTCCTCGTCGAGGGAGCCCAGGTCGCCGGTGGCGAGCCAGCCGTCCCGCAGCGTCTCGTCGGTGGCCTTCGGGTTGTTGAGGTAGCCCTGGAAGAGGTTGTCGCCGCGCAGCCAGATCTCGCCGTCGTCCGCGATGTGCACGGTGACTCCGGGGATCGCCCGGCCGACGGTGCCGTAGCGGGTGCGCTCGGGCGGGTTGGCGGTGGCCGCCGCGGTGGACTCGGTCAGGCCGTAGCCCTCGTAGATCTGCACGCCCGCGCCCGCGAAGAACAGCCCCAGCCGGCGGTCCATCGCCGAACCGCCCGACATCGCGTTGCGGATCCGTCCGCCCATCGCGGCCCGGACCTTGCCGTAGACCAGCTTGTCGAAGAGCTGGTGCTGCACGCGCAGGGCCGCGGAAGGGCCCGGCCCGATGCCCCAGGCCTTCGCCTCCACCGCCTCCGCGTACTTCACCGCCACGTCGACGGCCTTCTCGAACGGACCGGCCCTCCCCTCCTTCTCGGCCTTGCGCCGGGCCGCGTTGAACACCTTCTCGAAGATGTACGGCACGGCCAGGATGAAGGTCGGCCGGAAGGCCGCCAGGTCGGGCAGCAGCGCCGCGGCGTGGAGCTGCGGCTGGTGGCCGAAGCGGACCCGGCCGCGGATCGCCGCGACCTCCACCATCCGCCCGAAGACGTGCGCGAGCGGCAGGAACAGCAGCGTCGCCGCCTCGTCGCCCCGGCGGGAGTGGAACACCGGCTCCCAGCGCTCGATGACGGTGTCCGCCTCGTACATGAAGTTGCCGTGCGTCAGGACGCAGCCCTTGGGACGGCCGGTGGTGCCCGAGGTGTAGATGACCGTCGCCACCGAGTCGGGCGTGACCGCCTGCCGGTGCCGGTGCACCACCTCGTCGTCGAGGTGCGCGCCCGCGTCGTACAGCTCCTGCACCGCGCCCGCGTCGAGCTGCCACAGCCGGCGCATCCGCGGCAGCCGGTCGATGACCGTGGCGATCGTCATCGCGTGGTCCTCGTGCTCCACGACCGCGGCCGTCACCTCCGCGTCGTGCAGCATCCAGAAGCACTGCTCGGCGGAGGACGTGGGGTACACGGGCACGACCTGCGCGCCGACCGTCCACAGCGCGAAGTCGAAGAGCGTCCACTCGTACCGGGTGCGGGACATGATCGCTACCCGGTCGCCGAACCGGACACCGCCCGCGAGCAGGCCCTTGGCGAGGGCGAGCACCTCGTCGCGGAACCCGGCGCTGGTCACGTCCCGCCAGCGCCCCGAGTCGTCCTTGCGGCCCAGCGCGACGTACGACGGGTCCTCCTCGGCATTCCGGAAGACCACGTCGGCCAGACCGCCCACCGGAGGCGGCAACGCGGAAGGAGGGTTGGTGAACTCGCGCAATCCCGCTCCCCGCTCCCTGGCGCCCGGACTGGATGCGGCGACGCCCTCGTCCCGCACGGCGCGGTGAAAGCTACCCCACGGAAACCGGGGGCGGGAGGGGGAGGAGCGGCGTGTGAAGGGGCCGTCCGCGCTGGTCAGTGAGGGAAAAAGCGCCCACGGGGGGAGGGTTCGGGCACATTCCTGACGGTCGAGTAAGTTTCGGTGCCCTGATCTCCACCGAATCTGTACGACCGCATGACCGGCCCTTGGGGTGGGCGGAGCGGTCCCCCACCAGATGCAGCGCGCGCGGACGCCGATCCGTCACCCTCCGCCGCGGTGCAGCCGGTCGCCGCCCGCGAGGATCGCCGCCGCCAGCGCGTCCGCCGCGCCCTGCGCGGAGGGCCTGCGCCGCCCGTGCACCAGCACGAAGTCCACCTCGCCCGGCTCCGGCAGCCCCGCCCGCTCCGGCATCCGCACCAGCCCCGGCGGGATCAGCCCGCGCGAGTGCACCATCACCCCGAGCCCGGCGCGGGCCGCCGCGAGCAGGCCGTTGAGGCTGCCGCTGGTGCACACGATGCGCCACTGGCGGCCCTCCCGCTCCAGGGCGCGCAGGGCGAGGTCCCGGGTGATGCCCGGCGGCGGGTACACGATCAGGGGCACCGGACGGCCGGGGTCCGGGCGCAGTCCCGGCGCGCCGATCCACACCAGCTCGTCGTGCCAGACCAGCTCGCCCCGCGGATCCTCCGGCCGCCGCTTCGCCAGCACCAGGTCCAGCCGGCCCGCCGCCAGCCGCTCGTGCAGGATGCCCGACAGCTCGACCGTCAGCTCCAGATCGACCTCCGGATGCTCCTGGCGGAACCGCTTCAGGATCTCCGGCAGCCGGGTCAGCACGAAGTCCTCCGACGCGCCGAACCGCAGCCGTCCGCGCGGCCGGGTGCCGGTGAAGAACTGCGTCGCCTGCTCGTGCACGTCCAGGATCCGCCGGGCGAAGCCGAGCATCGCCTCACCGTCCTCGGTCAGCTCCACCGAGTGGGTGTCCCGGGTGAACAGCTGCCGCCCGGCGGCGCCCTCCAGCCGCCGTACGTGCTGGCTCACCGTCGACTGGCGCAGCCCGAGCCGCCGCGCGGCCTGCGTGAAGCTCAGCGTCTGCGCCACCGACAGGAAGGTGCGCAGGTGAGTGGGGTCGTACATGCCGCCAGGGTAGCCCCGGCCATCGCGGATCGTGATGACAGTGAGAGCGGTGTGCGGGATTCCCGATCACGGAAGAGGGGAGCAGGATGGGGAGGGGACGACCATGAGTACGAGCAAGTGGAGCACCGTGAAACGCCTGCACCGGCCGCGCTGGATGCCGATCGACCCGTACATCGCGCTGCTGCTCGGGACCGTGGGCCTCGCGGCGCTGCTCCCCGCGCGTGGGACGGGCGCGGACATCGCCTCCGGCGCCTCCACGGCCGCGATCGCCTTCCTGTTCTTCCTCTACGGCGCCCGGCTCTCCACCCGCGAGGCCCTGGACGGGCTGAAGCACTGGCGGCTCCACGGCACCGTGCTGGCCTGCACCTTCGTCGTCTTCCCGCTGCTGGGTCTGGCCGCCCGCGGATTCGTCCCGGTGTTCCTGACCGACCCGCTCTACCAGGGACTGCTCTTCCTCACCCTGGTCCCCTCCACCATCCAGTCGTCGATCGCGTTCACCTCCATCGCCCGCGGCAACGTGCCCGCCGCGATCTGCGCCGGCTCGTTCTCCTCGCTGGTCGGCATCGTCGCCACCCCGCTGCTCGCGGCGGCGCTGCTGGGCGACAGCGGGGGCGGGTTCTCCGCGGGGTCGCTCGTGAAGATCGTGTTCCAGCTGCTGGTGCCGTTCGTCGCCGGGCAGCTGCTGCGCCGCTGGATCGGCTCCTTCGTCGCCCGCCACCGCAAGGTGCTGGGGCTGGTCGACCGGGGCTCGATCCTGCTCGTCGTCTACACCGCGTTCAGCGAGGGCATGGTGCAGGGCATCTGGCACCAGGTGAGCCCGGCCCGGCTCGGCGGACTGCTCGCCGTCGAGGCCCTGCTGCTCGCGGTGATGCTGCTGCTGACCTGGTACGGCGCCAAGGCGCTGCGGTTCGGCCGGGCGGACCGGATCGCCATCCAGTTCGCCGGCTCGAAGAAGTCGCTGGCCGCCGGTCTGCCCATGGCGAGCGTGCTGTTCGGGGCGCACGCCGCGCTGGCCGTGCTGCCGCTGATGCTGTTCCACCAGATGCAGCTGATGGTGTGCGCGGTGATCGCCAAGCGCCGCTCGCACGACCCGGAAGCCGAACCCGCGGCGGACCGGGCCGGACGGTCACCGGCCGGGGCCGGCACCCGTCCCGGCTGAGCGCCTCCAGGCGCCCGCCGGCGCACGTCATGGCCGGACGGCGGCGCCCGGCGAGGTCCGAGGCGGGGCCCCGCGGCGCAGGGGGCGCTCCCCGCCGGCGGGGCCCCCGCCGCCGTGCAGCGGGGGAGACCGGTCAGCCCCGGGCGGCCGCGGCCCGCAGGGCGATGCGGTCCTCACCCGCGTACACGTTCATGGAGCTGCCCCGCAGGAAGCCCAGCAGCGTCAGGCCCGTCTCCGCCGCCAGGTCCACCGCCAGCGACGACGGCGCCGAGACCGCGGCCAGCATCGGGATGCCGGCCATGACCGCCTTCTGCGCCAGTTCGAACGAGGCCCGGCCGGAGACCATCAGGATGGTCCGGGACAGCGGCAGGCGCCCGTCCTGCAGGGCACGGCCGACCAGTTTGTCGACCGCGTTGTGCCGTCCCACGTCCTCCCGTACGTCCAGCAGCTCGCCGTCCTCGTCGAACAGGGCCGCCGCGTGCAGGCCGCCGGTGCGGTCGAAGACCCGCTGGGAGGCGCGCAGCCGGTCGGGCAGGCCCGCCAGCAGTTCGGGGCCCACGCGCAGCGGCGGGGTGTCGGCGATCGGATGGCGGGTCGTGGTGCGCACGGCGTCCAGGCTGGCCTTGCCGCACAGACCGCAGGAGGAGGTGGTGTAGACGTTGCGCTCGAGCGTGATGTCGGGGATCACCACGCCGTCGGCCGTCTTCACGTCGACCACGTTGTAGGTGTTCGTCCCGTCGGCGGTCGCCCCGGCGCAGTAGACGATGTTCCGCAGGTCGGCGTCGGTCGCGAGCACTCCCTCGCTGACCAGGAAGCCCGCCGCCAGCGCGAAGTCGTCGCCCGGTGTGCGCATGGTGATGGCGAGGGGCCTGCCGTTCAGCCTGATCTCCAGGGGTTCCTCGGCGACGAGCGTGTCGGGGCGGCTGGAGACCGCTCCGTCCCGGATGCGGAGCACCTTGCGTCGTTCCGTGACTCGTCCCATGTTCCCTCAGTCCCGATCAGTCCCGGTTCTGTACGTGCTGGTACCCGAAGCGGCCCTTGATGCACAGATTGCCGTGGGTCACCGGATTGTCGTGCGGCGAGGTGACCTTCACGATCTCATTGTCCTGCACATGGAGGGTGAGGTTGCAGCCCACACCGCAGTACGCGCACACGGTCGTCGTCTCCGACTGCCGCGACTCGTCCCAGGTACCCGCCGCCCGCATGTCGAACTCCGACTTGAACGACAGGGCCCCCGTGGGACAGACCTCGATGCAGTTGCCGCAGTACACGCACGCCGAGTCGGTCAGCGGGGCGTCGTGCTCGACCGCGATCCGGGCGTCGAAACCGCGGCCCGCGACCGAGATGGCGAAGGTGTTCTGCCACTGGTCTCCGCAGGCGTCCACGCACTTGTAGCAGAGGATGCACTTGCCGTAGTCCCGGACGTACAGGTCGTTGTCGACCCTCGGCTCCTCGTCGACGCGGGCCGCGTCCGGGCCGAAGCGGTCCGGTTTCGCCTCGTACTCCTTGAGCCATCCGGCGACCCGGGGAGTCGTCGACAGGTCGACGGAGGACGCGAGGAGTTCCAGGACCACCTTGCGGCTGTGCCGGGCCCGCTCGGTGCCGGTGCGCACCTCCATGCCGGGCTCGGCCCTGCGGGAGCAGGCGGGGACCAGGGTGCGGGAGCCCTCGACCTCCACCACGCAGACCCGGCACGCGTTCTTCGGGGTGAGGGTGTCGCCCTCGCAGAGCGTCGGGACGTCCTTGCCCGCGGCCCGGCAGGCGTCCAGGATCGTCGACCCCTCGGGCGCCCGGACCGGCTCTCCGTCCAGGGTGAACTCCAGCAGACGGCGCGGGATCCCCAGCGGTGTCACGGTCATTCGTACGCTCCCAGACGGTCGATGGCGGATTCCACGGCGTTCCACGCGGTCTGGCCCAGACCGCAGATCGAGGCGTCCCGCATGGTGCGGCCGACCTCGCGCAGCAGGGCGATGTCGTCGGCGGCGCCGTCGCCGGTGCGGTCGGCGATCCGGTGCAGCGCCTCCTGCTGGCGTACGGTGCCGACCCGGCAGGGGACGCACTGGCCGCACGACTCGTCGCGGAAGAACTCGGCGATGCGCAGCAGGAGGCGGGGGAGCGGCACCGTGTCGTCGAAGGCCATGACCACTCCGGAGCCGAGGGTGGTGCCCGCCTCCCGGGTGCCTTCGAAGGTGAGGGGGATGTCCAGTTCGTCGGGGCGTACGAAGCCGCCGGCCGCGCCGCCGAGGAGGACCGCCCTGAGGTTGTCCCGTACGCCGGCGAGCCGCAGGAGTTCGCCCAGGGTGGCGCCGAACGGGAGCTCGTAGACGCCGGGGCGGGCCACGCTGCCGGAGACGCAGAACAGCTTGGGGCCGGTGGACTTCCCGGTGCCGATCGCCGCGTAGGCCTGGGCGCCCATGGTGAGGACGGGCAGGACGTTGACCAGGGTCTCCACGTTGTTCTCGGCCGTCGGCCTGCCGAACAGGCCCTTCTCCACCGGGAAGGGCGGCTTGGAGCGGGGCTCGCCCCGGTGGCCCTCGATGGAGTTGAAGAGCGCGGTCTCCTCGCCGCAGATGTACGCGCCCGCGCCGCGCCGGATCTCGATGTCGAAGGCGTAGCCCTGGCCGAGGACGTCGTCGCCGAGGAGGCCGCGGGCGCGGGCCTGGCCGATGGCGTGCTCCATGCGGCGCAGCGCCCGGGGGTACTCGCCGCGGAGGTAGAGGTAGCCGCGGTGCGCGCCGGTCGCGTAGGCCGCGATGGTCATCGCCTCGACCAGGGCGTACGGGTCGCCCTCCATGAGCACACGGTCCTTGAAGGTGCCCGGTTCCGATTCGTCGGCGTTGCAGACGAGGTAGTGCGGGTGGTCCGGCTGGGAGGCCGTGGCCTGCCACTTGCGGCCGGTGGGGAAGGCGGCGCCGCCGCGGCCGGTGAGGCCGGAGTCGGTGACCTCGCGGATGACGCCCGCGGGGCCGAGGGCGAAGGCGCGGCGGAGGGCCGTGTAGCCGCCGTGGGCCCGGTAGTCGTCGAGGTCGGCGGGGTCGGCCGTGCCGACGCGGCGAAGGAGGGTGAGGGCGGGGTCCCCGGCCTGGGGGACGGCGGTGGCGGGCGGGGGTTCGGGGGGTGCGGTCTCGGGGGCGGTGGCTGCTCGAACCGCCGTGTCGGGGGTGGCCGGGGCGCATACGGCTGTGGACCTTTGTGTTGTCCGCCCCCGCCGCCCCTTCCCGTTCCCCTCCCCCGGGGGCTGCGCCCCCGGACCCCCCTGCGGCCCTGGACGGGCCTCGTCCTCGAACGCCGGACGGGCTGTTTCACCGGCCCGGATTGCCAAGGCCGCCGGTGCCCTTTCGCACAGACCCAGGCAGGCGCTGCGTTCCACCTGGACGCCGGACCCCGGGGCCAGGCGGGACTCGACGTCCGCGCACAGCCCGGCCGCTCCCGCCGCCGTGCAGGCCAGGTCCGTGCACACGTGCAGAACCGTCGCCGGGCGGGGGCGGACGGAGAACATCGCGTAGAAGGTGGCGACGCCGTACGCCTCGGCCGGGGGGACCGTGAGGCGGCGGCACAGGTAGTCCAGGGCGCCCTCGCTGATCCAGCCGACCCGGTCGTTGACCGCGTGCAGCCCGGGAAGCAGCAGGTCGCGGCGGTTGCGGGCCTCGCGGCCTCCCCGGGCCCATCTGAGGTCCGCGTCGGAGCGGTCGGCGCCCTCCCAGGACGACTCCGGGGGACCGAGCAGGGCGTCGACGGCCGCGCGTTCCTCGTCCGTCGGCTTGCTGTCACCGAAGCGCAGGTCCACTGGCACTCACCTTCTCGATCCGGATCGCCGACGCCTTGAACTCCGCCGTCCCCGCGATCGGGCAGTTCGCCTCGATCGTCAGCCGGTTGGTGTCCACCTCGTCGGGAAAGTGGAAGGTCATGAACGCGAGCCCCGGACGGAGTCCCGTGTCCACCCACACCGGGGCCAGCACCGAACCGCGCCGCGAGGTCACCCGCACCCGCTCGCCGACCACGACGCCGTACCGCTCGGCGTCCTCCGGGCACAGCTCCACGTACTCGCCGCGCCGCAGGGGGGAGGCGTAACCGCCGCTCTGCACGCCGGTGTTGTAGGAGTCGAGCCGTCGGCCCGTGGTCAGCCGGATCGGGTACTGCTCGTCGGTGAGGTCGACCGGCGGGTCGTGCCGGACGATCCCGAACGGCGCCGGTCTGCCGCGCCGTTCCGGGTCCGTCTCCCACAGCCTGCCGTGCAGGTAGGGCGGTTCCAGCGTGTCCGTGTGGGGGCAGGGCCACTGGATGCCCTGGTGTTCCGCCAGGCGCTCGTAGGTCATCCCGTAGTGGTCGGGGGAGACCGAGCGCAGTTCGTTCCAGACCGCCTCGGCGTCCGGGTACTTCCAGTCGTGGCCGAGCCGGGCGGCCAGTTCGCAGAGGATGTCGATGTCCTCGCGGGCCTCGCCCGGCGGCGTCACCGCCCTGCGGACCCGCTGCACCCGCCGCTCGCTGTTGGTGGTGGTCCCCTCGGTCTCCGCCCAGCCGGCGGTGGCCGGCAGGACCACGTCGGCCAGCTCGGCGGTCTTGGTCAGGAAGATGTCCTGGACCACCAGGAAGTCCAGCTCCCTGAGCCGGCGCACCGCCTGTTCGCCGTCCGCCTCCGACTGGGCCGGGTTCTCCCCGATGCAGTAGACGGCGCGCAGCGAGCCGTCCTCCATCGCCTCGAACATCTCCGTCAGGTTCAGCCCGTAGTGCGGCTGGATGACGGTGTCCCAGGCGGACTCGAACTTCAGCCGGACGCCGCCGTCGAGGATGTCCTGGAAGCCGGGCAGGCGGTTGGGGATCGCGCCCATGTCGCCGCCGCCCTGCACGTTGTTCTGGCCGCGCAGCGGCTGCAGCCCCGAGGCGTAGCGGCCGACATGGCCGGTGAGCAGGGAGAGGTTGATCAGGGCGCGGACGTTGTCGGTGCCGTTGTGGTGCTCGGTGATGCCGAGCGTCCAGCAGAGCTGGGCGCGCTCGGCGCGGGCGTAGGCGTGCGCCAGTTCGCGGACGGCGGCGGCCGGCACGCCCGTCACCTTCTCCGCGAGGGACAGCGTCCACGGCTCGACGAGTGCCCGGTACTCCTCGAAGCCGGTGGTCGCCCGCAGTACGAACGCCTCGTTGACCAGGCCCGAGTGGATGATCTCGCGGCCGATCGCGTGGGCCATCGGGATGTCGGTGCCCACGTTCAGCCCGAGCCAGCTCTCCGCCCACTCGGCGGTGGAGGTCCGGCGCGGGTCGACCGCGTACATCCGGGCGCCGTTGTGGACGCCCCTCAGCACGTGCTGGAAGAAGATCGGGTGCGCGAAGCGGGCGTTGGAGCCCCACATCACGATGACGTCGGTGTGCTCGATCTCCTCGTACGACGAGGTGCCGCCGCCCGAGCCGAACGCGGCCGACAGACCGGCGACGGACGGGGCGTGACAGGTGCGGTTGCAGGAGTCGACGTTGTTGGTGCCCATCACCACCCGGGCGAACTTCTGCGCCACGTAGTTCATCTCGTTGGTCGCGCGGGCGCAGGAGAACATCCCGAACGCGCCGCGCGCCGCCGCCAGGCCCCGGGCGGTCCGGTCCAGGGCCTCCTCCCAGGTAGCCCGGCGCAACGGCGCGTCGCGCGCGTCGCGGACCAGGGGGTGGGTGAGGCGGGTGTAGGTCTTCGGGCTCCGGTCGCGTTTCCTCATGCCGCGCTCCTCAGTGCGAGCAGGTCCGACAGGGCGTGCACGGTGCGCAGGGTGGGCACCGGGACACCGGTGATCTCCGCCAGTTCGACGACTGCCGCGAGCAGGACGTCGAGTTCGAGCGGCTTGCCGCGCTCCAGGTCCTGGAGCGTGGAGGTGCGGTGGTCGCCGACCTTCTCGGCGCCCGCGAGCCGGCGCTCGATGGAGACGCCGACGTCGCAGCCGAGGGCGCCGGCGACCGTCAGCGTCTCGGTCATCATCGTCTCGATGACCTGGCGGGTGCCGCCGTGCAGGCACATCTGCCGCATGGTGGCGCGCACGAGGGCGCTGATCGGGTTGAAGGAGATGTTGCCCAGCAGCTTCAGCCAGATGTCGTTGCGCAGGTCCGGCTCGACCGGGCACTTCAGCCCGCCGGCCCGCATCGCCTCGCTGAGCGCCAGACAGCGCGCGGAGACACCGCGGCCGGGCTCGCCGATCGAGAACCGGGTGCCTTCCACATGCCGTACGACGCCCGGCTCCTGGAGTTCGGTGGCCGCGTAGACGACGCAGCCGACGGCCCGTTCGGGCGCGAGCACCGCACTGACCGCGCCGTCCGGGTCCACGCTCTCCAGGCGGCGGCCGTCATAGGGGCCGCCGTGCCGGTGGAAGTACCACCAGGGGATGCCGTTCTGGGCGGCCACGACCGCCGTGGTGCCGTGCAGCAGCGGCTCGATCAGCGGCCCGCACGCCGCGTACGAGTTGGCCTTCAGACCCAGGAACACGTAGTCCACCGGGCCGACTTCGGCCGGGTCGTCGGTGGCGTGGGGACGCGCGGTGAAGTCGCCGCGCGGGCTGCGCACCCGTACTCCGTACTGCCTCATGGCCGCCAGATGCGGTCCACGGGCGATGAGATGCACGTCGGCGCCCGCGCGGTGGAGCGCGGCACCGACGTAGGCGCCGATCGCCCCGGCGCCGAGGACTGCGACTTTCATGGCGGGGGGAGCTCCGTCCGGTCGAGGGATACCGAGGAACTGCTGGGAGCCGCCGCATCCGGGTCGGCTCGGTGTGCTCGGCCGACTTGGTCGACGAAATATTGTCTACAGTATGGAGGGATCCCCAGCAAGGCTTTGTGCAGCACCGGTGGTTGTCTGTTGAACCGTCTTCTCAAGGGCCCCATCCGTCCCTACGGTTGGGGACTCATGAGTCCCCCCGTCGCACCGCCGGGCTGGAGCCGCTGGCTCGTGCCCCCCGCCGCCCTCTCCGTCCACCTCTCCATCGGCCAGGCGTACGCCTGGAGCGTGTTCAAGCCCCCGCTGGAGTCCGCGCTCGGCCTGAGCGGCACCCAGAGCGCGCTGCCGTTCCAGCTCGGCATCGTCATGCTCGGCCTGTCGGCCGCGTTCGGCGGCACCCTCGTCGAACGGCGGGGACCCCGCTGGGCGATGACCGTCGCCCTGGTCTGCTTCTCCTCCGGCTTCCTGCTCTCGGCGCTGGGCGCGGCCACCGAGCAGTACTGGCTGATCGTCTTCGGCTACGGCTTCGTCGGCGGCATCGGCCTCGGCATCGGGTACATCTCGCCCGTCTCGACGCTCATCAAGTGGTTCCCGGACCGGCCCGGCATGGCCACCGGCATCGCCATCATGGGCTTCGGCGGCGGCGCGCTGATCGCCTCGCCGTGGTCGGCGCAGATGCTCGAGTCCTTCGGTTCCGACAACGTTGGCATCGCGCTCGCGTTCCTCGTGCACGGACTGACGTACGCCGTGTTCATGCTGCTCGGCGTGGTGCTGGTGCGGGTCCCGCGCGGCACCCGCCCGGCGGCCGGCGGGACCGCCGCGCTCGACGGGCCGCAGGTCTCGGCCCGTTCCGCCGTGCGCACCCCGCAGTTCTGGCTGCTGTGGATCGTGCTCACCATGAACGTCACCGCGGGCATCGGCATCCTGGAGAAGGCCGCCCCGATGATCACCGACTTCTTCGCCGACACCTCCACGCCGGTGTCGGCGACCGCCGCCGCCGGATTCGTCGCCCTGCTGTCGGCGGCCAACATGGCCGGACGCATCGGCTGGTCCACCACCTCCGACCTCATCGGCCGGAAGAACATCTACCGGGTCTACCTGGGCGTCGGGGCGCTGATGTACGCGCTCATCGCGCTGCTCGGCGACTCCTCCAAACCGCTGTTCGTGCTGTGCGCGCTGGTGATCCTCTCCTTCTACGGCGGAGGATTCGCCACCGTCCCGGCGTATCTGAAGGACCTCTTCGGCACCTACCAGGTCGGCGCGATCCACGGTCGGCTGCTCACCGCCTGGTCCACGGCCGGCGTGCTCGGCCCGCTGATCGTGAACTGGGTCGCCGACCGGCAGGAGGAGGCGGGCCGGCACGGCTCCGACCTGTACGGGGTGTCGCTGATCGTCATGATCGGGCTGCTCGTCGTCGGCTTCGTCGCCAACGAGCTGGTCCGGCCCGTCCACCCCCGTCACCACGAACCGGGACCCGGCACATCGAAGGAGGACGCCGATGAGCGGCGAGAACAGCCCAAGTCCGTCTGACCCCGGCCGCCGGGGGCTGATCGCCTTCTCCTGGCTGTGGGTGGGAGTGCCGCTCGCCTACGGGCTGTACGAGCTCGTACGGAAGGCGACGCAGTTGTTCACCGGGTGATCCGAACGAGAGGCCCTAGGCGTCCCGGGCGGTCCGCAGGGCCCGCCCGGCGCCTGACGGAATTCGACAATCCGCACCCACGTTTCCTGTCGCTTCACCTGCCCTCGTACCGGTGAGTCACTGATCAGACTGGTGCATCCCGCATCCGACCACCGAGGGGGACCCACCCATGATCGGCTCGCGCATCGTCGCCGTCGGCCACTACCAGCCCGCCCGGGTGCTCACCAACGAGGACCTGGCGGGCATGGTCGACACCAGCGACGAGTGGATCACGAGCCGGGTGGGCATCCGCACCCGCCACATCGCCGGCCCCGACGAACCGGTCGACGAGCTGGCCGCGCACGCCGCCGCCAAGGCGCTGGCGGCGGCCGGCCGGACACCCGCCGAGATCGACCTGGTGCTGGTCGCCACGTCCACCGCCATCGACCGGTCGCCCAACATGGCCGCCCGGGTCGCGGCGCGCCTCGGCATGCCCGGGCCCGCCGTGATGGACATCAACGTGGTGTGCGCCGGGTTCACCCACGCCCTCGCCACCGCCGACCACGCCGTACGGGCCGGCGGCGCGAGCCGGGTGCTGGTCATCGGCGCCGACAAGATGACCGACGTGACCGACTGGACCGACCGCACCACCTGCGTCCTGGTCGGCGACGGGGCGGGCGCCGCCGTGGTGGAGGCCTGCGACCCGGTGACCGCGGGCGACGGGGACGCGCCGGCGGGGATCGGCCCGGTGCTGTGGGGCTCGGTGCCCGGGATGGGGCACGCGGTGCGGATCGAGGGGACACCGCCGCGGTTCGCCCAGGAGGGGCAGAGCGTCTACCGCTGGGCGGCCACCCAGCTGCCGGTGGTGGCCCGTCAGGCCTGCGAGAAGGCGGGGCTGGCGCCCGCGGACCTGGCCGCGGTGGTGCTGCACCAGGCCAACCTGCGCATCATCGAGCCGCTGGCGCGGCGGCTGGGCGCCGTCAACGCCGTCGTCGCCCGCGACGTCACCGAGTCCGGCAACACCTCGGCCGCGAGCATCCCCCTCGCCTTCTCCAAGCTCGTCGAACAGGGCGCGGTGTCGACCGGTGACCCGGTGCTGCTGTTCGGCTTCGGCGGGAACCTGTCGTACGCGGGGCAGGTCGTGCGCTGCCCGTGAACGCCGCCGGGCCGTCCACCGCAGGGGTGTGACGAGGCCGACTCCCCGGTTCCCTGGTATTCGTGCGCCGTAGACTGTAGACGAAAGACAATCACTACTGGCGCGCGGTGCACCGGCGTACACGGCGGTGCGCGCAGTCGCCGAGGAGGGGGACCGCGATGTTGCCGACCGGACTGCCCCAGGGTGCCGTGCCCAGGCTCGAACGGCCCGGCCCGCTGCGCGACCGGGTCTACGAGGCACTGCTCGAACTCATCACCACCCGCGCCCTGCGGCCGGGGCAGCACCTCGTGGAGAGCGAGCTCGCCGGCCATCTGGGCGTCTCCCGCCAGCCGGTGCGGGAGGCGCTGCAGCGGCTCAACACCGAGGGCTGGGTCGATCTGCGGCCCGCGCAGGGCGCGTTCGTGCACGAGCCGACGGAGGAGGAGGCCGACCAGCTCCTCACCGTGCGCACGCTGCTGGAGGCGGAGGCGGCCCGGCTGGCCGCGGGCAACGCCGACGCCGCGGGAGTCGAGGCACTGGAGAAGATCCTGGCCGAGGGGCTCGCGGCGGTCGACGCGGACGACGTGGACGCCGCCGTCGTCCTCAACGCCCGCTTCCACGCCAAGGTCATGGAGCTGGCCGGCAACGCGGTGCTCGCCGAACTCGCCGCCCAGGTCGACCGGAGGGTGCGCTGGTACTACACGCCCGTGGCCCGGCAGCGCGGCGGGCAGTCCTGGGTCGAGCACCGGGAGCTGATCGCGGCCATCGCGGCCCACGACGGGCAACTGGCCACCCGGCTGATGCGCGAACACACCGAGCACACCCGGCGTTCGTACCACGCGCGCGTGACGTCCTGACCGGACCGGACCGCCCGCTTTCACCCCTTCTCCACCCATTCGCCGGGCACCGCGCGGGCTTCTTTGTCCTGTGAGTGGAAAAAGTAGGGGCCAATTCCTGCGCGACTTCTTCCCACCTCCGGCAGGCGCTGCTACTTTCCCATTCGAAAGCACGCCACACACGTGGCCGGAATCCGGCGCGCACAGGCCGGCAGAGGCGGGGAGGGGCTCGTGAGACGCATGACAGCGCGACCCGCGAACGCCCATCAGGCGCGACTGCTCAGGCTGTTGCGTGATGGAGGACCCAACTCCCGTGCCCAGCTGGGCGACCAGGTCGACCTCTCCCGGTCGAAGCTGGCCGTGGAGGTGGACCGGCTGCTGGAGACGGAACTCGTCGTGGCCGACGGACTCGCCGCCTCGCGCGGCGGCCGGCGCTCCCACAACATCCGTCTCAACCCGCATCTGAGGTTCCTCGGCGTCGACATCGGCGCGACCTCGGTCGACGTCGCCGTCACCAACGCCGAGCTGGAGATCCTCGGGCACATCAACCAGCCCATGGACGTACGCGAGGGGCCGGTCGCGGTCTTCGAGCAGGTGCTGTCCATGGCGGCGAAGCTGAGGGCCTCGGGGCTCGCGGAGGGGTTCGACGGCGCCGGCATCGGCGTCCCGGGCCCCGTCCGCTTCCCCGAGGGCATCCCGGTGGCTCCGCCGATCATGCCCGGCTGGGACGGCTTCCCCGTGCGGGAGGCGCTCAGCCAGGACCTCGGCTGCCCGGTCATGGTCGACAACGACGTGAACCTGATGGCCATGGGGGAGCAGCACGCGGGCGTCGCCCGCACCGTCGCCGACTTCCTCTGCGTCAAGATCGGTACCGGCATCGGCTGCGGCATCGTCGTCGGCGGAGAGGTCTACCGCGGCACGACGGGCAGCGCGGGCGACATCGGGCACATCCAGGCCGTGCCCGACGGCCGTCCGTGCGCCTGCGGCAACCGGGGCTGCCTGGAGGCGCACTTCTCCGGCGCGGCCCTCGCCAGGGACGCGACGGAGGCCGCCGAGCAGCGGCTCTCCACCGAACTCGCGAACCGGCTGGAGGCACACGGCACGCTCAGCGCCGTCGACGTCTCCGCCGCCGCGGCGGCCGGTGACGCCACCGCCCTCGACCTGATCCGTGAGGGCGGCAACCACACCGGCCAGGTCATCGCCGGCCTGGTCAGCTTCTTCAACCCCGGCCTGGTGGTGATCGGCGGCGGGGTGACCGGCCTCGGCCACACCCTGCTCGCCGCCATCCGCACCCAGGTCTACCGCGGCTCGCTGCCCCTCGCCACGGGCAACCTGCCCATCGTGCTCGGGGAGTTGGGACCCACCGCCGGAGTCATCGGCGCGGCCCGGCTCATCAGCGACCACCTGTTCTCACCCGCGTAAGCAGCTCCACCGCGTTCCACCGCACCTGCTCCACCGCGCGTCCGCACCACCGTCCGTGCCCCGTCACCGGAACAGCCCACCCGCTCCAGGCATCGCCACCGCCCTGCTCCGCCCTGCCTGAAAACGCTTGCCCCGCGAGGGGAACGCCCTGACACCGGCCCCGCACGCCCGCCGAGGGGAATCCGCATGGCACCACAACCACCGCTGCTCAGCATGTCCGGCATCACCAAGTCGTTCCCCGGAGTCCGGGCCCTGGACGGCGTCGACCTGGACGTCCAGGCCGGCGAGGTGCACTGCCTGCTCGGCCAGAACGGCGCAGGCAAGTCCACCCTGATCAAGGTGCTGGCCGGCGCCCACCAGCCCGACACCGGCACCATCCGCTGGCGCGGCGAGGACGTCACCCTGCGCTCGCCGATCGCCGCCATGCGCCTCGGCATCGCCACCATCTACCAGGAACTCGACCTGGTGGAGCACCTGTCGGTCGCCGAGAACGTCCACCTGGGCCACGAGCCGACCGCCGCCGGCTTCGTCGTCCGCAAGGGCACGGCCAAGGCGTCGACGGCCCGGCTGCTCGAACGGCTCGGACACCCCGAGATCGACCCCGCCCGGCTGGTCGGTGAACTCTCCGCGGCGCACCAGCAGATCGTGTCCATGGCCCGGGCGCTCTCCCACGACGTACGGCTCATCGTGATGGACGAGCCGTCCGCCGCCCTCGACCCGGACGAGGTCGACAACCTCTTCCGCATCGTCGGCGACCTCACCGCCGACGGGGTAGCCGTCGTCTACATCTCGCACCGCCTGGAGGAGATCCGGCGCATCGGCGACCGGGTGACCGTGCTGAAGGACGGACGGGCCGTGGCCGGCGGACTGCCCGCGAAGTCGACGCCCACCCATGAGGTGGTCGCGCTGATGACGGGACGCAACGTCGAGTACGTCTTCCCGCAGCGGCCCGCCACCGCCCCCGCGGGCGAACCGGTGCTGACCGTCGAAGGGCTGTCGCGCGCCGGGGAGTTCGCCCCGCTCGACCTTGAGGTGCGCCCCGGGGAGATCGTCGGACTCGCCGGACTGGTCGGCTCGGGACGCTCCGAGATCCTGGAGACCGTCTACGGCGCCCGCAAGCCCGACACCGGCCGGGTCCTCGTCGACGGGCGTCCCCTGAAGCCGGGCAGCGTACGGGCCGCCGTGCGCGCCGGACTCGGCCTCGCCCCCGAGGAACGCAAGGCGCAGGCCCTGCTCATGCTGGAGTCCGTCACCCGCAACGTGTCGGTCTCCTCCATGTCCCGCTTCGCCAGGGCCGGCTGGATCGACCGCGGCGCCGAACTGGGGGCGGCGCGCGCGGCGGTCCGCGAACTGTCCCTGCGGCCCGACAACCCGGACGTGCCCGTGCGTACCCTGTCCGGCGGCAACCAGCAGAAGGCCGTGCTCGCGCGCTGGCTGCTGCGCGGCTGCCGGGTGCTGCTCCTGGACGAACCCACCCGCGGCGTCGACGTCGGCGCCCGCGCCGAACTGTACGCGGTCGTCCGCCGGCTGGCGGACGAAGGCCTCGCGGTGCTGCTGGTCTCCAGCGAGGTGCCCGAGGTGCTCGGCCTCGCCGACCGCGTCCTGGTGCTGCGCGAGGGGAGCGTCGTCCACACCGCGCCCGCCCGCGAACTCGACGAACACCGTGTACTCGACCTGGTCATGGAAGGAAGCCCGGCGTCATGACGCAGCCCGTCTCCCCGCCGCGGGACAGCACCGACAAGGTGCCGTCGGCCGCCGAAACGCCCGCCTGGCGCGCCGTGTTGTTCCGCGCCGACGTCCGCACGCTGTCACTGCTCGGCGTGCTCGCCGCACTGATCCTCATCGGCGGCATCACCAAACCGGACCAGTTCCTGGACACCCGCAACCTGCAGCTCGTCCTCACCCAGGCCTCCGTCATCGGGGTCGTCACCGTCGGCATGACCTTCGTCATCATCTCCGGCGGCATCGACCTGTCGGTCGGCGCGATCGTCGCCCTCGCCTCGGTGTGGGCCACCACCGTCGCCACCCAGGAGTACGGCTTCGGCGGCATCCTCCTCACCGCCGTCCTCGTCGGACTGGGCTGCGGGCTGGTCAACGGGGTGCTCATCGCGTACGGCGGGATGGTCCCGTTCATCGCCACCCTCGCCATGCTCGCCTCCGCCCGCGGTCTCGCCCTGCAGATCACCGACGGGCGGACGCAGATCGTCACCGTCGACGGCGTCCTCGACCTCGGTGAGCGCGACTCCTACGTGCTCGGCATCCCGCCGCTGGTCCTGGTGTTCGCCGCGGTCACCGTCATCGGCTGGCTGGTCCTCAACCGGACCACCTTCGGCCGCCGCAGCGTCGCCGTCGGCGGCAACGCGGAGGCCGCCCGGCTCGCCGGCATCGACGTACGCCGCCAGCGGCTCTACCTCTACCTGCTGTCCGGGCTGTGCTGCGGCATCGCCGCCTTCCTGCTGATCGTCCTGGCCGGCTCCGGCCAGAACACCAACGGCAACCTCTACGAACTCGACGCCATCGCCGCCGCGATCATCGGCGGCACGCTCCTCACCGGAGGCCGCGGCACCATCGTCGGCTCCGTCCTCGGCGTCCTGATCTTCACCACGATCACCAACATCTTCGCCCTGAACAACCTGCAGAGCGACGTCCAGCAGATCGCCAAGGGCGCGATCATCGTCGCCGCCGTGCTGGTCCAGCGCCGTACCGCGAGCACGACCTGAAGAAGGGGTTCACCGCCATGCCAGAGTTCACCAGCCGCAGAGGTCTGCTCTTCGGAGCGGCCGCCGTGTCCGCCGGCGCCCTCGTCACCGGTTGCACCAGCAACGAGTCGAGCGACGACAAGCCGGCCGCCAACGACCAGCCCGCCGCCGACGACAAGCCCGGCAAGCCGGTCACCATCGGCTTCGCCGGACCGCAGGCCGACCACGGCTGGCTCAACGCCATCAACGACAACGCCAAGAAGCGGGCGGAGAAGTACTCCGACGTCACCCTGGAGATCACCGAGGGCTCCAACGACACCGCCCAGCAGATCGGCCAGATCGAGACCCTCATCAACAAGAAGGTCGACGTCCTGGTCATCCTCCCCGCCGACGGCAAGGCGCTCACCCAGGTCGGCCTGAAGGCGATGCGGGCCGGCATCCCCGTGGTCAACCTCGACCGGATCTTCAACACCCCGCAGGCGTACCGCTGCTGGGTCGGCGGCGACAACTACGGCATGGGCCTCAACGCCGGCCACTACATCGGCGAGAAGCTCAAGGACAAGCCGAACGCCAAGGTCGTCGAACTGGCCGGACTGGACAACCTGGAGCTGACCAAGCAGCGCAGCCAGGGCTTCGACGACGCGCTGAAGAACTACCCCAACATCAAGAAGGTGGCCCGCCAGGCCGCCGAGTTCACCGTCGAGTCCGGCCAGGCCAAGACGGCCCAGCTGCTCCAGGCGCAGTCGCAGATCGACGCGCTGTGGAACCACGACGACGACCAGGGCGTGGGCGCGCTGCGCGCCATCGAGCAGGCCGGGCGCGACGAGTTCCTGATGGTGGGCGGAGCGGGCGCGCTCTCCGCCTTCCAGGCCATCAAGGCCGACAACGGTGTCCTGAAGGCCACCGTCCTGTACCCGCCGACCATGGCGGCATCCGCGATCGACCTCGCCCGCGCCCTCGGCCAGGGCAAGGGCGTCGGCGGCCTCGCCGAGTTCGAGATCCCCTCGTCGGTGACCTGCTACTCGGCCGTCGTCGACAAGGACAACGTGGACCAGTACATGTCCACCGGCTTCAAGTGAGGAGCCCCGCCCCACGGGCCTGACCAGCCCCCCGGGCGGGGTCCACCCCCGCCCGCCACGACGACGAGGAGGACATCCGAATGGCACAGCCGCAAGCGTCCGAAGGGGCTCCGACGGGGAAGCCACCGCTGCGCATCGGCATGGTGGGCTACGCCTTCATGGGCGCCGCCCACTCCCAGGGCTGGCGCACCGCGGGCCGCGTCTTCGACCTGCCGCTGAGCCCCGAACTGGCCGTGATCTGCGGCCGGGACGCCGACGCCGTGCGCGCGGCGGCCGGCCGGTACGGCTGGGCGGAGACCGAGACCGACTGGCGCGCCCTGGTCGAACGGGACGACGTCGACCTCGTCGACATCTGCACCCCCGGCGACAGCCACGCCGAGATCGCGCTCGCCGCGCTCGCCGCGGGCAAGCACGTGCTGTGCGAGAAGCCCCTCGCCAACACCGTGGAGGAGGCCGAGGCGATGGCCCGTGCCGCCGAAGCGGCGGCGGCGCACGGCCGGCTGGCGATGGTCGGCTTCAACTACCGCCGGGTCCCCGCGACCGCGCTGGCCCGGCGCATGGTGGGGGAGGGCCGGATCGGGCGGCTGCGGCACGTGCGGGTCGCGTACCTGCAGGACTGGCTGGTGGACCCGGAGTTCCCGCTGACCTGGCGGCTGCGCCGCGAGCAGGCCGGCTCCGGTTCGCTCGGCGACCTCGGCGCGCACATCGTCGACCTGGCGCAGTACCTGGCCGGGGAACGGCTCGCGGGCGTCTCCGCGATCACCGAGACGTTCGTACGGGAGCGGCCGCTGCCCTCCGCGCCCAGCAGCGGCCTGGCCGCCGTCTCGACGGCCGGGACCGGACAGGTCACCGTCGACGACGCCGCCCTGTTCACCGGGCGGTTCACCTCCGGCGCCCTCGCCTCCTTCGAGGCCACCCGGTACGCCACCGGACGCAAGAACGCCCTGCGCATCGAGCTCAACGGCGAGCGCGGCTCGCTCGCCTTCGACCTGGAGCGGCTCAACGAGCTGGAGTACCACGACGGCACCGAGCCCGGCACCCACGCCGGCTTCCGCCGGATCCTGGTCACCGAACCCGACCATCCCTACCTCGAGGGCTGGTGGCCGCCCGGCCACGGCCTCGGCTACGAGCACACCTTCGTCCACCAGGCCCGCGACCTGGTGCACGCGGTGGCCGAGGGACGGGGCCCCGAACCCTCCTTCGCCGACGGACTCCAGGTGCAGCGCGTCCTGGCCGCGGTGGAGGAGAGCGCCGAGAAGAACTCCGTCTACACACCGATCGCCGCCTGAGAGGGACGGATACGGATGCCGCGCAACTTCACCCTGTTCACCGGCCAGTGGGCGGACCTGCCGCTGGAGGAGGTCTGCCGACTCGCCCGCGACTTCGGCTACGACGGCCTCGAACTCGCATGCTGGGGCGACCACTTCGAGGTGGACAAAGCCCTGGCCGACCCGTCCTACGTGGCCGGCCGCCACCAGCTCCTGGAGAAGTACGGCCTCAAGTGCTGGGCGATCTCCAACCACCTGGTCGGTCAGGCGGTCTGCGACGCCATCATCGACGAACGCCACCGGGCCATCCTGCCCGACCGCATCTGGGGCGACGGCGAGGCCGAGGGCGTACGGCAGCGGGCCGCCGCCGAGATCAAGGACACCGCGCGCGCCGCGGCCCTGCTCGGCGTCGACACCGTCATCGGCTTCACCGGCTCCGCCATCTGGCACCTGGTCGCCATGTTCCCGCCCGCCCCCGAGGCGATGATCGAGCGCGGCTACGAGGACTTCGCCGAGCGGTGGAACCCCATCCTCGACGTCTTCGACGCCGAGGGCGTGCGGTTCGCCCACGAGGTGCACCCCAGCGAGATCGCCTACGACTACTGGACGACCGTACGCGCCCTGGAGGCGGTCGGCCGCCGGCCGGCCTTCGGCCTCAACTTCGACCCCTCCCACTTCGTCTGGCAGGACCTGGACCCGGTCGGCTTCCTGTGGGACTTCCGCGACCGGATCTACCACGTCGACTGCAAGGAGGCCCGCAGGCGCCTCGACGGCCGCAACGGCCGCCTCGGCTCCCACCTGCCGTGGGGCGACCCGCGGCGCGGCTGGGACTTCGTCTCCGCCGGCCACGGCGACGTCCCCTGGGAGGACGTCTTCCGCATGCTGCGCTCCATCGACTACGGGGGCCCCGTCTCCGTCGAGTGGGAGGACGCCGGCATGGACCGGCTCCAGGGCGCCCCCGAGGCCCTCACCCGCCTCAAGGCGTTCGACTTCGAGCCGCCCAGCGCGTCCTTCGACGCCGCGTTCAACAGCTGAACCGCAGCACCCGGCGGCAGGCCGGGAACGGGGACCGGCGCAGCCGCCGGTCCCCGGGTCCCACCTGCCCGTATCCCGCTTTGTCCTGAGTTGGGAAAAAGTTCAACCGGTCCCGCTCCAAGGGGTGTTCGCCCCGGAAGAACGCGGTTACCGTCCCTGAAGTGTTCAGGACACCCACGCCTCCGGGGTGACGGCGCACCCCGGCGCCCGCACGCACCGCACGTCTCCGCACCCGATCCGTACGGCACCACCCCGTTCCCGGAGGGACTTCGTGCACAGAAGCAAACTCACGTCCACCACCCCCACGAGGCGTCCCAGACTTCGCACCCCGCTCGCCCTGCTCACCGGCCTGCTGCTGGCCGTGGGCACCCCGGCCACCGTCGCCGGCGCCCACCCCGGCCATCCGGAGCACGACGAACCGGCCGCCGCCGAAGGGCAGTTCCAGCAGGTACCGCTCGCCAAGGGCGAGCCCGAGATGGGCGAGCCGATGTCGCTCGCTGTGCTCCCGGACCGCAGCGTCCTGCACACCTCGCGCGACGGCACACTGCGCCTCACCGACCAGGGCGGCGTCACCAAGGTCGCCGGCAGGCTCGACGTCTACAGCCACGACGAGGAGGGCCTGCAGGGCGTCGGCGTCGACCCGGACTTCGAGAACAACCGGGCGATCTACCTCTACTACGCCCCGCCGCTCGACACCCCCGCGGGCGACGCCCCGGAGACCGGCACCGCCGAGGACTTCGCGAAGTTCGACGGCGTCAACCGCCTCTCCCGGTTCGTCCTCAACGCCAACGGCACGCTGGACACCGCCAGCGAGAAGAAGGTCCTGGACGTCGCGGCCTCCCGCGGCACCTGCTGCCACGTCGGCGGCGACATCGACTTCGACGCCGAGGGCAACCTCTACCTGTCCACCGGCGACGACACCAACCCCTTCTCCTCCGACGGCTACACGCCGATCGACGACCGGCCGAACCGCAACCCGGCCTTCGACGCCCGCCGCAGCTCCGGCAACACCAACGACCTGCGCGGCAAGATCCTGCGCGTCAAGGTCGCCGAGGACGGCTCCTACACCGTCCCGGAGGGCAACCTCTTCGCCCCGGGCACCGAGAAGACCCGCCCCGAGATCTACGCGATGGGCTTCCGCAACCCGTTCCGGATGAGCGTCGACGAAGAGACCGGCACCGTGTACGTCGGTGACTACGGCCCCGACGCCGGAGCCGCCGACCCGAACCGTGGTCCGGCGGGACAGGTCGAGTTCGCCAAGGTGACCGAGGCCGCCAACTTCGGCTGGCCGTTCTGCACCGGCGACAACGACGCCTACACCGACTACGACTTCGCCACCGGCGCCTCCGGCGAGAAGTTCGACTGCGCCGCCCCGAAGAACACCTCCCCGCACAACACCGGTCTCGTCGACCTGCCGCCCGCGCAGGCCGCCTGGATCCCCTACGACGGCGGCTCCGTGCCCGAGTTCGGCTCCGGCTCCGAGTCCCCGATGGCCGGCCCGGTCTACCGCTACGACCCCGACCTCGACTCCTCGGTGAAGTTCCCCGAGGCGTACGACGGCGACTTCTTCGCGGGTGAGTTCGGCCGCCGCTGGATCAAGCGCATCGAGCAGAACGGCGACGGCACGGTCGCGAAGATCAACGACTTCCCGTGGACCGGCACCCAGATCATGGACATGGACTTCGGCCCCGACGGCGCGCTCTACGTCCTCGACTACGGTGTCTCCTGGTTCCAGGGCGACGAGAACTCCGCGCTGTACCGGATCGAGAACGCCGAGGACGGCTTCTCCCCGATCGCCGAGGTCGGCGCGGACAAGACCTCCGGCGCCGCCGGACTGAAGGTCAAGTTCATCGCCACCGCCAAGGACGCCGACTCCCCGGACCTCACCTACGGCTGGGACTTCGGCGACGGCACCAAGGGCGAGGGACTCACCCCCACCCACACGTACAAGAAGGTCGGCACCTACACCGCGACCTTCACCGCGAAGGACCCCGAGGGCAACACCGGCAACGCCAGCGTCCGGATCGTCGTCGGTAACACCGAGCCCAAGGTGAAAATCGACGTCCCCGGCAACGGCAGCCTCGCCGCCTTCGGCGAGCCCGTCCCGTTCAAGGTGACCGTCACCGACCCCGAGGAGAAGATCGACTGCTCCAGGGTCAAGGTCGCCTACAGCCTCGGCCACGACTCCCACGCCCACGAACTGACCAGTGAGACGGGCTGCGAGGGCACCCTCAAGCCGCCCGCCGGCGACGGCGGTCACGACCCCAACGCCAACATCTACGGTGTCGTCGGCGCCAGTTACACCGACGGCGGGGCGAACGGCCAGGAGGCACTGACCGGCACCGCCCGCACCGTGCTCCAGCCGCTGCACCGCCAGGCCGAGCACTTCTCCGCCCAGCAGGGCGTGTCAGTGATCGACAAGACCGGCGCCAACGGCGGCAAGACCGTCGGCGACATCAACGACGGCGACTGGATCTCCTTCAGCCCCTACAGGTTCGACGGGCAGAAGAAGATGACCGTCCGCGCCTCCTCCGGCGGCGCCGGCGGCTTCATCGAGCTGCGCACCGGCTCGCCCGAGGGCAAGCTGCACGGCTCGGCGTACATCCCGCCGACCGGCGGCTGGGAGACGTTCCAGGACGTCGACGTGCCGCTGCGGTCGCTGCCGAAGGGCAGCACGGAGATCTACCTGGTCTTCCGGGGCGGCGACGGCGCGCTGTACGACGTGGACGACTTCGAGTTCTCCAAGGAGCCGTTCAAGGCCGGCAAGAAGGTCCTGGTCTTCTCCAAGACGGCCGGCTTCCGCCACGACTCCATCCCGCAGGGCGTCGCCGCGCTGAAGGAACTCGGCGCCCCGGCCGGCATCTCGGTCACCGCGTCCGAGGAGGCCGGACAGTTCACCACGGCCAACCTCGCCAAGTACGACGCGGTGGCCTTTCTCTCCACCACCGGTGACGTCCTCAACGCCGACCAGCAGAAGGCGTTCGAGAACTACGTCAAGAACGGCGGCGGCTACATGGGAATCCACGCCGCCGCCGACACCGAGTACGACTGGGAGTTCTACGGCGGCCTCGTCGGCGCCTACTTCGACTCGCACCCGGCCATCCAGAAGGCCACCGTGCGCGTCCACGACCACGACCACCCCTCCACCGCGCACCTGGACGACGCCTGGGAGCGCACCGACGAGTGGTACAACTACCGCACCAACCCGCGTGAGCAGGCCAAGGTCCTCGCCACCCTCGACGAGACCACGTACCAGGGCGGCTCCATGAAGGGCGACCACCCGATCGCCTGGTGCCAGAGCTACGGCGGCGGCCGCTCCTTCTACACCGGCGGAGGCCACACCAAGGAGTCGTACGCCGACGAGGCCTTCCGCACCCATCTGCTCGGCGGCCTGCAGTACGCCACCGGCCAGGTGAAGGCGGACTGCAAGCCGGCCAAGGGCTACCGGGACATCTTCAACGGCAAGACCCTGGACGGCTGGAAGCAGGCCGGCCCCGGCAAGTTCAACGTCAAGGACGGCACCCTGGAGTCCGAGGGCGGCATGGGCCTGCTCTGGTACCAGGCCAAGGAGCTGAAGTCGTACTCCCTCAAGCTCGACTGGAAGATGCGGGGCGACGACAACTCCGGAGTCTTCGTCGGCTTCCCGGCCTCCGACGACCCCTGGTCCGCGGTGAACAAGGGCTACGAGATCCAGATCGACGCCACGGACGCGGCCGACCGCACCACGGGCTCCGTCTACTCGTTCAAGTCAGCCAACATCAAGGCCCGTGACCAGGTGCTGCGTCCGCCCGGCCAGTGGAACTCCTACGAGATCAAGGTCAAGGGCGAACGCCTCCAGGTGTTCCTCAACGGAGTCAAGATCAACGACTTCACCAACAAGGACCCCGAGCGGAGCCTGACCGACGGCTACATCGGCCTGCAGAACCACGGCGCCGGCGACCAGGTCTCCTTCCGGAACATCCAGCTGAAGGAACTGCCCTCCTAAGGGCCACCCGAACGGCGGCGGGCGGAGGACGCCGGACCTCCGCCCGCCGCCCCGCCGGGCCCCCGGGCCCGGCACCCCGCTCGTCCCCCCTCCCGGCGCTCGCACCAGGTTCGCGTACGACAAGGAGGCTGCCCATGTCCGCCGAACCGTCCCTCCCCACCCCCTCCCCGGCCCCCCGCCACGGCGTCTGGTTCATCGGTGCGCGCGGATCCGTCGCCACGACCGCGATCGCCGGCTGCGCCGCCGTCGCCGCCGGACTCCACCCGCCGACCGGCATGGTCACCGAGACCGATCCCTTCACCTCGTGCGGTCTGCCGTCGTTGTCGTCGCTCGTCTTCGGCGGCCACGACACCGTCGACTGCCCGCTCCCCAAACGCGCCGAACACCTCGCCGCCGGCGGCGTCCTGCCGCACGGCCTCCCCTCCGCCGTGCACGCCGAACTCGTCGCCGCCGACCGGGAGATCAGGCCCGGCGGCCCCCTGCCCGGTGACACGGACGGTGACACGGACGGCGGCCCGGTCCGCGGCGACGACGACTGGATCGACGTGTTCGCCGCCGACATCCGCGACTTCGTCGCCCGCCAGGGCCTCGCGGGCGCCGTGGTGGTGAACGTCGCCTCCACCGAACCCGCCCCCGCCGACGGCTCGCTGCCGCCCAGCTCCCTCTACGCGGCGGCCGCCCTGCGCGCCGGCTGCCCCTACGTCAACTTCACCCCCTCCACCGGCCTGCACCACCCCGCGCTGGCCGCGCTCGCCGAGTCCTCGGGCCTGCCGTACGCGGGCCGTGACGGCAAGACCGGGCAGACCCTGCTGCGTTCCGTGCTCGGCCCGATGTTCCTGCAGCGCGCCCTCGCCGTGCGCGCCTGGTCCGGCACCAACCTGCTGGGCGGCGGCGACGGCGCGGCCCTGGCCGACCCGGCCGCCGCGGCGGCGAAGAACGCCGGCAAGGAACGCGTCCTCGCCGACACCCTCGGGGCCGCGCCCGAGGGCGAGGTCCACATCGACGACGTGCCCGCGCTGGGCGACTGGAAGACCGCCTGGGACCACATCGCCTTCGACGGCTTCCTCGGCTCCCGGATGATCCTGCAGACCATCTGGCAGGGCTGCGACTCGGCGCTCGCCGCCCCGCTCGTCCTCGACCTGGCCCGGCTGGCCGTCCGCGCCCGGGAGAAGGGCCTGACCGGTCCGCTGGGCGAACTGGGCTTCTACTTCAAGGACCCGGTCGGGGACGGTCCGTCGTCACTGGCCGAGCAGTACACGGAGCTGAAACGCTTCGCCGGCCGCCTGCGGGACGACGCCGAGACACACGAGGCACACCGATGAGCCCCGCGACCCCGGGCGCGCAGGACGGGCCCGCGCCGGGCGGGCCCGCGCGGAACCCGGCCGTGCGCGGTACGCCCGGGCCGTCCGCGCACATGCGGGCCGTGCGCGCATCGGCCGAGGGCTCGCGGGACAGGCCCGCGCCGGGCGATCCGAAGCAGGGGGAGCTCGCGCAGGACATGTCCGTGCAGGGTAGGCCTGGACCGTCGGCGCACATGCGGGCCGCGCGCACCTCGGCCGAGGGCTCGCGGGACAGGCCCGCACCCGGCGACCCGGAGCAGGCTGGACCCGTACAGGACGTGCCCGCGCAGGGCGTGCCCGTGCGCGGTGGGTGGGCGGCGGGTGGGGCGGCTCAGGGCGTGTCCGGGCGGGGGGCACCCGTGCGGGGTGGGCCCGCACCGGCGGACGGGCCGCTCCCCGGAGGGGGCGCACCGTCCCGTGGCGGCGCCGCCTCCCGTACCGTCCGGCCCCGCGCGGTCGCCTGGGCCGAGTTGCTGCGGGTGCCCGCGCTGTTCACCGTTCCCGGCGACGCACTGGCGGGTGCGGCGGCGGCCGGGGCGCGTCCAGGCCCCCGGACCCTCCTCGCCATCGGCTCCTCCCTCTGCCTGTACGAGGCCGGTATGGCCCTGAACGACTGGGCCGACCGCGCCGAGGACGCCGTGGAGCGCCCGCACCGCCCGCTGCCGTCCGGCCGCATCCGCCCGGCCGCCGCCCTCGCCGCCGCCGGTGCCCTCACCGGCGCCGGCCTGGCGCTCGCGGCCGGCGCGGGACGTCCCGCCCTCGCGGTGGCCGCGCCCCTGGCGGCCACCGTCTGGGCCTACGACCTCGCCCTGAAGCACACGCCCGCCGGTCCCGTGGCCATGGCCGCCGCCCGCGGACTCGACCTGCTCCTGGGCGCGGCGGCCACCGGCGGAGGCACCCGCGCGGCGCTCCCGTCCGCCGCGCTGCTGGGCACGCACACCCTCGCGGTCACGGCCGTCTCCCGCCGGGAGACCACCGGCGGCTCGGCCCTGGCCCCGCTGGCGGCCCTCGCGACGACGGGGGCGCTGACCGGTCTGGTGACCCGCCGCCGCACCCGACTCCCGGCAGGCCGGCGGGCAGCAGCCGCCCCCGGCCTGCCGGGCCCCGCCCCCGCCGGGCGGCCGCCCGTAACCTCCGGCGCCCTCGCCACCGCCCTGGGCGCCGCCTACGCCGCCACGGCAGCCCGCCCCTACCTCCACGCCACGCTCAACCCGTCACCCCCGCTCACCCAGCGCGCGGTCGGCGGCGGCATCCGCGCCACGATCCCGCTCCAGGCCGCGCTCGCCGCCCGTTCCGGCGCGGCCGCCACGGCCCTCCTGGTCGCGGCCCTCGCCCCGGCCGGACGGATGTTCGCGAGGCGGGCCGGCATGAGGAAGGTGAGCATCACATGACGCGGACCCCGGACCAGGGCGCGAGCGGCGACGGCACCGCCGATCCCGCGCGCCCGGAGACGAGCGTGGACGGACGGACCCCGGCCCAGGACACGAGCCGGGACCTGACCGGCGGCCGGGTCCGCCCGGCGCGCCGGAACCCGGGCGCCGACCCGGACCGCGAGCAGAGCCGGAGCGCCGGCGCCTCCCTCCGCTTCGGCTACGGCACCAACGGTCTCGCCGACCTCCGGCTCGACGACGCCCTCGCCCTCCTCGCCGACCTCGGCTACGACGGAGTCGGGCTCACCCTCGACCACATGCACCTCGACCCGCTCGCCCCGGACCTCGCCGCCCGCACCCGCCGGGTCGCGCACCGGCTGGACGCGCTCGGGCTCGGCGTCACCGTGGAGACCGGCGCCCGCTATGTGCTCGACCCCCGCCGCAAGCACGGCCCGTCCCTGCTGGACGCCGACCCGGACGACCGCGCCCGCCGTGCCGGCCTCCTCGTACAGGCGATCCGTGTCGCCGCCGACCTCGGCGCGCACGCCGTGCACTGCTTCAGCGGCGTCGTCCCCGACGGCACCGACGAGGACACCGCCTGGAAACGCCTCGCCGAGACGCTCACCCCGGTCCTCGACGCCGCCACCGCCGCCGGCATCCCCCTCGCGGTCGAACCCGAACCCGGCCACCTGCTCGCCACCCTCGCCGACTTCCACCACCTGCGCCGCACGCTCGGCGACCCCGAGCCCCTCGGCCTCACCCTGGACATCGGCCACTGCCAGTGCCTCGAACCCCTCCCTCCCGCCGACTGCGTACGCGACGCCGCCCCCTGGCTGCGCCACGTCCAGATCGAGGACATGCGCCGAGGCGTCCACGAACACCTCCCCTTCGGAGACGGCGAGATCGACTTCCCGCCCGTCCTCGCGGCCCTAGGCGCCACCGGCTACCAGGGCCTGACGGTCGTCGAACTGCCCCGCCACTCCCACGCGGGCCCCCACTTCGCCGCCCGCTCCCTGCCGTTCCTCCACCGCGCCGCCGCCTCCGCCGCACCGCACGGCGATCCCTCCGCAACCCCCGAAGGGAGCAGAACCCCATGACCCGCCCCCGCGCCACCCCGGAGGCAGACACCACCGGCGACCGGGCGACCCCCGGTGACGGCACCACCCCCGCGCTGATCCCGCCCGGCGAACTGCGCCGCCTCCTCTCCGCGCGGCTGGGCGGAGCCGCCCGCGCCTGGCTCGACCAGGCCCTCGACGAGGCCGCCGCCCACCCCGGCACCCACGGCCCCATCTCCGTGTGGGAACTGCGCCTGGCCGAGGCCGGCCGGCGCTGCGGCCCGGCCCACGCCGACGCCGCCCGCGTCCTCATCCTGCACGCGGCGCACGCCGACGCCGACGCCCTGACCCGCGTCTACTTCCAGGGCACCGCCGACGAACGCCGCGCCGTCCTGCACGCCCTGCCGCACCTCGTGCCCGGCCGCCCCGACGCCCTCCCGCTCGTCGAGGACGCCCTGCGCACCAACGACACCCGGCTCGTCGCCGCCGCCCTCGGCCCCTACGCCGCCCGGCACCTGGACGCCCACGCCTGGCGGCACGCGGTGCTGAAGTGCCTGTTCACCGGGGTCGCCCTCGACCAGGTGTCGGACCTGGCCCGGCGCGCCCGGGGCGACGGCGAACTCGCCCGGATGCTCGGCGACTACGCCGCGGAGCGCACCGCCGCCGGCCGCCCCGTCCCGGCGGACCTGCACCGCGTCCTGGCCCTCACCGAGTCCGCCCCGTCCGCCCCCGCCGCCCCGCCGCGCGGCCCGGACGACCCCCACGGCAAGGAGTCCTGATGCGCATCTTCGACCCCCACATCCACATGACGTCGCGCACCACCGACGACTACGAGGCCATGTACGCCGCGGGCGTCCGCGCCGTCGTCGAACCCGCCTTCTGGCTCGGCCAGCCCCGCACCTCCCCGGCCTCCTTCCTGGACTACTTCGACTCCCTCCTCGGCTGGGAACCCTTCCGCGCCGCCCAGTACGGCATCGCCCACCACTGCACGCTCGCCCTCAACCCCAAGGAGGCCAACGACCCCCGCTGCACCCCCGTCCTCGACGCGCTGCCCCGGTATCTCGTCAAGGACAACGTGGTGGCCGTCGGCGAGATCGGCTACGACTCCATGACCCCCGCCGAGGACACCGCGCTCGCCGCCCAGCTGCAGCTCGCCGCCGATCACGGCCTGCCCGCGATGGTGCACACCCCGCACCGCGACAAGCTCGCCGGCCTGCGCCGCACCCTCGACGTCGTCCGCGAGTCCGCCCTGCCCGCCGACCGGGTCCTGGTCGACCACCTCAACGAGACCACCGTCGAGGAGGCCAAGGACAGCGGCGCCTGGCTCGGCTTCTCCGTCTATCCCGACACCAAGATGGACGAGACCAGGATGGTCGCCCTGCTGCGTGAGTACGGCCCGGAGCGGGTCCTCGTGAACTCCGCGGCCGACTGGGGCAGAAGCGATCCGCTCAAGACCCGCAAGGTCGGCGACCTGATGCTCGCCGAGGGCTTCACGGAGGACGACGTGGACCGGGTGCTGTGGCGCAACCCCGTCGCCTTCTACGGGCTCAGCGGGCGGCTGGAACTCGACGTCACCCCGTCCGGCGCCACCCACGAGGGCAACTCCATCCTGCGCGGCGGGGCGTGAGCGATGCGCTTCCGCCACCCCGACGGCTCCACCGTCCACCTCGCCTACTGCACCAACGTCCACCCCGCCGAGACCCTCGACGGCGTCCTCGCCCAGCTCCGCGACCACTGCGAGCCGGTCCGCCGCCGCCTCGGCCGGGACAGGCTCGGCATCGGCCTGTGGCTCGCCAAGGACGCCGCCCACGCCCTGGTCACCGACCCGTCCGCGCTGCGCGGACTGCGCTGCGAACTCGACCGGCGCGGCCTCGAGGTCGTCACCCTCAACGGCTTCCCCTACGAGGGCTTCGGCGCGGAGGAGGTCAAGTACCGCGTCTACACACCGGACTGGGCCGACCCCGAGCGCCTGGAACACACCACCTCCCTGGCCCGCGTCCTCGCCGGGCTGCTCCCCGACGACGTCACCGACGGCAGCATCTCCACCCTGCCCCTCGCCTGGCGCACCGCCTGCGACGAGCGGCGCGCGGAGACCGCACGCACCGCCCTGCGCACCCTCGCCGAACGCCTTGACGCCCTCCAGGAACTGACCGGACGCTCCATCCGCGTCGCCCTGGAACCGGAACCCGGCTGCGTCGTCGAGACCACCCGGGACGCCATCGCCCCGCTCACCGCGATCGCCCACGACCGCGTCGGCATCTGCGTCGACACCTGCCACCTCGCCACGTCCTTCGAGGACCCGCACACCGCCCTGGACGACCTCACCCGGGCCGGGGTGCCCGTGGTCAAGTCCCAGCTCTCCGCCGCCCTGCACGCCGAACAACCCCACCTCCCCGAGGTCCGCGAGGCCCTGGCCGCGTTCGCCGAACCCCGCTTCCTGCACCAGACCCGCACGTCCACCGCCGCGGGACTGCGCGGCACCGACGACCTCGACGAGGCGCTGTCCGGCGACGCCCTGCCCGACGCCGGCCCCTGGCGCGCCCACTTCCACGTCCCGCTGCACGCGGCCCCCGCCGCGCCCCTCACCTCCACCCTGCCCGTCCTGAAGTCCGTCCTGACCCGGCTCGTCGGCGGCCCGCACCCGCTCACCCGCCACCTCGAGGTCGAGACCTACACCTGGCAGGCGCTCCCGCCCGAGCTGCGCCCCCGCGGCCGCACCCAGCTCGCCGACGGCATCGCCGCCGAACTCACCCTGGCCCGCGACCTGCTGACGGACCTCGGCCTGAAGGAACTCCCATGAGCGACCCCACCCCCCTTCTCGTCCTGGACGTCGTGGGCCTCACCCCCCGTCTCCTCGACCACATGCCGCACCTCAAGAGGCTCGGCCAGTCCGGCTCCCGCGCCCCGCTCGGCACCGTGCTGCCCGCCGTCACCTGCGCCGCCCAGTCCACCTTCCTCACCGGCACCATGCCCTCGGAGCACGGCATCGTGGGCAACGGCTGGTACTTCCGCGAACTCGGCGACGTACTGCTGTGGCGGCAGCACAACGGTCTCGTCGCCGGCGACAAGATCTGGGACGCCGCCCGCCGCGCCCACCCCGGCTACACCGTCGCCAACATCTGCTGGTGGTACGCCATGGGCGCCGACACCGACATCACCGTCACCCCCCGGCCGGTCTACTACGCTGACGGCCGCAAGGAACCCGACTGCTACACCCGGCCGCCGGCACTGCACGACGAACTCACCCAGGAACTCGGCACCTTCCCCCTCTTCCACTTCTGGGGCCCCGGCGCCGACCTGGTCTCCAGCCAGTGGATCATCGACGCCACCCGCCACATCATGCGCACCCGGCACCCGGACCTGACGCTCTGCTACCTCCCGCACCTCGACTACGACCTGCAGCGCTACGGCCCCGACGACCCGCGCTCCCTCCGGGCGGCCGCCGACCTCGACGCCGCCCTGGCCCCGCTCCTCGACGACGCCCGCGCCGAGGGCCGTACCGTCGTCGCCCTGTCCGAGTACGGCATCACCCGCGTGAACCGGCCCGTGGACATCAACCGCGCCCTGCGCCGCGCGGGCCTCCTCGAGGTGCACACCCAGGACGGCATGGAATACCTCGACCCGATGGCCTCCCGCGCCTTCGCGGTCGCCGACCACCAGCTCGCCCACGTCTACGTGCGCCGCCCCGAGGACCTCGACGCCACCCGCGCCGCCCTCGACGGACTGCCCGGCATCGACGTGCTCCTCGACGACGAGGGCAAGAAGAGCCACCACCTCGACCATCCCCGCGCCGGCGAACTCGTCGCCGTCGCGGAACCCGACGCCTGGTTCACCTACTACTACTGGCTCGACGACGACCGCGCTCCCGACTTCGCGCAGCTCGTCGAGATCCACCGCAAACCCGGCTACGACCCGGTCGAACTCTTCATGGACCCCCTCGACCCTTACGTCAAGGTCAAGGCGGCCACCGCACTGGCGCGCAAGAAGCTCGGCATGCGCTACCGCATGGCCGTCGTGCCCCTGGACGCCTCACCTATCAGGGGCAGCCACGGCCGCCTCCCCGCGAGCGACGACGACGGTCCGCTCCTCATCTGCTCCACCCCCCGCGCCGTCGGAGACCGCGTCGCGGCCACCGACGTGAAACAACTCCTGCTCCGGCTGGCCGGACTCGGCTGACGCACCACTCGGCGCGGCCCCACGAATCCGACTACCGAGAGTGAAACACACGGCACTGACAACGGCCGGTCCCGGCGGGACCGGAACCGGCCACGACCGAGAAGGCAGGCCACCCGTGACCCTGAACCCCGACCTCTCCCGCACCGAGGACACCACCGGCGGCGGCCCCGACGAGGGACTGCGCCGCACCCTCGGCGTGGACCGGCGCCGCTTCCTCAGCACCTGCACCGCCGTCGCCGCCGGGGCCGTCGCGGCCCCCGTCTTCGCCGCCGCCCCCGCCCTGGCCCAGGACCGCGGCAGAGACCACGGCCACGACCGCGGCGGACAGGTGCTCGTCCCGCCGCACAAGCGCGGCATCATCCTCTACACCGTCCGTGACGCCACCGCCCGCGACCCGCTCGCCAGCGACCTGCCCTCCGGCTTCCGCGAGGTGTTCAAGCAGCTGGCCCGCCACGGCTACCGCCAGGTGGAGTTCGCCGGCTACCGCCAGCACGCCAACGCGCCGGGCGGCGACAACCTGGAGACCGTGCAGGGAGCCAGGCTGCTGCGCTCCTGGCTCGACGAGCACGGCCTGCGCGCTCAGGGCAACCACGGCTTCATCCCGCCCTCCTGGCCGCTCACCACGGCGGACCTGGACACCTTCAAGAAGCATCTCGAGATCGCCAACATCCTCGGTATGGACCACATGGGCACCGGCGGCGACCCCACCGGCAGCTCCTACCGCGCCGACTGGGACGTGGCCGCCGACAAGTGGAACGCCCTGGGCGCCATCGCCCGCCGCGAGGGCATCAAGCTGTACACCCACAACCACGACAGCGCCTACGGCTTCCTCCTCGACGGAGGCCCGCTGGACGACCAGGGCCGGCCCACCCGCAGCTCCGGGATCCGGAAGCTGGAGTACTTCCTGAAGGTCACCGACCCGAAGCTCGTCTGGCTGGAGATGGACATCTTCTGGGCGCACGTCGCCCAGTACAAGTTCCACACGTACACCGCCCACGACGGCGCCAGCCGGAAGAGCGTCTTCGACCCGGCGGGCCTGGTCGCCCGCAACAACAAGCGCTACCCGCTGTTCCACGCCAAGGACGGCGTGGTCAGCACGACCAACGGCATGGGCTACGACATGGTGCCCTTCGGCACCGGCGTCATCGACTACACGACGTTCTTCTCGAGGGTCGGCCAGCGCAACTACCGCAACCCGATGGTCGAGGACGACAACTCGCCGAGCGCCACCGACCCCGCGCAGTCGCTGCGCGAGGCCAAGATCAGCTACGACAACATGGCGGCCCTGCGCAAGCGGCGCGGCTGACCCGGAACACGGACCGGGCGGCCCCTCCCATGCCGCGGGAGGGGCCGCCCGGTCCGTGCGGCGGGGGAGGGCTTCGCCGGATCATCCCTCGCCGAGCGGGCGGGGGTTGGGCGTGACGCGCCTGTCCCGGTCACGTCCCGGTGGCCGCAGGAACAGCGCCACGATCCCGGCGAAGATCGAGATGCAGCCCGCCAGGGTGAAGGCGCCGTTGTAGCCCCAGGCGCCGACGACCACGGCCCCCATGCCCGCGCCCAGCCCGGAGACGAGCTTGGAGCTGTACACCATCCCGTAGTTGGTGGCGTTGTTGTTCTCGCCGAAGTAGTCCGCCGTCAGCGCCGCGAACATCGGGAAGATGGCCCCGCCGCCGAAGCCGGAGACGGCGGAGAAGAACAGGAACAGCGGCAGGTTCCCGATCTCGGCCGACCAGATGATGCCGAACTGGGCGAGGCCCAGGATCGCGCACACGTGGAGCAGGCACTGCTTGCGGCCGTAGAGGTCGGAGAGCCAGCCGATGACCCCGCGTCCGGTGCCGTTGACGATCGCCTTCAGCGACATCGCGGTGGCCACGACGCCCGCCGCGAAACCCGCCTCCTCACCGATGTCCACCTGGAAGGCGATGCCGAAGATGTTGACGCCCGAGGTACAGGCGAGACAGAACCACATCAGCGCCACCCGGCCGGTCCGCCAGGCCTCCATCGGGGAGTACTGCTTGGTGGCCGGGGGGTTCTTCTCCAGCGAACGCCGTGCCCGGGGGTCGTCCGGCGGGTTCAGCGGGTCGACGGAGGCCGGCCACCAGTTCTTCGGCGGGTCCCGGAAGTAGAAGCCGGCGAGAGCCACCGTGGCGGCGAGGAACACACCCGCCGAGACCAGCACCCAGCGGAAGTTGGAGCCGTCCATGTAGCCGTGGAAGATGAAGACGAACGGCACCGAGCCGTAGGCGAAACCGCCGTTGACGAAGCCCGTCTTGCCTCCCCGGCGCTCCGGGTACCACTTGCCGACCATGTTGACGCAGGTCGCGTACACCATGCCGGCGCCCATGCCGCTGAACACGCCGAAGCCGATGAAGGCGACCGCGACGTTCGGCGCGTACGCCAGGGACAGATAGCCGAGCAGTGTGCCGACCGAGCCCAGCATCATCGCCCAGCGCGCGGGGAGTCTGCCGTTCTCCCGCAGCCGCCCCGCCGGGAAGGCGACCGCGGCCTGGCAGAAGATCCAGGCGGTCATCATCCAGTAGATGCTGCCGCTGGACCAGTTGTGGGCCTCGTGCAGCGTGCTCTCGGCGGACGCGAACGCGTACTCGGCGGAGGAGATGCCCATCATGCCGATCCAGGGCAGGATCACCATCCACTTGCGTTTGCGCCCCATGATGTCGATGTCGGACTCGCCCACGCGGTAGACGCGTCCGTTCCTGTCGGTCACCTCCCGGTGGATGGCGACCCGTGTGACATCGGTGGTTGTCATGTCGTTTGCACCCCTTGCGTCGAAAGTTCTGGCCAGCGCCCCCTGTCCAATGCCTTTCGTGTGCGCTCGGGACCCGGGGCCGGCCGACGCGCACCGCCGGCCGGCCCCCCGGTTCGCTCACCTCATGAACCGCCCCCCAGCACCCCGGCCGCGCGCGCCCAGCGGTACTTCGCGCCGAGCACGGCCACCGGCCTCTCGGTGGTGTACGGGTACGCCACGACACCGCGCTCGAAGAGGTACTGGCACGCCTCCTCGACCTCCACGTCCCCGGCGAGCGAGGCCACCACGGGCTTGGAGATCCCGCGTTCCCGGAACTCCGCCACCACCCGTGCGGTGAGCTCGGCGAACACCATGGGAGGAGTGACGATGGTGTGCCAGTAGCCGAGCACCAGCGCGTGGATGCGCGGGTCCTCCAGGCCCAGCCGGATCGTCGCCTCGTACGTCGACGGCGGCTCCCCGCCGGTGATGTCCACGGGGTTGCCCGCGGCCCCGAACGGCGGGATGAACTCCCGGAACGCCGCGTCCAGATCGGGCGGGATCTCCATCAGCGACAGCCCGTTGTCGGTCACCGCGTCCGACAGCAGCACCCCGCTGCCGCCGGCCCCGGTGATGATCACGACGTTGTCGCCCCGCGGAGCGGGCAGCACGGGCAACGCGCGCGCGTACTCCAGCATGTCGTGCAGACCGGGTGCCCGGATGACGCCCGCCTGCCGCAGGATGTCGTCGTACACGGCGTCGTCGCCCGCCAGCGCCCCGGTGTGCGAGCCCGCGGCCTTCGCGCCCGCCGCCGTACGCCCGGCCTTCAGCACCACGACCGGCTTTTTGGGCACGGTCGCCCGTGCCGCCTCGACGAAGGCGCGCCCGTCCTTGAGGTCCTCCAGGTGCATCGCGATGCACTCGGTGTGCGGGTCCTCCCCGAACCAGGTCAGCAGGTCGTCCTCGTCCAGGTCCGACTTGTTGCCGAGCCCGACGATCGCCGACACACCCGTCTTCGTGGTGCGCGCGAAGCCCAGGATGGCCATCCCGATGCCGCCCGACTGACTGGTCAGCGCGACCGGTCCCTTGACGTCGTACGGCGTGCAGAACGTGGCGCACAGGTCCTGCCAGGTCGAGTAGTAGCCGTAGATGTTGGGCCCGAGCAGCCGCACGCCGTGCCGCTCGGCGATCGCCACGATCTCCTCCTGGAGCCCGTGCTCGCCGGTCTCCGCGAACCCGGAGGGGATCAGCACGGCGTTCGGGATCCTCTTGCGTCCCACCTCTTCGAGTGCCGAGGCCACGAACCTGGCGGGGATCGCGAAGACCGCCACATCCACCTCACCGGGAACGTCGGTGACACTCTTGTACGCCTTGCGGCCCAAGATGTCATCGGCCCGCGGGTTCACCGGGTGGATCTCCCCGGCGAAACCGCCGTCGACGAGGTTGCGCATCACCGAGTTGCCGATCTTGCCGGACTCGTTGGACGCGCCGATCACCGCCACCGAACGCGGCTGCATCAGCCGGCGCATCGAGGCGAGGATCTCCTCGCGCGAGTAGCGCCGCCGCTCCTTCGGCGTGCCGGTGGAGAGGATCACGCGGATGTCGGCGGCGACCGCGCCGTCCGCCGTGGCGATCACCGGGTTGAGGTCCACCTCGGCGATCTCCGGGAAGTCGGTGACGAGTGCGGAGACCCGGCGGATCTGCTCGGCCACCGCCCACCGGTCCACGCCCGCCCGGCCCCGCACGCCGCGCAGGACCTCCGCCGACCGGATGGAGTCCAGCATCGACAGCGCCTCGTCGGCCTCCACCGGCGCCAGCCGGAAGGTGACGTCCTTGAGCACCTCGACGAGCACCCCGCCGAGCCCGAACGCCACGACCTTCCCGAACGTCGGGTCGGTGACCGCGCCGACGATGACCTCCTGCCCCTCCGGCAGCAACTCCTGCACCTGCACGCCGTCGATCCGGGCGTCCGGGGCGTACGCGCGCGCGTTCCCGACGATGCGGCAGAACGCCGCCCGTACCTCCGCGGCGCCCTCCACTCCGACGACCACACCGCCGGCGTCGGTCTTGTGCAGGATGTCCGGCGACACGATCTTCATCACCACCGGCCCGCCGAACCGCGCCGCGCACGCCACGGCCTCGTCGACGTCCGTCGCCAGTTCCTCACCGGGTACGGAGATCCCGTACGCGTCGGCGATCACCTTGCCCTCGGGCGCGGTGAGCGCGGTGCGCCCCTCGGCGCGCACCGAGTCCAGCAGCGCACGCACCCGCGGCGCCCGGTCCTCTGCCATCACGTCAGATCACTCCGTTCGACTTGAGCAGGCGCAGCTCCTCGTCACCGAGGCCGAGTTCGCCGACGTACACCTCTTCGTTGTGCTCGCCCAGCAGCGGGGAACTGCGCACGTCCACGGGGGAGTCGGAGAGCTTCAGCGGGCTGCCGACGGTGACGAACTCGCCGCGCTCGGGGTGCGGGACGGTGACCACCATCCCGTTGTCGGCCAGCGAGCGGTCCTCGATGATCTCCTTGGTCGAAAGGATCGGCCCGCAGGGGATGTTGTGGGCGTTCAGCCGCTCCAGCACCTCCCACTTGGGCAGGGTCGAGGACCACTCCTCGATCAGCTGGAACATCTTGTTCAGCTGGGGCAGCCGCGCCTCCGGCGTCGCCCACTCGGGGTCCTCGGCCAGCTCCGGCCGGCCGATCAGCTCGCTCAGCGGCTTCCAGCCGACGGGCTGCACGATGACGTACACGTAGTCGTTGGGCCCGCCCGGCGCGCACTTGACCGCCCAGCCGGGCTGCCCGCCGCCGGAGGCGTTCCCGGAGCGGGGGACCTCGTCGCCGAAGTCCTCGTTGGGGTATTCGGCGAGCGGACCGTGGGCCAGCCTTTGTTGGTCGCGCAGCTTCACCCGGCAGAGGTTGAGCACCGCGTGCTGCATGGCCACGTTCACCCGCTGCCCGCGCCCGGTGCGCTCCCGCTGCAGCAGGGCGGCGAGGATGCCGGCCACCGCGTGCACACCCGTGCCCGAGTCCCCGATCTGGGCGCCCGTCGCCAGCGGCGGCCCGTCCTCGAAGCCGGTGGTCGACATCGACCCGCCCATGGCCTGCGCGACGACCTCGTACGCCTTGAACCCGGTGTACGGGCCGTCCCCGAAGCCCTTGATGGAGGCGTAGACGATTCGCGGGTTGATCTCCCGGACGCGGTCCCAGGTGAAGCCCATCCGGTCGATGGCGCCCGGCCCGAAGTTCTCGACCATGACGTCCGAGCGCCGGATCAGCTCGGTGAGGATCTCCTTGCCGCGCTCGGTCTTGGTGTTCAGGGTGATGCTCCGCTTGTTGCAGTTCAGCATCGTGAAGTAGAGGGAGTCGACGTCCGGCAGGTCGCGCAGCTGCTTGCGCGTGATGTCGCCGGTGGGCGCCTCCAGTTTGACGACGTCCGCGCCGAGCCAGGCCAGCAGTTGCGTCGCGGAGGGCCCGGACTGGACGTGCGTCATGTCCAGGACGCGGATGCCCTCAAGTGCCTTGGGGGTCATGGCGTGCACCTCACTTGTACATGGTCTGGTTCATGGTTCCGGGGGCGTACGCGTCGGGGTCCACCCAGACGTTGACCAGCGACGGCTTGCCGGACTCGCGCGCCCGGCGCAGCGCGGGGCCGATGTCGGCGGGGTCGCGGACCTCCTCGCCGTGGCCGCCCAGCATCCGCGCGAACTCGTCGTAGCGGACGTCGCCGAGGGTGTTGCCGACCCGCTCGCGTTCCTTGCCGTACTTGGCGGCCTGCCCGTAACGGATCTGGTTCATCGAGGAGTTGTTGCCGACGATGCCGACGAAGGGCAGGTCGTAGCGGACCAGGGTCTCGAAGTCCCAGCCGGTGAGGGAGAAGGCGCCGTCGCCGAAGAGCGCGACGACCTCCTTGTCGGGCCGGGCCTGCTTGGCGGCGAGCACGAACGGCACGCCGACGCCGAGGGTGCCCAGCGGTCCCGGATCCATCCAGTGGCCGGGCGACTTTGGCTGCACGACCTGCCCGGAGAAGGTGACGATGTCGCCGCCGTCCCCGATGTAGACCGAGTCCTCGGTGAGGAAGTCGTTGATCTCGCTGACCAGCCGGTAGGGGTGGATGGGGGAGGCGTCCGACCGCAGCTGCGGCAGCCGCTTGTCCAGGGCGGTCTGCTCGGCGGCGCGCAGCTCGTCCAGCCACTCCTTGCGCCGGGACGCGCCGCCGTTCACCCGTCCGGAGGCCGCCTCGGTCACCGACCTCAGCACCAGTCCCGCGTCGCCCACGACGCCGAGGTCGATGTCGCGGTTCTTGCCGACCGTGCGGTAGTCGAGGTCGATCTGCACGACGGTGGCGTCGGGGGAGAGGCGCTTGCCGTAGCCCATGCGGAAGTCGAAGGGCGTACCGACGATCACGATGACGTCGGCGTGGGAGAAGGCGTACCGGCGGGACAGCTGGAAGTGGTGCGGGTCGCCGGGCGGGAGCGTGCCGCGCCCCGCTCCGTTCATGTACGCGGGGATGTTGAGCGTGCGCACCAGCTCGACGGCGGCCTCGGTGCCCCGCGTCGTCCACACCTGACTGCCGAGCAGGATGGCCGGCCTCTCGGCGTGCACCAGCAGGTCCGCCAGCTTCTCGATCGCCTCGGGGTCGCCGGCCGAGCGGGTCGAGGCCCGGTAGGCGCCCTCCCGCGGCACGCGCGCCTTCGACGCCGGCACCTTGGCGTCCAGCACGTCGCGCGGGATCTCCAGGAAGGAGGGTCCGGGAGCGCCGTGGTAGCACTCGCGGAAGGCCATCGACACCATGTCCGCCGCGCGCGCCGTGTCGGGCACGGTCGCCGCGAACTTGGTGATGGGGCTCATCATGTCGACGTGCGGCAGGTCCTGCAGGGACCCCATCTTGTGCTGGGTGCGGGCTCCCTGACCGCCGATCAGCAGCATCGGGGACTCCGCGCGGAAGGCGTTGGCGACTCCGGTGACGGCGTCGGTGGTCCCCGGACCGGCGGTGACGACGGCGCAGCCGGGCTTGCCGGTGAGCCGCGCGTAACCGTCGGCGGCGTGCGCGGCCACCTGTTCGTGCCGTACGTCGACCACCTCGATGCCCTCGTCGACGCAGCCGTCGTAGATGTCGATGATGTGGCCGCCGCACAGCGTGTAGATGCGGTCGATGCCCTCGGCCTTGAGTGCCTTGGCGACGAGATGACCGCCGGAGATGACGTCCTGGGTGTCGTCGGGCATGGCGAAGTCCTTGTCCCTTCCTAGGGGGCGGGGAACGCTCTCGCGGTACATTGCATACAGTCGACGAATACTGTATGAAGCTTGTTATCCCTCATCCGATGAGAGGTGTCCAGGGGGTGCGCGGCACTTTTCGGCCGCCCTTCCCCGGCCCCTCTCCGGACCCTCCGGCGACTTCGCAGACAGGAGCCGAGATGGACCTGTACGAACACCAGGCAAGGGAACTCTTCGCAGAACACGGCATCGTGGTGCCCCGGGCCGAGGTCACCGGCTCGCCCAAGGAGGCCCGCGACATCGCCCGCCGGCTCGGCGGCCGCGTGGTCGTCAAGGCGCAGGTCAAGACCGGCGGACGCGGCAAGGCGGGCGGCGTCAAGCTCGCCGCCGACCCGGCCGCCGCCGAACTCACGGCACGTCAGATCCTCGGCATGGACATCAAGGGACACACCGTCGGCACGGTGATGCTGGCCCAGCCCGTCGACATCGCCGAGGAGTTCTACGTCTCCTACGTCCTCGACCGGACGGCCGGCCGCTTCCTCGCCATCGCCTCCGCCGAGGGCGGCATGGACATCGAGGAGGTCGCCGCCACCCGCCCCGAGGCGGTGGCGCGCGTCCCCGTCGACCCGGCCGAGGGCGTCACCCCGGCGACGGCGGCCCGCATCGCCGAGGCCGCCGGACTGCCGGCGCGGACCGTCGACGTGCTGGTGCGGCTCTGGGAGGTCCTCGTCCGCGAGGACGCCCTGCTCGTCGAGGTCAACCCGCTGGTCCGCACCCGCGACGGGCGGATCATGGCGCTCGACGGCAAGGCCACCCTCGACGACAACGCCCGGTTCCGCCAGGAACGCTGGGGGGACCAGGACGACACCCACACCGACCCGCTGGAGGCCGCCGCGGCCGCCAAGGGCCTCAACTACGTCAAGCTCGACGGCGAGGTCGGCATCATCGGCAACGGCGCCGGACTCGTCATGTCCACCCTCGACGTGGTGGCCGGCTGCGGAGCCCGCCCCGCCAACTTCCTAGACATCGGCGGCGGAGCCTCCGCGCAGGTCATGGCGGACGGACTGTCGGTCATCCTCTCCGACCCGTCCGTGAAATCCGTCTTCGTCAACGTCTTCGGCGGCATCACCGCCTGCGACGCGGTCGCCGACGGCATCGTCCGCGCCCTGGACACCGTACGGCTGACCAAGCCGCTCGTCGTCCGCCTCGACGGCAACAACGCGGCCCGCGGCCGGGCCGTCCTCGACGCGCACGCGCACCCGCTCGTCGAACAGGTCACCACCATGGACGGCGCCGCCGCCCGGGCCGCCCGTCTCGCCACCACACCCTGAGGAGAGCGGACATGGCGATCCACCTCACCAAGGAGAGCAAGGTCCTCGTCCAGGGCATGACCGGCGGCGAGGGCATGAAGCACACCCGGCGGATGCTCGCCGCCGGCACCGACGTCGTCGGCGGCGTCAACCCGCGCAAGGCGGGCCGCAGCGTCGCCTTCGACGAGCGGGCGGTGCCCGTCTTCGGCTCGGTCGCCGAGGGCATGGACGCGACGGGCGCCGACGTCACCGTCGTCTTCGTGCCACCCGCCTTCGCAAGGGCCGCCGTCACCGAGGCCGCCGACGCCGGCATCGCCCTGGCGGTCGTCATCACCGAGGGCATCCCCGTCCACGACTCCGTCGCCTTCCTCGCCCACGCCCGCCGCAGGGGCACCCGCGTCATCGGCCCCAACTGCCCCGGTCTGATCACCCCCGGCCAGTCCAACGCGGGCATCATCCCCGCCGACATCGCCAAGCCCGGCCGGATCGGCCTGGTCTCCAAGTCCGGCACGCTCACCTACCAGCTCATGTACGAGCTGCGGGACACCGGCTTCTCCACCTGCGTCGGCATCGGCGGGGACCCCGTCGTCGGCACCACCCACATCGACTGCCTGGCCGCCTTCCAGGACGACCCCGACACCGACCTGATCGTCCTCATCGGCGAGATCGGCGGCGACGCCGAGGAGCGCGCGGCGGCGTACATCCGCGACCACGTCACCAAGCCCGTCGTCGGCTACATCGCGGGCTTCACCGCCCCCGAGGGCCGTACCATGGGCCACGCGGGCGCGATCGTCTCCGGTTCGTCCGGCACGGCGCGGGCGAAGCAGGAAGCACTGGAGGCGGCCGGCGTCAGGGTCGGCCACACGCCCACGGAGACGGCCCAGCAGGTGCTCGCCGTCCTGAACGACGGCCGCTGAGGTCACCGGCCCCTAAGAGGGCCACCCTTTCTCTCGACCGTGCACCGAGAGCGGAGCCCACCGCATGCCACCCACCCTCACCCTCAAATCCGGCACGTCCTGGACCGACGCCTGGCAGCGCTGCCTCACCGCCGCCCCCGAAGCCTTCCGGGACGACCGCGTCCTCAACCTCTGGAACGCCGCCTGGCAGCCCGACGGCCGGCCCCTGCCCGCCGTCAGCCCCGTCGACGGCACTCCCGTCGCCGGCCCGCCACGCCTGGACCGGGCCACCGCCCGGCAGGCCGTGCGCGCCGCGCTCGACCAGCACCGGGCCTGGCGGCACGTCCCGCTGCCCGAGCGCCGGGCCCGCGTCGCGGCCACCCTCGACGCCCTCACCGAGCACCGCGAACTGCTCGCGCTGCTGCTCGTCTGGGAGATCGGCAAGCCATGGCGGCTCGCCCAGGCGGACGTCGACCGGGCAATCGACGGCGTGCGCTGGTACGTCGACGGCATCGACGGGATGCTCGCCGGCCGGGCCCCGCTCGACGGGCCCGTCTCCAACATCGCCAGCTGGAACTACCCGATGAGCGTGCTCGCGCACGCGCTGCTGGTGCAGGCCCTGGCGGGCAACGCGGTCATCGCCAAGACCCCCACCGACGGCGGCGTCGCCTGCCTCACGCTGGCCGCGGCGCTCGCCGCCCGCGAGGGGATTCCCGTCACCCTCGTCAGCGGCGGCGGAGGCGAGCTGTCCGAGGCGCTGGTGCGGGCGCCCGAGATCGGCTGCGTCTCCTTCGTCGGCGGCCGGGACACCGGCGCGGCGGTCGCCACGGCCGTCGCCGACCTGGGCAAGCGGCACATCCTCGAACAGGAGGGACTCAACACCTGGGGCATCTGGAACCACTCTGGGAGGAGCTGCCGCACCGGCAGTCCAAGCTGCGGCTGACCGCGATGTCCGACCGGGCCCGTACTGTGGGGCCGTGAACATCTGTGTGTTTCTCTCCGCCGCCGACCTCGACGCACGCTACACAGGGCCCGCGCGGGACTTCGCGCGGCTGCTCGGCAAGGGCGGGCACACGCTCGTGTGGGGCGGCTCGGACACCGGCCTGATGAAGGTCGTCGCCGACGGCGTGCACGAGGCGGGCGGCCGGCTCTGCGGCGTCTCCGTGGAGTTCCTCGCGGCGAAGGCCCGTACCGGCGTCGACGAGATGGTGGTCGCCAAGGACCTCGCCGAGCGCAAGCGGCTGCTGCTGGAGAAGGCCGACGCGGTGGTCGTCATGGTCGGCGGCACCGGCACCCTCGACGAGGCGACCGACATCCTGGAGCTGAAGAAGCACGGGCACACCGAGAAGCCGGTGGTCCTGCTCAACACCGAGGGCTTCTACGACGGCCTCAAGGAGCAGTTCCGCCGCATGGAGGACGAGGGCTTCCTGCCCCGCCCGCTCACCGACCTGGTGTTCTTCGCCGAGGAGCCGGTCGGCGCGATGGCGTACCTCGAGGAGAGCCTGGGCACGGAGTGACCGCGCGATGATGCGAGCATGGCGGGCATGGCTACACATGTGATCACCGGAGCGGGCTCCGGCATCGGCGCGGCGGTCGCCCGCCGCCTGCACGCGCGCGGCGACGAACTCGTGCTGCACGCGCGCGACGCGGGCCGGGCCAAGGAACTCGCGGCCGGGTTCCCCGGCGCCCGCACCCTCGTCGGGGACCTCGCGGACCCGGACCGGCTCTCCTGGGCCTTCTCCCACCAGTCCCTCCCGGAGCAGGTGGACTCCCTCCTGCACATCGCCGGCGTGGTCGACCTCGGCCCGGTCGGCGAGCTGACCCCGAAGACCTGGCGGCACCAGCTCAACGTCAACCTCGTCGCCCCCGCCGAGCTGACCCGGCACTTCCTGCCCCAGCTCCGGGCGAGCCGGGGCCACGTGATCTTCGTCAACTCCGGCGCCGGTCTGAACGCCCACGCCGAATGGTCCGCGTACGCGGCCTCCAAGCACGGCCTCAAGGCCCTCGCCGACTCCCTGCGCCACGAGGAGCACGCCGCCGGCGTCCGCGTCACCTCGGTCTACCCCGGCCGCACCGCCAGCCCCATGCAGGCCAAGGTCCACCAGCAGGAGGGCAAGGAGTACGACGCCACCCGCTGGATCGACCCCGAGTCGGTCGCCACGACCATCGTGACGGCCCTGGACCTCCCGGCGGACGCGGAGATCAACGACCTGACGATCCGACCGGGGCGGTGACCACCAGCCCGTCCGGCGTTTGAGGACGAGGCCCGTTCAGGGCCGAAGGGGGGTCCGGGGGCGCAGCCCCCGGGGAGGGACGGGAAGGGGCGGCGGGGGCGAAACTCCCCGGCCGCCACCTGCGTACGCTTCTCGCGTGAGCGAAAACATCCAGACCGGCTTCGGACCCGCCACCGGCGTGGGCTCCCTCCCGGGCGGCGACGCCCGAGAGGCCGCCAAGACCGTCACCGGGAGCTTCGAGGACTTCCCGCACCTCCCCGAGCTCCCCGCCCGCGGCCCCGGCGCCGACATGATCGGCCGCACCGCCGGAATGCTCGTCGAGCTGTACGCCCGCGTCGAGCCCAGCGGCTGGCGCCTCGGCGACCACCCGGGCCGCGACACCAAGCGCGCCCGCTCCTGGCTGGGCGAGGACCTCGACGCGCTGGAGGAGTTCACCCAGGACTACCAGGGGCCCCTGAAGGTCCAGGCGGTCGGCCCGTGGACACTCGCCGCGGCCCTGGAGCTGCGCAACGGCGAGGCCGCCCTGTCCGACCCCGGCGCCTGCCGCGACCTCGCCGCCTCCCTCGCCGAGGGACTGCGCCTGCACCTCGCCGAGGTGCGGCGACGGGTCCCCGGCGCCCGGCTCGTGCTGCAGCTGGACGAGCCCTCCCTCACCTCCGTGCTCCGCGGACAGGTGCGGACCGCCAGCGGCTACCGCACCCACCGCGCGGTGGACCGGCAGGTCGTCGAGGCCACGCTGCGGGACCTGGTCGGGACGCACGACGGCGGGCCCGTGGTGGTCCACTCCTGCGCACCGGACGTCCCGTTCGCCCTGTTGCGCCGGGCCGGCGCGGCGGCGATCTCCTTCGACTTCTCGCTCCTCACCGAACGTGACGACGACGCGATCGGTGAGGCGGTGGAGAACGGCACCCGGCTGTTCGCCGGTGTCGTCCCCGGCACGGACGGACCGTTGTCGGACCCTGCCGGTAGCGTCATGGGTGTCAGGACGCTCTGGCGCAGGCTGGGACTGCGGCCGGGACTCCTCCCCGAGGCGGTCACGGTCACCCCGGCGTGCGGACTCGCGGGGGCTTCCCCGCAGTACGCGCGCTCGGCCTATGCACACTGCGTCCGGGCGGCGAGATCCCTCGCGGACAACCCAGAGTGACGGGAGGACACACGGTGGCCGGCGACAAGCAAGCGGAGACGACGAGCGTGCCAGCCGAGGCGCGGGAGAAGCACGCCAAGCTCGCTGAGCGGATCGAGGAGCACCGCTTCCGGTACTACGTGAACGACGCCCCCGTCATCAGCGACGCCGACTTCGACCGGCTGCTGCGCGAACTGGAGGCGCTGGAGGAGGAGCACCCTGAGCTGCGCACCCCGGACTCCCCGACCCAGAAGGTCGCCGGGGCGTACGAGACGGAGTTCACCTCCGTCGAGCACCGCTCGCGGATGCTCTCCCTCGACAACACGTTCAACGACGACGACCTCGCCGCCTGGGTGGAGCGCATCCACCGGGAACTGGGCACGCAGAAATACCACTTCCTGTGCGAGCTCAAGGTCGACGGACTCGCCGTCAACCTCACCTACGAGCGGGGCCGGCTGGTCCGCGCGGCGACCCGCGGCGACGGCCGCACCGGTGAGGACATCACGCCCAACGTGCGCACCATCGCCGAGATCCCGGACCGGCTGACGGGCGACGAGGTGCCCGACGTCGTGGAGATCCGCGGCGAGGTCTACTTCCCGATGGAGAAGTTCCAGGAGCTGAACGCCCGGCTGGTCGAGGCCGGCGACAAGCCCTTCGCCAACCCGCGCAACGCGGCGGCCGGTTCGCTGCGCCAGAAGGACCCCCGGGTCACCGCCACCCGCCCGCTGCACATGGTGGTCCACGGCATCGGCGTCCTGGAGGGCTACCGCGGCATGACCCGCCTCTCCCAGGGCTACGACCTCCTCAGGACCTGGGGCCTGCCGACCTCCCCGCACAACAGGGTGGTCGACGACCTGGAGGGCGTACGGGAGTTCATCGCGTACTACGGCGAGAACCGGCACTCCGTGGCGCACGAGATCGACGGGGTCGTCGTCAAGCTCGACGAGATCCCGCTCCAGGGCCGTCTCGGCTCCACCTCACGCGCCCCCCGCTGGGCCATCGCGTACAAGTACGCGCCCGAGGAGGTCAACACCAGGCTGGTGAACATCCGCGTGGGGGTGGGCCGTACGGGCAGGGTCACGCCGTACGCGCAGGTCGAACCGGTGACGGTGGCGGGGTCCGAGGTCGAGTTCGCCACCCTGCACAACCAGGACGTGGTCAAGGCCAAGGGCGTCCTCATCGGGGACACGGTGGTGCTGCGCAAGGCCGGTGACGTGATCCCCGAGATCCTCGGGCCCGTCGCCGACCTGCGGGACGGCAGCGAGCGCGAGTTCGTGATGCCGGCCGAGTGCCCCGAGTGCGGTACGCCGCTCAGGCCGATGAAGGAGGGCGACGTCGACCTGCGCTGCCCCAACGCCCGTACCTGCCCGGCTCAGTTGCGGGAGCGGCTGTTCTACCTCGCCGGGCGCAAGGCGCTGGACATCGAGCACTTCGGCTACGTCGCCGCGGCCGCGCTGACCAGGCCGCTGGAGCCGGAGGAGCCGCCGCTGCGGGACGAGGGCGACCTGTTCGACCTCACCGTCGACCAGCTGCTGCCCATCAAGGCGTACGTCCTGGACCAGGACAGCGGTCTGCCCAAGCGGGACCCGAAGACCGGCGAGGAGAAGATCGCCACCGTCTTCGCCAACCAGGAGGGCGAGCCGAGGAAGAACGCGGTCGCGATGCTGGCGAACATCGCGGCGGCCAAGGAGCGTCCGCTGGCCCGCGTGCTGACCAGTCTGTCGATCCGCCACGTCGGTCCGGTCGCCGCGGAGGCGCTGGCCCGTGAGTTCCGCTCCATCGACCGCATCGAGCAGGCCACCGAGGAGGAGCTGGCGGCGACCGAGGGCGTCGGCGGCATCATCGCCGCCTCGCTCAAGCAGTGGTTCGCCGAGGACTGGCACCGCGAGATCATCCGCAAGTGGAAGACGGCCGGTGTCCGTATGGAAGACGAGAGGTCCGGGGAGGACGAGGGCCCGCGTCCGCTGGAAGGGCTCACCGTGGTGGTGACCGGAACCCTGGAGAACTTCACCCGCGACGGCGCGAAAGAGGCACTGCAGAGCCAGGGCGCGAAGGTGACCGGATCCGTGTCCAAGAAGACGGCGTTCGTCGTCGTGGGCGACAATCCCGGGTCAAAATATGACAAGGCGATGCAGTTGAAGGTGCCGGTCCTGAACGAGGACGGCTTCAACGTCCTTCTGGAGCAGGGTCCGGAGGCCGCGGCGGACGTCGCGCTTTCGGCCGAGGAGTAGCGGTTGAAGGCCACCCGTTCGGCGCATATCAGATGCATACGGGTGGCTGGGGCGCATTCGGGCAACCGTCGGCGACCGGTGCCCGTACAAGCCCTCTGCGGCCTACTGTTGAGATGTGCGCCTGCCGTGCCCAGCTGCGGCCGGCGCAACCCCGTACTCGTGAGGGGTCGGGGGTAAGGGCTTTCCACCGCGGAGCCGCTGAGGGACGTCGGGCATCGGGCCGCGTTGCGTGGGCACCGCCGGCTGGGAGAGGGACGGGAATGGAACCGACCGAGAGCGCCGCCCCGGGCTCACGGCTGCGCCTGCGCCGCATGGCGGTCGTCCGGCGGCGCGCGCGTGGGAACGGGCGGCCCGCGGGGCGACCGGACGCGCAGGCGCGCACCGGTGCGGGCGCCGCGGACGCGCGCGGGGCCGGACACCCGTCCGCCGGACGCGGCCCCGGACTGCCCGAGGCACTGTCCGGGTCGGACGCCGAACGGCACCCGTCCTGGCCCGCGTTGCCCACGGCGGTCGTCGCGGCGGCCGGCTTCGTGCTGGGCGCGGGCTTCCTGCGGGCGTTCACCGGAGGGCACGCGCTCTTCCCGTCCGGCGCCGTCGGCTGGTCCCTGGCGGTGCTGACCGGAATCATCGTCGGGCACCTCGTGATGCTGGGCCGCTCCCGGTGGTGGGGCGGCACCGGCTCGGGCGCCGCCCTCACCCTCGCCGTGCTGCTGCTCTACGGCTGGCTCCCGGCCGGGATGGTCAGCCTCACCGTCGTCGTGCTGGTCGGCATGGCCCGCCGGGGCCGCTGGCGGCAGGGCGTGCTGCACGGCGCGGTGGACCTGCTCGGCATCGGCGCCGGGGCGCTGGTGCTGGCCGCGTTCGGCTGCGTGCCCTCCGTGGAGGCGCCGTCGACCCCGGACACCTGGACGCTGTACACCGCTCCCGGGGTGGTGCTGGTCGCCGCCACGTATCTCGTGGTCACCCGGACCCTGCTGTGGTACCTGCACACGCCGCGCGCGGGACTGCCCACGGTGGCCCGCACCGCCCTGGCCCGGCAGGGCCTGGTGGCCGTCGCCCTGCTCGGCATAGCGCCCCTGGTGTGCGTCGTCGCGGACGCCAAGCCGGTGCTGCTGCCGCTGTTCTCCATTCCGCTGATCGCCCTCGACTCCACGCTGTGGATAGCCCGCGCGCGGGCGGAGGAGCAGTTGCGCGACCCGCTGACCGGGCTGCCCAACCGGCAGTGGCTGCAGGAACGCATCTGGACCGCACTGGACGACGCCGAGCGGATCGGCGCCCGCGCGGCGCTCATGCTGATCGACCTGGACCGGTTCCGGTCGGTCAACGACACCCTCGGTCATCTCGCCGGTGACCGGCTGCTGCTGCAGATCGCCGACCGGCTCAGGCTCGCCCTGCCGCGCGGGGCGGAGGCCGCGAGACTCGGCGGCGACGAGTTCGCCGTTTTACTGCCCGTCGCCGACTCCACGACCTCCGCGACCCGTGTCGCCCGCGGCCTGGTCGCCGCCCTCAGCTCCCCGCTCGACCTCGACGGGCTCACGCTCGTCCTGGAGGCGAGTGCGGGAGTCGCCGTCTTCCCCGACCACGCGGACGACGCGGAGGGGCTGCTGCGCCGGGCGGACGTGGCGATGTATCAGGCCAAGCGGGACCGTACGGGAGTCGAGGCGTACGAGTCCAAGCGCGACTCCAACACCCCCGACCGGCTGGGGCTGCTGGGCGATCTGCGGCGGGCCCTGGACGCGCGGGAGGTCGAGCTGCACTACCAGCCGAAGGTGCGCTTCGACGGGCAGGTCGCGGGGCTCGAGGCGCTGGTGCGGTGGGTGCACCCGGAGCGCGGGAAGGTGCCGCCGGACGAGTTCATAGCGATAGCCGAGTCGTCCGGGCTGATGCCCCATCTCACCGAGTACGTGCTGGAGACGGCGCTGGGGCAGGTCGCGCGGTGGCGCGCCCAGGGGCTGTTCGTGCCGGTCGCCGTGAACGTGTCGCCGCGTGACGTCCACACGCCCGGGTTCGCGGGTTCCGTGGCGGCGCGGCTGGCCCGGCACGGGGTGCCGGCCGGCGCGCTGCAGCTGGAGATCACCGAGCATGTGCTGCTCGAGGACCCGCAGCGCGCGGCGGACACGCTGAACGCGCTGACCGGGCACGGCGTGAAGATGTCGCTGGACGACTTCGGCACGGGGTACTCGTCGCTGGTGCACCTGCGGCGGCTGCCGGTCAGCGAGCTGAAGATCGACCGGTCGTTCGTGGCCCGGCTGGCCGTGGACGCCGAGGACGCGGAGATCGTGCGGTGCACCGTCGATCTGGCGCACTCGCTGGGCCTGCTCGTCGTCGCGGAGGGGGTCGAGGACGACGAGACGTGGGAGCGGCTGCGGGACCTGCGCTGCGACGCGGTGCAGGGCTGGCTGGTCGCCGCCGCGATGCCGCCCGAGGAGATGACGGCCTGGCTGCTGGCCCGCGGTTCCCGCGGCTGGGTCCGGGCCGCCGCCGCCCTCCCCGCCGCGGCCACCGACGAATAACCCGACCGCCCCCGCCCCCACCGACGCGCACGCCCCACACCGGACGCCGGCGCCGCGCACCCCTGGCGTGCGGCGAGCGAGCCGGCGGGAGTCCGCGATGCCGCGGCCGTCGTGCTGATCTGCGCCGGTCTGCTCTTCGCGGTCTGAGCGCGGTTCCGCCGTTCCCGGCGGCTCCGCCGGCGGCCCGGGGGAAACCGTTTAACGGCCACGGGGTCCGGCCCCATAGGATTGGGTCAAACCGACTTGCCCAAGCCGATTCACCCCAACCGCAACTCACCCCAGAGGATCGCTGCATGCCTGGCATCACGCGCGAGGAGGTCGCCCACCTCGCCCGGCTGGCGCGTCTGGAGCTGAAGCCCGAAGAGCTCGACCACTTCGCAGGCCAGCTCGACGACATCATCGGCGCGGTAGCCCGCGTCAGCGAGGTCGCCGACCAAGACGTACCGCCGACCTCGCACCCGCTCCCGCTGACGAACGTCATGCGGCCGGACGAGGTCCGTCCCTCGCTCACCCCCGAGCAGGCGCTCTCCGGCGCCCCGGCCCAGGAGCAGCAGCGTTTCAAGGTGCCGCAGATCCTGGGGGAGGAGTAACCGCCATGAGCGATCAGATCATCAGGCTCACCGCCGCCGAGACCGCGGCGAAGATCGCCTCCGGCGAGCTCACCGCCGTCGAGGTCACCGAGGCGCACCTGGCCCGGATCGAGGCCGTCGACGAGAAGGTCCACGCCTTCCTGCACGTCGACCGCGAGGGCGCCCTGGCGCAGGCGCGCGCCGTCGACGAGAAGCGGGCCCGGGGCGAGAAGCTCGGCCCGCTGGCCGGCGTGCCGCTGGCGCTGAAGGACATCTTCACCACCGAGGGCATCCCGACCACCGTCGGTTCCAAGATCCTCGAGGGCTGGATCCCGCCGTACGACGCGACGCTCACCAAGCGGCTCAAGGCCGCCGACGTCGTCATCCTCGGCAAGACCAACATGGACGAGTTCGCCATGGGGTCCAGCACCGAGAACAGCGCCTACGGCCCGACCGGCAACCCCTGGGACCTGACCAGGATCCCCGGCGGCTCGGGCGGCGGTTCGTCCGCCGCGCTCGCCTCCTTCCAGGCGCCGCTCGCCATCGGCACCGACACCGGCGGCTCCATCCGCCAGCCGGCCGCCGTCACCGGCACCGTCGGCGTGAAGCCGACGTACGGCTCGGTGTCGCGCTACGGCATGGTGGCGTTCTCCTCCTCCCTCGACCAGGGCGGCCCCTGCGCCCGTACGGTCCTGGACGCGGCCCTGCTGCACGAGGTGATCGCCGGGCACGACCCGATGGACTCCACCTCCATCGACGCCCCGGTCCCCGCAGTCGTCGAGGCCGCCCGCAACGGCTCGGTGACCGGCATGCGCGTCGGTGTCGTCAAGCAGTTCCGCGGCGAGGGCTACCAGTCCGGCGTCATCCAGCGGTTCGACGAGTCCGTCGCGCTGCTGAAGGAGCTGGGCGCCGAGATCGTCGAGCTGGACTGCCCGTCCTTCGACCTCGCGCTGTCGGCGTACTACCTGATCGCGCCGTCCGAGTGCTCCTCCAACCTCGCCCGCTTCGACGGCCTGCGCTACGGGCTGCGGACCGGCGACGACGGCTCGCACTCCGCCGAGGAGGTCACCTCGCTGACCCGTGAGGCCGGCTTCGGCCCCGAGGTCAAGCGGCGCATCATGCTCGGCACGTACGCCCTGTCGAGCGGTTACTACGACGCGTACTACGGCAGCGCCCAGAAGGTCCGCACCCTCATCAAGCAGGAGTTCGAGCGGGCCTTCGAGCAGGTCGACGTGATCGTCTCCCCGACGACCCCGACCACCGCCTTCCCGATCGGCGAGCGCGCCGACGACCCGATGGCGATGTACCTGGCCGACCTGTGCACCATCCCCACCAACCTGGCGGGCAACGCGGCCATGTCGCTGCCCTGCGGCCTCGCCCCCGAGGACAACCTGCCGGTGGGTCTGCAGATCATCGCCCCCGCCATGAAGGACGACCGGCTCTACAAGGTCGGAGCGGCCGTCGAGGCCGCCTTCGTGGAAAAGTGGGGCCACCCGCTGATCGAGGAGGCACCGTCACTGTGAGCGCACTGTCCAAGGCCAAGGGCTTCAAGAAGTCCAAGTCCGGTCTGTACGTCTCCATGGCCACCTCGGCGTTCGGCGCCGTCGGGGTCTACAAGCAGATCAAGAAGGCGCGTGGCGACAACGACACGCTGCGGCTGCTCGACGCCGTCGTGACCGGAGCCGCGGTCGTCACCAACCTCGCCATCCTCTACCGCGAGCTGAAGCGCCTCGGCGACGACGACGTCCTGCTGGGCTGAGAGGGAAGTTACACCGTGACCATCACGACCGACCTGGTGTCGTACGAGGACGCGCTGGCGTCGTACGACCCCGTCATGGGCCTCGAGGTCCATGTCGAACTCGGCACCCGGACCAAGATGTTCTGCGGCTGTTCGACCGCACTGGGCGCCGACCCCAACACCCAGACCTGTCCCGTCTGCCTCGGCATGCCCGGCGCGCTCCCGGTCGTCAACGCGACCGGCGTCGAGTCCGCGATCAGGATCGGCCTCGCGCTGAACTGCGAGATCGCCGAGTGGTGCCGCTTCGCCCGGAAGAACTACTTCTATCCGGACATGCCGAAGAACTTCCAGACCTCCCAGTACGACGAGCCGATCGCCTTCGACGGCTACCTCGACGTGCAGCTGGAGGACGGCGAGACCTTCCGCGTGGAGATCGAGCGCGCCCACATGGAGGAGGACACCGGCAAGTCCACGCACGTGGGCGGCGCCACCGGCCGTATCCACGGCGCGTCCCACTCCCTGCTGGACTACAACCGCGCCGGCATCCCGCTCATCGAGATCGTCACCAAGCCCATCGTGGGCGCCGGTGAGCGTGCTCCCGAGGTCGCGCGGGCGTACGTCCGTGAGCTGCGTGAGCTCATCCGGGCGCTCGGCGTGTCCGAGGCCCGCATGGAGATGGGCCAGATGCGCTGCGACGTCAACCTGTCGCTGATGCCGAAGGGCGCCGACAAGTTCGGCACCCGCTCCGAGACGAAGAACGTGAACTCGCTGCGGTCCGTCGAGCGGGCGGCGCGCTTCGAGATCCAGCGGCACGCGGCCGTCCTCGGCGGCGGCGGCACGATCGTCCAGGAGACCCGGCACTTCCACGAGGACACCGGGTCCACGACCTCGGGCCGCGTGAAGGAGGAGGCCGAGGACTACCGGTACTTCCCGGAGCCCGACCTGGTGCCCGTCGCCCCGGCCCGCGAGTGGGTGGAGGAGATCCGCGGCACGCTGCCCGAGCTGCCGCTGGTGCGCCGCAGCCGGCTCCGCGAGGAGTGGGGGATCTCCGGCACCGACATGCAGGCCATCCTCAACGCCGGCGCGCTGGACCCGATCGTCGCCACCATCGACGCCGGGGCCGACGCGGCCTCCGCCCGCAAGTGGTGGATGGGCGAGCTGGCCCGCAGCGCCAACGAGTCCGGCAAGGCGCTCGACGAGCTGGCGATCACGCCGGTCCAGGTCGCCCGGCTCACCGAGCTGGTGAACGCCGGCGACCTGAACGACAAGCTGGCCCGCCAGGTCATCGAGGGGGTCCTCGCCGGTGAGGGCACCCCCGACGAGGTGGTCGACAAGCGCGGCCTGAAGGTCGTCTCCGACGAGGGCGCCCTGGGCACCGCCGTCGACGAGGCCATCGCCGGCAACCCGGGCATCGCGGACAAGATCCGCGGTGGCAAGGTGGCCGCGGCCGGCGCCCTGGTCGGCGCCGTCATGAAGGCCACGCGCGGGCAGGCGGACGCGGCCCGGGTGAAGGAACTGATCCTGGAGCGGCTGGGCGTCGAGGGCTGACCGTCACCGACCGTGAGAGGGGGCGCGCCGGGTCCGGCGCGCCCCCTCTTTCCTGCGGTCACGCGGTCAGGGGCGGCGGCCCACCACGCGTGCGAAGCCCAGCGTGCGGCCGCGGTCGGCGCGGAGCATCTTCGCGCTCTCCCCGCTCATCCGCACATGGAGCTCCTCCGTGCTGTGCTCGGCGACGACGTCGCACCAGAGCAGCCACTCCCGCCAGCCGTCCTCCAGCCAGTCGGCCGTCCCGACCTCGACGGCCCCGCTGCGGGTCCAGTGGCGGCGCCACCAGCCGGGGGTGTGGAAGCACCAGAACGCGGGGTCCCAGTAGGGCTTCAGATGCTCCGGCGGCTCGCTGCCCTCGATCTCCTCGGTCAGCGAGGGGACGACGACGCCGATCCGTCCGCCGGGCTTCAGCAGCCGCGTCAGCGTCGGCAGGTACAGATCGTCGGTGCCGAAGTACTGGTACGCGTCGACGGAGACGATCGCGTCGAAGCTCTCCTCCCCGAAGGGCAGGTCGTGCGCCTCCGCGTGGACCGGCAGCACCCGGTCGGCGACGCCCGCCTCGGCGACGCGGCGCGCGTTGTCGTCCGGCCTGATCCACAGGTCGGCCGCGGTGACCTGGACGTCGTACTCCTTGGCCAGGAAGACCGACGTCATGGCGCGTCCGCAGCCCAGGTCGAGCACCCGGGCGCCGGGGCGCAGGGTGTCGAGGCCGAGGGCGGGGGCGAGCCACTCCAGCAGCCACAGCGCGTGCGGGCCCATCTGGTTGTCGACGGCCCAGCGGGCGTCGTAGGCGGCGCTGCGGGGGTAGCGGGGCAGGGTGATGCGGCCGGTCAGGTCGTCATGCGGGGTGTTCGGTGTGATGTCCGACATCGGTGAACGGGCTCCTTGAGGCCGTGAAGAGGGAAGAAGGGGTCGCGTCGGAGACCGGACGGACAAGCATCAAAGCACCTGCTTCGGACGGCGGCGGCTGCCGCGGGACGTCGGACCGATGGACGTTAGCAGCCCGCCTCCACCCCCGGCATCCGGATTTCCCGGACCGGCGCGCTACGCTCCCGCGCCATGAGTGGACGCACCGATTCCGACGAGCCGCCCCCGGAGGTCCGGGCGGACGACGCCGAAGCGGATGACGAGGCCCCGCCGCCGGCGCGGCGGGCCCGCTGGACCTCCGCCGGCGCCGGAACCGTGCTCGCCCTCACGGGTCTGGCCGCCGCGCTGCTCCGGCTCGCCGATTCCGCTCCGGCCCTCGTCCCGGTCGCCTACGCGTGCGGTGCCGCCGTCTGCGCCCTCGCCGCGGTCCTCGGCTCCCGCGGACGGACCCGCAGGGCGCTGTGGCTGCTGATCGCGGGGCTCATGGTCATGGCGCTGGGGGACCACTTCGACTGAGCGGCGCCGCCGTCCGCGGCGATGTGAATAAGCACACGAAAGCGACAAACGATCATTCTTGCCTGCAAGAGTGGGCGGTGCATTGCTCATGCGTTCTTTGCGGGCTGTTCGGTTCACGCTCGACTGTTCCCGGTCAAAGATCCACACCGAGTCATCACGGGAGCACATTCGTGGCAGCCCTCGCACGCTGGTGTGTCCAACGCCGTCTGATCACCGTCCTGCTCTGGTTCCTCGCCCTCGGCGGGGTCTCCGCGGGCGCCTTCGCCGCCGGCTCCGCCTACTCCAACGACTACAAGGTGCCCGGCACCGAGTCGGGGCGGGCCACCCAGCTGCTGAAGGAGGGCTTCCCGGATCTCGGCGGCGACAGCGACACCGTGGTCTGGCACACCCCGTCCGGCAGCGTGCGGGACCCCGGCGTCGAGCAGACCATGACCCGCACCCTGGACCGGATCGACGAACTGCCCGGCGTGACCGCCGTGAGCGGCCCGTACGACGGCCAGGGCGCCGGCCGGATCAGCGCTGACGGCCACACCGCGTACGCCACCGTCACCTTCGCCGACCAGTCCAAGGACATCGACGCGGGCGAGGCCGCCACCGTGGTGAAGACGGCCAAGGCCGCGGAAACCGACGGACTGAGCGTCGAGCTGAGCGGCAGCGCCGTCGAACTCAGCGAGTCCGCCGGCGGGCACACGGCCGAGATCGTCGGTGTGCTGGTCGCCGCCCTCGTGCTGTTCCTCGCCTTCGGCTCCCTCGCCGCCTCCCTGCTGCCCATCGCCACCGCCCTGGTCAGCGTCGGCACCGCCTACGCCGGGATCGTGCTGCTCGGGCACGTCATGACCGTCGCCGACTTCGCTCCCATGCTCGGCATGCTGATCGGGCTCGGCGTCGGCATCGACTACGCGCTGTTCATCGTGACCCGGCACCGCCGCGGGCTGAAACGCGGGCTCACCGTCACCGAGGCGGCCACCAACGCCGTCGCCACCACCGGACGGGCCGTCGTCTTCGCGGGTGCGACCGTGTGCATAGCCCTGCTGGGCATGCTGATCCTCCGGCTGAACTTCCTCAACGGCGTCGCCATCGCCGCCTCGCTCACCGTCGTACTGACCGTCGCCGCCTCCGTCACCCTGCTGCCGGCCCTGCTGTCGTTCATCGGCATGCGCGCGCTGAGCCGCCGGGAGCGGCGCCGGCTGGCGGAGCACGGGCCCGAGCCCGAGGTACCGACCGGGTTCGCCGCCCGCTGGTCGGCGTTCGTGGAGCGCCACCCCAAGCTGCTCGGCGCCGTCGCGCTCGTCGTCATGGCCGTGCTCGCGCTGCCCACCCTCTCGCTGCACCTGGGCACCTCCGACCAGGGCAACGACCCCAAGGGCTCCACCACCCGCCAGGCCTACGACCTCCTCGCCGACGGCTTCGGCCCCGGCGTGAACGGCCCGCTCACCCTCGTCACCGGCGTCGACGGCGCCGAGGACCGGCTCGCCCTGGACAACCTCGACACCACGCTGCGCCAGACGGAGGGCGTCGCGTCCGTCTCCCCGGTGACCTACGGCCACGGCGGCGACACCGCGTACCTCACCGTCATACCCGAGTCGTCCCCGCAGTCGAAGCAGACCAGCGACCTGGTCGACCGGCTCCGCGACGACGTGCTGCCGCGGGCCGAGTCGGGCACCGCGCTCGATCTGCAGGTCGGCGGCGTGACGGCCGGCTACGACGACTTCGCCGACGTCATCGTCGACAAGCTGCCCCTCTTCGTCGGCGTGGTGATCGGCCTCGGCTGTCTGCTGCTCCTGCTTGCCTTCCGCTCGATCGCCATCCCCCTCAAGGCCGCCGCGATGAACGTGGCCGCCGTCGCCGCCGCCTTCGGCGTCGTCGTCGCGATCTTCCAGTGGGGCTGGGGCAGCGAACTGCTCGGGCTCGGCAGCGCGGGCCCCATCGAACCCTTCCTGCCCGTGATCATGGTGTCGGTCCTCTTCGGCCTCTCCATGGACTACCAGGTCTTCCTGGTGAGCCGGATGTACGAGGAGTGGCTGGAGACCGGCGACAACCGGCGGGCCGTCCGCGTCGGCCTCGCGGAGACCGGCCGGGTGATCAACTCCGCCGCCGTGATCATGATCTCGGTCTTCCTGGCCTTCGTCCTCAGCGGCGACCGGGTGATCGCCATGTTCGGCATCGCGCTCGCCGCGGCCGTCGCCCTGGACGCCTTCGTGCTGCGCACCCTGCTGGTCCCCGCCCTCATGCACCTCCTCGGCGGCGCCAACTGGTGGCTGCCCCGCTCGCTGGACCGGATCCTGCCCCGGATCAGCATCGAACCGCCCGAGGCCCGGGCCACCCATGAGAGGCTGGCCGCCGCCACGGACGCCGGAGTGGCGGACATGCTGGCCGAGGAGGAACGACAGCGGGATGTACGCGATACGACTGGGTGACGACGGAGCCGAGCTGCGCCCCCTGGAGCCATGGCACGCCGAGGAGTTCCTCGCGCATCTGGACCGGGGCCGGGAGTTCATCAACCAGTACATTCCCTTCGGCTCCAAGGCCACCGACCTCGCCGGCGCCCGTGAGGTGCTCCAGCGGTACGCGGGCTGGCGCGCCGAGGACACCGCCTCGCTGCACGGGCTGTGGCTGGACGGCATGCTCGTCGGCGGTGTGCTCACCCTCCACTTCGACGCCGGCAACGGCACCTGCGAGGTCGGCTGCTGGCTGGAGCCCGCCGCGACCGGGCGGGGGCTCGTCACCCGCGCGATGCGGGTGCTCATCGACTGGGCGGTCGAGCAGCGCGGCATCCACCGGGTCGAATGGGTCGCTGCGGCGGGCAACGTGCCGAGCGTCAACACCGCCCGCCGGCTCGGCATGACCCGGGACGGCGTCCGCCGCGCCGCCCACCTCCACCACGGCGTGCGGCACGACCTGGAGGTGTGGTCGGTGCTGGCCCCGGAGTGGCGGGCCGCGCACAACGATCATTAAGCGGACTCTCAGACAGCGTCCGTACGGTGCGGGGCATGGGAACCAAGACAGTGGACGAGACCGGAGCCGGGACCGAGCACGACGAGACGGCAGTGGACGCCACTGAACCGGACGGCGCCACGGACGAGGCGCAGGACCAGGACGCACCCGGGACCGACGCCGACGCGTCCGCGGCCGACGGGTCCGCGGCCGTCGAGGACGAGGAGCGGGGCCCGTCCGGTGTCGGACAGGGCGCCGCCGCCGTCGTCTCCGCGGCGCTCGGCCTCGTCTCGCTCACCGGCAGCTGGCTGGGCACGGTCGCCGCCGCGCGGGAGACCCTCGTGGGCCAGCTGGAGACGGCCGCGGACGCCGGTGTCGCCACCCAGGTCAAGGAGATCTACGGCGACGCCTGGAACACCAGCGCGGTGTGGGGCGGCATGTTCGCGCTGACCGCGCTGATCGTGGGCGTGGCGGTGCTGGCGAGGCCCGCGTTCGGGACGCCCGGGCGGACGGTGCAGGCGCCCTGGATCAAGTCGGTCGCCTGGGCCGGCGTCTCGCTCGGTGTGATCGGACTGCTGCTGGCGGTCCTCAAGTACACCGACGTACTCCTGGGCCTGCCCGCCACCGGCTGAGCCCGGTCTAAGTACCTTCTAAGGCCCCGGGCCGGCGACAAGATACGGAACCCTCCCGATGTGGCGGATCCCCCTGGGAGACGAAGGTGGAGGCATCGCAGAAAGCGGTGACCGACACCGACTCCTCCAGGGGGACCGCACCATGTTCGAGTACGCACTCCACCGGCTCCGCCACGACGACCTCGTCCGCCGCGCCGAACAGGACCGCCTGGCCCGGGAGGTGCTACGCCTCCGCCGAGCCGCCCGCCACCAACCCCCCACCAACCCCGAACCCCCTGACCCCCAAACCAACTTCACCCGAGCCGCCTGACCCCCACCTTTTCCGCCAACCGCGCCGCCCCCCGCTCTCCGCTCTCCGCGGGCAGTCGTGCCGCAGGGCGATGGGGGTACCTCCCGCTCGAGCGAAGTCGAGAGTGGGGGAGGGTGGGCGCGACGGCACCCCGCAAGCGCCGGGCTGCGCAACCCCACCCCCGGCCCACCCCCCACCGGGCACCTGAAACACCCCGGGGCGAAAAAACCGGTGACCCCATGTCGGAAGGGCATGCAATGCTCACTGACGTGGAGACCAAGTCCGTCAGTCCCGTGTTCGTGGGCCGCAGCACAGAGCTCGCCACACTCCGCACCGCCCTCACCCGAGCCACCACCGACCCCCAGGCACTCCTGATCGGCGGCGAGGCCGGCGTCGGCAAGACCCGCCTGGTGGAGGAGTTCGCCGCCGCGGCCCGCCGCCGCGGCGCCGTCGTCGCGCCGGGCGGCTGCGTGGAGATCGGCGCCGACGGACTCCCCTTCGCCCCCTTCTCCACCGCCCTGCGCCGGCTCCGCCGCGAACTGCCCGACCAGTTCGCCGCCGCCGCCTCCGGCCAGGAGGAGGAACTCGCCCGCCTGCTGCCCGAACTCGGCGCCGCCGCCGCCCGCGAGGCCCGCCGCGACGAACAGGGCATGGCCCGCCTCTTCGAGCTCACCGCCCGCCTGCTGGAACGCGTCGCCGCCGAACAGACCGTCGTCCTGGTCCTGGAGGACCTGCACTGGGCGGACGCCTCCACCCGCCACCTGCTCGCCTATCTGTTCCGCACCCTGCGCACCGGCCGCCTCGTCGTCCTCGCCACCTACCGCTCCGACGACATCCACCGCCGCCACCCGCTGCGCCCCCTGCTCGCCGAACTCGACCGGCTCCGCACCGTCCAGCGCGTCGAACTCGGCCGCTTCAACCGCGAGGAGGTCCACCGGCAGATCGCCGGCATCCTCGCCCGCGAACCCGAGCCCGACCGCGTCGACGACATCTTCGAACGCTCCGACGGCAACGCCTTCTTCGTCGAGGAACTCGCCGTCGCCGCCGACGAGGGCTGCTGCACCGGCCTCACCGACTCCCTGCGCGATCTCCTCCTGGTCCGCGTCGAGGGCCTGCCGGAGAGCGCCCAGCGGGTCGCCCGGATCGTTGCCGAGGGCGGCTCCACCGTCGAGGACCGGCTGCTCGCCGCCGTCGCCCGGCTCAGCGAGGACGACCTCATCGAGGCCCTGCGCGCCGGCGTCAACGCCAGCATCCTCGCCCCCGCACCGGACCGCGACGGCTACCGCTTCCGCCACTCCCTGGTCCGCGAGGCCGTCAGCGACGACCTGCTGCCCGGCGAACGCTCCCGTCTCAACCGCCGCTACGCCGAGGCACTGGAGGCCGACCCCACCCTCATCCCCGCCGACGAGCGGGTGACCCGCCTGGCCAGCTACTGGTACCACGCACATGACGCCGCCAAGGCCCTGCCCGCCGTGCTCGACGCCTCCGTCGAGGCCCGCCGGCGCCACGCGTACTCCGAGCAACTGCGGCTGCTGGAGCGGGCGATGGAACTGTGGGACGTCGTCCCCGAGACCGTACGCGCCACCCTGCGCCCCGTGGACTACGCCGAGGTCTACCCTCCCTGCGGCTGCACCCCCGAACAGGCGCCGCTGCGCTACCTCGACCTGATGGCCGAGGCCGCCGTCGCCGGCCGGCTCTGCGGCGAACGCGAACGCTCCATGAAGATCACCAAGCGGGCGCTGCGCCTCCTCGACGAGGAGCCCGACCCGCTGCGCGCCGCCTGGTTCTGGGTGCAGCGCTCCCGGCTCACCCAGTCCCTCGCCCGCGGCGACGGCTGGGCCGAACTCGGCACCGCCCAGGAGCTGGTGCGCGGCCTGCCCCCCTCCGAGGTGCACGCCGAGGTGCTCGCCTCCGCCGCCAGCTGGTCGATGCTCCACGAACCCGGCCCGGAGGCCATGGCCGCGGCCGAACGCGCCGTCGAGTACGCCCGCATGGTCGGCTGCCACGACATCGAGCTCAACGCCCGGCTCACCCTCGGCGGACTCATGGTCGACGCGGGCGACATCGACACCGGACTCGCCGAGATGTACGACGTCAAGGAGCGGGCGACCGAACTGGGCGTGGACATGGTGGTGGGCCGGGCCCATGTGAACCTGCCGTCCGTCCTCGAAGGCGTCGGCCGCTCCGAGGAGGCCGCGGGACTCCTGCGGGACGGCGTCGACGTCACCCGCAGGCTGGGGCTGCTGGACTCCGAGGGCTGGGTGTGGGGCAACCTCGCCGAGTCCCTGCACTCCCTCGGCCGCTGGGACGAGGCCGCCCGGGCCGCGCACCACGCCCAGCGGAGCGAGCACAGCGCCAAGCCCCGGGCCGGCGGCTCGATGCGCCTGGCGTACCTCGCGTACGACCGCGGGGACATGGCCGAGGCGGCACGCCGTCTCGCCGAAGCCCGCACTTTCTTCGGCACCCACGACCCGATGCCGCAGTACGCCCTGCCGATGAGATGGGTCGCCGTCGGTGTGGCCGCCGCCGAGGGCCGCCTCCCCGACGCCCGGGCCGAACTGCTGACCGCCCTGGACACCGGACTTCCGCCCGGCACCCAGCGCTACGGCTGGCCCCTGCTGCTGGCCGCCACGACCGCCGAGGCGGACGCCCTCGGGGACCCGGCGACCGACCCCGGCCGCCCGGAGGTCCTCGAACGGATCCGCAAGGCGGCCAAGACCCTGGCGGCCGGCGTCCCCGTGTGGCGCGCGTACGACCTGTGGCTGCGCGCCGAACTGCTGCGCGCCGAGGGGAGGTCCGCGCCGGACGAATGGTCCGCGGCCGTCGCCGCGGTCGAGGCGCTGGAGCGGCCCTACGACCTCGCGCGCGTCCGTTTCCGGCTGGCCGAGGCGCTGCTGGCGTCCGGCGCCGGGGACGACGAGCGGGCCCGTGCCACGGAGCTGCTGCGGCTGGTGACCGCCGTCGCCGACCACCTCGGCGCCGCGCCGCTCGCCCGGTCCGCCGCGGCGCTGGCGCAGCGCGCCCGCCTCGCCCTGATCCCGGCCACCCGGGAACCGGCAGCCGCCTGCGCCGACCCGGCCGACGCGCTCGGCCTCACCAGCCGGGAGCGCGACGTCCTGCGTCTGGTGGCCGCCGGCCACACCAACCGCCGTATCGCCGAGGAACTGTTCATCTCCCCGAAGACGGCCAGCGTCCATGTCTCCAACATCCTCGCCAAGCTGGGAGTCTCCGGCCGCGGGGAGGCCGCGGCGGTGGCCCACCGGGTCGGCCTCGTCCCGGCGGAGGCCGGAAACCGGCTCGGGGCGGGACAATCGAGGTGAGACGCCTGCGGCCCTGGAAAGGGGAGCGATGTTCAACGCCTTCGAGGAACTGTTCGCCCCCGGACGCAAACACACCCATGACGAGCAGAAACGCCTGGCCCTGACCCGGGAGGACGTCGGAGACGCCGACCCCGGACGCGGGCCCATAGACCTCGCGTCCGGAAAGGTCACCGTCCGCCGGCCGGCACCCGCCGGGGAGGAACCCGACGAGGCCGAGGAGGACCCGCGCGCCGGCTAGCTCACCTCCAGCTCCAGGATCCGGTCGTCCCCCTTCTTCGGGTTGCCGCGCCCGTCCGTGTTGCTGGTGACCAGCCACAGCTTGTCACCGCCCGCGGCGGCCACCGTGCGCAGCCGCCCGTACTCGCCCTCCAGGAACGCCTGCGGATCCGCCGACGCCTCCGTGCCCTTCAGCGGGACGCGCCACAGCCGCTCGCCGCGCAGTCCCGCCATCCAGATCGAGCCCTCGGCGTACGCGATGCCGCTGGGGGAGGCCTCGTCCGTGCTCCACTGCTCGACCGGATTCTTGAAGGCGCTGTCGTCCGACCTGCCCTCCGCCTCCGGCCAGCCGTAGTTGGCACCCGGCTCGATCGCGTTCAGCTCGTCCCAGGTGTTCTGGCCGAACTCCGAGGCGAACAGCCGCTGCTTGCCGTCCCAGGCCAGCCCCTGCACATTGCGGTGGCCGTACGAGTACACCGCGGAGCCGGGGAACGGGTTGCCCGGAGCCGGTTCGCCGTCCGGCGTCAGCCGCAGGATCTTGCCGCCCAGGGACTCCTTGTCCTGGGAGAGCCCCGTGTCGCCGCTCTCGCCCGTCCCCGCGTACAGCATCCTGTCGGGGCCGAAGGCGATCCGGCCGCCATTGTGGATCATGCCCTTGGGGATGCCCCGGAAGACCGTGTCCGGCGCGCCCAGCTGCTGCCCGGCCGGCTTCCGCTCGTCGTAGATCATGCGGACGACGCGGTTGTCGGAGGCCGAGGTGAAGTAGGCGTAGATCATGTGGTCCGAGGCGTACTCGGGGGAGAGGACGATGCCGAGCAGGCCGCCCTCGCCGGCCGGTGACACCCCGGGCACCTCGCCCAGCTCGGTCTTTCTGCCGGTCTTCCCGTCGACGCGGGTGATCGTGGCCTCGTCCCGCGAGGAGACCAGCAGGTCGCCGTCCGTGAGCGGGGCCAGCCCCCAGGGACTGTTCAGGCCGGTGGCCACCGTGCGGACCACCTTCACCGAGCCCTTCGCGGGCGGCGTCTGCTCCGCGGCCCCCGTCGGCGGCGAACTCGCCGCCGTGCCGCTGGGGGAGGCGCTGGTGTCCCCGCCGCCGGCTGTTCCTCCGTCGCCGGAGGAACAGCCGGCGGTCAGCAGGAGCGCGGCGGCGGCCAGTACGGCCGTCACGGCTCGTCGTTGCACGATCTTGATCCCTTCGACGGCGGTGGGTCCTACCTGTCATACACCGCTCGCGCCGCCAGGGTTCCCGGTCCCGCGTCCCCGAACCGCGGCCGGCGGGCTCAGTCCCACGACCCCTGGGCCGCGGGCAGCCGCGCGAGCTCCTCGAGATCGTGTTCCGTCAGGCGCAGGTCCACCGCGGCGGCGTTCTCCGACACCCACCGCTCCCGCTTGGCGCCGGGGACCGGGATCACCTGCCGGCCACGGCTCAGCACCCAGGCCAGGGCCACCTGCGCCGGGGTGACGTGCTCACCGTGCCGGCGGGCCACCCGGCGCAGCCCGACCACGAGCGGCTGGTTCGCCGCCATCATCTCGGCCGTGAAGCGGGGGTGCCGGGCACGCAGGTCGTCCGCCTCGAAGCCCCCTCCGGGCGTCAGCGTCCCGGACAGGAAGCCGTTGCCCAGCGGCATCGCCGCGAGGAAGCCGACACCCCGGGACTCGCACCACGGCAGCAGCGTCTCCAGCGCCTCCGGCGACCACACCGACAGCTCCGCCTCCACCGCGCTCACCGGGAAGACCTGCTGCACCCGCTCCAGCTGCCGGACCGTCGCGTCGTGCAGCCGCGCCCCCGGACGCCGGGCCGAGCGCGCACCCACCGCGCACAGCCCCAACGCCCGTACCTTTCCCGCCTGTACCAGCTCCGCCATCGCACCCCAGGTCTCCTCCACCGGGACCTCCGGGTCGGCGCGGTGCAACTGGTAGAGGTCGATCACGTCCGTCTGCAGCCGGCGCAGCGAGGCGTCGCAGGCCCTTCTCACGTACCCGGGGCGCCCGTTGGCCACGATGTGCTGGTCGCCCACGAGCAGCCCGACCTTCGTGGAGACGAAGGCCTCGGAGCGCCGCTCCTTCAACACCCGCCCCAGCAGCAGTTCGTTGGTGAACGGGCCGTACATGTCGGCGGTGTCGAGGAGTGTCGAGCCCAGATCCAGCGCCCGGTGCACCGCCCTGAGCGACTCCTCGCCGCGCTGCCGGGACGTGCTGTACGCCCAGCTCATCGGCATGCACCCGAGTCCGACGGCCCCCACCGCGAGCGCCCCCGCGCCGATCGTCCTGCGCTCCACCTGGTCGTGACCCTCCCTCTCCGGCCCCCCAACCTAACCTCTGGCGTCCCGGGCCTCTGAACTAGCCTCCGGACCATGACTGCTGCTGACGTATGGCTTCCCATTCCGCCGGACGAGATCGAGGGGCTCCCCGAAGGGCCGCGCTACCGCTTCTGGGACGGTGCCGAGGAATTCCCCGCCGACCCGGCCGACTGCGCCTTCTACGTCGTGCCCTACATGCGGCCCGCCGGGATCGGTGTGCGGCCGCTGCCGCTGATGCGCTCCGTCCGTGTCGTGCAGACCCTGTCGGCCGGCACCGACCACGTGGAGCCGGGTCTGAAGCACCTGCCCCCGGGCGTGAGCCTGTGCAACGCGCGCGGTGTGCACGAGGCCAGCACCGCCGAACTCACGCTCGCGCTGATCCTGGCGTCGCTGCGAGGCATCCCCGACTTCGTGCGGGCCCAGGACAAGGGGGAGTGGCGCGGCGGCTTCCGGCCCGCGCTCGCCGACAAGAACGTGCTCATCGTCGGCTACGGATCGATCGGGGCGGCCATCGAGGACCGGCTCGCTCCGTTCGAGCTCGCGCGGGTGGCGCGCGTCGCGCGCTCCGCACGCACCACGGAGCGCGGGCCGGTGCACCCGCTCACCGATCTGCCCGCCCTGCTCCCGGAGGCGGACGTGGTCGTCCTCTCCACCCCGCTGACCGAGACCACCCGGCACCTCGTGGACGCCGGTTTCCTGGCCCGGATGAAGGACGGCGCCCTGCTGGTGAACGTCGCCCGCGGCGGTGTCGTGGACACCAAGGCGCTGCTCACCGAGCTGGAGAGCGGCCGGGTCACCGCCGCCCTCGACGTGACGGACCCCGAACCGCTGCCGTCGGACCACCCCCTGTGGCGGGCGCCCGGCGTCCTCATCAGTCCGCACGTCGGCGGACCGACCTCCGCCTTCCGCCCCCGCGCCGAGCGGCTGCTCGTCAATCAGTTGCGCCGGTACCTGAACCACGAGGAGCTCGGGAACGTGATCCTGGTGACGGGAGCGGAAGCCTCGTAGTCCGCTTCGAGTACCGCCCGCGATCTCCCGGGCGCGGTGCGTACGCATACGTCGTTGTTCGTTACGGAGCGTAGAGAACCTATGTCCCTGAGTGACGACACTGGTGTATCGTCCCGACAGGGGCCGCGCCGCTGACCAACGGCGCGGGGGCAGGAAACTGCGGACAGTGAGGGGGGCGACGGACGATGCACGGCCCATGGACGAGCGATCCGACGCGGCGGAGCCGCCGGCGACGACCGTGGCGCGCTGCCGCGCGCGGCCGCGGTCACCACGGCGGCCACCACATCCGGCACCGCGGCCATCACGACGGTCCCGGCCGCCACCGCCACCGGCACCGCGGCCGGGGAAGGCACGCCCCCCTGGCGCACCGGGGGCCGAGGGACCCGGGAGCGGAGCGGGCCGGGAGGTACCGGTGAGCGCGCCGACCCCCGTCTCCACCCTCGACGGAGCGCTGCGGCAGCAGCCCGCGCCGACGGTGCTGCTGCCCGGCGCGGTGGCCCCCGGCCGCCGGCCCGGCCCGGTCGCCCAACTGGTGCTGGCCCTGGTCTGCGCGGCCTACGCCGTCGGCGCCGCGTTCGACTGGGGCTCGGAGCGACTGGCGCTGATCATGGGCGACTTCGGACTCAGCGCCGCCGCCGGCGTCGCCGCCGTCTCCTGTTTCGTCTACGCACGCAGTCCCCTCACCCGGTTCCGGCCCGCCTGGCTGCTCTTCGGCCTCTCCTCGGCCATGGCCTCCCTGGGCAACCTGGTCTGGGGGTGGTACGAGGTCGTCCTCGGGCTTCCCGTGCCCAACCCCAGTTACGCGGACCTGTTCTTCCTGTGCTTCGCGCCGCCCGCCATCGTGGGACTGCTGGTGCTCGCCAAACGGCCGGCGAACAGGGCCGGCTGGGTCTGCCTCGCCCTGGACGCCTGGCTGATCGGCGGCTCCCTGCTCACCCTCGCGTGGAGCCTCGCGCTCGCGCAGGCCGCGCGGGCCGAGGGCCCGGGCGTCGCGCACACCGCGCTGTCACTGGCGTACCCGCTGCTCGACATCGCCCTGGTCAGCATGGTGCTCGCGCTGCACTTCCGGCGCTCGGCGGTGAACCGGTCCGCGGTCAACACCGCGATCGGCGCGCTCGCGCTGACCGTGATGTGCGACGCCCTCTTCACCTCCCCGCTGCTGCACAGCAGTTACCGCTCGGGCCAGCTGCTGGACGCGGGCTGGTTCGCCGGTTCCCTGCTCCTGGCGTACGCGCCCTGGACCGCGCCCCGTGACGGCCGGCCCGAGCGGGAGGGCCATACCCGCGTGGTCCGCGAGCACCTGCCCGGACGGCGCGTCCCGCCGGATCCCCGGCACGGTCCGGCGCCGGCCGGCGGAGAGGGCCGCTACCCGGTCTCCCGGCCCCTCACCGGTTCCCTCGCCGCGCTCACGCCCTACCTGGCGGCGGCCGTGTGCACCCTGGGAATCCTCTACAACGTCCTCAGCGGCCGCAGCGTCGACCGGGTCGTGCTGCTCACCGGGGGCACCGTGGTCCTCGCGCTCGTGGTGCGCCAGGGGATCATGCTGCTCGACAACATCACCCTCACCCAGGAACTGGCCCAGAAGGAGAACCACTTCCGCTCCCTGGTGCAGGGCTCGAGCGACGTCATCATGATCGCCGCGCCCAGCGGCATCCTCCGCTACGTCTCCCCGGCCGCCGCCGGGGTGTACGGCCGGCCCGCGGAGGAACTGGTGGGGACGGAGCTGGCCGGTCTCATCCACCCGGAGGACCTGGGCCGCGTCGTGCACGAGGTGCGCCGCTTCCTCGCCGCCAGCCCGGTCGAGGAGCCCACGACCCGCATCGAGTGCCGCTTCCGCTCCGGGGACGGGGGAGGCTGGCTCAACGTCGAGTCGACCGTCAACCGGCACCACGGCGGCCTGATCTTCAACAGCCGGGACGTGACCGAGAGGGTGCGGCTCCAGGCGCAGCTCCAGCACAACGCGGAACACGACCCGCTCACCGACCTGCCCAACCGCGCCCTGTTCACCCGGCGCGTCCAGCAGGCCCTTTCCGGCCGCCGCGCCTCGGACCGCGGGGCCGCCCTGCGGGGCACGGCCGTGCTCTTCATCGACCTCGACGGCTTCAAGGGCGTCAACGACACGATCGGGCACCAGGCAGGGGACGAACTGCTCGTCCAGGCCGCCCGCCGGCTCCAGGACGCCGTCCGCAAGGGGGACACCGCGTCCCGGCTGGGCGGCGACGAGTTCGCGGCCCTGATCACCGGGGACGGGGTCCGTGACCGGGACGCCCGCGAGCGGCACATCCTGGAGCTCGCCAACCGTCTCAGAGCCACCCTCTCCCAGCCCTACCTCATCGACGGCAACGATGTCCGGGTCAACGCCTCCATCGGCGTCGCCTTCGCCGAACCCGGGCTCGGCGCCGGTGAGCTGCTGCGCAACGCCGACCTCGCCATGTACCGGGCCAAGGCGGCCGGCAAGGGCCGCGTGGAGCTGTACAAGCCGCAGATGCAGCAGGACGTGGTGCGCAGGGCGGAGCTCGCCACCCGGCTGCGCGCGGCGCTGCACCACGGCGAGTTCGCCCTGCTGCACCAGCCGGTGGTGTGCCTGGCGGACGGCCGGATCACCTCTGTCTGCGCCCAGGCCCGCTGGCGCTCCTCGCAGGGGGTGCTCTTCACCCCCGAGGAGTTCCTGCGTGTGGCCGAGGGCGGGGAGAAGACCGCCGAGCTGGGCCGCTGGGTGCTGGAGGAGGCCGTCGAGCAGGCCGCCGAACGGCACGCGACCGGTCTGCCGGTGCCCGTGGCCGTCCGGCTGAGCGCGCACCGGCTGCTGGACCGGTCACTGCCGCTGGGCTCGGTCGAGGCCCTGCTTACCCGGCACGGGCTGCCGTCCGGGTCGCTGGTCGTCGAGCTGGCCGACACCGATCCCCGGGTGTCGCTCGACGAGCTGGAGCGCCGGCTGGCCGTGCTCAAGCGGCTCGGTGTCCGGATCGCGCTCGACGGCTTCGGCAGCGGACCCGCGGCGATCACCGCGCTGAGACGGCTCCCCGTCGACGTGCTGAAGCTCGACCGCAGCCTGGTGGACGGCGTGGTGGAGTCCGCGCGGCTGCACAAGATCACCAGCGGGCTGCTGCGGATCGCCTCCGACCTCGGGATGCAGTCCGTGGCCGGCGGAGTGGACCTCCCCGAGCAGGTCGCGGTGCTGCGCGCGATGGGCTGCACGCACGGGCAGGGCAAGGCCTTCTCCGGAGCGCTGGACGAGTACCGGCTGCGCAGGGCGCTGGCCGCCGGGCACTACCCGGTGCCCTCGAGCCCGGCCGAACCGGTGTTCGTCGGCGGAGGGTCCGGGGTGTACTCCACCGGGGTGACCGCCGTGCTCCAGGCCGGTACGGCCCTGCGCTCACATAATGAGACTCCCGTCCCACCCACTTGACACTGGGTGCACGCCGGGTGGAGGGTCAGTGCCATGCGCACCCGAATTCTCGTACTTGGAAAGCGCGTCGGCTGACGCTGAGCCTCCACCGCTCAGCGACCACCACCCGGCGCGCTCCCCTCGCTTGCCTTATGGCACGAGGGGTTTTTTGTTGCACAGGCACCTGCCGAGCAGCACGCCCAACCCGTACAAACTTCGCAAAAACCCTCAGCATCGAGAAGAGAATGCCGATGACCGAGCAGGCCACCGGGGCCCATCATCCGCAGCCGCGGCCCCGATCCGGAGGACAGTCCGCCCCCGTCGAGCACGTCACGGGCGCACAGTCCCTCATCCGCTCTCTCGAGGAGGTCGGCGCCGACACGGTATTCGGCATTCCCGGCGGTGCGATCCTTCCCGCCTACGACCCGCTGATGGACTCGACCCGGGTGCGCCACGTCCTGGTCCGTCACGAGCAGGGCGCCGGCCACGCGGCCACCGGTTACGCGCAGGCCACCGGCAGGGTGGGCGTCTGCATGGCGACCTCGGGCCCCGGCGCCACCAACCTGGTCACCCCGATCGCCGACGCGCACATGGACTCCGTGCCCATGGTCGCGATCACCGGTCAGGTCGCCTCCAAGGCGATCGGCACGGACGCCTTCCAGGAGGCGGACATCGTCGGCATCACCATGCCGATCACCAAGCACAACTTCCTGGTCACCAAGGCCGAGGACATCCCGCGGGTGATCGCCCAGGCGTTCCACATCGCCTCCACCGGCCGCCCCGGCCCGGTGCTGGTCGACATCGCCAAGGACGCCCTCCAGGCGAAGACCACCTTCTCCTGGCCGCCCACCATGGACCTGCCCGGCTACCGGCCCGTCACCAAGCCGCACGCCAAGCAGATCCGTGAGGCCGCCAAGCTGATCACCGCCGCGAGGCGGCCGGTCCTCTACGTCGGCGGCGGCGTCATCAAGGCGCGCGCCACCGCCGAGCTGAAGGTCCTCGCGGAACTCACCGGAGCTCCCGTCACCACCACCCTGATGGGACTCGGCGCATTCCCCGACAGCCACGAGCTGCACGTGGGGATGCCGGGCATGCACGGTGCGGTCACCGCCGTCACCGCGCTGCAGAAGGCCGACCTGATCGTCGCCCTCGGAGCCCGTTTCGACGACCGCGTCACCGGCAAGCTGGACAGCTTCGCCCCGTACGCCAAGATCGTCCACGCCGACATCGACCCGGCGGAGATCGGCAAGAACCGCGCCGCCGACGTGCCGATCGTCGGTGACGCCCGCGAGGTCCTCGCCGACATCGTCCAGGCCGTCCAGAAGGAGCACGCCGAGGGCCACCGGGGCGACTACACCGCCTGGTGGAAGGACCTGAACCGCTGGCGCGAGACCTACCCGCTCGGCTACGACCAGCCCGCCGACGGCTCGCTCTCCCCGCAGCAGGTCATCGAGCGCATCGGACAGCTGGCGCCGGAGGGCACGGTCTTCGCCGCGGGCGTCGGCCAGCACCAGATGTGGGCCGCGCACTTCATCGCCTACGACAAGCCCGCCACCTGGCTGAACTCCGGCGGCGCCGGAACCATGGGCTACGCGGTCCCGGCCGCCATGGGAGCCAAGGCCGGCGTCCCCGACCGCGCCGTCTGGGCGATCGACGGCGACGGCTGCTTCCAGATGACCAACCAGGAACTCACGACCTGCGCCCTGAACAACATCCCGATCAAGGTCGCCATCATCAACAACGGCGCCCTCGGGATGGTCCGCCAGTGGCAGACCCTGTTCTACAACCAGCGGTACTCCAACACCGTGCTGCACTCCGGCCCCGGAGCCGGGACCGGTGAGAAGAGCGCGGGGACGAGGGTCCCCGACTTCGTGAAGCTGTCGGAGGCCATGGGCTGCCACGCCATCCGCTGCGAGGACCCCGCCGACCTCGACAAGGTCATCGAGGAGGCCAACTCCATCAACGACCGCCCGGTCGTCGTGGACTTCATCGTCCACGAGGACGCGATGGTGTGGCCGATGGTCGCCGCCGGCACCTCCAACGACGAGATCATGGCCGCCCGGGACGTCCGCCCCGACTTCGGCGACAACGAAGACGACTGAGAGCCGTAAAGGAAGCAGAACATGTCCAAGCACACGCTCTCCGTCCTGGTGGAGAACACCCCCGGCATCCTGGCCCGGATCGCCGCCCTGTTCTCCCGCCGCGGCTTCAACATCGACTCCCTCGCCGTCGGCGTCACCGAGCACGCCGACATCTCCCGCATCACCATCGTGGTGAGCGTCGAGGAGTTCCCGCTGGAGCAGGTCACCAAGCAGCTCAACAAGCTCGTCAACGTGCTGAAGATCGTCGAGCTCGAACCCGGGCAGGCGGTCCAGCGCGAACTCGTTCTGGTGAAGGTGCGCGCCGACAACGAGACGCGTTCCCAGATCGTCGAGATCGTCCAGCTGTTCCGGGCCAAGACCGTGGACGTCTCCCCGGAGGCCGTGACCATCGAGGCCACCGGCAGCAGCGACAAGCTGTCCGCGATGCTCAAGATGCTGGAGCCGTTCGGCATCAAGGAGCTCGTCCAGTCCGGCACGATCGCCATCGGGCGCGGCGCCCGTTCCATCACGGACCGGTCGCTGCGCGCCCTGGACCGGTCGGCGTAGGACACGGAGGGGGCGGCCGGGGACGACCCGGCCGCCCGTATTCCGAGACCGAGAAACTTCCCTTCCCCTCACCGGCATACGGTGGGACGCAACACCTGCACACAAGGAGAGAACCCAGTGGCCGAGCTGTTCTACGACGCCGACGCCGACCTGTCCATCATCCAGGGCCGCAAGGTCGCGGTCATCGGTTACGGCAGCCAGGGCCACGCCCACGCCCTGTCGCTCCGTGACTCGGGTGTCGACGTCCGCGTCGGTCTGCACGAGGGCTCCAAGTCCAAGGCCAAGGCCGAGGAGCAGGGCCTGCGCGTGGTGAGCCCGTCCGAGGCCGCCGCCGAGGCCGACGTCATCATGATCCTGGTCCCGGACCCGATCCAGGCCCAGGTCTACGAGGAGCACATCAAGGACAACCTGAAGGACGGCGACGCCCTGTTCTTCGGCCACGGCCTGAACATCCGCTACGGCTTCATCAAGCCCCCGGCCGGCGTGGACGTCTGCATGGTCGCCCCGAAGGGCCCGGGCCACCTGGTGCGCCGTCAGTACGAGGAGGGCCGCGGCGTCCCCTGCATCGCGGCCGTCGAGCAGGACTCCACGGGCAACGGCTTCGCGCTGGCCCTGTCGTACGCCAAGGGCATCGGCGGCACCCGCGCCGGCGTCATCAAGACGACCTTCACCGAGGAGACCGAGACCGACCTCTTCGGTGAGCAGGCCGTCCTCTGCGGTGGCACCGCGGCGCTGGTCAAGGCCGGCTTCGAGACGCTGACCGAGGCGGGCTACCAGCCGGAGATCGCCTACTTCGAGTGCCTGCACGAGCTGAAGCTGATCGTGGACCTCATGTACGAGGGCGGCCTGGAGAAGATGCGCTGGTCGATCTCCGAGACCGCCGAGTGGGGCGACTACGTCACCGGTCCGCGGATCATCACCGACGCCACCAAGGCCGAGATGAAGAAGGTTCTCGCCGAGATCCAGGACGGCACGTTCGCCAAGAACTGGATGGACGAGTACCACGGCGGTCTGAAGAAGTACAACGAGTACAAGAAGCAGGACTCCGAGCACCTGCTGGAGACCACCGGCAAGGAGCTGCGCAAGCTCATGAGCTGGGTCGACGAGGAGGCGTGAGCCCCGTGCCCCGCGACGGCGCCGCCCGTGACGGGCGCCGTCGCGGGGCTCCGCCCGGACCCCGCCGGAGGCGTCGCCTCCGGCGGCCGGCCCCGTACGGCCACTTCCGGGTGATCATTCCGCAGAGGCGCAAGACGACCCGCCACGCGCCACTAGACTGCTGCCCAACAAACGCGTCAGGCCCACAGTGTCGTGCGTCTTCCACGCGGCTAGCACTTCTTCACCGCCTGCGGCCGTCGGGACGGCCGTCCGCATTGGACTTGTGAGGACTCACGTGAGCTCGAAACCCGTCGTACTCATCGCTGAAGAGCTGTCGCCCGCCACCGTCGACGCCCTCGGCCCGGACTTCGAGATCCGGCACTGCAACGGCGCGGACCGCGCCGAGCTGCTCCCGGCCATCGCCGAGGTGGACGCGATCCTGGTCCGCTCGGCCACCAAGGTCGACGCCGAGGCGATCGCCGCCGCGAAGAAGCTCAAGGTCGTCGCCCGCGCCGGCGTCGGCCTCGACAACGTCGACGTCTCCGCCGCCACCAAGGCCGGCGTGATGGTCGTCAACGCCCCCACCTCGAACATCGTGACCGCCGCCGAACTCGCCTGCGGTCTGATCGTCGCCACCGCGCGCAACATCCCGCAGGCCAACGCCGCGCTGAAGAACGGCGAGTGGAAGCGGAGCAAGTACACGGGCGTCGAACTCGCCGAGAAGACCCTCGGCGTCGTGGGCCTGGGCCGCATCGGCGCCCTCGTCGCGCAGCGCATGTCCGCCTTCGGCATGAAGGTCGTCGCCTACGACCCCTATGTACAGCCCGCGCGGGCCGCGCAGATGGGCGTCAAGGTGCTGTCGCTGGACGAGCTGCTCGAGGTCTCCGACTTCATCACCGTCCACCTGCCGAAGACCCCCGAGACCCTCGGTCTGATCGGCGACGAGGCGCTGCGCAAGGTGAAGCCGGGCGTGCGCGTCATCAACGCCGCGCGCGGCGGCATCGTCGACGAGGAGGCGCTGTACTCGGCGCTCAAGGAGGGCCGCGTCGCCGGCGCCGGGCTCGACGTGTACGCGAAGGAGCCCTGCACCGACTCCCCGCTCTTCGAGTTCGACCAGGTCGTCTGCACCCCGCACCTCGGCGCCTCCACCGACGAGGCCCAGGAGAAGGCCGGTATCGCCGTCGCCCGCTCGGTCCGTCTCGCCCTCGCCGGTGAGCTGGTCCCGGACGCGGTGAACGTGCAGGGCGGAGTCATCGCCGAGGACGTCAAGCCGGGCCTGCCGCTCGCCGAGCGCCTCGGCCGGATCTTCACCGCGCTCGCCGGCGAGGTCGCGGTGCGCCTCGACGTCGAGGTGTACGGCGAGATCACCCAGCACGACGTGAAGGTGCTGGAGCTCTCCGCGCTCAAGGGCGTGTTCGAGGACGTCGTCGCCGAGACGGTGTCCTACGTGAACGCCCCGCTGTTCGCCCAGGAGCGCGGTGTCGAGGTCCGGCTGACCACCAGCTCGGAGTCGGCCGACCACCGCAACGTCGTCACCGTGCGCGGCACGCTGTCCGGCGGCGAGGAGATCTCGGTCTCCGGCACGCTGGCCGGCCCCAAGCACGTCCAGAAGATCGTCGCGATCGGCGAGTACGACGTGGACCTCGCGCTCGCCGACCACATGGTCGTGCTGCGCTACGAGGACCGTCCGGGCGTCGTCGGCACCGTGGGCCGCGTCCTCGGTGAGGCGGGCATCAACATCGCCGGCATGCAGGTCGCCCGTGCGACCGTCGGTGGCGAGGCGCTCGCCGTGCTGACGGTCGACGACACGGTGTCCGCCGGGGTGATCGGTGAGCTCGCCGAGGAGATCGGGGCGACGTCGGCGCGCTCGGTCAACCTGGTCTGAGAGTGCCGGGGGCGCCGCCCCCGGACTCCGGTCTCACACGCCGGACGGGCTGAGCGCGTCAGCCCGTCCGGCGTTTTCCGTGGGCGCCTCCGGACGGATCCTGATGTGCCGCAGGCCCATCGCGGCCAGTCCGCCCGCCCCGAGCAGCACCACCGCCCCCGCGACCGCGGCGCCCTGCATCCCGCTGGTGAACGCCTCCCGTGCCGCAGCCGCCAGGGCGTCTCCCGCGCGCCCCGGCAGTTCGGCGGCGACGGTCAGCGCACCGCCCAGGGTCTCCCGGGCCGCCGCGGGCGCCGCGTCCGGCATCTGGTGGCGGTAGACGGCCGTGCCGATGGAGCCGAGGGCGGCCATGCCCAGGGCGCCGCCGAACTCCGTGCCGGTCTCAAGGAGGGAGGACGCCGAGCCCGCCTGCTCGACCGGCGCCGAGCTCAGCGCCAGGTCGGTCAGCAGGGACATCACGATCACGATGCCCGAGGCCATCACCCCGCACGCGGCCAGCACCGGCCACAGCGAGTCCGTACCGGCCAGGGCCAGCAGTCCGTAGCCGCACGCCGCGATGACGAAGCCGGCCGTCACCACGTAGGCGCGCTCGGCGCCCCGCTGGACCAGCAGGGCGGCGGCCGGGGCGGCGGCGCCTATGAGCACCGAGGGCAGCAGGCTCCACAGCGCGGCCTCCAGCGCGCTCTTGCCGAGCACGGACTGCAGGTACTGGGTGGTGAAGAAGGCCGAGCCCATCATCCCGAACGCCGAAACGGTGTTGAGGACGAGCGCCGGGCTGAAGCCGTGCCCGCGGAAGAGGGCGGGCGGGATCATCGGCGAGGCCGTGGTGCGCTGCCGGTGCACGAACAGCGCCGCGAACAGCAGACCGACGGTGATCGCCATGACGTACCTGACGTTCCACCCCTCGGAGGGCAGTTCCTTCAGGCCGTAGACCACGGGCAGGACGGCCGCCATCGACAGCGGGACGCTCAGCAGGTCGAAGCGGCCGGGGGAGGGGTTCTTCGACTCGGGGAGCAGTACCGGGCCGAGTACCAGCAGCAGGACCATCGCGGGCAGGTTCACCAGGAAGACCGAGCCCCACCAGAAGTGCTCGACGAGGACGCCGCTCATCACCGAGCCGAGCGCGATACCGGCCGTCATCACGCCGGACCACAGGCCGATCGCCTTGGCCCGCTGGGCGGGGTCGGTGAACATCGTGCGGACCAGCGCCATCGTCGACGGCATCAGCGTCGCGCCGCCGACACCGAGGACCGCGCGGGCCGCGATCAGGGTCTCGGCGCTGTGGGCGTAGGCCGCCAGCAGCGAGGCGGCGCCGAAGGCGGCCGCGCCGACGAGGAGCAGCCTGCGGCGGCCGACGCGGTCGCCCACCGCGCCCATCGTCATCAGCAGGCCGGCCAGCACGAAGCCGTAGATGTCGAAGATCCACAGCTGCTGGGTGCCGCTCGGTTCCAGGTCCGCGCTGATCTCGGGGATCGCGAAGTAGAGCACCGAGACGTCCATCGAGACCAGCAGCAGCGGAAGCATCAGCACGCTCAGCGCGGTCCATTCCCGACGGCCGGCGCGGGGTGGGTTCATTGTCATGCCGGAGACTGTACGCACGTCTTATACGGTTGTCTAGAACGCTTGTATAATACGAGCGTATGGACGGGCGGGTAGGGTGACGTCATGGGACACCGTGAGGATCTGCTGGAGGGCGCCAAGCGCTGCCTGCTCGCCAAGGGCTTCGTGCGCACGACGGCGCGGGACATCGTCAGGGAGTCGGGGACCAACCTGGCGTCCATCGGCTACCACTACGGCTCCAAGGACGCGCTGCTCGCACAGGCCTACGTCTCGCTGATCGAGGGGATGGGCGGCGCGTTCGAAGGGGGCGGGAACGTCGACGAGGCCGCCCCCGGCTCACTGGAGCGGTTCGAGCGGGTCTGGTCGAACATCATCGCCACCATGCGGGATCCGGGCACGGTGTGGCGCCTCAGCATGGAGGTCCTCGCCCTCGGCGACCGGCTTCCCGAGGTGCGCGACCACCTGGCGAAGGCGCAGCGCGAGGCCGGCCGCGGACTGGTCCCGCTGCTGATGGGCGGCCGCGAGGAGGACGTGTCCGACGAGACCGCGGACACCCTCGGCGCGTTCTACGTGACCCTGATGACCGGCCTCATCGCCCAGTGGACCTTCGACCCGGCGTCCGCGCCCGACGGCGAGCGGCTCGCCGCCGGACTGCGCCGGGTCGTCGAGGCCGCGGCTACAGACGCGAGCCCTTGAGCGCCATGTGCAGCAGCAGCCGGTCCTCGCCGTCGTCCAGGTCGAGGCCGGTGAGCTGCTCGATCCGGGACAGACGGTAGTAGAGCGTCTGGCGGTGGATGCCCAGCTCGGCGGCCGTGCGGCCGGCCTGGCCCGCGCGGTCCAGATAGACCTCGGCGGTACGGGCCAGTTCCGCCTGCGCGGGGGCGAGCAGCGGGCCGGCGACCGGGTCGTGGGCGGCCTCCGGGGGCAGTGCGGTGAGCAGGCGGAAGGGGCCGATCGACGCCCACTGGGCGACCGGTCCCAGCCGGGGTTCGGCCAGCGCCGCCCGCGCCGACGCCGACGCCTCCCGCCAGGCCGCGCCCAGCTCGGCGAGGCCCGCGCGGGGCGCCGCGATCCCCGCGGCCACCGCGGAGCCGCCCCGGCTCTTGGGGCGGCTCGAACCCGCCCGCTCCAGCAGCCGCGAGGCCGCCGCCGTCGCCGGGGCCAGCACGTCGGGGGAGCGCAGTCGCAGCAGCAGGGCGAGGGAGAGGCCCGTGGCGCCCCGGGGGAGGGTGCACAGCGCCGTAGCCCCCGGCACCGTGCGGACGGTGGGGGCGTCGTCGGGGTCGGCGGAGGGCCAGGGGGCGACGCAGACCATCGTGTGCGGGCCGTCGGCGCGGTTGCCCAGGGCGGTGCGCAGCTCCGCGACCGCCATCTCCCGCTGCCAGTCCCGCTCCGCGGTCAGCACCGCCCGCAGCTCCCGGGTGAGGTCCGCGCCGTGCTGGGCCTCGTCGGCGAGCAGCGCGCCGATCCGGGCCGTCACCCGCATGGCCGCGTCCAGCTGCCGCTCGGACGGACCCGGGTCGTAGTCCAGCAGCCACACATAGCCGAGGACGACACCCCGGTGGCGTACCGGCAGACAGATCCGGCCCCGGTGGACACCCGCCTCGGGGGTGCGCGGGATGCGGACCGGGCCGGTCGCCCGGGTGATGCCGAAGCTCTCGAACCAGGCCCGCACGGCGGACGTCGAACGGCGGGTCAGGATCGAGCGGGTGCGCACCGGGTCCAGCACGGACGGATCGAGGTCGCCCTCGCTGTCGTACGCCCCGAAGGCGATCAGCTCGAAATCCCGGTTCTCCAGGGTCGCCGGAGCGCCGAGCAGCTCCGAGATCTCGTCCACCAGCTCCTGGTAGTCATCCCTGTGTTCCGACGTCACCCGGGCATTCTGCCGCAAAGTCCCGGAGCCTTCATACATCTGTCTGAGATCTGCGGCACGGATGCGTGACAGCTGTCGATGGCCCAGGATCGGCGTCATCCTTAGGTTTCACGGTGGTTCTCCGTGCCGTACCCGAATGGTCGGGTGACGGCCTCATGCAGCTTGTGGAGGTGCCCCGTGCTGGGTCCCGTGATTCTCGCCGCGTCGCGCAGCGACCGGATGCGACGCCTGGTCTCGGCGGCCCCGGTGACCAAACAGGTCGTCGACCGGTTCATCCCCGGGGAGACCGTCGACCAGGTCCTGCCCATCATCCGGGAGCTCACCGGCAACGGCCTGGAGCTGACCATGGACGTGGTCGGCGAGGACATCACCACCCCCGAGCAGGCGGCGGCCGCCCGCGACGCGTACCTCGAGCTGATCGACCGCCTGAAGCCGCTGGAGCTCGGCGCCCGCGCCGAGATGTCGGTGAAGCTCTCCCTGTTCGGGCAGGCGCTGGCCGGCGGCCACGAGCTGGCGCTCGCCAACGTCCGTCCGGTCGTCGAGGCGGCGGCCGCGATCGGCACCACGGTGACGCTGGACGCCGAGGACCACACCACCCTCGACTCGATGTTCGCCATCCACGAGGAGCTGCGGAAGGACTTCCCGCAGACGGGCTGCGTCATCCAGGCCTACCTCTTCCGCACCGAGGAGGACGCGCGCCGCCTCGCCGCGGCCGGCAGTCGCGTACGGTTGGTGAAGGGCGCCTACAAGGAGCCCGCCGAGGTCGCCTACCAGCAGAAGCACGAGATCGACAAGGCGTATGTGCGCATCCTGCGGACGCTGATGGAGGGCGAGGGCTACCCGATGATCGGGTCCCACGACCCGCGCCTGATCTCCATCGCCCAGGAACTGGCCCGCACGGCCGGGCGCAAGCTCGACGAGTACGAGTTCCAGATGCTCTACGGCATCCGCGGCGACGAGCACCTGCGACTGGCCGCCGAGGGCCACCGCATGCGCGTCTACACGGCCTACGGCACCGACTGGTACGGCTACTTCATGCGGCGTCTCGCGGAGAAGCCGGCCAACCTCCGGTTCTTCGCCCGCAGCATGATCACCAAGGGCTGACACCACACCGCTCACGACAAGGAGTTACGCCACCCATGGACGCTGTGACCCAGGTCCCCACCCCCGTCAACGAACCGGTGCACGGCTACGCCCCCGGTACGCCCGAGCGCGCCCGGCTGGAGGCCAAGCTCAAGGAGCTGGCCGACAACCCGGTCGACCTGCCCTGCACCATCGGCGGTGAGAAGCGGATGGGCGGCGGCGAGCGCTTCGACGTCGTGCAGCCGCACAACCACAAGGCCCGCCTGGGCACCTACGCCAACGCCACCCAGCAGGACGCCCAGGACGCCATCGACGCGGCCCTCGCCGCCGCGCCCGCCTGGCGCGCGATGTCCTTCGACGACCGCGCCGCGATCATCCTGCGCGCCGCCGAGCTGCTGGCCGGCCCCTGGCGCGAGACCATCGCCGCCTCCACGATGCTGGGCCAGTCCAAGACCGCCCAGCAGGCCGAGATCGACAGCCCCTGCGAGCTGGTCGACTTCTGGCGCTTCAACGTCCACTACGCGCGCGGCATCCTCGCCGAGCAGCCCCCGGCCAACTCGCCGGGCGTGTGGAACCGCATGGACCACCGTCCGCTCGAGGGCTTCGTCTACGCGATCACGCCGTTCAACTTCAGCGCCATCGCAGCCAACCTGCCCACCGCGCCGGCCCTCATGGGCAACGTGGTGGTCTGGAAGCCGTCCCCCACCCAGACCCACGCCGCCGTGCTGCTGATGCGTCTGCTGGAGGAGGCCGGTCTGCCCAAGGGCGTCATCAACCTGGTCACCGGCGACGGCATCGAGGTCTCCAAGGTCGCCCTGGAGCACCGGGACCTGGCCGGCATCCACTTCACCGGCTCGACCAGGACCTTCCAGCACCTGTGGAAGACGGTCGGCAACAACATCGAGAAGTACCGCACCTACCCGCGCCTGGTCGGCGAGACCGGCGGCAAGGACTTCCTCGTCGCCCACCCGAGCGCCGACCGCGCCGTGCTCAAGACCGCCCTGACCCGCGGCGCCTTCGAGTACCAGGGCCAGAAGTGCAGCGCCACCTCGCGCGCGTACATCCCGGCGTCGATCTGGAACGACGGCTTCAAGGAGGAGTTCGCCGCCGAGGTCGACTACATCACCATGGGGGACGTCACCGACCTGTCGAACTTCGTCGGCGCCGTCATCGACGAGCGGTCCTTCGCCAAGAACAAGGCCGCCATCGACCGCGCCAAGGAGGACCCGGCCTGCACCATCGTCGCGGGCGGCTCCTACGACGACTCGGTCGGCTACTTCGTCCGCCCGACGGTGATCGAGTGCACCGACCCGGAGAACGAGGTCTTCCGCACCGAGTACTTCGGCCCGATCCTCGCCGTGCACGTCTACGAGGACGAGAACTACGACGAGATGCTGACCCAGATGGAGTCGGTGTCCGACTACGCCCTCACCGGCTCGGTCGTCTCCAACGACCGCGCCGCGGCGGCGTACACGATGGAGAAGCTGCGCTACGCGGCCGGCAACTTCTACATCAACGACAAGTCGACCGGCGCCGTCGTCGGCCAGCAGCCCTTCGGCGGCGGCCGTGCCTCCGGCACCAACGACAAGGCCGGCGCCCCGCAGAACCTGATGCGCTGGACCCTGACCCGCGCCATCAAGGAGACGCTGGTCCCGCCGACCGACTACGGCTACCCGCACATGGGCTGACGCCCACCCGACCCCGGACGGGCCAGGTCACCCCCCGACCTGGCCCGTCCGGCGTTTCCGCAGGCGGGAGCGGTGTGACCGGGTCCACCGTCTCAGATAGTAGGAAGTCCGAGTAACTGTGCAGACAGAACCAGCCCGGCTCCCTTAGCTTTGTAGGAGCCGAACGAATCGCTCGATCAAGCGAACGGCGGTAGTGAGCCGGGCCCGGCGCAGGCAACCCCTGCGGCCCGTCGCTCCCCGCCCCCCGGCGTCGTGTCATCCCTTTCCGCACTCCGCGTATGCCGAAGGAGCCGATGCCCCATGGCCGAGACGACCGTCCGCCGCCGCGTCCGCCACGCCTCCCGCACCACCGAATCCGACCGCAAGAACGCCGCCGCGGCGCTCCAGCGCGCCCTCGACCGCCGGGACAACGGCGGCTCCACCGGCCACTGACACTCCCACGGCGTCCGTATGCCGGACGCCGTATGTCATCCCGTGGGACGGGGGGTAGGGTGCCGACATGTCTCGCAGCCTCAATCTCGCAGTGATCCCCGGTGACGGCATCGGCCAGGAGGTCGTGGCCGAAGGCCTGAAGGTCCTCTCCGCCGTCCTCCCGCAGGATGTGAAGCTGGAGACCAAGGAGTACGACTTCGGCGCCAGGCGCTACCACGCCACCGGTGAGACCCTCACCGACGCCGACCTCGACGAGCTGAAGCGGCACGACGCCATCCTGCTCGGCGCCATCGGCGACCCGTCGGTCCCCTCCGGCATCCTCGAGCGCGGCTTCCTGCTCAAGCTCCGCTTCGCCTTCGACCACCACGTCAACCTGCGGCCGAGCAAGCTGCTGCCCGGCGTGGCCACCCCGCTCGCCGGCGAGCCGCAGATCGACTTCGTGGTGGTCCGCGAGGGCACCGAGGGCCCGTACACCGGCAACGGCGGCACCATCCGCAAGGGCACGCCGCACGAGGTCGCCACGGAGGTCTCCGTGAACACGGCCTTCGGCGTCGAGCGCGTGGTCCGCGACGCCTTCGCCCGCGCCCAGGCCCGCCCCCGCAAGAAGCTCACCCTGGTCCACAAGAACAACGTGCTGACCTTCGCGGGCCACCTGTGGACGAACGTCTTCAACAAGGTGGCCGAGGAGTACCCCGAGGTCACCACCGACTACATCCACGTCGACGCCGCGACGATCTACCTCGTCACCGACCCGGCCCGCTTCGACGTCATCGTCACCGACAACCTCTTCGGCGACATCATCACCGACCTCGCCGCGGCCGTCTCCGGCGGCATCGGCGTCGCGGCCTCCGGCAACATCAACCCGGGCCGCGAGTTCCCGTCCATGTTCGAGCCGGTGCACGGCTCGGCCCCGGACATCGCGGGCCAGGGCAAGGCCGACCCCAGCGCCACCGTGCTGTCCGTCGCCCTCCTGCTGCGCCACCTCGGCCACGACGCCGAGGCGACCCGCATCGAGGACGCCGTCTCCGCCGACCTCGCCGAGCGTGTCGGACTGCCCGCCCGCAGCACCTCGGAGATCGGCGACGCGCTCGCCGCACGAGTAGCCGGCTGACCCGGCGCCTCCTCTCCCAGAGAACAGCCGCCGGGTCGCTTCAGCGCCCGGCGGCTTCCTCATGTCCCCGCCGGGTGCCACCATCGACCACCGGGCCGCAATCACCCTGTTTCGTCCGCCGTCGCCTCCGGGCGATAATCGAACGCGGAGCCGCGGAATGAGGGAATGCTCGGACATCCTGGTACTGGCCACCGGCCGTACGGGCGTGTGCGCGGCCCGTCACTACAACCGGTGAAGGACAACCACTCATGACGACGCCCACGATCGAGCTCAAGCCCTCCGCCCACCCGCTCCCGCACGCGGAGCGGGAGGCGATCCTGGCCAACCCCGGGTTCGGCCGCCACTTCACCGACCACATGGTGACGATCAAGTGGACCGAGGGCCGCGGCTGGCACGACGGCCAGCTCGTCCCGTACGCGCCGATCTCCCTCGACCCGGCGACCACCGTCCTGCACTACGCGCAGGAGATCTTCGAGGGCCTGAAGGCCTACCGCCGGCCCGACGGGTCCGTCGCCACCTTCCGTCCCGAGAAGAACGCCGAGCGCTTCCAGCGCTCCGCCAGGCGCCTGGCGATGCCCGAGCTGCCGGTCGAGACCTTCATCGAGGCGTGCGACGTCCTGGTCGCCCAGGACAAGGCGTGGGTGCCGGCGCACGGCGGCGAGGAGTCCCTCTACCTGCGCCCGTTCATGATCGCGACCGAGGTGGGGCTGGGCGTGAAGCCCGCCAACGAGTACCTGTTCCTGGTCATCGCCTCCCCGGCCGGCGCCTACTTCCCCGGCGGAGTGAAGCCGGTCTCCATCTGGGTCTCCGAGGACCGCGTCCGCGCCGTCCCCGGCGGCATGGGCGACGCCAAGACCGGCGGCAACTACGCGGCCTCCCTGCTCGCCCAGGCCGAGGCCGCCGCCAAGGGCTGCGACCAGGTCTGCTACCTCGACGCCGTCGAGCACCAGTGGGTCGAGGAACTGGGCGGCATGAACCTGTACTTCGTCTACGGCGACAAGATCGTCACGCCTGCCCTCAGCGGCTCCATCCTGGAGGGCGTCACCCGTGACTCCCTGCTGGGCGTCGCCCGAGACCTCGGCTACGAGGCCGTGGAGGAGCGCGTCTCCGTCGAGCAGTGGCAGCGCGACTCGGAGAACGGCAGCCTCACCGAGGTCTTCGCCTGCGGCACGGCCGCGGTCATCACCCCGGTCGGCACGGTGAAGCGGGCCGGCGGCGAGTGGCAGCAGGGCGGCGGCGAGCCCGGCGAGGTCACCGTCCGGCTGCGCCAGGCCCTCCTCGACATCCAGCGCGGCAAGGCCGAGGACAAGCACGGCTGGATGCACCCGCTGGGCTGACCGGCGCACTCCGGCGCGGCGGCCCCCGCGTACGCCGTCCGCGCCGGACACCCGCCGCCCGCATCCTGAGACGGATCGTGAGCGCGGGGGCGGCCTGTGCCAGACTTCCTCCGTGCTCTCGTTCGCCACGATTATTGGCAGCAGGCGCGCCGGTCCGCAGTGACCGCACGTACGACACCGTACGGGCGGACACCGTCGTCCTCGACCCGCGCGCAGACCTCTCGCACCCGCGAGAGGTTTTTCTGTTTCCTGGCCCAACCGCAGCCGGGGGACGGGCGTGAGGGACCATGGGAGAACGGTGGAACCGGTCATTCCGGTAGACCGAGATCAACTCAGGAGCCTTCAGACCATGACCGCAACCAGCGAGCCCGACGACTCGTTCCACGTCTTCGACACCACCCTGCGCGACGGCGCGCAGCGTGAGGGCATCAACCTCACCGTCGCCGACAAGCTCGCCATCGCACGGCACCTGGACGAGTTCGGCGTGGGCTTCATCGAGGGTGGCTGGCCCGGCGCGAACCCGCGGGACACCGAGTTCTTCGCCCGCGCCCAGCAGGAGATCGACTTCCGGCACGCCCAGCTGGTCGCCTTCGGCGCCACCCGCCGCGCCGGCACCACCGCGGACCAGGACCCCCAGGTCAGGGCGCTCCTCGACTCCGGGGCGCAGGTGATCACGCTGGTCGCGAAGTCCCACGACCGCCATGTCGAGCTCGCCCTGCGCACCACCCTCGACGAGAACCTGGAGATGGTCCGCGACACGGTCTCCTTCCTGAAGGGGCGGGGCCGCCGGGTCTTCGTCGACTGCGAGCACTTCTTCGACGGCTACCGCGCCAACGCCGAGTACGCGAAGGCCGTCGTCCGCGCCGCCTCCGGGGCCGGCGCCGACGTCGTCGTGCTGTGCGACACCAACGGCGGCATGCTCCCCGCGCAGATCCAGGCCGTGGTCGCCACCGTGCTCGCCGACACCGGCGCCCGGCTCGGCATCCACGCCCAGGACGACACCGGCTGCGCGGTCGCCAACACCCTCGCCGCCGTCGACGCGGGCGCCACCCACGTCCAGTGCACCGCCAACGGCTACGGCGAGCGGGTCGGCAACGCCAACCTGTTCCCGGTGGTGGCCGCCCTGGAGCTGAAGTACGGCAAGCAGGTCCTGCCCGAGGGCCGGCTGCGCGAGATGACCCGCATCTCGCACGCCATCGCCGAGGTCGTCAACCTCACCCCGTCCACGCACCAGCCCTACGTCGGCGTCTCCGCCTTCGCGCACAAGGCCGGACTGCACGCCTCCGCGATCAAGGTCGACCCGGACCTGTACCAGCACATCGACCCCGAGCAGGTCGGCAACACCATGCGGATGCTCGTCTCCGACATGGCCGGACGCGCCTCCATCGAGCTCAAGGGCAAGGAGCTCGGCATCGACCTCGGCGGCGACCGCGAACTGGTCGGCCGGGTGGTCGAGCGGGTCAAGGAGCGCGAGCTCGAGGGCTACACGTACGAGGCGGCCGACGCGTCCTTCGAACTGCTGCTCCGCGCCGAGGCCGAGGGCAGGGCGCTGAAGTACTTCGACGTCGAGTCCTGGCGCGCGATCGCCGAGGACCGCCCCGACGGCACCCACGCCAACGAGGCGACGGTGAAGCTGTGGGCCAAGGGCGAGCGCATCGTCGCCACCGCAGAGGGCAACGGCCCGGTCAACGCCCTGGACCGCGCCCTGCGCGTGGCCCTGGAGAAGATCTACCCGCAGCTCGCCAAGCTGGAGCTGGTCGACTACAAGGTCCGCATCCTCGAGGGCAAGCACGGCACCCACTCCACCACCCGGGTCCTGATCTCCACCTCCGACGGCGCGGGGGAGTGGTCGACGGTGGGCGTCGCGGAGAACGTCATCGCCGCGTCCTGGCAGGCGCTCGAGGACGCCTACGCCTACGGTCTGCTGCGGGCCGGCGTGGAGCCCGCGGCGTAGGGACGGCATCCCGCGGTTCCGGCGGGGGGCGGCGCCGGGCGCCCCCCGCCGCTCCCGGTGCCCGTTTCCGGCCCGGGTCGGGTAGCTTCGAAGATATGAAGGTCGCGAGGACGCGTACTTTCGTACGCCTGCTGATCGTGCCGGTGGCCGCCGCGCTGGCGGTCCTGACGGCCGGTGCGCCCGGGGCGCAGGCGGCCACGGACGTCTCGGAGGTCGCCCGCCAGCTGCGGGAGAGTCCCGTCTACGTCGATCCCGGGGCCCAGGACATCCTGGCGAAGTCCGACGCCCAGGCCCTCGCCGACAAGATCGAGGCAGCGGACAAACCGGTCTTCGTGACGGTCCTCCCGGCGGACTATCCCACTCAAAACCTCTTCCAGAACCTGCGCACCGAGACCGGTGTCACCGGCCTCTACGGCATCCGCCTGGGCGACCGGTTCGACGCGCGCGCCGACAGCAGCGTGCTGAGCCGGCAGGGCGTGCGGAACCTGGTCACGTCCGTGCAGGGCGCCGGCGACGCCAAGGCCCAGCTGAACGACTTCGTGGACAGCGCGCTGCGCAACACCGGCGGCACCGCGCCCGGCTCCTGGAGCGACGGCGCGTCCTCCGGTGTCCCCGTCGGCGGGCTGATCACCGTCGGGGCGGTGCTGGTGGCCGGCGGTGCGGGCGGGTACGCCCTGGTCCGGCGCAACCGGCGGCGCCACGAGGAGGAGCGGCGGGTCGCGCTGGAGAAGCTGCGCGTGGTGGTCGACGAGGACATCACCGCGTTCGGCGAGGAACTCGACCGCCTCGACTTCCACCCCGGCGAGCCCGGCGCGGACGACGCGATGCGGGCGGACTACGAGCACGCCCTGGACGCCTACGAGCAGTCCAAGTCGTTCATGGCCGCAGCGCGCAAACCGGAGGACGTCCGGGCCGTCACCGAGTCCGTGGAGGAAGGCCGCTTCGCCCTCGCCTCCCTCGCCGCCCGCCGGGAGGGACGGCCGGTGCCGGAGCGCCGTCCGCCCTGCTTCTTCGACCCCCGGCACGGCCCCTCGGTGGCCGACGCCGTCTGGACGCCGCCGGGCGGTGCCGAGCGTGAGGTACCGGTGTGCGCGGCGGACCGCGCCCGACTGGCCGACGGCCGCGATCCCGCCGTCCGCGAGGTCGACACGGAGTACGGGCGCCGCCCCTACTGGGACGCCGGGCCCGCCTACGGGCCCTGGGCGGGCGGCTACTTCGGCGGCGGTCTGCTGCCCGGCCTGCTGGTCGGCACCATGCTCGGCGGCATGATGGCCGGACCCGCCTACGCGGCCGACTACGGCGCCGGCTACGGCGACTTCGGCGGCTACCAGGGCGGCGACGTCTCCGGCGCGGACTTCAACGGCGGCGACTTCGGCGGCGATTTCGGCGGAGGCTTCGGAGGCGGGGACTTCGGCGGGGGCGGGGACTTCGGCGGCGGCTTCTGACCATCGGTTCTCCCCGGCGCGCCGGGCGCTCGGGTCCGGAAACGCCGAGCGCCCGCCCTCCCGCACGGGGGAGTCGGGGGGCGGGCGCGCTCGGGGGCGCCGGGCAGGGCCGGCGGCGGATCAGGCGTTGCGGATCGCCGAGATGTCGAAGTTCAGCTTGATCTTGTCGGAGACCAGGACGCCGCCCGTCTCCAGGGCCGCGTTCCAGGTCAGGCCCCACTCGGAGCGCAGGATCTCCGCCTTGCCCTCGAAGCCGACGCGCTGGTTGCCGAAGGGGTCGGTCGCGGCGCCGTTGAACTCCAGGTCGATGCTGAGCTGCTTGGTGGTGCCCAGGATCGTCAGGTCACCCGTGATCCGGTAGTCGTCGCCGCCGAGGGCCTCCGCCTTGGTGGTGCGGAAGGTCATCGCCGGGAACTCGTCCGTCTTGAAGAAGTCGGCGCTCTTCAGGTGGCCGTCGCGGTCGGCGTTGCCCGTCTCGATGCTGTCCATCACCACGTCGATGGTGGCCGTGGACTTCGAGGGGTCGCCGCCGTCGAGGTGCAGCGTGCCGGTGAAGTCCTGGAAGGTGCCCTTGACGTTGGTGACCATGGCGTGCCGGGCGACGAAGCCGAGCGTGGTGTGCGCGGGGTCGATCGTGTAGTCGCCGGTCAGGGCGGCCAGGTCCGGGTTCACCGCGGCGGCGGTGGTGGCGGCGGTCTCGTTGCTCTTGCGGCCGAAGATACCCATGATGTTCCTCCTGGAGATCACGTTGAAGATTCAACTAACTCAACGGGACCCACCGTAGACCTATTCCCTTCAAGTTTCAACATCTTCGGTGGGTCTGTCGCGATGGAGCCGGTGGAACGGGTGAAAAGTGCCGGTCGCGCCGGCCCGGCACGGCGGACGGCCGCCGTGGTTCCCGGAACCCAGGCTAGTCCGGCAGCCCTCCGGTCGGCGCGCCCTTCGTCGCATCCCGGGTGTGGACGTACAGCCTGCGTCGGTCGCCGACGTCGAGGCGCTGGGGGAGCGGCAGCTCGTAACGGACCGCGCGGGCGTGGTCGGCCAGTTGCCGGCGCGGGTTGTAGACCTGGTTGAACTTCCACAGCATCCGGGCGAAGTTCGTCTGCCCGTGCAGCAGGTTGCGGCCGAGCACCCGCGCCGCGCCGAACGCCGTGCGCAGTCCGAGATGCTTGCGGTTGATGACCGCCTGGGTGCGCACCAGCTCCTCGTAGAACCGCTCCAGCGGCAGCGTCGTCGGCACCACCGCGTGCTGGATGTCGAAGAGGCGGTAGTCGCGGGTGGTGAGCCGGCGCGACTCGGTGTGCCAGATCTCCGTACCCGGATAGGGCGTCATCACCGTGAAGTGCACGATCTCCGGCACGGCCAGCGCGAACTCCCGCACCACGCGGAAGCGTTCCTCGTCCCAGGCCGGGTCCACGATGAGGTTGATCGCGACCTGGATGCCGAGCCGTCGGGCCGTCTCCAGCGCCTTCAGGTTCTCGTCCGGGCTCACCCGCTTGCGGTACAGGTCGAGACCCTCGGCGTCGATCGCCTCCATGCCGAGGAACATGTAGCGCAGCCCCAGCCGCGCCCACCGCTCGAACACCTCCGGATGGCGCAGCAGGACGTCGGCGCGGGTCTCCAGGTAGTACCGCTTGCGGATGCCGCGCCGCTCCACCTCGTCCGCGATGGCGTTCCCGTGCTCCGGCCGGATGAAGGCCACGTCGTCCACGATGAACACGTTCGGCTCGCGGATCCTCGCCAGGTCCTCCGCCGCCGCCTCGGGGGAGGCCTTGCGGTAACTGCGGCCGTAGAACGTCCACGCCGAGCAGAACGAGCAGTCCCAGGGACAGCCCCGGGTGAACTCGACGGAGGCGCACGGATCGAGTTCGCCGATGAAGTAGCGGCGCCGGTTGCGCATCAGATCGCGCGCCGGGAGCGGTGCGTCGATGCTGTGCAGCATCAGCGGCGCGGGACCGCGTCCGGCAGCCGTGACGACCCCCGGGACGCCCTCCACCCCGCCGTCGCGCACCGCCTCCAGCAGCGGCCCGACGGCCGTTTCGCCCTCCCCGCGGACCACCGCGTCCACCGCGCCCGCCGCCTGGTCGATGACCTCCTCGGCGACGAAGGAGACGCTGTGCCCGCCGAAGAACACGAAGCAGCCGGGCACCTCCCGCTTCACCCGCGCGGCCAGCGCGATCGCCTCGGGGATGTTCGCCAGGTAGTTCAGGGAGACGCCGAGCGCCTCCGGGCGGAAGGACCGCACCTCGTCGCGCAGCCGGTTGACGCCGAGCACCTGGAGGTCGACGACCCGCACCTCGTGACCGGCCGCCCGGGCGGCGCCGGCCACCCGTTCCAGGCCCAGCGGTTCGAGCCGCAGGAAGATCTCGGAGTACATCAGGGCGCTGGGATGGACGAGCAGCAGACGCATGGTGACCTCGTCACGGGGGCCGGAGGGACCGGGCACGGAAGGGTGTCTCCTTCGTATCCCGGCGGGCGGAGCCGCGTAGCGGCCGTACGCCCGTCTGGCGGCATCCCGCGGCACGCACGGGTGGTCCCGCGGCGCGGCGCGCCGGGCCCCGGCAGCCGCGTCGCCGCCCGACGAGCGGGGCACGGCGGGTGCGGTGCGGGGGCCGGGCGGCAGGGTCCAGCGCTGGCGCGGTGCACCGGAGTGGGGGTGTCCTGGATGACGAGGACCCGCAGCGACAGCGCATGGGAGACCGACTCGTGACCACCACCGGCTCCGGTTCCACCTACGACCCCCCGGCGGACCCCGCCCACGGTGCCGCCCCCGCCCCCACCCCGGCGGCGGCGCGCGGACACGGGCCGCCGCGCACGGACCGGCGCGTCGTCCTCGTCACCGGCGCGTCCTCGGGCATCGGCGCGGCCACCGCGCGGCGCTTCGCCGCCGGCGGCTGGCATCTGCTGCTCAGCGGCCGGGACCGGCGCCGCCTGGAGGAGACGGCGTCCGGCACCTCGGCGGTCCTGCTGCCCGCCGACCTCGCCGCGCCGGAGGGGGCGAAGATGCTGGCCGAGGCCGCGCTGCGGAAGGCCGGACGGATCGACGTGCTGGTCGCCGGGGCCGGCATCGGCTGGGCCGGGCCGTTCCTGGGCATGCCGCACACCGACATCGACCGGGTGCTGTTCCTGGACCTCAACGCCGCACTGCACCTGGTGCGGGAGGTGCTGCCGTCGATGGTGGCGGCGGGCCGCGGCCGGGTGGTGCTGGTCGGCTCGGTGGCCGGCTCCGTGGGCGTACGGGAGGAGGCGGTGTACTCCGCCGCCAAGGCGGGACTCGCCGCGTTCGCCGAGGCGCTCCGGCAGGAACTGCGCGGTACGGGGGTGGGGGTGACGCTCGTCGTGCCCGGTCCCGTCGAGACCGGCTTCTTCGCCCGCCGCGGCCGCCCCTACCACCGCTCCCACCCGCGCCCCACCTCGCCCGGCCGCGTCGCGGGCGCGGTCTGGGACGCCGTCTCCCACGGCCGCGACGACACCTACGTCCCCGCCTGGCTCACCCTCCCGGCCCGGGTACGCGCCCTCACCCCCGGCCTCTTCCGCCGGCTCCTGAACCGCTTCGGCTGACCCCGCGGCCACCGGCGTCCGCCCCAGCGGTCCGACCCGAACGGGTGAACCGGCGGCGACTCTCCGGGATCACCCCGCTCCGGGGTGTGCCGGGAGCTCCGGAGCCCGTAGGAATAGCGGCCACCGGACGCCCGCCGCAGCCGAGAATCACTCCGTGGGCGGCAGGCTCCTGCCATGAATGTGAGGTGACTCTCAGATGACGTCTTTGTGTGACCTCTACAAGCACGACGGCCCCTGAGCAGTCGGAACGGCTGCGAGTCGCCCTGGTTCTGTTCGGTGGTACCAGGAAAACACCCCGAGGACTGTGAGGAGTCGACGGCTCGCATTTGCGGTGGAGCTTCGTAAGGTCACTACATGACCGTTTTGGATGAGGCGCCGGGTGAGCCGACCGACGCGCGCGGACGCGTGGCCGAACTGCACGAGATCCGTGCCCAGGCACTGGCGGGCCCGAGCGAGAAGGCCACCAAGGCGCAGCACGCCAAGGGCAAGCTGACCGCGCGGGAGCGCATCGAACTGCTGCTGGACCCGGGATCCTTCCGCGAGGTCGAGCAGCTGCGGCGGCACCGGGCCACCGGCTTCGGTCTGGAGGAGAAGAAGCCGTTCACCGACGGTGTCATCACCGGCTGGGGCACCGTCGAGGGCCGTACGGTCTTCGTCTACGCCCACGACTTCCGGATCTTCGGCGGCGCGCTGGGCGAGGCCCACGCCACCAAGATCCACAAGATCATGGACATGGCCATCGCGGCCGGAGCGCCCCTGGTGTCGCTGAACGACGGCGCCGGCGCCCGCATCCAGGAGGGCGTCTCCGCCCTCGCCGGCTACGGCGGCATCTTCCAGCGCAACACCAAGGCGTCCGGTGTCATCCCGCAGATCAGCGTGATGCTCGGCCCGTGCGCGGGCGGCGCGGCCTACAGCCCCGCCCTGACCGACTTCGTGTTCATGGTCCGCGACACCTCGCAGATGTTCATCACCGGCCCGGACGTCGTCAAGGCGGTCACCGGCGAGGAGATCACCCAGAACGGCCTGGGCGGCGCCGACGTGCACGCCGAGACCTCCGGCGTCTGCCACTTCGCCTACGACGACGAGGAGACGTGCATCCACGAGGTGCGCTACCTCCTCTCCCTCCTGCCGCAGAACAACCGCGAGAACCCGCCCCGCGTGGAGTGCTCCGACGACGCGGACCGCCGCGGCGACGTCCTGCTGGACCTGGTTCCGGCCGACGGCAACCGGCCCTACGACATGGCCAAGGTCATCGAGGAGATCGTCGACGACGGCGAGTACCTGGAGGTCCACGAGCGCTGGGCGCGCAACATCATCTGCGCGCTGGCCCGGATGGACGGCCAGGTCGTCGGCATCGTCGCCAACCAGCCGCAGTCGCTGGCGGGCGTGCTGGACATCGAGGCGTCCGAGAAGGCCGCCCGCTTCGTCCAGATGTGCGACGCGTTCAACATCCCGATCCTCACCTTCCTGGACGTCCCCGGCTTCCTCCCGGGCGTCGACCAGGAGCACGGCGGCATCATCCGGCACGGAGCGAAGCTGCTGTACGCGTACTGCAACGCCACGGTGCCGCGGATCTCGCTGATCCTGCGCAAGGCGTACGGCGGCGCGTACATCGTGATGGACTCGCAGTCCATCGGCGCGGACCTCACCTACGCCTGGCCGACCAACGAGATCGCCGTGATGGGCGCCGACGGCGCGGCCAACGTCATCTTCCGCCGCCAGATCGCCGAGGCCGAGGACCCCGAGGCCATGCGGGCCCGCATGGTCAAGGAGTACAAGTCCGAGCTGATGCACCCGTACTACGCGGCCGAGCGCGGTCTGGTCGACGACGTCATCGACCCCGCCGAGACGCGTGAGGTGCTGATCCGGTCCCTGGCGATGCTGCAGACCAAGCACGCCGATCTGCCGTCCCGTAAGCACGGCAACCCGCCGCAGTAACCCGGCGGACATCTCTCCCAGGGAGACTGAGAGCCATGAGCACACCTGACATCCGCGTCGAGAAGGGGCACGCCGAGCCGGAGGAGGTCGCCGCGATCACGGCGATCCTGCTGGCCCGGGCGGCCGCGCAGCCGTCGGCTCCGGCGCACCGGGGCCGGCCGCGGGCCGGCTGGCGCCGCCTGGAACGCGAGCCGGGCTTCCGAGCCCCCCACAGCTGGCGCTGACCCCAAAAGGGCCCCTCCTTCGGGAGGGGCCCTTTCCCATCCCCCGGAGCTTCAGTGCCCCGGGGGATGTCGCGCTGCCCGGCGCCGACGAGGCGCCGCCTGCGCCCACCCGTGCCGCCCCAGCGGCACATCCGCCCGCAGCCACCACCAACCCCCTCAGGGGCGCGGGGAACTGCGCGACAAGCCACGAACCACCCGCACCCGGCAGACGGCGGTATGCCTCGAGGGGCGCGGGGAACTGCGCGACCAGCCACGAACCACCCGCACCCGGCATGCGACAGCCCCCGGCGGCCTGGTGGCCGCGGGGGGCTGGGCGGGTGGCGGGCGTCAGCCCCCGCCTAGCGAAGGCGCGCCATCAGCGCATGCTCCACGAGAGTGATCAGCGCCGACTTCGCATCGGCCCGATGCCGCGCGTCCGTCGTGATGATCGGAGTGTCGGGCCCGATCTGCAGCGCCTCCCGCACCTCGTCCGGCTGGTACGGCTGCTGCCCGTCGAAGCCGTTGAGGGCGATCACGAAGGGAAGCCCCGAGTTCTCGAAGTAGTCGACCGCCGGGAAGCAGTCGGCGAGACGACGCGTGTCCACCAGGACGATCGCGCCGATGGCGCCGCGCACCAGGTCGTCCCACATGAACCAGAACCGGTCCTGCCCGGGCGTACCGAAGAGGTACAGGATCAGGTCCTGGTCCAGGGTGATACGGCCGAAGTCCATGGCGACCGTCGTGGTCGTCTTGTCCCCGGTGTGGGTGAGGTCGTCGATGCCCGCGGAAGCAGACGTCATGACGGCCTCGGTGCGCAGCGGGTTGATCTCCGAGACGGCGCCGACGAACGTGGTCTTGCCCACGCCGAAACCGCCCGCCACCACGATCTTCGCGGACGTGGTGGAGCGGGAAGGCCCTCCGCTAGAGCTTGCGAAGTCCACTGAGCACCCTTTCGAGCAGTGTCACGTCTGGCTGGCCGCCGGCGTTCTCGTCGCCGCCGGGCTGATGGATGGCGACCAGGCCCGCCTCCGCCAAGTCGGCGACGAGGATCCTGGCCACGCCGAGAGGGATCGTCAGCAGGGCCGAGACCTCGGCCACCGACTTGATCTCCCGGCAGAGGTTGCAGATCCGCTGATGCTCGGGCAACTGGCCCTGCATCTGGTGCGGCTGCGCGGTGGTGTGCACCAGCGCCTCGATGGCGAGCTGGTACCTGGGCCTGGTGCGGCCGCCCGTCATGGCGTACGGGCGCACCAGGGGATTGTTCGACGCCCCGGCGGGCGCCGGCTCGGGCGTGCGGCGCTGCGGCTCGACCGGCTGGATGCGCGGAGCATACGGCTGGTCGTACGGCGAAGGGCCGGGGCCCTGCGGTACGTACGGCTGCCGGTGCTGTGGCGCGGAGGGGTAGCCGTACCGGTTCTGGGACCCGTCGTTGTGGTCCTGGGCAGGACCGTACGACCAGTTGCCCGCGGATGAACCGTCTGGGGGTGTTGCCACTTTCTCCTCCTCCGACTGTGCCTGGCGCCCATCACTGTGGAGCCGCGTCCCGAAACCTTACGGCCCCGGGACGCCAAAACGCACCGTCCGTCCTTTAGTTGAGAAGGCTCCCTTGGAGCTCCGCACGAAGGTCCGGGGTCAGGACCGTACCGGCCCGGTCGACCAGAAGGGCCATCTCGTACCCAATGAGGCCGATGTCCGCTTCCGGGTGTGCGAGAACGGCGAGCGACGAACCGTCGGAAATGGACATGATGAACAGGAATCCCCGCTCCATCTCCACAACCGTCTGGTTCACGCTGCCGCCCTCGAAGATCCGGGAGGCGCCTGCCGTCAGAGACGTCAGACCGGAGGCGACGGCCGCGAGCTGGTCGGCGCGGTCGCGCGGGAAGCCTTCGGACATCGCCAGAAGGAGTCCGTCGGCGGAGACCACCACCGTGTGGGACACCCCCGGGGTGTTGTCCACGAAGTTGGTGATCAACCAGTTCAGGTTCTGTGCCGCCTGGCTCATCGGGCTCACACTAACGCTCCTGGTTGTAGGTGCTGTCAGAACCGAAGCCCTGACCGTTCGTTTCACTGCCCGCGCTGCGGCCCCGTTGGACACCGCGTCGCAGGTTGCTCAGCCTGCCCCGGACGTCTTCCGGGGCGCGGGAGACCTGGGGGCCTCCCTGGGGGGTGGTTTCGGCGGCTCCCTGGACCAGGTTGGCCTTGGGGACCCGTCGCGGCAGCCCGGAGGAAGTAACTCCGCCTGCCTTGGGCTTACGGAGCGACGAGGCCTGCTGCCAGCGTTCGTCGTTCGCCGAGCGCCAGCTGTCGCCGTCGTTCTCCTGGGGGGAGGCCGGCGGCTCCTGGTTCACGCTCCGCGCGCCGCCCGTGCCGTTCGCGCCGCCGCCGCCGGTGGATCCGCGGCGGGGAAGCCCGGCGTCGGTCAGCTCGTGGGCGTCGGAGGGAACCGGTCCCGGACGGTCGAAGCCTACGCTGTCCTGCTCAGGTGCGTCAGCGGCCTGGGTAAGTTCCGGCTCGGGGGCCTGAGCGGGGTACTGGTCCGGGTAGCCGTTCCGGTAGCCGTCCTGCTGCGGCCAGTCGTCGTCCTGGCGCCGCTCGGTGAAGGGCGTGAAGGAGCCGGTGGCGCCGGCGGCCGCGTGACCGTCCCGCGCCGGGTCGGCGTAGGACTGCTCCGGGTAGCCGCCGTTGGACGAGAAGGCGTCGTTCTGCGGGACCTGGCCGTTCGGCGCGTAGTACCCCTCGCCGTACGCCTGCTGCTGGGGCTCCGCGTACGGCGTCTGCTGCCCGTTGTCGTACGCCTGCTGGTCGTAACCGGCGGACTGCTGCCCCTGGTAGCCGCCGTCGAAGCCCTGCCCGTTGTCGTACCCCTGCGGGGCGGCGAACTCGTCCGGGAAGGCGGGCGCCTCGGGATTCTCCTGGGCGTTCGCGGCGGTCAGCTCGGGCTGTGCCTGGGACTCCAGGGCGGCCCGGCGCTCCTCGCGCATCAGGGAACGCCCGACGGGGTCCAGGTCCCGGATGTCGTCCGGGACCTCCGTGTAGCGGCTGTCGTCGAAGCCCAGCTCCGCGGCAGTGCGCAGGGGCTGCTGCTGACGGCTGAAGTCCTCGCCGCCGAAGTTCTGCTCCGGGATGATCTGGGAGACCGTGAACTCGTCGCGCTGCGCATGCTGTTCGCCGCCACCACCGTGGGTGATCGCGTCCGGCAGCATGACCAGCGAGGTGGTGCCTGCCTGCTCGCCCGACGGGCGCAGCTGGACCCGGATGCCGTGCCGGTCGGACAGCCGGCCGACCACGAACAGGCCCATGCGCTGGGAGATCGCGGCGTCCACGGTCGGCGGGTTGGCCAGCTTGTGGTTGATGTCCGCGAAGTCCTCGGCGGTGAGGCCGATGCCCTTGTCGTGGATCTCGATCATCACGCGGCCGTCGGGGAGACGGGTCGCGGTGACGCGGACCTTGGTCTGCGGGGAGGAGAACGTGGTGGCGTTCTCCAGGAGCTCGGCGAGCAGGTGCACGAGGTCGGTCACCGCGCGGCCGTGGATCTCGGCCTCCGGGACGCCGGACAGCTCGATGCGCTCGTACTGCTCCACCTCGGAGGAGGCGGCGCGCAGCACGTCGACCAGCGGGACCGGCTGGTCCCAGCGGCGGCCGGGCTCCTCGCCGGCGAGGACCAGGAGGTTCTCGCCGTTGCGGCGCATACGGGTCGCGAGGTGGTCCAGGCGGAAGAGGTTCTCCAGCTGGTCCGGGTCGGCCTCGTTGTTCTCCAGGTCGGTGATCAGGGTCAGCTGGCCCTCGATCAGCGACTGGTTGCGGCGCGACAGGTTGGTGAAGATCGCGTTGATGTTGCCCCGCAGCAGGGCCTGCTCGGCGGCGAGCCGGACGGCCTCGCGGTGGACCTGGTCGAAGGCGCGGGCCACCTCGCCGATCTCGTCCGTGGAGGTGATCGGGATCGGCGCGACCCTGGTGTCGACCCGGCCCGGGTCGGTACGGGAGAGCTGGTCGACCAGCATCGGCAGGCGCTGCTCGGCGATGCCGAACGCGGCGTTGCGCAGCTGGCGCATGGAGCGGCTCATCTGGCGGGCCACCATGCCGGCCAGGATGAACGCGGCGAGCAGGGCGACGACGACGACGGCGCCGGTGACGAAGGCGTCGCGCCGGGCGTCGTCGGCTATCTGGGAGGCCTCGTTCACCGCGGTGTCGGTCAGATCCGACTCGATCTCGCGGTAGCCGTCGTACTTGAGGGTGTTCACGGCCCACCAGTTGGCGGGGGTGATGCCCTGGCCGGCCAGATCGGCGCGGGCGGCGGCGTCCGTGGAGGGAAGACGGCCCAGCTCCGAGATCATCGTCTCCGGCTTGGCGGGCGGCGGGACGTAGTCCGGGTCCTGCTGCTTGGCCTCCTTGGCCATGGCGGCGCCCTCGGCCTCGATCCGCTGCGCGGTCTGCTCCAGCTTGGCCGTGTCGGCGTCGGTGCCGGCGCCCTTGTACTCCTCGATGGCGATGCCCTCGAGGTAGGCGTAGGAGGTGAGCGCCACCCGCTGGCTGGCGAGCTGGCTGTCGGTGGGTCCGGGCTTCACCAGCAGGTGCATGCCGATGGACCGCTGCAGCGACAGCGCGGCCTTGGTGAGGGAGATCGCGTAGACCGAACGTCCGTAGCTGGTGATGTTGCCGGTGCCCAGGCCGAGCTCGTTGGCGAACTCCATCAGGGGGTGGGCGACGGCGACGTAGCCCTCCTCGGTCTGCACACCCTTGAGCTTGCTGGTGTACGCGCCGGCGCGCAGCGCGGTCAGCTGCGGCTCGGTCTCGCGGAACAGCCGCAGCCGGCGCTCCAGGCCGGGCTTGCCGGGCATGCTCTGCGCGGCCTCGTCGAAGGCGTCGGCGGCCTTGTCGGTCGCGGCGCGGGCCTTCGTGACGTCGGGGTCGCTCTTGCCCTTGCCCTGAAGGAGCGGGACCGCGGTGACGTCCCGCTCGTTGTAGAGGGCGTTGGCGTAGGTGAGGGAGGCCTGGACCAGGCGCGCGGTGTTCTCCGCGTCCTCCGCCTCGTTCCAGGTGTCGATCGAGCTCTTCACCTGGAAGCCGCCCATGACCAGGCCGACCAGCACGGGGATGAGCAGGATGGCGTTCAGTCTGGTCGTCACCCGCCAGTTGCGCGGGGACAGGCGGCCTCCGCTCGGGGCGGGCGCGGCCGTCGGTTCTGGACCGGGCACGGGGGCGGGCGCCGCTGTGCGCGGCGGCGGCGTGAAGTTGCCCCGGGCCGACGGCTCGGGACTGTTCTTGCTTCGCCTCACTCGACCAACAACCTCTCGGCGGTCGGCACCAACGTTGTGCCGCTGTGTCTCAGAGCCCGGTGTGCCATCGACGAGTGAGTACGTCTTTGACTATTGGGCAGTTCAGGCATTCCAGCATGCCGACCAACCCTCTTCCAAACAGTGGAAGACGGGGAATCCGGGTGACGTAAGTCCCAGATAAAACGGTCATAAAGAACGAGCACCGGCAAAAGGCGAGCCGTTCGAACGCGCAGTGGTACCGCGCGAACGCGTCGCGTGTCGACCTCCCCCGGATCCTCTGCCGAAACGTTATGAACACCGGGGCCGGCGGTGTCGAAGGACACAGCCGGCTCCGGTACATCTGCGACAACTACCGTATGTCGCTTCTTTTTTGATCTACCTGAGACGCGCCATAAGGGCATGTTCGACCAGGGTGATCAGCGCACTCTTGGCATCCGCGCGGTGCCGTGCGTCGGTGGTGATGATCGGGGTGTCGGGCCCGATCTGCAGTGCCTCGCGCACCTCTTCCGGCTGGTAGGGCTGCTGTCCGTCGAAGCCGTTGAGGGCGACCACGAAGGGCAGTCCGCTGTTCTCGAAGTAGTCCACCGCCGGGAAGCAGTCGGCGAGGCGGCGGGTGTCCACGAGGACCACCGCGCCGATGGCGCCGCGCACCAGGTCGTCCCACATGAACCAGAACCGGTCCTGCCCGGGCGTACCGAAGAGGTACAGGATCAGGTCCTGGTCCAGGGTGATACGGCCGAAGTCCATGGCCACCGTGGTGGTGGTCTTGTCCCCGGTGTGGGTGAGGTCGTCGATACCCGCGCTGGCGGAGGTCATCACGGCCTCGGTGCGCAGCGGGTTGATCTCCGAGACGGCGCCGACGAACGTGGTCTTGCCCACGCCGAAGCCGCCCGCCACCACGATCTTCGCGGACGTGGTGGCACGGTTTTCGGAGACCGCCCCGCCGCTAGAGCTTGCGAAGTCCACTGAGCACCCTTTCGAGCAGTGTCACATCGGGGGCGCCGGTCGTCTCGTCGCCGCCCGGCTGGTGCACGGCGACGAGTCCCGCCTCCGCCAAGTCGGCCACCAGGATCCGGGCAACACCCAGCGGCATGTTGAGCAGCGCCGAGACCTCGGCGACCGACTTCACCTCACGGCACAGATGGCAGATGCGCTGGTGCTCCGGGAGGAGCCCCATCAGCGCTGCCGGGTCGGCCGTCGTACTGATCAGTGCCTCGATGGCCAGCTGATAACGCGGCCTGGTCCGGCCACCGGTCATCGCGTAGGGACGCACCAGTGGCTGGTCGCCCTCGTCCTCGTACGGTTCCGCGTACGGATCATGAGAGGCGGTGGGCGGGGTCATGGGTCCTCCGGGCGGGACAGCAAGTCGGTCAGTCAAGCCGTCTGACGGGGCCGGTGGGGGGAGTGTGGCGGCCGGACGGTGATTTGGTGAGACGGGTGGTGCCGGGGCCGATCAGTGGAGCAGACTTCCCTGTAGCTCGGCGCGCAGGTCCGGCGTGAGTACCGCCCCCGCGCGGTCCACCAGGAGCGCCATCTCGTAGCCCACCAGGCCGATGTCGCACTCCGGGTGCGCCAGAACGGCCAGGGACGAGCCGTCCGAGACGGACATGAGGAAGAGGAAACCTCGCTCCATCTCCACGACCGTCTGGGCCACGCTGCCGCCCTCGAAGATCCGGGAGGCGCCGGCCGTCAGGGAGGTCAGTCCCGAGGCGACGGCCGCGAGCTGGTCCGCGCGGTCGCGCGGGAACCCCTCGGACATGGCCAGCAGAAGACCGTCGGCGGACACGACGACGGTGTGGGACACCCCGGGGGTGTTGTCCACGAAGTTGGTGATCAACCAGTTGAGGTTCTGTGCCGCCTGGCTCATCGGGCTCAACTAACGCTCCTGCTGGTGAGTGGGGTTCGGGAAGCTGCCGGTCTGGGTGGTACCGGCCTGACGACCCTGTGCGATACCCCGACGGAGATTGGTCAGCCGGCCGCGCACGTCATCGGGGGCGCGCGAGACCTGAGGACCGCTCTGGTGCTGTTGCTGCTGAGCCGTACCCGGGACGAGGTTCGCCTTGGGTACCCGGCGCGGCAGGCCGGAGGTGGTGACGCCACCCGCGGCCGGCTGCCGGACGCGTTCGGCCTGCCGGACGAGCTCGTCGTTGGGCGAGCTGCGCCAGGCGGTGGAAGCGGACCGCTGCGGACCGGTGGGGCCCTGCGGCTGCTGGGACTGCGGGGACTGAGGCTGCTGTTGTGGCTGCTGGGGTGCCGGAGCCGAGCCGTTGCCCTGCTCCGGTGCGCCGCCGGCGCCGCCACCGCGGAACCAGTTGGTCTCCAGCGTGTCGTACAGCGGCGTACGGCCGTCACCGGGACCGGAGGCCGGAGGCAGGGCCCAGGCGTCGGACGCCGGGCGCTCGTCGGGCCGCCGCGCGGCACCGCCGTTGACCTGCTCCGGGTGGACCGGCCGCGCTTGCGGGGCGGGCGGACGCGGGGCGGGGAAACCGCCGCCCTGCGTGCCGTTCGCCTGCGGAAGCTCGAACTGGCCGGTGGCCGCCGGGTCCCCGGCGTTCGGACGCTCCGGCAGGGAGTGCCGGCCCGTGGAGCCGTTGTCCTGCCCAGGCATCTGGAACTGACCGGTGGAGCCGTTGTCGTAGCCCTGCGGAGCGGGGAACTGGCCCGTCGCGGCGGGATTCTGCGCGTTCGGCCGGCCCTGCGGGGCGCCGAAGATGTCGCCGCGGACGAACTGCCCCGGGTCCTGGGAGCCGTTCGCGCCGGGCTGGGCGTACTGGCCCGTGTGCTGCGGGAACTGGCCGGTGTTCTGCGGGACGTCCGCACCGGGAGCGCCGTAGCCGGGAGCGCCGGGGTTGTGACGCTCGTCGAACCGGGGGATCTCCGCCGTCGCGCCGGGGCCCTGCCGGTCGTCGAACCGGGGCATGGCCGACGTCCGGGCGGTGTCCGGCTCCTCGTGACCGCGCGGGGTGTCCAGCGAGGCGCGCGGCACCGGCGGCTGGGCGTTCTCGTCGCTCCAGCTCGGCACCCGCGGCTGCTCACCGCCGGGCAGTTCCGGACGCGCGCCACCGCGCGGCGGGAGCTGCGGACGACGGCCGCGCTCGGTGTTGCCGCCACCGCGCTGCGGCGGGACCTGACCGCGGGCGCCGCCGAAGGCGTCCCGGTCCTGCTGCCCGCCCTGGGCCGGCGACTGCATCCCCTGCGGGGCGCCGGGCGCCTGGCCGCCGAAACCGGCCCCGGCCGGGGCGGCCGGACGGCCCTGCGGAGACGCCGTGGGGGCGCCCCGGTCGAACAGCGAGGGCGCGGCGTTGCCCGGCTGGCCCTGCGGCGTGCGCGGTCCGTCGGGCCGGCCGGAGCCGTCCCGTCCGGGCAGCGCGGCCCGCGGTCCCTGGCCGGCACCGAGCCGGCCGCCGGAGGGAGCGCTGCCGAGCGCACCGCCACCGGGCTGACCGGCACCGGCGGCACGGCGCGCGGCCGCGGCGCCCGCGGCGGCCTGCGCGGCGGCGGGGCCACCGCCGCCCGCGCCCGGCTGACCCGGCTTGCCCTGCGGCTTCTTGCCGCCCTGGGCGACGTCGACGGGGAGCATGACCAGCGCGGTCGTACCACCGGAGTCGGACGGGCGGAGCTGGATGCGGATGCCGTGGCGCTGCGACAGCCGGCCGACCACGAACAGACCCATGCGGCGGGAGACGGAGACGTCCACGGTGGGCGGCGAGGCGAGCCGCTCGTTGATCGCCGCCAGGTCCTCGGGCGACAGACCGATACCGGTGTCGTGGATCTCGATCAGGACGCGGCCGTCGGGCAGCGCGTGACCGGTGACCTTGACCTTGGTCTGCGGGGAGGAGAACGAGGTCGCGTTCTCCAGCAGCTCGGCGAGCAGGTGCACGAGGTCGTTGACGACCCGGCCGGCCACTTCGGTGCTCGGCACCGACGCCAGCTCGATGCGCTCGTACTGCTCCACCTCGGACGCGGCGGCGCGGAGCACGTCGACCAGCGGGACCGGGCGGGTCCACCGGCGGCCGGGCTCCTCACCCGCGAGGACGAGGAGGTTCTCACCGTTACGGCGCATACGCGTGGCGAGGTGGTCGAGCTTGAACAGCGAGGAGAGCTGGTCCGGGTCGGCCTCGCGGGACTCCAGCTCGGAGATCAGCGACAGCTGGCGCTGGATCAGACCCTGGGAGCGGCGCGAGAGGTTGGTGAACATCGCGTTGACGTTGCCCCGCAGCAGGGCCTGCTCGGCGGCGAGGCGGACCGCCTCGCGGTGCACGTCGTCGAAGGCCGCGGCCACGCGGCCGATCTCGTCCCGGGAGTGCACACCGACCGACTCCACGGACGTGTCGACGTCCTGCGGGTCGGACTCGGACAGCTGCTTGACCAGGTCCGGCAGACGTTCCTGGGCGACCTTGGTGGCGGTCTCCTCCAGCCGGCGCAGCGAGCGGATCATGGAGCGGGCCACGACGAAGGCGCCGACCAGCGAGACGCCGAGCACGATCAGGATGACGACACCGGAGACGATCGCGTCGCGCTCGGTGGCGCTGCGCAGCTCGCGGGCCTTCTGTTCCATCTCCTCGAGCAGCGTGAGCTCGATGTTCTTCATCTGCTGGATCTTGGTGGAGCTGTCGTCCAGCCAGTCGCGGTAGGACCGCTTGCCGACCGAGGCGAGGCCGAACTCCGAGGCCAGGGCGCGCCCGGCGTACTCGTCGGTGGCCTTGATCGTGCTGTTGCCCTCCTCGATCGGCAGCAGCAGTTCGCTCGCGGTGACGTCGCCGTAGATGCTCTTGAAGCTGCGGAGCTCCGACTTCTGGCTGGCCAGCGCCGACTCGGCGTAGAGCCGGTCGTTCTCGGAGAGGTCGCCCTTGGAGGTGTTGCTGGCCGGCAGCGCCGCGGCGAGCACCGCACGCTGGATCGACGCGTACTCCTTGGCGGAGGAGAAGGACGCCAGCGCACGGGTGCGCTGGATCATGTCGGGGTTGCTGGTCGCCTCGGCCATGTCCTGGGACAGGTCGATCAGGTTCACGATCAGGCGGTGGTAGCCCTCGACGGTCTGCGTGGAGTTGCGCTCCGACTTGAAGGCCGTGTTGCGGATCTTCTCGAGCTCGCCCAGGTCGCCGGCGAGCTGGACGAGGTTGTCGCGGACGCCCTTGAGGTTGCCGTCCTTGCTCGCCTCGTCGATCTCCTCGGAGCTGTCGATGAAGACGTTGCGCGCCCGGTCGGTCTTCTCCCGGAAGCCCTTGACCGAGAAGTCGGTGGCCTTGCCGCCGTGCGCCAGCGGGCCGGCCGACTGGTCGCGCTCCTCCTGGAGCGCGGCGGCCAGTTCGGTGGCCTGCTTGGTCATGTCCGTCAGCAGCTTCATGTTGTCGAGCTGCTGGATGTCGTCCATCGACTGGTTGATGCGCAGGGCGCCCAGCGAGGTGGCCGCGACCACCGGGAGCGCGAGCAGCGAGACCAGACGGGTCGAGATCCGCCAGTTCCGCAGGGCTATTCGCGGTCCCGGGCCGGTCGGGCCCTTCGGAGCGGCGGGCGCCGGGGCCGCCGGGCCCCCGGTCGTGGCGCCGCCGGCGTTCCCGGAAGAGGCCGGGCCCTGGTTCTGGGCGTGCTGGGGCGAGGAGCCGACGGCCTTGGGGCCAGTCCCGCCGTGCGGCTCCGGCTCCGCCGAAGCGCTGCCATCCCTCTTGAAACGTCCCTGCACTAGCGTCGCAACCTCTGAACCAGGCACCTCTCCGCGTGAACGGCGAGGCACGGTGTCGGCGTCATAGGGGCGCCCTGAATACGCCCCCGTGGTGGTCGTGAGTGACCGGCGCTGGTTCCCCCTTCTCGCCCGCCACGCGGCGCGACTGTGCGCCCCCTGTGCACCGGCTCGATCCTGCGGCGGTCCGTGGAATTCCAGCACAGTGCAGGATCTCCAACAAGGCCCGAGGCCCTACCCGTGAGATACGTGACACGGCGTGAGTGACCTATCACCAGCGGTAGAAAGTGATCCAGTCGATATCGGGCATATGGCCCCGAGTCGGCTCGACCGTCAGGGTGTCCCAGTCGCCATGATCGGGAGCGGAATGGTGCCTTCAGGGGGAGAATGTCCGATTCCGACTCACCCGGATCCAGTCCGGAATGGCTGGTTTGTCCGCCGGTCAGTGAGCAAACTCACACGGAGATCAACGCCTCCGGCCGCGGTCGGCGGGGAATTGCATGTTTAGCCTGACGCTTTACAGGGATGGCAAAACCGACAACCCGCGCCTCCACCGGGGTCCTCGACCCCCTCCGGGCGCCCGCCGACAGGACAGGGTCAAGTAAACAGTGAAGACGACGACGATGTTCCACAAGATCGCCAACCCGCGGCGCACGACGCTGGCCCACCTCGACGGCGCCGGTGAACTGCAGACGCCGGCCCAGCAGGAGCACGCCGTCGAACTCCCCGCCCAGACCGCCAATCCCAGGCGCACCATCCTCATGGAGATCCCGGTCGCGGCCGACGCCGCGAAGTGACACCGGTCCGTACGCGAAACGGCCGCGCGGCGTTCAACGACGAGGGGCGCCCCCACGGAGACGGGGGCGCCCCTCGCCGTCATTGCGCGAGGCCGCGACCCCCTGCGCGTTAGCCTGGAGCGTCAGACTTCAGCCGATCGGTCAAGGGGACGAGCATCCCGTGCGCATCGCCAGATTCTCCATCGACGGGAACGTCGCCTTCGGCGCGGTCGAGGGTGAGAAGCAGGACGAACTCGTCCTGGACATCATCAAGGGCATCCCGTTCGCGGACTTCGAGCTCTCCGGCACCAAGGTCCCGCTGAGCAAGGTCAGGCTGCTGCCCCCGGTGCTGCCCAACAAGGTCGTCGCCTTCGGCCGCAACTACGCGGACCACGCGAAGGAGATGGGCAACGAGGTGCCCGACGCCCCCTTCGCCTTCTTCAAGCCCGCCACCTCGGTGATCGGCCCCGGCGACGAGATCCAGTACCCCTCCTTCTCCCAGGAGGTGCACCACGAGGCCGAGCTGGCCGTCGTGATCGGCCGGCTGTGCCGCGAGGTCCCGCGCGACCGCGTCAAGGACGTGATCTTCGGCTACACCTGCGCCAACGACATCACCGCGCGGGACGTCCAGAAGCGCGAGAAGCAGTGGGCGCGGGCCAAGGGCTTCGACACCTCCTGCCCGCTCGGCCCCTGGGTGGAGACGGACCTGGACATCGCCGCGGCGAACGACCTGACGATCCAGCTCACGGTCAACGGCGCGCAGCGCCAGCTCGGACGCACCAGCGAGATGACCCACCCCATCGAGGACCTGATCGTCAACATCTCCGAGGCCATGACCCTGCTCCCGGGCGACGTCATCCTCACGGGCACCCCGGCTGGGGTCGGCCCCCTCAACGTCGGCGACGAGGTCGCCGTCACCATCGAAGGCATCGGCACTCTCACCAACAAGGTTGTCAAGCGTGGCTAGCGCATCCGGCTCCCCCGTACGCGTCCGTTTCTGTCCGTCGCCCACCGGTAACCCCCACGTGGGCCTGGTCCGCACCGCCCTGTTCAACTGGGCGTTCGCCAAGCACCACCAGGGCACCCTGGTCTTCCGCATCGAGGACACCGACGCGGCCCGCGACTCCGAGGAGTCCTACGCCCAGCTGCTCGACTCGATGCGCTGGCTCGGCTTCGACTGGGACGAGGGCCCCGAGGTCGGCGGCCCCCACGCCCCGTACCGCCAGTCGCAGCGCATGGACCTCTACAGGGACGTCGCCGCGAAGCTCCTGGACGCCGGCCACGCCTACCACTGCTACTGCTCCCAGGAGGAGCTGGACAGCCGCCGCGAGGCCGCCCGCGCCGCCGGGAAGCCGTCCGGCTACGACGGCCACTGCCGCGAGCTCACCGGCGCGCAGGTCGAGGAGTACAAGGCCCAGGGCCGCGAGCCGATCGTCCGCTTCCGGATGCCCGACGAGACGATCACCTTCACCGACCTGGTCCGCGGCGAACTGACCTTCACCCCGGAGAACGTCCCGGACTACGGCATCGTCCGCGCCAACGGCGCCCCGCTGTACACGCTGGTCAACCCGGTCGACGACGCCCTGATGGAGATCACCCACGTCCTGCGCGGCGAGGACCTGCTCTCCTCCACCCCGCGCCAGGTCGCCCTGTACAAGGCGCTGACCGAGCTGGGCATCGCGAAGCGGACCCCGGCCTTCGGCCACCTGCCGTACGTGATGGGCGAGGGCAACAAGAAGCTCTCCAAGCGCGACCCGCAGGCATCGCTCAACCTCTACCGCGAGCGCGGCTTCCTCCCCGAGGGCCTGCTCAACTACCTCTCGCTGCTCGGCTGGTCACTCTCCGCCGACCAGGACGTCTTCACCATCGACGAGATGGTCGCCGCCTTCGACATCGCCGACGTGCAGCCGAACCCGGCCCGCTTCGACCTGAAGAAGTGCGAGGCGATCAACGGCGACCACATCCGCATGCTCGATGTGAAGGACTTCACGGAGCGCTGCGCGCCCTGGCTCAAGGCGCCCGTCGCGCCCTGGGCCCCGGAGGCCTTCGACGAGGCCAAGTGGCAGGCCATCGCCCCGCACGCGCAGACCCGCCTCAAGGTCCTCTCCGAGATCACGGACAACGTCGACTTCCTGTTCCTCCCGGAGCCGGTCTTCGACGAGGCTTCCTGGACCAAGGCGATGAAGGAGGGCAGCGACGCCCTGCTGCGCACCGCCCGGGAGAAGCTGGACGCGGCCGACTGGACGTCCGCCGAGTCCCTGAAGGAGGCCGTCCTGGCCGCCGGCGAGGCGCACGGCCTCAAGCTCGGCAAGGCCCAGGCCCCGGTCCGCGTCGCCGTCACCGGCCGCACGGTCGGCCTACCGCTCTTCGAGTCCCTGGAGGTCCTGGGCAAGGAGCAGACGCTGGCCAGGATCGACGCGGCGCTGGAGCGGCTCGCCGCCTAGCACCGGCAGTGAGGGGCGGCGTCCGGAACCATCCGGGCGCCGCCCCTCCGCGTTCCCGGGTACCGTCGGTGGCATGGCGATCCTGGCCGTCCTCTGGGACGTGGACGACACACTCTTCGACTACACCTCGGCCGACCGCGAGGGGATGCGGGCGCATCTGCTGGCGGAGGGGTTGACGGCGGGATACGGCTCCGTGGAGGAGGCGCTGGAGCGCTGGCGGGAGGTCACCGAGCAGCAGTGGGCGCGGTTCGCCGCGCGGGAGGTCGACTTCGAGACGCAGCGCCGCGACCGCACCCGTGCCTTCCTGGACCGGCCGGAGCTGACGGACGCCGAGGCCGACGACTGGTTCCAGCGCTACGTCACGCACTACGAGTCCGCCTGGTCCCTCTTCCCGGACGTCCTGCCCGTCCTGGACGCCCTCGCGGCCAGTCACCGCCACGCGGTGCTCTCCAACTCCAGTCTCCACGTCCAGGACCGCAAGCTGCGCGTGCTCGGGGTCCACGACCGCTTCGAGGCCATCCTGTGCGCCGCCGAACTGGGCGTCTCCAAGCCCGAGGCCGGCGCGTTCCTCGCGGCCTGCGAGGCGCTGGCGCTGCCCCCGGACCAGGTGGCGTACGTCGGGGACCACCCGGAGATCGACGGCCGGGGCGCCGCGGAGGCGGGGCTGTCGTCGGTCTGGATCGACCGCGGGAAGAGCTGGGTGGCGGTCGAGCCGCCCGTGGGACCGCGCCGCATCGCCTCCCTCGCCGAACTCCCCGCGATACTCGCCGATACTCGTTTTGGAGCCCCGTCGTCCTTCGGGTAATGTTCTTCCTGCGCCGCGGGGAGCGGGCCGGAAGGCCGGAGTCCCGAAGCGTCGCACTAGAACAAGAACCCCTCAGGGGCTTGCGTTCCAGTGGCCTATGGTGTAATTGGCAGCACGACTGATTCTGGTTCAGTTAGTCTTGGTTCGAGTCCAGGTAGGCCAGCTCGCAGAGCTCATCTGCACCGCGGATCACATCCGCAAGCCCCCGTTGTGTAGCGGCCTAGCACGCTGCCCTCTCAAGGCAGTAGCGCCGGTTCGAATCCGGTCGGGGGTACTGGTTCCGATCATCTCGGAACTGCTAGGGCCCCCGTTGTGTAGCGGCCTAGCACGCCGCCCTCTCAAGGCGGTAGCGCCGGTTCGAATCCGGTCGGGGGTACTGACTGGTCTAAACCATCATTGGTCTATGGTGTAATTGGCAGCACGACTGATTCTGGTTCAGTTAGTCTTGGTTCGAGTCCAGGTAGACCAGCAGGATCTGCGGAAACGTATGATCCACGCCCCCGTTGTGTAGCGGCCTAGCACGCCGCCCTCTCAAGGCGGTAGCGCCGGTTCGAATCCGGTCGGGGGTACACACGGCGAAGCCCTCCACCCCGGTGGAGGGCTTTCGCGTTCACTCGATCCCGTACCGCCGGGCCGACTCCTCCTCCTGCGCCAGCCGGCGCAGCGCCCGCAGCACCGGTTCGAAGAGCACCGCGGAAGCGACCGCCATCTCCACCTGTTCCGTGCGTGAGTCGTACGTCTCCATGTGGTCGAGCTGCCTGCGTGCCACCTGCAGCATCAACTCTCCGTAGGGCTTCAGCAGTTCGGCGTCCCAGGAGTAGCCGAGCCGGTGCAGCGCCGCCACCGCCGCCACCAGTGAACGGTGCACCGGGGAGAGCGGGGCGAGTTCCCGGGACGTCTCCCAGCCCAGCGACACCAGCAACCGGTCCACCTCCGCCCGCGCGGTGGCCACGGACGGATCGTCCTCGTCCGGCTCGGGGTCCTGGGGCAGCGCCCACAGGGCCGCGCCCAGGCGGATCGTGCGGCCCAGCGAGTCGTCGTCGACATGGCCCAGCACCTCGCGCGCCGTCGCCACCGGGATGCCCCCCACCTGGATCAGGGCACGCACCAGCCGCAGCCGCCGCAGATGCTCCTCGCCGTACTCCGCGGTCGTCGCGTTGACCCGGTGGCCCGGCGGCAACAGTCCCTCTCGCAGGTAGTACTTGATCGTCGCGGTGGACACACCACTGCGCTCGCTCAACTCGGCCAGCCGCACGTCTTGCGCCTCTCATGGGATAGCGGCACTATCCAAGGGTCGGTGTGGTCCAGCGCCGCTCGCCAAGCCTACGGATCGGGGGGAAGTGTCATGTCGCGCAGGTTCTCCGTCGCCGAACGCACGACCGCGGCAGCCGAGGGGGATGTCGTCGTCCTGTTGATCGGCATGCGGATCAACCGCTTCTGGGCGGTGCACCACTGGCTGCCCGTCCTCCTGGCGATGGTGCGCATGCTGCGGGAGCTGGGCCGGCAGCCGGAGCGCGGACTGCTCGGCCACGTACTGCTCACCGCCTCCCCGCGGACCTACTACGTCGTCCAGTACTGGGAGTCCAAGGAGAAGCTGTACGCCTACGCGCACGCCCCCGACGCCTCCCACCACGCCGCGTGGGCCTTCATCAACCGCAAGGAGCGGGCGGGCAAGGTACGCGGACACGTGGGCCTGTGGCACGAGACGTACCTGGTGCCCGAGGGTTCGTACGAAGCGATCTACGCGGACATGCCGGCGTTCGGCCTCGCGGCGGCGCACGGACAGGTGCCGCTGGAGCGGCGCGGACGGCGCGCCAAGGACCGGCTGGCCCACCGGTCGGGGAAGGTGCCGTCGCGGGCGGCCGGCGACGGGTCCTGAGACGCGGAAAGGGCCCGCCGCGGCGTTGAGGCGGGCCCGGATCCCACGGGAGGGTACGGAAAGGGGTTCAGGAGCGGCGCAGCGCCTCGGAGAGGCGGCCGGCGGCGTCGATGACGGCCTGGGCGTGCATACGGCCCGGGTGGCGGGTCAGCCGCTCGATGGGGCCGGAGACCGAGACGGCGGCCACCACGCGGTTCGACGGGCCGCGCACGGGCGCGGAGACGGAGGCCACACCCGGCTCCCGCTCGCCGATCGACTGCGCCCAGCCGCGGCGTCGCACGCCCGACAGGGCCGTCGCCGTGAAACGGGCGCCCTGCAGACCGCGGTGCAGCCGCTCCGGCTCCTCCCAGGCCATGAGGATCTGCGCCGAGGAGCCGGCCTTCATCGTGAGCGTGGAACCCACCGGAACCGTGTCCCGCAGACCCGAGAGCCGCTCCGCCGCGGCGACGCAGATCCGCATGTCGCCCTGGCGGCGGTAGAGCTGGGCGCTCTCACCGGTCACGTCGCGGAGGTGGGTGAGCACCGGGCCGGCCGTGGCGAGCAGCCGGTCCTCGCCCGCCGCCGCGGCCAGTTCGGCCAGGCGCGGGCCGAGAATGAAACGGCCCTGCATGTCGCGCGCCACCATGCGGTGGTGTTCCAGCGCCACGGCCAGGCGGTGGGCCGTGGGTCGTGCCAGTCCGGTCGCCCCGACCAACCCCGCGAGGGTGGCCGGGCCGGACTCCAGAGCGCTCAGGACGAGGGCCGCCTTGTCCAGAACGCCGACGCCGCTACTGTTGTCCATGCAACGATACTTGCGTCTCACTCTGTGAAACGCAAGTTCAATTTTCCGTGGAACCCGCCACTCTGGAAGCACGGAAGCAACGCGGCCCGTGGACCACCGGGCCTGGCGGCGGACGCCCGGAAGCAGGGGTGCGGGCACCGTCTCCTCACCGATCTAGTTGGACCGGCGCACCACTTGCCGGCCGGAGGGACAGCGATGGGTAGGACACTCGCGGAGAAGGTCTGGGACGACCACGTCGTCCGGCGCGCCGAGGGCGAGCCCGACCTCCTCTTCATCGATCTGCACCTGCTGCACGAGGTGACCAGCCCGCAGGCCTTCGACGGCCTCCGCAAGAACGGCCGCCCGGTGCGCCGGCAGGACCTCACCATCGCCACCGAGGACCACAACACCCCGACGCTGGACATCGACAAGCCCATCGCCGACCCGGTCTCCCGGGTCCAGCTGGAGACGCTGCGCAAGAACTGCGCCGACTTCGGCGTCCGGCTGCACCCGCTGGGCGACGTCGAGCAGGGCGTCGTGCACGTCGTCGGCCCCCAGCTGGGTCTGACCCAGCCCGGCATGACCGTGGTCTGCGGCGACTCGCACACCTCCACGCACGGCGCCTTCGGCGGGCTGGCCTTCGGCATCGGCACCTCCCAGGTGGAGCACGTGCTGGCCACCCAGACGCTGCCGATGGCCCGCCCGAAGACCATGGCGATCACGGTCAACGGCGAGCTGCCCGACGGGGTCACGGCCAAGGACCTGATCCTCGCGATCATCGCGAAGATCGGCACCGGCGGCGGCCAGGGCTATGTCCTGGAGTACCGCGGCGAGGCCATCGAGAAGCTCTCGATGGAGGCCCGGATGACCATCTGCAACATGTCGATCGAGGCCGGCGCCCGCGCGGGCATGATCGCCCCCGACGAGACCACCTTCGCCTACCTCGAGGGCCGTCCGCACGCCCCGGAGGGCGAGGACTGGGACGCGGCCGTCGCGTACTGGAAGACGCTCAGGTCCGACGCGGACGCCGAGTTCGACGCCGAGGTGGTCATCGAGGCCGCCGAGCTGTCGCCGTTCGTCACCTGGGGCACCAACCCGGGCCAGGGCGCGCCGCTTTCGGCGTCCGTCCCCGACCCGGCCTCGTACGAAGACGCCTCGGAGCGCTTCGCCGCCGAAAAGGCCCTGGAGTACATGGGGTTGGAGGCCGGCCAGACGCTGCGCTCGATCAGCGTGGACACCGTCTTCGTAGGTTCCTGCACCAACGGCCGCATCGAGGACCTGCGCGCCGCCGCGGACGTGATCAAGGGCCGTAAAGTCGCCGACGGCGTACGGATGCTGGTCGTGCCGGGCTCGGCGCGGGTGGGCCTCGAAGCCGTCTCCGAGGGCCTGGACGTGGTCTTCAAGGAGGCGGGCGCCGAGTGGCGGCACGCGGGCTGCTCGATGTGCCTGGGCATGAACCCAGACCAGCTCGCCCCCGGTGAGCGCTCCGCCTCCACCTCCAACCGCAACTTCGAGGGCCGGCAGGGCAAGGGCGGCCGGACCCACCTGGTGTCCCCGCAGGTCGCCGCCGCCACCGCCGTCCTCGGTCATCTGGCCTCCCCGGCCGACCTCGCCGCCGACGCCCGTACGCCCGCTGGAGTCTGATCAGTCATGGAAGCATTCACCACCCACACCGGCCGGGCCGTCCCGCTGCGCCGCAGCAACGTCGACACCGACCAGATCATCCCCGCCCACTGGCTCAAGAAGGTGACCCGGGACGGCTTCGAGGACGGGCTGTTCGAGGCCTGGCGCAAGGACGGGTCCTTCATCCTCAACCAGCCCGAGCGGCAGGGGGCCAGCGTGCTGGTCGCCGGCCCCGACTTCGGCACCGGATCCTCCCGCGAGCACGCCGTCTGGGCGCTGCAGAACTACGGCTTCAAGGCCGTGATCTCCGCCCGCTTCGCCGACATCTTCCGCGGCAACTCGCTGAAGAACGGCCTGCTGACGGTCGTCCTCGACCAGAAGATCGTGGACGCGCTGTGGGAGCTCACCGAAGCCGACCCCACGGCGGAGATCACCGTCGACCTCCAGGCCCGCGAGGTGCGCGCCGAGGGCATCACCGCCGCCTTCGACCTCGACGAGAACTCCCGCTGGCGGCTGCTGAACGGGCTCGACGACATCTCCATCACGCTGCAGAGCGAGGCGGACATCGCCGCGTACGAGGCGAAGCGCCCGTCGTTCAAGCCGAGGACGCTCACGGCCTGACCCCCCTCGCGGTCGGCGCCCCGGGCCGAAGTCCTCGCCCGAGGTCGACTTTCGGCCACCGGATCACCCCTCCCGTACCCCCGGTCTCCCCGATCGGGGGTACGCGCATGTCTGCACCCGTTCGGCCCCGCGCGTCCCCTTGAGGGCGATCAACTCGGCGCGTTAAGAAGGTGGTTGTTGGGGTACACGTGTCACGTGCCGGTGATCGGCACGTGTGCCCGGACGGCCGTCCGAGGCGGTAGTTGCCCCCTGCGCAGGCGACAACTCGCCCCAGATGGCACAATCTGTGCATGGAACGCGACGGCCAACTCGAGCTCTATGCGGCGGTCGCGGACCGGCTCAAAGAAGCGCACGCAGCTGTGCGCGCACTGCAAGTCCCGGAGGGCGTACGGATGGCGCTGACCCGGAAGCTGCTGGTCATTACGGCCGCGGCCAAGCACGATCTCGCCGGTGCGGCAAGGCGTCTGGAGCGGTTCATCGAGGACCTCGACGAGGGGCGATTCCCCGAAGAGGAACGCTGAACCAGTCGAGACAGCCGAGTTCGTTGCGGCACAAGGGTGATTAGCCCGTTTCGTGTTTGATTTGCGGTATATATCTGCCTAACGTGCGAAAAAGCTTGAACACTTTCGTTCCGGCGATGTCTCCGAAGGGGAAGACGTGAACAAGGCGCAGCTCGTAGAAGCGATTGCCGACAAGGTGGGCGGCCGCCAGCAGGCCGCCGAGGCCGTCGACCACGTACTGGACGCCATCGTCCGCGCGGTCGTCGCAGGTGAGAGGGTCTCGGTCACCGGCTTCGGTTCGTTCGAGAAGGTCGACCGCCCGGCGCGCTACGCCCGTAACCCCCAGACGGGCGAGCGGGTTCGGGTGAAGAAGACCTCCGTTCCGCGCTTCCGCGCGGGCCAGGGCTTCAAGGACCTGGTGAGCGGCTCGAAGAAGCTGCCGCGCGGCGGCGAGGTCTCGGTCAAGAAGGCGCCCAAGGGCAGCCTGACCGGTGGTGCTTCGGCGACCGTGAAGAAGGCCGCCGCGAAGAAGACCACGGCCAAGAAGGCCGCCGCCGCGAAGAAGACGGCCGCCAAGAAGGCCCCGGCGAAGAAGGCCACCACGAAGACCGCGGCGGCGAAGAAGACCACCGCGAAGAAGGCGCCCGCCAAGACCGCGGCGACGGCGAAGACCACCGCCGCGAAGAAGACGGCCGCCAAGAAGGCGCCGGCGAAGAAGGCGACGGCCAAGAAGGCGCCCGCGAAGAAGTCGACGGCGCGCAAGACCACCGCCAAGAAGACCACCGCCCGCAAGAAGTAGCGGGTTCGTCTCGTCCTCTCCTCGGGCAAGCCGTTCACACGCGCACGGGCCGGACTCCTCCGGGAGTCCGGCCCGCGGTGTGTCCGGGACGGCCCGCGGCCGGACCGGTCAGAACGTGTGGAGCGTCACCAGCGTGATCCGCCGGGCCTCGCCCTCGCCCTCCGTCTCGACCCGCACCCGCTGCCCGGGACGCAGCAGCCGCAGACCCCCCGCGTCGAACGCCGGGGCGTCGAAGGGCACCGGAGTGCCGTCGTCCAGGAGCACCTGGCCGCTGCGGCTGTCGGGGTCGTAGGTGTACGCGGTCGCCTGCATGTCGGCAGCCTACTGCTCGGTGGTCAGCACCCGCGCGGCGACCGCGGCCGTGTGGGGGCCCACTCCCAGCGCCAGCGCCGCCCGGAGGTCGTCGCCGGTGTCCACGTCCTGCCGTACCGAGTCCACCGCGTCCAGGAGCAGTTCCCCGGCGCCGGACGCCCGGTGCCGGGCACGGGAATCGGGGCCGAAGGACGGCCGCAGTTCCCGGCCGCGGCCCGCCGCCAGCAAAGTCGTGCCGATCCCGGCGGCGTCGGCGAGGAACGCCCGCGGGAACGCGGCGGCCGCTCGGAGGACGCGGGCCAGCTCCGGCGGGCGGAGCGCCGGCAGATCGGCGTTGAGGGCGGCCACGCCGGCCGCGTGGCGACGGGTGCCCGCCACCGTCGCCCCATGGGCGAGGGCCGCGTTGAGGCCGGCGCGGGGAGCGTCGGGGACGATCCCCGCGCCCAGCGCGCCCAGCTCACGCGCGGCCAGCGCGTCGTTGGTGACGACCACCACATCCCGTACCGCCGGACACTCCAGCGCCGCCGCCACCGTGTCCTGGGCGAAGGCGAGCGCCAGCCCCGGGCGCAGGCCGTCGTCCGCGGTGTCCGAGAGCCTGCTCTTGGCCTGGGCCAGCGGCTTCAGGGGTACCACCAAGGTCCACTGCACGAGTGTTGCGTCCCTCTCTTGTCGCGGCCATTGTCACCCGGAGCACGGGGGACCAGGGGGGTCGGGGCGTACGGTGTTCTCGACACACCGGCGGCCGGGGGCCACACTTGTGCGGCCCGGCTGGCCTCCGGGTCCGGGCCGGGCCCGTCATTCGGAAGAGGAAGGTGTACTTGTGCCGCGCCGCAGAATCGGCTTCTGGTACCGCTTCGCCGCGGTGATCTGCAAACCGCCGCTGGTGGTTCTGCTCAAGCGGGACTGGCAGGGAATGGAGAACATTCCGGCCGATGGTGGATTTATCACCGCGGTGAACCACAATTCGCACGTCGATCCCTTCGCCTACGCGCACTTTCAGTACAACACCGGACGCGTTCCGCGATTCCTGGCGAAGAGCGGCCTTTTCAACAAGGGATTCATCGGCGCCGCGATGCGCGGGACCGGGCAGATCCCCGTCTACCGCGAGAGCTCGGACGCGCTCAGCGCCTTCCGGGCGGCCATCGACGCCGTGGAGCGCGGCGAATGCGTCGCCTTCTACCCCGAGGGCACCCTCACCCGCGACCCGGACGGCTGGCCCATGACCGGCAAGACCGGTGCCGCGCGCGTCGCCCTGCAGACCAGGTGCCCCGTGATCCCCGTCGCCCAGTGGGGCGCCAACGAACTGCTGCCGCCGTACGCGAAGAAGCCCAGCATCCTGCCGCGCAAGACCCACCGGGTGCTGGCCGGGCCGCCGGTGGACCTCGACCGCTTCTACGACCGGGAGATGACCCCGGAACTGCTCAAGGAGGCGACCGAGGCCATCATGGCCGCCGTCACCCGCCAGCTGGAGCAGATCCGCGGCGAGAAGGCGCCCCAGACGCCCTACGACCCGCGCCGTGAGCGGGTCGAGCAGCGCCGCAGGACGCACACGCAGAAGCGGGAGGAGCGGGCGCGCAGCGCCAGGCCCACCGCGCGGGAAGAAGGGCTGGGCACGTGAGCGAGCCGGTCAAGGCGGCCGTCTTCGGCACCGGATCGTGGGGGACGGCCTTCGGCATGGTCCTCGCCGACGCCGGCTGCGACGTCGTTCTGTGGGGGCGGCGCCCCGAACTCGCCGAGGCGGTCAACTCCACCCGCACCAACCCCGACTACCTGCCCGGCGTCGAGCTCCCGGAGAACCTGCGGGCCACCGCGGACGCCGCCGAGGCCGCGCGGGGCGCCGACTTCACCGTCCTCGCCGTCCCCTCCCAGACCTTGCGCGGCAACCTCGCCGACTGGGTGCCGCTGCTCGCGCCCCGCACGGTCCTGGTGTCGCTGATGAAGGGCGTCGAACTCGGCTCCGCGATGCGGATGAGCGAAGTGATCGACGACGTCGCCAAGGTGGGCGCCGACCGCATCGCCGTGGTCACCGGCCCCAACCTGGCCCGGGAGATCGCCGCCCGGATGCCCGCCGCCGCCGTGGTGGCCTGCACCGACGAGGGCGTCGCCCAGAAGCTCCAGACCGCCTGCCACACGCCGTACTTCCGGCCGTACACCAACACCGACGTCATCGGCTGCGAGCTGGGCGGCGCCGTGAAGAACGTGATCGGGCTGGCCGTCGGCATCGCGGACGGCATGGGACTCGGCGACAACGCCAAGGGCTCGCTGATCACCCGCGGCCTCGCCGAGACCACCCGGCTCGGCGTCGCGCTCGGCGCCGACCCGCTGACCTTCTCCGGGCTCGCGGGCCTGGGCGACCTGGTGGCCACCTGCTCCTCGCCGCTGTCGCGCAACCACACCTTCGGCACCAACCTCGGCAAGGGGCTGACCCTGCAGGAGACCATCGCGGTCACCAAGCAGACCGCCGAGGGCGTCAAGTCCTGCGAGTCGGTGCTGGATCTGGCCCGCCGGCACGGCGTCGACATGCCGCTCACCGAGACGGTCGTCGGCATCGTGCACGAGGGCAAGCCTCCGGTGGTCGCCGTCAAGGAGCTGATGTCGCGCAGCGCGAAGCCCGAACGACGCTGAGCGACGGCCCCCTCCGTTCGGCCCACGCACGGCGTTGCGGGCGCTGTGTCCCGGCCCTACGGGCGGGTACGCTCATCGCGATATGAGCACCGAGAACCTCCCCCAGAGCCCCGAGCAGCCGTCCCGCAAGCCGCGTGTGGCCGTCGTGTTCGGCGGGCGCAGCTCCGAACACGGGATCTCCGTGGTCACCGCCGGCGCCGTCCTCAAGGCCATCGACCGGACCAGGTACGACGTCCTGCCGATCGGCATCACCCAGGACGGCCGGTGGGCGCTCACCGCCGACGAACCGGAACGCATGGCGATCAGCGACCGCCGTACGCCCAGCGTCGACCAGCTCGCCGAGTCGACTGAGGGCGGTGTGGTGCTCCCCGTCGACCCCGCCAACCGCGAAGTCGTCTACAGCGAGCCGGGTTCGGTGCCCAAGGCGCTCGGCGAGGTCGACGTGGTCTTCCCGGTGCTGCACGGTCCCTACGGCGAGGACGGCACCCTCCAGGGACTCCTGGAGCTCTCCGGCGTCCCCTACGTGGGCTCGGGCGTGCTCGCCTCGGCCGTCGGCCAGGACAAGGAGTACATGAAGCGGGTGTTCACCTCGTTCGGGCTGAAGGTCGGTCCGTACCTGGTGATCCGGCCGCGCGAGTGGGAGCGGGACGAGTCCGCCGCCCGCAGGAAGATCGTCGACTTCGCCGGCGAGCACGGCTGGCCGCTGTTCGTGAAGCCCGCCCGCGCGGGGTCGTCGATCGGCATCACCAAGGTCGACGACCTGTCCGCCCTGGACGAGGCGATCGCCGAGGCCCGGCGCCACGACCCGAAGATCCTGGTGGAGGCGGCGCTGCGCGGCCGCGAGATCGAGTGCGGCGTGCTGGAGTTCGAGGACGGCCCGCGCGCGTCGCTGCCTGCCGAGATCCCGCCGCCCGACGCGCACGCGTACTACGACTTCGAGGCCAAGTACATCGACTCCACGCCCGGCATCGTGCCCGCGCCGCTGACCGACGAGGAGACGGCCGAGGTACGCCGGCTCGCGGTGGAGGCGTTCGACGCGGCCTCCTGCGAGGGGCTCGTGCGCGCGGACTTCTTCCTCACCGAGGACGGCGAGTTCGTGATCAACGAGATCAACACCATGCCCGGCTTCACGCCCATCTCGATGTACCCGCAGATGTGGCAGGCCACCGGCGTGAGCTACCCGGAGCTGGTGGACCTGCTGGTGCGGGCCGCGCTGCGGAGGCCGACCGGGCTGCGCTGAGCCGCGGAGGGCGACCGGAAGGCGATCAGGAGGCGATCCCCTCGGGGATCGCCTTCTTCACGGCGGGGGCGAGGTCGATCAGCACGCCCGTGCTGTCCCGTCCGTCGGTCACCGCGACTTCCACGTACGCCTCCCGGTTGGCGGTGGTGAAGCGGTACGCGTCGCCGTCCTGCTTCTCCATCAGCCAGTCGACGCCGTTGACGCCGCCCGGTACCGCGTCGGCGTCGTGGCCGTTGGCCACCTTGGGATCGGTCATCTTCGGCGGCCGTTCGACCCCGCACCGCAGTATGATCGCCACGCCGCCCCAGCCCGCGGTCAGTTCGGACGCGGGTTCGGGATCGTCGCGACTCTCACCGTCCACCTTCGCCGGCAGGGCCTTGTCCAGGTTCTGGCACAGCTCGGTGACCTTCGCGTCCGGGCCTGGAACCGCCGTGGACGCGCTGTCGTCTGCTGAGGAGCAGCCCGCGGCGGTGATCAGTACCGCGAGCGCGGACAGGACGGCGTGCCGGCGACGGAAAGAGTTCACCGGCACAGGGTAGACGGGGGCTACAGATGGACGACCGGGCAGGTCAGGGTACGGGTGATGCCGTCCACTTGCTGGACTTTGGCGACCACCATCCGGCCCAGGTCGTCGACGGTGTCGGCCCGGGCGCGCACGATCACGTCATAGGGTCCGGTCACGTCCTCGGCCTGGACGACTCCAGGGATCTTGCCGATCAGATCGGCGACGGTCGACGCCTTGCCGACCTCTGTCTGGATCAGGATGTACGCCTGTACCACGGAACCTCCAGGGCGGCCACGAGGATCATGTGGGGAAAAGGAACGCCACGGTATCGCGTCGCCGCGCCCCGCGGGGAGACCTGCGGGGACCGGGCCTTGCGCGCCGGGGTACAGACACGAGAGAAGTTGACGGTCACTTCGACCGTAGCGAGGACTCGAACGACTCGCGACCGGGCACGGACAGGGATAGAAGGGTCGAAAGGGAAATGAAGGGCACTGTTGGTGAGCTCGGGGAGTTCGGGCTCATCAGGGAGCTCACCTCCCGTCTCACCACCACCCCGGCGGTCCGGGTCGGCCCCGGCGACGACGCCGCGGTGGTCTCCGCGCCCGACCGCAGGGTCGTGGCCAGCACCGACATCCTGCTGGAGGGCCGGCACTTCCGCCGGGACTGGTCCACGGCCTACGACGTCGGCCGCAAGGCCGCGGCGCAGAACCTCGCCGACATCGCCGCCATGGGCGCCGTGCCGACCGCGCTGCTGCTCGGTCTCGTCGTCCCGGCCGAACTGCCGGTGACCTGGCCCAGCGAACTGATGGACGGCCTGCGCGACGAGTGCCAGGTCGCGGGCGCCGCGGTCGTCGGCGGCGACGTCGTCCGCGGGGACACGATCGCGGTGTCGATCACCGCGCTCGGCGACCTGCGCAACCAGGAGCCCGTGACCCGGGGCGGGGCACAGCCCGGTGACCTGGTCGCGGTGACCGGCTGGCTGGGCTGGTCCGCGGCTGGGCACGCGGTGCTCTCCCGCGGTTTCCGCTCGCCGCGCGCCTTCGTCGAGGCGCACCGCCGCCCGGAACCGCCCTACCACGCTGGACCGGCCGCCGCCGGGCTGGGCGCGACCGCGATGTGCGACGTGAGCGACGGGCTGATCGCCGACCTCGGGCACATCGCCGAGGCCAGCAAGGTCCGCATCGACATCCGCTCCGGAGCCGTCGACATCCCCTCGCAGATGAACGACATCGGCCAGGCCGTCGGCGTCGACCCGATGCAGTGGGTGCTGACCGGGGGTGAGGACCACGCCATCGTGGCGACGTTCCCGCCGGACGTGAAGCTGCCCGCCCGCTGGAAGGTGATCGGCGAGGTGCTCAACCCGTCGGCGCTGCCCCAGGTGACGGTCGACGGGGCGCCCTGGACGACCCAGGGCGGCTGGGACCACTTCGGGGACATCGAATCGTGAGCGCGCCGCCCCGGGTCCTCACCGTCGCCGGCTCCGACTCCGGTGGCGGCGCCGGCATCCAGGCCGATCTGAAGACGATGCTGGCGCTCGGCGTGCACGGCATGAGCGTGCTCACCGCGGTGACCGCGCAGAACTCCCTGGGCGTACAGGGCGCCTGGGAGCTGCCCGTGGACGCGGTGCGGGCCCAGTACCGCAGCGTCGTCGACGACATCGGGGTGCAGGCGGTCAAGACCGGCATGCTCGCCTCCGCCGAACTCGTGGAGACGGTCGCCGACTTGATCGCCGGCACGGACGCGCCGGCGGTGGTCGACCCGGTCGGGGTCTCCAAGCACGGGGACCCGCTGCTGGCGGCCTCCGCGCTGGACTCCGTACGGACGAGGCTGCTGCCGGTGGCCACCGTGGCCACACCGAACCTGGACGAGGTGGCGCGGCTGACGGATGTGAGGGTCGCGTCGGAGCCCGACATGCGCCGGGCCGCGGAGGCGGTGCTGGCGTTCGGACCGCGCTGGGTGGTGATCAAGGGCGGCCATCTGCCCGGCGACGCCGTGGACCTGCTTACCGACGGGTCCGAGGAGCACTGGCTCCGGGCGCCGAGGCACGACAACCGTCACACCCACGGCACGGGCTGCACCCTGGCCTCGGCGATCGCCTCGGAACTGGCGAAGGGCCGCTCCGTGCCGGATGCGGTGAAGGCCGCGAAGGCCTACGTCACCGGAGCGATAGCGGAAGGCTTCGCCCTGGGCGCGGGGATAGGCCCGGTGAACCACGCCTGGAACCTCGACTGAGGCCGGGCTGCGCTACGGAGCAGGAAGCCCTGCAAAGCAAGAAGCCGGCCCACCACGAGGTGGACCGGCTGTTGCGGCGAAACCGGTTGCGGCCGCGCGCTCAGCGAAAGCGTCAGCGCGAGACCTTGCCGGCCTTGATGCACGAGGTGCAGGCGTTCACGCGCTTCGGCGTCCCGCCGACCACGGTACGCACGCGCTGGATGTTCGGGTTCCAGCGACGGGGCGTACGGCGGTGCGAGTGCGAGATGTTGTTGCCGAAGCCCGGCCCCTTGCCGCAGACGTCGCAGTTGGCAGCCACGGGTCACTCCAAAGACTTCAGATGCACTTACGGTTGATCCCGGCGTGCCGGGATCGGGATCACCGGGCTCCAGGAGCCGGTGCTGTCCGAGTGGCGTTGCCAGGGGGAGAGGCCCGATCGGATCGGGCAACCGGAGCAGCATACAACGGCTGCGCCCGTAGAACGAAACTACCACGGCAGCTCAGAGGCCCGCTCCCGGCCCTCTTCCGGCCGGCGGCGTCCCACGGTCTACGCTGCCTGCCACAACCGGCAGCTCAGGGAGGCGCAGGTGGCGCAGGTGCCGCAGACATTCTTCGATGCTCTCGCGGTGCGTACCTGGTGCGGTCTCGCGCTCGATGCGCTGGGACGCTCCCGTGAGGAGATCGACGCGATCAACGTCTATCCGGTGGCGGACGGGGACACCGGCACGAATCTCTATCTGACCGTCGAGTCGGCCGCCGCGGCGGTGGAGGCGGTGTTCACGGGACACCGGGCCGGCGGGAACCGGGAGCCGACGCTGGCGGACGCGGTACGGGCGATGGCGCACGGCGCGCTGATCGGCGCCCGCGGGAACTCCGGGACGATCCTGGCGCAGCTGCTGCGCGGCATGGCCCAGGTGCTGACCGGGGACGGCGCCCCCGCCCACGCCGACGGGGACGGGCTGCGGCTCGCCCTGCGGCACGCGGCCGACTCCGCCCGGCAGGCGGTGGCGCACCCCGTCGAGGGCACGGTCCTCACCGTCGCGTCGGCGGCCGCCGACGCCGCCGACGATGCCGGCGGCGACTGCGCGGCGGTGACTCGTGCGGCCTACGAGGGCGCCCGCGCCGCTCTCGCCGAGACTCCGGCCCGCCTCGCCGTCCTGCGGCGCGCCGGTGTGGTGGACGCCGGCGGCAGGGGGCTGGTGGCGGTGCTGGCGGCGCTGGTGGAGACGTTCACGGGGGAGGCGCCGCGCGGCCTCCCGGCGGTGGGGGGACCGTGGAGCGGCTCCGTGCGCGCCGCCGGCCCGGGACTCCACGCGCGCGTGGAACACGTGGACGCGCCGGCGGACGACGGCGCCGCCGAGTGCGCCGACCACGGCGGCGCACCGGAACCCGGGGGCCCCGCCTTCGAGGTGATCTATCTGCTGGAGGCCGGGGACGAGGCGGTGGCACGGCTGCGGGACCGGCTCGACGGACTCGGCGACTCGCTCGTGGTGGTCGGCGGGGACGGGCTGTGGAACGTCCATGTGCACGTCGACGACGCGGGCGCCGCCGTGGAGGCCGGCGTCGAGGCCGGACGGCCGTACCGGATCCGGATCACCCATTTCGGCGCGGGGGACGTCCACACCACCGGCGCCGAACCGCCGGCGCCCGGGGAACGCGCCCAGCGGGCCGTGGTGGCCGTGGTCCCCGGCGAGGGCCTGGCGGGCCTGTACGCCGAGGCCGGGGCGACCACCGTGCTCGCCCGGCCGGGGGAGCCGCCGGCCAGCGGCGAACTCGTCCAGGCCCTGCGGCGCGCGCACGCGCGCGAGGTGGTGCTGCTGCCCAACGACGCCGACCTGCGGCACACCGCCGCCGCGGCGGCGGAGCAGGCCCGCGCCGAGGGCATCCGGGTGGCCCTCATCCCGACCCGCTCCGCGGTCCAGGGCATCGCGGCGCTCGCCGTGCACGAACCGGAGCGCCGCTTCGACGAGGACGTGGTGGCGATGACGTCGGCGGCGGGCGCCACCCGCTACGCCGAGGTCACCGTCGCCGAGCGCCAGTCCTGGACCATGGCGGGCATCTGCCAGGCCGGGGACGTCCTCGGCCTGGTCGACGGCGACGTGGCCGTGATCGGCCAGGACGTCACGGCCACCGCCGAGGCCGTACTGGACCGGATGCTCTCGGCCGGCGGCGAACTGGTCACCCTGGTCCTGGGCGACGAGGCCCCCGAGACCGTCGCCGCCCGTCTGGAGACCCGGGTCCGCGAGGGCTACCTCGCGGTCGACACAGTGACCTACCACGGCGGCAGACAGGGCGCCCTGCTGCTCATCGGGGTGGAGTGACCCCTGCGGGACATCCGCGGGAAGCCGGGCCCCGGTGACCGCGGGTTGTCAGTGCGGTGGTGTGCAATGGATCTCGTGCCCGCACTCGAAGAACCACTGAAGAAAGTGCTCGGCCTCGCCACCGCGAAGGTGATGGCCGAGCATCTCGGCCTGCACACCGTCGGCGACCTCCTGCACCACTACCCCCGCAGGTACGAGGAGCGCGGCCAGCTCACCCACCTCGCCGACCTGCCCATGGACGAGCACGTCACGGTGGTCGCCCAGGTCGCCGACGCCCGGCTGCACACCTTCGCCTCCGCCAAGGCCCCGCGCGGCAAGGGCCAGCGCCTGGAGGTGACGATCACGGACGGCAGCGGCCGGCTGCAGCTGGTCTTCTTCGGCGCCGGGGTCCACAAACCGCACAAGGAACTCCTGCCGGGCACCCGCGCGATGTTCGCCGGCAAGGTCTCCGTCTTCAACCGCCGCGTCCAGCTCGCCCACCCCGCCTACGAACTGCTGCGGGGTGACGCCGAGGAGACGGTGGAGACCTGGGCCGGCGCCCTCATCCCGATCTACCCCGCCACCGCCAAACTGGAGTCCTGGAAGATCGGCAAGGCGCTCCAGACGGTGCTGCCCAGCGCCCAGGAGGCCGTCGACCCGCTCCCGGAGTCGCTCCGCGCGGGCCGCGGCCTGGTCGGACTCCCCGAGGCACTCCTCAAGATCCACCGCCCGCACACCAAGGCGGACGTCGAGGACGCCCGCGCGCGTCTCAAGTGGGACGAGGCCTTCGTCCTCCAGGTCGCCCTCGCCCGCCGCCGCCACGCCGACGCGCAGCTCCCCGCCGTCGCCCGCCGCCCGAAGCCGGACGGCCTCCTCACCGCCTTCGACGACCGTCTCCCCTTCACCCTCACCGAGGGCCAGCGGAAGGTCTCCGCCGAGATCTTCACCGACCTCGCCACCGAACACCCCATGCACCGCCTGCTCCAGGGCGAGGTGGGCTCCGGCAAGACGATGGTCGCCCTGCGCGCCATGCTCGCCGTGGTCGACGCGGGCGGGCAGGCGGCGATGCTCGCGCCCACCGAAGTGCTCGCCCAGCAGCACCACCGGTCGGTCACCGAGATGATGGGGGAGCTTGCCGAGGGAGGGATGCTCGGGGGAGCGGAGACCGCCACCAAGGTGGTGCTGCTCACCGGGTCCATGGGAGCGGCCGCGCGGCGCCACGCGCTGCTGGACCTGGCCACCGGCGAGGCCGGCCTCGTCATCGGCACCCACGCGCTGATCGAGGACAAGGTGAAGTTCCACGACCTGGGCCTGGTCGTCGTCGACGAACAGCACCGCTTCGGCGTGGAGCAGCGCGACGCCCTGCGCGGCAAGGGCAAACAGCCGCCCCACCTGCTGGTCATGACCGCCACCCCCATCCCGCGCACGGTCGCGATGACGGTCTTCGGCGACCTGGAGACCTCCGTCCTCGACCAGCTCCCGGCCGGCCGCTCGCCCATCGCCAGCCATGTCGTCCCGGCCGCCGACAAACCGCACTTCCTCGCCCGCGCCTGGGAGCGGGTCCGCGAGGAGGTCGAGGGCGGGCACCAGGCGTACGTGGTCTGCCCGCGCATCGGCGACGAGGAGGACGACCCGAAGAAGGCCGGCAGGAAGAAGTCCCCCGAGGACGAGGCGGAGCGGCGGCCCCCGCTCGCCGTCCTGGACATCGCGGAGCAGCTCGCGGCAGGGCCCCTGCGAGGGCTGCGGGTCGAGGTCCTGCACGGGCGTATGCAGCCCGACGACAAGGACGCCGTGATGCGGCGCTTCGCCGCCGGCGAGGCGGACGTCCTGGTCGCCACGACCGTCATCGAGGTCGGGGTCAACGTCCCGAACGCCACCGCGATGGTGATCATGGACGCCGACCGCTTCGGCGTCTCCCAGCTCCACCAGCTGCGCGGCCGGGTCGGCCGTGGCTCGGCGCCGGGCCTGTGCCTGCTGGTCACCGAGATGCCGGAGGCGAGCCCGGCCCGGCAGCGGCTCACCGCCGTCGCCTCCACCCTCGACGGCTTCGAGCTCTCCCGCATCGACCTGGAGCAGCGCCGCGAGGGCGACGTCCTCGGTCAGGCCCAGTCCGGCACCCGGTCCAGCCTGCGCATGCTCGCCGTCATCGACGACGAGGAGATCATCGCCGAGGCCCGCGAGGAGGCCGCGGCTATCGTCGCCGCCGACCCCGAGCTGACCGGCCTCCCCGGCCTGCGGACGGCTCTGGAGGCGCTTCTGGACGAGGAGCGTGAGCAGTACCTGGAGAAGGGCTGACAGACTGGGACGGCCACAGACCAGTCACCCACCGAAGGACCGAGGACATGACTCGCGTGATCGCCGGCGCGGCCGGCGGACGCCGCCTGGCCGTGCCGCCGGGACAGGGGACCCGTCCCACCTCCGACCGCGCGCGCGAGGGCCTCTTCTCCACCTGGCAGTCCCTGCTCGGCGGCCCGCTGGACGGCGAACGCGTCCTCGACCTGTACGCCGGTTCCGGAGCCGTCGGCCTGGAGGCCCTGTCCCGCGGCGCCGGACACGTCCTGCTGGTGGAGGCCGACGCCCGCGCGGTCCGCACGGTCCGTGAGAACGTCACGTCGCTCGGACTCCCCGGCGCGGAGGTGCGATCCGGCAAAGCGGAGCAGATCGCCCGTACCGCACCCCCGCCGGAGCCGTACGACCTCGTCTTCCTCGACCCGCCCTACGCCGTCCCGGACGGCGATCTTCGCGAGATCCTGCTCACACTCCGCGTCGGGGGGTGGCTCGCCGGGGAAGCCCTCGTCACCGTGGAGCGAAGCACCCGAGGAGGGGAATTCGGCTGGCCGCCCGGCTTCGAGGCGATCCGGGCCCGCCGATACGGCGAGGGAACGTTTTGGTACGGTCGCGCCGCCTCTACGTGCGAAGACGCACGATGACCGGACCGGAGAGCGAGGGATCACACGTGCGTCGCGCCGTATGCCCCGGGTCGTTCGACCCGATCACCAACGGACACCTCGACATCATCGCCCGGGCCTCCCGGCTGTACGACGAGGTCTACGTCGCGGTGATGATCAACCAGTCCAAGAAGGGGCTGTTCGAGATCGAGGAGCGGATCGACCTGATCCGCCGGGTCACCGCCGAGTACGGCAACGTCCGCGTCGAGGCCTTCCACGGCCTGCTCGTCGACTTCTGCAAGCAGCGCGACATCCCCGCCATCGTCAAGGGCCTGCGCGCGGTCAGCGACTTCGACTACGAGCTGCAGATGGCCCAGATGAACAACGGCCTCTCGGGCGTGGAGACCCTCTTCGTCCCCACCAACCCCACCTACAGCTTCCTGTCCTCCTCGCTCGTCAAGGAGGTCGCGACCTGGGGCGGCGACGTCGCCCACCTGGTGCCGCCGGAGGTCCTGACGGCCCTCACCGAGCGGCTGCGCAAGGACTGACGCCCGCGGGGGCGTCCCGGGGTCCGGCGGACCGTCAACAGGTGTCCACCGGACGCCCCGTGGCCGTACAGTCGTCCCGTCCGTCTCCAACACAGCTGTAGAGAGTGGCGAGCACACGGTGGACGTGCAGAAGAAGCTGGATGAGATCGTCGCCTCGGTCTCCGGCGCCCGGTCGATGCCCATGTCGGCCTCGTGCGTGGTCAACCGCGCAGAACTGCTGTCGATGCTCGAAGAGGTGCGCGCGGCACTGCCCGACTCCCTCGCCCAGGCCGAGGAACTGATCGGCGGCCGGGAGCAGATGGTCGAGCAGGCCCGCCAGGAGGCCGAGCGGATCATCGAGAGCGCCCACGCCCAGCGCGGCTCCCTGGTCTCCGACACCGAGGTCGCCCGCCGCTCCCAGTCCGAGGCCGACCGGATCCTCGGGGAGGCCCGCAAGGAGGCCGAGGAGATCCGGGCGGAGGCCGACGACTACGTCGACTCCAAGCTCGCCAACTTCGAGGTCGTCCTCACCAAGACGCTGGGCTCGGTCGGCCGCGGCCGGGAGAAGCTGCTCGGCACCGGCCCCGGCGTCGACGAGCAGGGCTACGAGGACGAGGACGCCCCCGAGCGCAGCCACGACCCGGAGACCCTGCGCCGCACCGCCGACGAGTACGTCGACGTCAAGCTCGGCGCCTTCGAGGCCGTCCTCGCCAAGACCCTGGAGGCGGTCGGGCGGGGCCGCCAGAAGCTGCACGGCCGGATCGCCACCGACGACCTCGGGGCCCTGGCCGACGACCCGACGACCGTCCAGCACTCCAGCGACGCCGACTACCTGGCCGACCTCGCGGCCCTCGCCGAGCAGGACGCCCCGGCCGGGCGGCCCGAGCCGCAGCGGCAGTCCTACGCCCAGCCGGAGCCCGCCTACTCGCCCGCCTCCGGCTACGCCCCTGCGGGAGGTGTCCCCGTCCAGCAGCAGCCGGACCAGGACCCCTACGCCGGCTACCAGCAGCAGTACGGCGGCCGGCAGGACGCCTACGCCGGCTACCAGCAGGCCGACCCGTACGCCGGGTACCAGGGCTACGACGCCCAGGCGCAGGCGTACGACCCCAACCAGGCGCAGCAGACCGGACACGACCAGCAGGCGCAGCAGGGCTACGCGCTGGACGAGACCAGCCTCTTCGACACCAGCATGATCACGCCCGAACAGCTGCGTGCCTACGAGCGCGAGCGGGGTCTGTAGGGGCCGATTGGGCCGAGAGCGGATGGTCCAGTATCCTGGCTCTTCGGTCGCGCTACGTCCGCGATCAAAGCTGCCCGGGAACATCGCACGGCAGCGGTACCTCTGAGCTCGAAGACCGAAAGCAGGAATGGCCCTGAACGCCCGCCTCGACCACCGGAACCCCCTCGTGTTCGATACGCACGAGCTGGGGCGGCGGCCCGGTGCGCTGCAGCGCCTGACCCGCACGGTTGACGCTCCCAAGGACTTCGGGATCAAGGACGTCATCGGAGTGCCGGAAGGCGCCCCGGTGGAGCTGGAGCTCCGGCTCGAGTCGGTCATGGAAGGTGTGCTCGTCACAGGCACCGCCCGTGCGAAGGCCGAGGGGGAGTGCGTAAGGTGTCTGGAGCCGCTGGAGCAGGAGCTCGCAGCGGACTTCCAGGAGCTGTTCTCGTACCCTGACGCCGACGACCGGGGCCGCGTGACCGCGGAACCGGGCGACGACGCCGAGGACGACGAGGACAGGCTTTTCCTCGAGGACGGCCTGTTCGACCTCGAACCCGTGCTGCGTGATGCGGTGGTGCTCGCACTGCCGATGCAGCCGGTGTGCCGGGAAGACTGCCCGGGTCTGTGCGCCGAATGCGGAGCACGGCTCGCGGACGACCCGGACCACCACCACGACGCCGTCGACATCCGTTGGGCGGCACTGCAGGGACTCGCCGGCACCATGAAGGACGGCGAGAAGGACGAGATGAGCGGCGCCGAACCTGGCGTCGACGAGAAGCAGGAGAAGTAGCCGTGGCTGTTCCGAAGCGGAAGATGTCGCGCAGCAACACGCGCCACCGCCGGTCGCAGTGGAAGGCTGCGGTCCCCACCCTGGTTGCGTGCGAGCGCTGCCACGAGCCCAAGCAGCAGCACATCGCGTGCCCGTCTTGCGGCACCTACAACAAGCGCCAGGTCCTCGAGGTCTGAGCGGCTGGTGAGAGGCACTGTGTCGACGCCGAAGAAGAACTCAGCGGACAACCAGGCCTCGTCCCACACGCTTCTGGAAGGGCGGCTCGGCTACCGGCTCGAGTCCGCCCTTCTGGTGCGTGCGCTGACCCACCGTTCCTACGCGTACGAGAACGGCGGTCTGCCGACGAACGAGCGGCTGGAGTTCCTCGGGGACTCCGTGCTCGGCCTCGTCGTCACGGACACGCTGTACCGCACCCACCCCGACCTGCCCGAGGGCCAGCTGGCCAAGTTGCGGGCCGCGGTGGTCAACTCGCGTGCGCTGGCGGAAGTGGGCCGTGGGCTGGAACTGGGCTCCTTCATCCGGCTGGGCCGTGGTGAAGAGGGCACGGGAGGCCGGGACAAGGCGTCCATCCTCGCCGACACCCTGGAAGCGGTGATCGGCGCGGTCTATCTCGACCAGGGCCTGGACTCGGCGGCGGAGCTGGTGCACCGCCTGTTCGACCCCCTGATCGAGAAGTCCTCGAACCTCGGAGCCGGCCTGGACTGGAAGACCAGTCTCCAGGAGCTCACCGCGACCGAAGGACTCGGAGTCCCCGAGTACCTGGTCACGGAGACCGGCCCCGACCACGAGAAGACCTTCACTGCTGCCGCCCGCGTCGGAGGCGTCTCGTACGGCACCGGCACCGGCCGCAGCAAGAAGGAGGCGGAGCAGCAGGCCGCCGAGTCCGCGTGGCGGTCCATCCGGGCCGCGGCGGACGAGCGGTCCAAGGCGGCGGCGGAGGCCGAGGAGGCCGTCCGGGCCGCCGAAGCGGATGCCTCCGGACAGAGCGCCGACGCCCCGTCGGCCTCCGCCTGACGCACAGCACGACCCGAGCGCCCGCCCCGGTCCGGGGCGGGCGCTCGGTGCTCGTCCACTGTTTTCCTGGAGGGACCCCATGCCCGAGCTGCCCGAGGTCGAGGTCGTACGGCGCGGACTCGAGCGGTGGGTCGCCCACCGGACCGTCGCCGACGCCGAGGTGCTGCACGCCCGCGCGGTGCGCCGCCATCTCGCCGGCGCCGACGACTTCTCGCACCGGCTGAAGGGTCACCGCGTCGGTGTCCCCCGCCGCCGCGGCAAGTACCTGTGGCTGCCCCTGGAGGACACCGACCAGTCGGTCCTGGCCCACCTCGGCATGAGCGGCCAACTGCTGGTGCAGCCGCACGCCGCGCCGGACGAGAAGCACCTGCGGGTCCGCGTCCGCTTCACCGACTCCCTCGACACCGAACTCCGCTTCGTCGACCAGCGCACCTTCGGCGGACTGTCGCTGCACGACAACACCCCCGACGGCCTGCCCGACGTGATCGCGCACATCGCGCGGGACCCCCTCGACCCGCTCTTCGACGAGGAGGCGTTCCACCGCGCCCTGCGGAGCAGGCGGACCACCATCAAGCGGGCGCTGCTCGACCAGTCACTGATCAGCGGCGTCGGCAACATCTACGCCGACGAGGCGCTGTGGCGGGCCCGCATCCACTACGAGCGTCCGACGGCGGGCTTCACCCGCCCGCGCACGCTGCTCCTGCTGGGCCATGTCCGGGACGTCATGAACGCGGCCCTCTCGCAGGGCGGCACCAGCTTCGACAGCCTCTACGTCAACGTCAACGGTGAGTCCGGCTACTTCGACCGGTCCCTGGACGCGTACGGCCGCGAGGGCCTGCCCTGCCGCCGCTGCGGTACGCCGATGCGCCGGCAGGCGTGGATGAACCGGTCCAGCTACTACTGCCCCAGGTGTCAGCGGGCGCCGCGCGTCTCGTCGTAGCGTTCCCGGGCCCGGAGCACGGTGTCCATGCTGCCCTCGACGCACTGGATGAGGGAGAGCAGGAGCCGGGCGACCTCGTGGCCCAGCGGGGTGAGTTCGTAGTCGACGCGGGGCGGGTTGGTCGGCTGGGCCTCGCGGTGCACCAGGCCGTCGCGCTCCAGCGCGTGCAGCGTCTGGGAGAGCATCTTCTCGCTCACCCCGTCGACCCGGCGGCGCAGTTCGTTGAACCGGAGCGAGCCCTCGTGGAGCGCGCCCAGGGTCAGTCCGCCCCAGCGCCCGGTCACATGCTCCAGCGTGCCGCGGGACGGACAGGTCTTGGCGAACACGTTGAACGGAAGCTCCTGCTCCTCCGGGCGCCGCGCGGTCGTCATGAATCAAGCGTACTCCAGACCAGCGCTGCCCAGCAGAACGCGCTAACCAGGAGTCAGTACCCGAAGTTCTGGGTCCACCAGGGGCCGCCCGAGCCCATGTGGACGCCCACGCCGAGGGTCTTGAAGTCGCAGTTCAGTATGTTCGCCTTGTGGCCGGGGCTGTCCATCCAGGCCTCCATGACGGCCGCGGCGTCGGCCTGGCCCCGGGCGATGTTCTCGCCGCCCAGGTTGCTGATGCCGGCTGCCTGGGCCCTGTCCCACGGGGTGTCGCCGTCGGGGTTTGTGTGGTCGAAGAAGCCCCGGTCGGCCATGTCGTCGCTGAACGCCGTGGCCAGGCCGGTCAGCTCGCCGCTGGTGGTGACCGGGCTGCAGCCCGCCTTGGCCCGCTCCACGTTGACCAGCCGGAGCACCTCGGCGCCCGCGACGGTCTCGGCGGACGAGGGCGCCGGCTTGCCCGTCGTCTTCTCCGGCTCGGGCGTCGCCTTGCGGGACGGCGTCTTCTCCGCGGTCTTCTCCGTGCCCTTCCCCGGGTTCGCCGAGGGCTTCTCCTTCTCGGGGGTCTTCTTCTCCGGGGTCTTCGTCGGCGCGGCCGACGTCGACGCGGACGGCTCGGGAGAGACGGAGCGCTCGGCGTCACGGCTGGCCGGGGTGCCGGCGTCACGGCCCGGGCTCTCCAGGCTGCCGGACGCGCCGCCCTGCTCGGTGGGGGAGTTGGTCGGCGCGTTCTGGGCCTGCACGCTGTCGCCGGGGCTCCGGTCGCCGCCCAGCCTGTAGTTCTCCAGACCCGGCACCGCGCCCGTCGCCACCGCCACCGTGCCGAGGGCCACCGCGGCGGAGACGCCGAGCAGGCCGGTACGGACCGGGGCCGCGGCCTTCTTCTTCCGGCGCCGGTGCCCGCTCTGCCGGGGCCCGTCCTCGTCGGGGAAGGGACCGTCGGCGGCGAAGGCGTGGCCGATCCGGTCCCGGCCGGCCGGGAAGCCGTCGCTCGCGAAGCCGCCGTCCGGGAAGCCGCCGCGGCCGAAGCCGCCGCCACCGGCGGGGGCCGGGGCTCCGTCTTCCGTCGCGTAGAGGTAGGCCGCGCTCCGCGCGTACGTCTCCGCGTAGGCCTCCGGGTTCAGATACGGCGCGGTGCCCATCGTGGGCGGGCCGTCCCCGTGGTCGCCCCCGCGGCGGGGGCCGCCGTCGTAGGGACCGTCGGCCTGCGTGACCCCGGTGGCGCGGCCCGTGGCGGCGCGGCCGGCGGCGGAGCGTCGGTGGCGTCCCATGTCCTGGCCTTCCTCGTCCTCGCGGTCGACTCGTCCTCGCGACCAGCCCGAAACTCAACGATCACGAAACTCACACGAACGAGTGAGTTTCATATGAGATTTATGGGTGGGGACGCTACCGCATGGCGCAAGGGGCGGGTGTGCCTCCGGTGACTTTGTCCGGTTAGGTTGCAGTCATGAGCGAGGATGTGCGACTGGTCGCCTGGGTACGGGGGCGAGTCCAAGGTGTGGGTTTCCGCTGGTTCACGCGCGCCAAGGCGCTGGAGATCGGCGGGCTGAGTGGCTTTGCTCTCAATCTGGGCGACGGTCGGGTCCAGGTCGTCGCCGAGGGCGCCCGCGAGCGCTGCGAGGGGCTGCTCGACTGGCTCCAGGCCGGCGACACGCCCGGAAGCGTGGACGGAGTCACCGAGATCTGGGACACACCTCGCGGCGGCTACGAGGGCTTCGCCATCCGCTGATTCCGCCCGCTCCGACGCTCCCGGACGCCGCGCGGCGGGCGCGCGCGGCACGCTCGCCGACGAGAAAGTCCTGGTGATTGACGAGAAGGGCTTGCCGTGGGCCGCTCCGGAGGCCAAGATGATCGCCACGTCCCGAGGACCCGTGAGAGAAGCGCCGCCGCCGTTCGCCGGCCGTGCGCACCCGGTTGTCCGCCAATACGGGGCGTGATCGTGTTGACCCTCAAACTTTTTGGTGAGACGCTGAAAGCCCCGCGCACCTCAGCTGTTTGGCATGGCTGAACGGCAGTACAACTCCAGGCCTGTCAAGCATCGCGGGTGCGAATCCCTCACGACCCACACCGCATCGGTCGGTCACTCATTGTGGAGGACCATCCATCATGGCAAAGGCGCTTCTCGGTTACGTCGGCGGCTCCGACCCTCGACTCCTCGCCGAGATGCGACGGCTCCAGCAGCGCGTGCAGGACCTGGAATCCGAGCTCGTACGGATCCAGGCGGAGAACGACGAGCTGGCGGCTGCCGCTTCTCACGACAGGATCATGGAGAGCGTTGACGCACACCAGGCGGAGCCTGCGCTCACCTGATCACTGCACCGCTCCACTCACAGCACCAGCAGTGATCGGGCCTGCCCGTCATCACCGCCAAGCAGTCAGAACTGCAAGGGACGCCTCCGGCGTCCCTTCTTTCTTTCCCGCCTCCGCGTCCTTCCCCCGGTCGTCCGCACCCCCGCGCACGACCCTCCGGACTCGCTGCCCCGCGCATCCTTTCACCCTCTTCAACGTCTGGTGTGCCCTGCGCGTTCACCCGCGAAACCGCACGTTCATGGAGCGAGACCTGCCCGGCGGGTAGAGTCCGGCGGCGTGCACCTCAAGGCCCTGACCCTCCGCGGCTTCAAATCGTTCGCGTCCGCGACCACGCTCCGGTTCGAACCGGGAATCACCTGCGTCGTGGGTCCCAACGGATCGGGCAAGTCCAACGTCGTGGACGCGCTCAGCTGGGTCATGGGCGAGCAGGGCGCGAAGTCGCTGCGCGGCGGCAAGATGGAGGACGTCATCTTCGCCGGCACCACCGGCCGACCCCCGCTGGGCCGCGCCGAGGTGTCCCTGACCATCGACAACTCCGACGGTGCCCTCCCCATCGAGTACGCCGAGGTCACCATCACGCGGATCATGTTCCGCAACGGCGGCAGCGAGTACCAGATCAACGGCGACACCTGTCGTCTCCTCGACATCCAGGAACTGCTCTCCGACTCCGGCATCGGCCGCGAGATGCACGTCATCGTCGGCCAGGGCCGGCTCGACTCCGTACTGCACGCCGACCCGCTGGGCCGCCGCGCCTTCATCGAGGAGGCGGCCGGCGTCCTCAAGCACCGCAAGCGCAAGGAGAAGGCGCTGCGGAAACTGGACGCGATGCAGGCCAACCTCGCGCGCGTGCAGGACCTCACCGACGAACTGCGCCGCCAGCTCAAGCCGCTCGGCCGGCAGGCCGCCGTCGCACGGCGGGCCGCCGTCATCCAGGCGGACCTGCGCGACGCCCGGCTGCGGCTGCTCGCCGACGACCTCGTACGGCTGCGCGAGGCGCTGCGGGCCGAGATCGCCGACGAGGCCGCGCTCAAGGAGCGCAAGGAAGCTGCCGAGGCCGAGCTGGGAAAGGCCCTCCGCCGGGAGGCCGACCTGGAGGACGAGGTACGCAGGCTCACCCCGCGGCTGCAGAACGCCCAGCAGACCTGGTACGAGCTCTCCCAGCTCGCCGAGCGGGTCCGCGGCACCGTCTCACTGGCCGACGCGCGAGTGAAGAGCGCGACCTCCGCGCCGCCCGAGGAGCGGCGTGGCCGGGACCCGGAGGACATGGAGCGCGAGGCCGCCCGGATCCGCGAGCAGGAGGCGGAACTGGAGGCCGCCCTGGAGGCGGCCGAACGAGCCCTGGAGGACACGGTCGCCCACCGCGCGGAGCTGGAGGGCGAACTCGCGCGGGAGGAACGGCGGCTGAAGGACGCCGCGCGGGCCATCGCCGACCGGCGCGAAGGGCTCGCCCGGCTCAAGGGACAGGCGGGCGCCGCCCGTTCACGGGCCGCCGCCGCCCAGGCCGAGATCGAGCGGCTGGCCGCCGCCCGGGACGAGGCGCAGGAGCGGGCCGTCGCCGCGCAGGAGGAGTACGAGGAGCTCAAGGCCGAGGTCGACGGCCTCGACGCGGGCGACGCCGAGCTCGCCGTACGGCACGAGGACGCCAAACGGCAGCTTGCCGAGGCGGACGCCGCCCTCACCGCCGCCCGCGAGGCGGTCACCGCGGCCGAGCGCGAGCGCGCCGCGACCCGGGCCCGCCACGAGGCGCTGGCGCTCGGCCTGCGCCGCAAGGACGGCACCGGCGCCCTGCTCGGCGCGAAGGACGGACTCACCGGACTGCTGGGCCCGGCCGCCGAACTGCTCACGGTGACCCCCGGCTACGAGGCGCCGCTGGCGACCGCCTTCGGCGCGGCGGCGGACGCCCTCGCCGCCACCTCCCCGTCCGCCGCGGCCGACGCCATCCGCCTGCTGCGCAAACAGGACGCCGGCCGCGCCACCCTCCTGCTGGCCGGGATCCCCGCCGCACCGCCCGCCGCCGACCCGGAAGAGGCGAACGGCACGGCCGCACCCGCCCTGCCCGCCGAGCGTCTGGTGAGCGGACCCCCCGAGCTGATGCCGGCCGTGCGACGGCTGCTGCACGGCGTCGTCGTCGTCGACACCCTGGAGGACGCCGAGGAACTCGTCCACGCCCACCCCCGTCTCACCGCGGTCACCGCCGAGGGCGACCTGCTCGGCGCCCATCTCGCGCAGGGCGGCTCGGCGGGCGCCCCCAGCCTGCTGGAGGTGCAGGCGTCCGTGGACGAGGCCGCCGCCGAGCTGGAGGAGCTGGCCGTGCGGTGCGAGGAGCTGGCCGAGGCGCAGCAGGCGGCGGCCGGACGGCGCCGGGACTGTGCCGCCCTAGTCGAGGAGCTCGGGGAGCGGCGCCGGGCCGCCGACCGGGAGAAGTCCTCCGTCGCCCAGCAGCTCGGCCGGCTCGCGGGCCAGGCGCGCGGCGCCGCCGGGGAGGCCGAGCGGGCCGGCGCCGCCGCGGCCCGGGCGCAGGACGCCCTCGACGCGGCGCTCGCCGACGCCGGGGAACTCGCCGAACGGCTCGCCGTCGCCGAGGAGGCGCCGTTCGAGGAGGAGCCCGACACCGCCGTACGCGACCGGCTCGCCGCCGACGGGGCCAACGCCCGCCAGACCGAGATGGAGGCCCGGCTCCAGGCCCGTACCCACGAGGAGCGGGTCAAGGGGCTGGCCGGACGGGCCGACTCCCTGGACCGCGCGGCCCGCACCGAACGCGAGGCACGCGCGCGTGCCGAACAGCGGCGGGCCCGGCTGCGCCACGAGGCGGAGGTCGCCGCCGCCGTGGCGTCCGGCGCCCGGCAGCTCCTCGCGCACGTCGAGGTCTCCCTGGCCCGTGCCGGCGAGGAGCGCACCGCCGCCGAGGCCGCCAAGGCCCGCCGGGAGCAGGAGCTCGCCCGCGCCCGCACCGAGGGACGCGACCTCAAGGCGGATCTCGACAAGCTGACGGATTCAGTTCACCGGGGTGAGGTACTCGGCGCCGAGAAGCGGCTGCGGATGGAGCAGCTGGAGACCAAGGCGCTGGAGGAACTCGGTGTGGAACCTGCCGGGCTGGTGTCGGAGTACGGTCCGCACCAGCCGGTGCCTCCCTCGCCCCCCGCCGAGGGCGAGGAGCTGCCGGAGGACCCGGAGCACCCGCGCAACAGGCCCCGCCCCTTCGTGCGGGCCGAGCAGGAGAAGCGCCTGAAGGCGGCTGAGCGTGCCTACCAGCAGCTCGGCAAGGTCAACCCGCTCGCCCTGGAGGAGTTCGCGGCGCTGGAGGAACGCCACCAGTTCCTCGGCGAGCAGCTGGAGGACCTGAAGAAGACCCGCGCGGACCTGCTCCAGGTCGTCAAGGAGGTCGACGAGCGCGTCGAGCAGGTCTTCACCGAGGCCTACCGGGACACCGCCCGCGAGTTCGAGGGCGTCTTCTCCCGGCTGTTCCCCGGCGGTGAGGGACGGCTGGTGCTGACCGACCCCGACGACATGCTCACCACGGGCGTGGACGTCGAGGCGCGTCCGCCCGGCAAGAAGGTGAAGCGGCTGTCGCTGCTGTCCGGCGGCGAGCGGTCGCTGACCGCCGTGGCGATGCTCGTGTCGATCTTCAAGGCGCGGCCCAGCCCGTTCTACGTCATGGACGAGGTCGAGGCCGCCCTCGACGACACCAACCTCCAGCGGCTGATCCGGATCATGCAGGAGCTGCAGGAGGTCTCGCAGCTGATCGTGATCACGCACCAGAAGCGCACCATGGAGGTCGCCGACGCGCTGTACGGCGTCTCCATGCAGGGCGACGGCGTGTCCAAGGTCATCAGCCAGCGTCTGCGGTAAAGCCTCACACAATCTTCAAGTACTGAACGATCTGCACCTTGACGCGTCTCCAAACTCACAGCATTACGGCTATTGACTTCAAGAATTGAAGACATAGTCTCTGCAATGTTGTTTTTACCTTCAGGTACCTTCCGCTGGACCTCGAAGGGCTGACCCCCATCCGGCGATGTTGCCGGTGGCCCGAGGAGTACACGTGACCAGCACACCGCAGGCACAGAAGTCAGGAGCCGGGACGGCTCACCCCGAACATCTCGGGCACGTCATCTTCATCGCGGCCGCGGCCGCGATGGGCGGTTTCCTCTTCGGCTACGACAGCTCCGTGATCAACGGCGCCGTCGAGGCCATCCGTGACCGCTACGACATCGGCTCCGCCGCGCTCGCGCAGGTCATCGCCATCGCCCTGATCGGCTGCGCCATCGGCGCCGCGACCGCCGGCCGGATAGCCGACCGCATCGGCCGCATCCGGTGCATGCAGATCGCCGCTGCCCTGTTCACCGTCAGCGCCGTCGGCTCCGCGCTGCCCTTCGCGCTGTGGGACCTCGCCTTCTGGCGGGTCGTGGGCGGCTTCGCCATCGGCATGGCCTCCGTCATCGGCCCGGCCTACATCGCCGAGGTCGCCCCGCCCGCCTACCGCGGCCGGCTCGGCTCCTTCCAGCAGGCCGCGATCGTGGTCGGCATCGCCGTGTCCCAGCTGGTCAACTGGGGCATCCTGAACGCCGCCGACGGCGACCAGCGCGGTGAGCTGATGGGCCTGGAGGCCTGGCAGGTCATGCTCGGCGTCATGGTCGTCCCCGCCGTCCTCTACGGCCTGCTCTCCTTCGCCATCCCCGAGTCCCCCCGCTACCTGATCTCCGTCGGCAAGCGCGAGCGCGCCCGGCAGATCCTCGAAGAGGTCGAGGGCACGGAGACCGACCTGGACGCCCGCGTCACCGAGATCGAGTCGGCGATGCACCGCGAGGAGAAGTCCGCCTTCAAGGACCTGCTCGGCGGCAGCTTCTTCTTCAAGCCGATCGTCTGGATCGGCATCGGCCTGTCGGTGTTCCAGCAGTTCGTCGGCATCAACGTCGCGTTCTACTACTCCTCGACCCTGTGGCAGTCGGTCGGCGTCGACCCGACGGACTCGTTCTTCTACTCCTTCACCACGTCGATCATCAACATCGTCGGCACCGTCATCGCGATGATCTTCGTCGACCGCATCGGCCGCAGGCCGCTCGCGATCATCGGCTCCGTCGGCATGGTGATCGGCCTCGCGCTGGAGGCCTGGGCGTTCTCCTTCGACCTCGTCGACGGGCAGCTGCCCGCCACCCAGGGCTGGGTCGCCCTGATCGCCGCCCATGTCTTCGTCCTCTTCTTCGCCCTCTCGTGGGGTGTCGTCGTCTGGGTCATGCTCGGCGAGATGTTCCCCAACCGGATCCGCGCCGCCGCCCTCGGCGTCGCCGCCGCCGCGCAGTGGATCGCCAACTGGGCCATCACCGCGAGCTTCCCCTCGCTGGCCGACTGGAACCTGTCGGTCACCTACGTGATCTACACGGTCTTCGCCGCGCTCTCCATCCCGTTCGTCCTGAAGTTCGTGAAGGAGACCAAGGGCAAGTCGCTCGAGGAGATGGGCTGAGCGAGGGCCCTCCGAACCCGGGGAGAGGGGTGCGAGTCCCCGCCGCCCTTCTCCCCGTGTCCGCACCGCCGCCCCGGTCCGGGTCCGCCCGTACCGGGGCGGCGGTGCGTCCCGTGCCGGGGACCGGAGGCCGCGCGGCACGGCACGGGCCGGCATCGGCCCGGCCCGGGGACCCATGGCCGATACTGGGGCTGTTATGGACATCGTCATCCTTGCTGTAGTCATCGCCGTGGTCGTGCTCGGCGCGCTCGGCGGGCTCATCGTCGGCAGCCGGCGCAAGAAGCAGCTGCCCCCGCCACCGCCCGCCGCGCCCGACATCACCGCCCCTCCGGCCGAGCCGCACGTCGGCGAAGAGGCCGAGACGCCGCGGGAGGAACCGCGGCGCACCATCGAGGAGGTTGATCTTCCGGCGGGCGCCGGTCCCGTCGTCATCGAGGAACCGCCCGCCGCCGAGGCTCCCGAGATCGAGATCCCGGAGCCCACCGCCGGCCGGCTGGTCCGGCTGCGCGCCCGTCTCTCCCGCTCGCAGAACGCCCTGGGCAAGGGCCTGCTCACCCTGCTGTCCCGCGAGCACCTCGACGAGGACACCTGGGAGGAGGTCGAGGACACCCTGCTCACCGCCGACGTCGGTGTGCAGCCCACCCAGGAGCTGGTCGACCGGCTGCGCGAGCGCGTGAAGGTGCTCGGCACCCGCACCCCCGCGGAACTGCGCGTACTGCTCCGTGAGGAGCTGATCACGCTGGTCGGTCCCGAGATGGACCGCACCGTGCACACCGAGAACGCGGCCGGCGGCCCCGGCGTCGTGATGGTCGTCGGCGTCAACGGCACCGGCAAGACCACCACCACCGGCAAGCTCGCCCGCGTCCTGGTGGCCGACGGCAACACCGTCGTGCTCGGCGCGGCCGACACGTTCCGCGCCGCCGCCGCCGACCAGCTGCAGACCTGGGGCGAGCGGGTCGGCGCCCACACCGTGCGCGGTCCGGAGGCCGGTGACCCCGCCTCCGTCGCGTTCGACGCGGTGAAGGAGGGCAAGGAGATGGCCGCCGACGCGGTGCTCATCGACACCGCGGGCCGGTTGCACACCAAGACCGGGCTCATGGACGAGCTCGGCAAGGTCAAGCGGGTCGTGGAGAAGCAGGCCCCGCTGGACGAGGTGCTGCTCGTGCTCGACGCCACCACCGGCCAGAACGGTCTGGTGCAGGCCCGGGTCTTCGCCGAGGTCGTCGACATCACCGGCATCGTGCTCACCAAGCTGGACGGCACCGCCAAGGGCGGCATCGTGGTCGCCGTGCAGCGCGAGCTGGGCGTGCCGGTCAAGCTGATCGGGCTCGGCGAGGGCCCGGACGACCTGGCGCCGTTCGAGCCGGAGGCCTTCGTGGACGCGCTCATCGGGGAGTGACCCCCGGCGCCCGGGAACGACCCGGCAGACGCGAGGAAGCGCCCGCCCCCGCCAGGGGGACGGGCGCTTCGCCGTGTACGGAGTCCGTGCGGTGAGGGCTATGCGCCGGAGCGGTGCGCCACGTACGCGAGGGTGCCCAGCAGCAGGCGGGCCTCGGGCGGCCGTGCGGCCGAGTCCAGGGCGGGGGAGCGCAGCCAGCGCACCGGGCCGAGGCCGCCCCGGTCGGACGGCGGCGCCGTGATGTGCGCGCCCGGTCCGAGGCCGCGCAGGTCCAGCGCTCCGGGGTCGTCCCAGCCCATCCGGTAGAGCAGGTCGGGCAGCGCGGTGGCGGCGCCGGGGGCGACGAGGAACTGGGCCCGGCCGTCCGGGGTGGCGGCTACCGGGCCGACCGGCAGGCCCATGCGCTCCAGCCGGGCCAGCGCGTGACGGCCGGCGGATTCGGCGACCTCGATCACGTCGAACGCCCGCCCGACCGGCAGCATCATCGAGGCCCCCGGGAACGCCGACCAGACCTCGGTCACCTCGTCCAGCGGGGTCCCGGCGCGGATCACCGGGGCCAGGTCCAGCGGATGGGCGCCCGGCGCCCGGCAGCGGGCGCGGCCGCAGGAGCAGTCGCCGGCGGCGGCCCGGACGCCCGGCACCACGTCCCACCCCCAGAGCCCGGTGTACTCCGCCACGGCGGTCCCGTCCGACGGGCGGATCCTGCGCCGCGAGCCGGACCGGATGTCGCGGATGCCCCGGCTGATGCCGATCGTGAAGCCCATGCCCCCTCCAACGGGTCCGGCGTACCGGTGGTTACGTAGCGAACGCGGTCTGTGACTCTCTGTTTCGGGCTTCCCGGTGTCGCTCCGCCGAACCGGCGCTCCGAAGCGCGCGGGGTGGTGCGTCCCGAGGCGTGCGCCCCTGGGTGCATCGCTGCTTCCACTTTTGGCTGTGCAGTGTCAAGTGAATCGCGGGATGGCAACCGTGAGTTCATTCGAAGGGGTGGCGAATGGTGGCGATTGCGGTTCCGCCATGGTGAGACGGGTGATCGTAGGGTTACGTTGTGTGCACGGCTTCTTGGGGCACATGCACTCGTGGGTATGCCGGAGGCAACTCGGCTTTCCGTTCCAAGGGTGACAACCCTCGGACGGACGGCCCCGACGACCGGCATTCTGATAGGGCTTGGCGCACTCGGCGACAAGTGGTCTTCAGGGATGGGGGCGTTCCAGTGAGCGGCAATGGTGGTGGCGGGGCGACCCCTGCGAGTGCGGAGAAGCGCCCGAACGAGCTGCTCGCTTCGTGGTTCGTCCGCAGTGGCTGGTCCAAGGGCGAGCTCGCCCGGCAAGTCAACCGCCGGGCACGCCAGTTGGGCGCCAACCACATCTCCACCGACACCTCGCGGGTGCGCCGCTGGCTGGACGGCGAGAACCCCCGGGAGCCGATCCCCAGAATCCTGTCCGAACTCTTCTCCGAGCGCTTCGGCGTCGTCGTCTCCGTGGAGGACCTGGGACTGCGCAGCACCCGCCCGGCCCCCTCCGCGACCGGCGTCGACCTCCCCTGGACCGGCCCGCAGACCGTCGCCCTGCTAAGTGAGTTCTCGCGCAGCGACCTGATGCTGGCGCGGCGCGGCTTCCTCGGGAGCTCGCTGGCCCTCTCCGCGGGCCCGTCCCTCATCGAGCCCATGCAGCGCTGGCTCGTCCCCACCCCGTCCGCCCCGCTGACCAGGCCCGAGGCCGAGCCGGCGTCCTCCTCGGCGCGCGCCCGCGGCCGGCTGTCCAAGCCGGAGCTGGACCTGCTGGAAGCCACCACCGTGATGTTCCGGCAGTGGGACGCCCAGTGCGGCGGCGGACTGCGCCGCAAGGCCGTCGTCGGGCAGCTGCACGAGGTGACCGACCTGCTCCAGGAGCCCCAGCCCGAGGCCACCACCCGACGGCTCTTCAAGGTCGCCGCCGAGCTCGCCGAGCTCGCCGGCTGGATGTCGTACGACGTCGGGCTCCAGCCCACCGCGCAGAAGTACTTCGTGCTCGCCCTGCACTCCGCCAAGGAGGCCGGCGACCGTCCGCTCGGCTCGTACGTGCTGTCCAGCATGAGCCGGCAGATGATCCACCTCGGCCGGCCCGAGGACGCCCTGGAGCTGATCCACCTCGCGCAGTACGGCAGCCGGGACTGCGCGAGCCCGCGCACCCAGTCCATGCTGTATGCGATGGAGGCCCGGGCCTACGCCAACATGGGCCAGCCCGGCCGCTGCAAGCGGGCCGTGCGGATGGCCGAGGACACCTTCGCCGAGGCCGGCGAGTGGGACGAGCCGGACCCCGACTGGATCCGCTTCTTCTCCGAGGCCGAGCTGTACGCGGAGAACTCCCACTCCTACCGCGACCTCGCCTACGTCGCCGGCCGCAGCCCCACCTACGCGTCGCTCGCCGAGCCTCTGATGCGGCGCGCCGTGCAGCTCTTCGGCCAGGAGGGCGGAGAGCACCAGCGCTCCTACGCCCTCAACCTGATCGGCATGGCCACGGTCCACCTCCTCCAGCGCGAGCCCGAGCAGAGCGCCGTTCTCGCCACCGACGCCATCAAGGCGGCCAAGAAGGTCCGTTCCGAGCGCGTCAACACTCGTATCCGAAAGACCGTCGACACGGCCGTACGCGACTTCGGGGACCTCGCCGAAGTCGTCGCGCTCACCGAGCGGCTCGCCATCGAGCTGCCCGAGGGCGCGGACGCGGTCTGACCCACCCGAGGTACCGCAAGGCCCCGGCCGCGGCCGGCCCTCCCGAACTGCCCGACTCGGCTCCCCCATGCCAGGTCATTCGGAGGCCGGTCGCGGCCGGTCGTGTGTCTCCCCGGCCACGGCTCACCGCCGTACCCCGAAGGTTGCGCCACGATAACGATCGCCGCGCCCCGGATCCGGCAGTTCATCGACCCGTAACACGCCCGGTGCCTTCGTCACGGCGGCGAAACAGCGAGGGGCTTCCACCGAAACGGCGCTGCGCGACTCTCGTGGCGCATAACCGGCCCACCCCTCAATCCGCCCAAGGCTTCGCCCGCACGGGGCCGTACCAACGACGAGGAGACGCCGATGGCACCAGCCATCACCCTGGCCGCAGACGCGCCCACGCTGTCCGCCGCCAACACAGGGTTCATGCTCATCTGTTCCGCCCTGGTGATGCTCATGACCCCGGGCCTGGCCTTCTTCTACGGAGGCATGGTCCGCGTCAAGAGCACCCTCAACATGCTGATGATGAGCTTCATCAGCCTCGGCATCGTCACCGTCCTGTGGGTGCTGTACGGCTTCTCCATGGCGTTCGGCACCGACTCCGGCAGCGTCATCGGCTGGAACTCCGACTGGGTCGGGCTGAGCAACATCGGACTGACGGAACTGTGGGACGGCTACACCATCCCGGTCTTCGTCTTCCTGGTCTTCCAGCTGATGTTCGCCGTCCTCACGCCCGCGCTGATCAGCGGCGCCCTCGCGGACCGGGTGAAGTTCACCGCCTGGGCCCTGTTCATCGCGCTGTGGGCCACGGTCGTCTACTTCCCGGTCGCCCACTGGGTCTGGGGCTCCGGCGGCTGGGCCTTCGAGCTCGGCGTCATCGACTTCGCCGGCGGTACGGCCGTCCACATCAACGCGGGCGCCGCGGCGCTCGGCGTGATCCTGGTGATCGGCAAGCGCGTCGGCTTCAAGAAGGACCCGATGCGCCCGCACAGCCTCCCGCTGGTCATGCTCGGCGCGGCCCTGCTGTGGTTCGGCTGGTTCGGCTTCAACGCCGGCTCCTGGCTCGGCAACGACGACGGCGTCGGCGCGCTGATGTTCGTCAACACCCAGGTCGCCACCGCCGCCGCGGTCCTCGGCTGGCTCGCCTACGAGAAGATCCGCCACGGCGCGTTCACCACGCTCGGCGCCGCCTCCGGCGCGGTCTCCGGCCTGGTCGCGATCACCCCGGCGGGCGGCGCGGTCTCCCCGCTCGGCGCGATCGCCGTCGGCGCCGTCGCGGGTGTGCTGTGCGCCATGGCCGTCGGCCTGAAGTACCGGTTCAACTACGACGACTCCCTCGACGTCGTCGGCGTCCACCTCGTCGGCGGCATCCTCGGCTCTCTCCTCATCGGCTTCTTCGCCACCGGCAAGGGCCAGTCCGACGTCGAGGGCCTCTTCTACGGCGGCGGCCTGGACCAGTTCTGGAAGCAGTGCGCCGGTGTCTTCGGCGTCCTCGCCTACTCCCTGGTCGTCTCCGCGGTGCTCGCCCTCCTCCTCGACAAGACCATCGGTATGCGAGTCTCCGAGGACGACGAGGTGGCCGGCATCGACCAGGCCGAGCACGCCGAGACCGCATACGACTTCAGCGGCGCCGGCGGTGGCGCGGCCCGCACCGCCGCCGGTGCTCCCGTCGCCCCGGCCGAGAGCAAGAAGGTGGACGCATGAAGCTCATCACCGCCGTCGTGAAGCCGCACCGGCTCGACGAGATCAAGGAGGCCCTGCAGGCCTTCGGCGTGCACGGTCTGACCGTCACCGAGGCCAGCGGATACGGCCGCCAGCGCGGCCACACCGAGGTCTACCGCGGCGCCGAGTACACCGTGGACCTGGTGCCCAAGATCCGCATCGAGGTGCTGGTCGAGGACGACGACGCCGAACAGCTGATCGACGTCGTGGTCAAGGCGGCCCGCACCGGCAAGATCGGCGACGGCAAGGTCTGGTCGGTACCCGTCGAGACGGCCGTACGGGTGCGGACCGGCGAGCGCGGCCCGGACGCGCTCTGACCACGGGCGAACGGAACAGGAGTCGCTGGGTGACGGGGACGGACATGCGCAACGAGGCAGAGGACTCGGGACCCAGCGGCTACGCGGCGGCCCGGCTGCACCTTCTCACCGAGGAGGCGCGGTCCGGGCCGCCGCGCCGTGCCGCCCTGGCGGACCTCACCGACGACTGGCTCGCCGGGCTCTTCGCGGCCGGCGCCGGGGGGGCGCGCGGGGTGTCCCTGGTCGCCGTGGGCGGCTACGGACGCGCGGAGCTCTCCCCACGCAGCGACCTCGACCTGCTCCTGCTGCACGACGGCGGCGACCCCGAGGCGGTCGCCGCGCTCGCCGACCGCCTCTGGTACCCCGTCTGGGACCTGGGCCTCGACCTCGACCACTCCGTGCGCACCCCGGCCGAGGCCCGCAGGACCGCGGGCCAGGACCTCAAGGTGCAGCTCGGACTGCTGGACGCCCGGCACCTGGCCGGCGACCTCGGCCTCACCACGTCACTGCGCACGACGGTGCTCGCCGACTGGCGCAACCAGGCGCCGAAGCGGCTCCCCGCCCTGCGCGAGCTGTGCGAGGAACGCGCTGAACGCCAGGGCGAGCTGCAGTACCTCCTGGAACCCGACCTGAAGGAGGCCCACGGCGGACTGCGCGACGCCACCGCGCTGCGCGCCGTCGCCGCCTCCTGGCTGGCCGACGCCCCGCGCGAGGGCCTCGCCGACGCCCGCAGACGCCTCCTAGACGTGCGGGACGCCCTGCATCTGACCACGGGGCGTGCCACCGACCGGCTCGCCCTGCAGGAGCAGGACCAGGTCGCGGCCGAGCTGGGCATGCTCGACGCGGACGTGCTGCTGCGCCAGGTCTACGAGGCCGCGCGCGTCATCGCCTACGCCGGCGACGTCACCTGGCGCGAGGTGGGACGCGTACTGCGCTCGCGCGCCGTACGGCCCCGGCTGCGCGCCATGCTGGGCGGCGGGAAACCGGCCCCCGAGCGCTCCCCGCTGGCCGAAGGGGTCGTGGAGCAGGACGGCGAGGTGGTGCTCGCCCGCGCCGCGCGCCCCGAACGCGACCCCGTGCTCCCGCTGCGCGCCGCGGCCGCCGCCGCCCAGGCGGGGCTCCCGCTCTCCCTGCACGCCGCACGGCGCATGGCGGCCACCGCGCGCCCCCTGTCCACGCCGTGGCCCGCCGAGGCGCGGGAGCAGCTGGTCACCCTGCTGGGCTCCGGCCGGCCCACGGTCCAGGTCTGGGAGGCGCTGGAGGCCGAGGGCCTGGTCAACAGCCTGCTCCCGGACTGGGAACGGGTCCGCTGCCGCCCCCAGCGCAACGCCGTGCATCTGTGGACCGTGGACCGGCACCTCATCGAGACCGCCGTCCGCGCCTCCGCGTTCACCCGGCGCGTGCACCGGCCCGACCTGCTGCTGGTCGCCGCGCTGCTGCACGACATCGGCAAGGGCTGGCCCGGCGACCACTCGGTGGCCGGCGAGGTCATCGCCAGGGACGTGGCCGCCCGCATCGGCTTCGACCGGCACGACGTCACGGTGATCGCCACCCTCGTACGCCACCACCTGCTGCTCGTCGAGACCGCCACCCGGCGCGACCTGGACGACCCGGCCACCGTGCGCGCGGTCGCCGACGCCGTCGGCACCCAGGGCACCCTCGAACTGCTGCACGCCCTCACCGAGGCCGACGCCCTCGCCACCGGCCCGGCCGCCTGGTCCTCGTGGCGCGCCTCGCTCGTCGCCGACCTGGCCGAACGGGTCCGTGCCGTGCTGTCCGGAGACGCCCCTGAGGGTCCCGAGGAGGCCACGCCCACCGCGGAACAGGAGCGCCTCGCGATCGAGGCCGTCGCCACCGGCGCGCCGGTGCTCTCCCTGCGGGCCCGGACCGAACCGTCCGCCGCGCCCTCCGACGACCCCGAGCCGTTGGGCGTGGAACTGCGCATCGCCGTCCCCGACCAGGAGGGCGTGCTGCCCGCGGTGGCCGGGGTGCTCGCCATGCACCGGCTGACCGTACGGACCGCCGAGCTGCGCGCGGTGGACCTCCCGGACGGTGTGGACGGCTCCGTGCTGCTGCTGGACTGGCGGGTCGCCGCCGAATACGGCTCCCTGCCCCAGGCCGCCCGGCTCCGCGCCGACCTGGTGCGCGCCCTCGACGGCAGCCTCGACATCGCCGCCCGCCTCGGTGAGCGGGACGCCGCCTACCCCCGGCGCCGGGGCGTGGTCGCGCCGCCGCCGCGGGTGACGGTCGCCCCGGCCGCCTCCCGGCACGCCACGGTGATCGAGGTCCGCGCGCAGGACGCGCCCGGCCTGCTGTTCCGTATCGGACGGGCCCTCGAGGACGCGGGCGTGCGGGTGCGGAGCGCGCACGTCAGCACGCTGGGCGCGAACGCCGTGGACGCCTTCTACGTCACCCAGGAGCAGGGGGTGCCGCTGCCGGGTGAGGAGGCGGTGGCGGTGGCCCGGAAGCTGGAGGAGACACTGCGTGGGTGAGGACACTCCGGTGTCCTGCCGCGCCGGGATACCCTGGAGGGCGATTCCCCAGCCTGTCTCCGACTCCGAGGACCGACGCCGCCGTGTTCGATACTCTCTCCGACCGCCTCAGCGCGACTTTCAAAAACCTCCGCGGAAAAGGCCGGCTGAGCGAAGCGGACATCGACGCCACGGCGCGTGAGATCCGCATCGCTCTGCTGGAAGCGGACGTGGCCCTGCCGGTCGTCCGCACGTTCATCAAGAACGTCAAGGAACGCGCGCTCGGCGCCGAGGTCTCCAAGGCGCTCAACCCCGCGCAGCAGGTCATCAAGGTCGTCAACGACGAACTGATCACCATCCTCGGCGGTGAGACCCGCCGGCTGCGCTTCGCCAAGCAGCCGCCCACCGTGATCATGCTCGCCGGTCTGCAGGGTGCCGGTAAGACCACCCTCGCCGGCAAGCTCGGCCGCTGGCTCAAGGAGCAGGGCCACTCGCCGGTGCTGGTCGCCGCCGACCTCCAGCGCCCGAACGCCGTCAACCAGCTGAGCGTCGTCGCCGAGCGCGCGGGCGTGGCCGTCTACGCACCCGAGCCGGGCAACGGCGTGGGCGACCCGGTGAAGGTCGCCAAGGACTCCATCGAGTTCGCGCGGACCAAGGTCCACGACATCGTGATCGTGGACACCGCCGGCCGCCTGGGCATCGACCAGGAGATGATGCAGCAGGCCGCGGACATCCGTGACGCCGTCTCCCCGGACGAGATCCTGTTCGTCGTCGACGCGATGATCGGTCAGGACGCGGTCAACACCGCCGAGGCCTTCCGCGACGGCGTCGGCTTCGACGGCGTGGTGCTCTCCAAGCTCGACGGTGACGCGCGCGGTGGCGCGGCCCTGTCGATCCGGCAGATCACCGGCAAGCCGATCATGTTCGCGTCCAACGGTGAGAAGCTCGACGACTTCGACGCCTTCCACCCGGACCGGATGGCCTCCCGCATCCTCGACATGGGTGACCTGCTCACCCTGATCGAGCAGGCGGAGAAGACGTTCAGCCAGGAAGAGGCCGAGAAAATGGCCTCCAAGCTGGCGTCGAAGAAGGGCCAGGACTTCACCCTGGACGACTTCCTGGCCCAGATGGAGCAGGTCCGGAAGATGGGCAGCATCTCGAAGCTGCTCGGCATGCTCCCGGGCATGGGCCAGATCAAGGACCAGATCAACAACCTCGACGAGCGGGACGTCGACCGCACCGCCGCGATCATCAAGTCCATGACCCCGGCCGAGCGCCAGGAGCCGACGATCATCAACGGCTCGCGCCGTGCCCGTATCGCCAAGGGTTCCGGTGTCGAGGTCAGCGCGGTGAAGGGCCTGGTCGAGCGGTTCTTCGAGGCCCGGAAGATGATGTCCCGCATGGCCCAGGGCGGCGGCATGCCGGGGATGCCCGGGATGCCGGGCATGGGCGGCGGCCCGGGCCGGCAGAAGAAGAAGCAGAAGCAGGCCAAGGGCAAGCAGCGCTCCGGCAACCCGATGAAGCGCAGGCAGCAGGAGCAGGAGGAGGCCGCGCGCCGCGCCGCCGCGGCGGAGGGCGGCAACGCCTTCGGGCTGCCGCAGCAGGGCGGCAAGGACTTCGAACTGCCCGACGAGTTCAAGAAGTTCATGGGCTGAGACCCCGCCGCTGTCCCGCTGGGGCGTCCCTCGTCAGGGGGCGCCCCAGCGGCGTTTCTCAGCGGCGTGTCCGAGTGGCGCGTCTCAGGGAACGCGCGCGACGAGGTAGCGGAACACGTTCGGCATCCACACGGTGCCGTCCCGCCGCTGGTGCGGATGCAGGGCCTCCGCCAGTTCCTTGTCCACCTGCACCTGGTCCGTGGCCGCGACCGCCGGGTCGAACAGCCCGGTCGACTCCAGGCCCCGTACCGCGCTGTCCACGTCGGCGTAGCCGAACGGGCACGCCACCCGCCCGGAGCCGTCCGGCCTCAGCCCCGCCCGCGCGGCGACCCGCTCCAGGTCGTCGCGGTCCGTGGGACGCCAGGCGCCCGCGCCGCGCAGCGGCTCCGCCAGCTTGGCGGCCACCCGGAGCACGGACGCCGTGGCGCACCGCTCCGGCGGGCCCCAGCCGGCCAGCACCACGGCCGCCCCGCGCCCGGCGAGCGGCACCGCGTCGGCGAGCAGCTCACCCAGCCCCTCCGCGTCGCCCGCGCGACAGCCGATCGGCTCGAACGCGGTCACCACGGTGTACGCGGGCGCGTCCGCGCGGGCGGCGTCCGCGGGGGAGCCGCGCACGATCCGGGTGTCCGCCGTCCCCGGGCGCGTGTCCCGCCCGTCGGGCAGCAGCCGCTCCCGGGCCAGGTCCAGCCGCTCGGCGGACGTGTCGACGCCGGTGACCGCGGCGCCGCGCGAGACCGCCATCAGCAGGGCCAGCCCGGAACCGCAGCCGAGGCCCAGCAGCCGTGTCGCGGGACCGACGTCCAGCCGCGCGTAGACCGCCTCGTAGAGCGGTACGAGCATGCGTTCCTGGATCTCGGACCAGTCACGCGCGCGTGCGCGCGGGTCCACTCGGGGGACGGCCCCCGCGCGAGGCAGGTGCTGCCGCACGAGCGTAGGTGTCATAGGTCAGCGCCCCAATCAGCCGACAGTTGCCGCAGTGCCTGAATCCCTGGCCCCCGTGCAGTGCGCCCGCACACCCCCCGTATGCCAGGAAACTCCGCACTCGACGTGTCGTCCAGTGGAATGCGACGGCGGCTTGGTACTCGCTCGTGCCAGTGGCAAGAATTCACCTCCCAGTAATGCCGGGTGCGGGGCGGTGCGCGGCGGCGGGGGAGGACCCGGTAACGTCACGTCCGTGGCGGGCCCGCGCGGCGGGACGCCCTGTTCCCCCGAGAGCGGCCGAAAGGCTCCTTGCGCTTCCGCGGACCTCGCCCGCACCGGCGCGCGCAGACCGCTTACGCGCGGGGCGTACGTCAGCCTACGCACCACCTTGAGGTGAGCTGCGAGGCTTCTCCGCAGATCAGCGCACCCGTACTCGTCAGTACGCATCAGCCGCAACTGACGGGTACGTGCAAATTATTTGAGATGCCCCGGAATCGGAACACAGAGGCACCCGGGCTCGTTGTCATTACGTGAGCACGACACAGACACCACCTGTTCTCGCCGCAGAGCTGGCACAGGCGTGGGCCGACATTCAGCGGTACCACCCCGAGCTGCCCGATCTTGCCGCGCCCGAGTCCCTGATCGGGGAGTCGTCGTCCGCGTGCGGGCACGAACTCTCCTTCGAACGGCTGCTTCACGAAGCAGTCCACGGCGTCGCCGCCGCGCGCGGCGTACGCGACACATCCCGCGCCGGCCGCTACCACAACCGCCGATTCCTGGCGATCGCCGAGGAGCTGGGCCTGGACCACCCCGAGGAGCCGCATCCCAGCAGCGGCTTCTCGCTGGTCACGCTCACCCCCGAGGCGAAGCGCCGCTACCGTCCCACGACGGAACGCCTGCAGCGCGCGCTGAAGGCCCACACCGCGGCGACCGCGGGCGACACCGCCCGCAGCTTCCGCGGCCCGGCCGCACGCCACGGCTCCTCCGGTGGCGGCGTCCGGGTCAAGGCCGTCTGCGACTGCGGCCGCAACGTCCGCGTCGTCCCGTCGGTCCTGGCCCAGGCCCCCATCGTCTGCGGCGGCTGCGGCAAGCCCTTCCAGATCCCGGAGGTAGTGGCCACGGCAAGCTGACCCCCGGCATCTCGTGGATGCCGGGGCCGGCTGTGATCCGTCCCCCAGCGGCACCTCGTGGCACCGAGTCGCGCCCGTGCGCGACTCGGTGCCGGGTGCCGCTCGGCCGTGCCCACGTGCCACACCCCGCGGAACCGCCGGGCCCGCGGGGTGTGGCACAATGGCTAGCTGTACTCGACAGTCGCACAGGACCCCTCTCTCCTCCGGCTGACGCGTCCATCGGGCACTCGGGTACCGCAACCCCACGCGGCAATTTCCGCCGTGCCCAACCACGTCAAATCCAGGAGAACCCACTCCCGTGGCAGTCAAGATCAAGCTGAAGCGTCTGGGCAAGATCCGTTCGCCTCACTACCGCATCGTCGTCGCCGACTCCCGTACCCGCCGTGACGGCCGGGCCATCGAGGAGATCGGCAAGTACCACCCGACGTACAACCCGTCGGTGATGGAGGTCGACGCCGAGCGCGTGGCGTACTGGCTCGGTGTCGGCGCGCAGCCGACCGAGCCCGTGCTCGCCATCCTGAAGAAGACCGGCGACTGGCAGAAGTTCAAGGGCGAGCCCGCCCCGGCTCCGCTGCTGCAGCCGGCCGAGAAGTCGGCCCGTCCGTCCTTCGAGGCGCTCGGCGGCGACGACGAGGGCAAGGGTGAGGCGATCACCCAGAAGAAGAAGGCTGAGAAGAAGGACGAGGCCGCCGCTGAGTCCGCTTCGACCGAGGCCTGAGCATGCTCGAGGAGGCTCTCGAGCACCTCGTGAAGGGCATCGTCGACAACCCTGACGATGTGCAGGTCGCCTCGCGCAATCTGCGCCGCGGGCGCGTGCTCGAGGTCCGGGTCCACCCGGACGACCTCGGCAAGGTGATCGGCCGCAACGGCCGTACCGCCCGCGCGTTGCGCACCGTCGTGGGCGCCATCGGCGGCCGCGGTATCCGCGTCGACCTCGTCGACGTGGACCACGTCCGCTGACGTTTCACCGCAACCGGCTCGGGCCGGGGAGGGCCCTACGGGTCGTCCCCGGCCCGTAGTCGTGGATGTCGCAGATCGATCAGGAGAAGCAAGCACCGTGCAGCTGGTAGTCGCTCGCATCGGCCGCGCCCACGGCATCAAGGGCGAGGTCACCGTGGAGGTCCGCACCGACGAGCCGGAGCTCAGGCTCGGGCCCGGTGCCGTCCTGACCACCGATCCGGCCTCCGCCGGGCCGCTCACCATCGAGACCGGCCGGGTCCACAGCGGCCGCCTGCTGCTGCGCTTCGAGGGCGTGCGCGACCGCAACGGGGCCGAGGCCCTGCGCAACACCCTCCTCATCGCCGACGTCGACCCCGACGAGCGGCCCGAGGACGAGGACGAGTACTACGACCACCAGCTGATCGACCTCGACGTCGTCACGAAGGACGGCGAGGAGGTCGGCCGGATCACCGAGATCTCGCACCTGCCCACCCAGGACCTCTTCGTGGTGGAGCGCCCCGACGGCAGCGAGGTGTACGTGCCGTTCGTCGAGGAGATCGTCACCGAGATCGACCTGGAGGAGCAGCGGGCCGTCATCGACCCGCCGCCGGGTCTGATCGACGACCGGGCGGAGACCGCCTCCGCACGGGACACCGCCGAGGACGAGCGCGGTGCCGCAGGGGACGAGGCCTGATGCGGCTCGACGTCGTCACGATCTTCCCCGAGTACCTGGAACCGCTGAACGTCTCCCTCGTCGGCAAGGCCCGCGCGCGCGGACAGCTGAACGTGCACGTGCACGACCTGCGCTCCTGGACCCACGACCGTCACCACACCGTCGACGACACCCCGTACGGCGGCGGCCCCGGCATGGTCATGAAGACCGAGCCGTGGGGGGACGCGCTGGACTCGGTCCTCGCGGACGGCTACGAGACCGGCTCCGGCGCACCGGCCCTGATCGTCCCCACCCCCAGCGGCCGTCCCTTCACCCAGGAACTGGCGGTCCATCTCTCCGCACGCCCCTGGCTGATCTTCACCCCGGCCCGCTACGAGGGCATCGACCGCCGTGTGATCGACGAGTACGCCACCCGGATGCCCGTGTACGAGGTGTCCATCGGCGACTACGTCCTGGCCGGCGGCGAGGCGGCCGTCCTCGTCGTCACCGAGGCCGTCGCCCGGCTGCTGCCCGGCGTCCTCGGCAACGCCGAGTCGCACCGCGACGACTCCTTCGCGCCCGGCGTCATGGCCAACCTGCTGGAAGGCCCCGTCTACACCAAGCCGCCGCGGTGGCGCGACCGGGAGATCCCGGACGTGCTGCTCAGCGGCCACCACGGGAAGATCGCCCGCTGGCGGCGCGACGAGGCGCTGCGGCGCACCACCGCCAGCCGGCCCGACCTGATCGAGCGCTGCGATCCCGGGGCCTTCGACAAGAAGGACCGCGAGATGCTGTCCATCCTGGGCTGGGAGCCCGACCCGGACGGGAAGCCGTACGGTCGATTTTGGCGCAGGACCGACGGCGTGGAAGAATAGGCCGCTGTTGTGTGCCGGTCCGGTGTGCGCCCCTGCCACAGGGGGAGAAGACGCCCGACCCGACCCGCACGGCTCTGAATCCGCACCTCTAGTTCCCGTTGATGACCTGTGGCATCAGCGAAGAAAGCAGACGAAATGTCTCACCTGCTCGACTCCGTCGACTCCGCGTCGCTGCGCAGCGACGTCCCCGCCTTCCGCCCCGGCGACACCGTCAACGTCCACGTGCGCGTCATCGAGGGCAACCGCTCCCGTGTGCAGCAGTTCAAGGGCGTGGTGATCCGTCGCCAGGGCGCCGGCGTGCGCGAGACCTTCACGGTCCGCAAGGTCTCCTTCTCCGTCGGCGTCGAGCGCACCTTCCCGGTGCACACCCCGATCGTGGAGAAGATCGAGCTCGTCACCAGGGGTGACGTCCGCCGCGCCAAGCTGTACTACCTGCGCGAGCTGCGCGGCAAGGCCGCGAAGATCAAGGAGAAGCGCGAGAACTGAGCGCTTTACCGGCGTCATATCGGGGCCGGATAACATCTGGCCCCGATGGACACCGAAGCACAGCCGACGGAGCGCGACCGCTCCCTCCCCCCGGCGGAACCCGAGAACACCTCGGGTTCCGCGGGTCCGGAGGGACGGTCGCGTTCCGCGTTGAAGCCACGCGTCACGCGGTGGCTCCCGGGCGGGCGCATTATTCTGACCCTGCTGCTCTGCCTTCTGTTCCTGCTGGCCCTGAACACGTTCGTGGCGCGGCCGTTCCAGATCCCCAGCGGATCGATGGAACAGGGATTGAGGGTCGGGGACCGCGTGCTCGTAAATAAGTTGGCGTACCCCTTCGGCGACGGGCCGCGCCGCGGCGACGTGATTGTGTTCGACGGCACCGGGTATTTCGGTGAGGCCGATTACATCAAGCGGGTCGTCGGGGTGGGCGGAGACCACGTGGTCTGCTGTGACGGGGAGGGGAGGATCCGGGTGAACGGCCGGTCGGTCGACGAGTCGGGCTTCCTGTTCCCCGGCGACAGCCCCTCCACGGTGAGGTTCGACGTCGTCGTGCCCGACGGACGCCTCTTCGTGCTCGGTGACCACCGCGGCGCCTCCAGCGACTCCCGCGACCACCTCGGCTCGCCCGGCGGCGGCATGATCCCCGTCGACCACGTCATCGGCCGCGCCGACGGGATCGTGTGGCCCTTCGGCCACGCCACCCGGCTGCACCGGCCCGACGCCTACGCGCGCGTGCCCGCCCCCGGGAAGGACACGGCGGAGGGCGGCCATGGGTAACCGCGGCAAACCGCGCGGCGTGCCGGACGACAGCGCGGAGAACCTGCTGCCCACCGGCTCCCGGCGCGCGGCCGTCCCGGCCCCCGGACGCAGCCGGGCCGAGCGGCGCAAGCTCCAGCGCAAGGTCAAGCGGCGCCGCAGGCGCAGCGCCGTCAAGGAGATCCCGCTCCTGGTGGGCGTCGCCGTGGTGATCGCGCTGGTGCTGAAGACGTTCCTGGTCCAGGCGTTCGTCATCCCGTCCGGCTCCATGGAGCAGACGATCCGGATCGGCGACCGGGTGCTGGTCGACAAGCTCACCCCGTGGTTCGGCTCCAGGCCGGAACGCGGTGACGTCGTGGTGTTCAAGGACCCCGGCGGCTGGCTCCAGGACGAGGGGACCGCGCCGAAGAAGGACGACCCCGTCGGGATCAAGCAGGTCAAGGAAGGGCTCACCTTCATCGGTCTGCTGCCGTCGGAGAACGACAAGGACCTCATCAAGCGGGTCGTCGGCGTCGGGGGCGACCGGGTCCAGTGCTGCGACAAGCAGGGCCGGGTCACCGTCAACGGCGTGCCGCTCGAGGAGGACTACCTCTACCCGGGCAACGCCCCGTCGCTGACCCCGTTCGACATCACCGTCCCCGAGGGGCGGCTGTGGGTGATGGGTGATCACCGGGCGAACTCCGCCGACTCCCGTTCCCACCAGGACACCGACTACGGCGGCACGGTCTCCGAGGACGAGGTGGTGGGCCGGGCCATGGTCATCGCCTGGCCGCTCGGCCACTGGAGCACGCTGGAGGAACCGACGGCGTACGCGTCCGTGTCGGACTCGGCGCCCGGGTCGACCGCTGCCGCCCCGCTGTCGCATAGGGTTGCCCCGGACGGTCCCAATGAGATGGTCCAGCTCCCGACCCCTGCGGAACTCCCGCTCGTTATGGGAGTAGTGGGCCTGCGTCGGGCATGGCGCGGGCGGCGGCAGAGAGTGAGGAGTTGGCGTGGGGGATGCGGCGGTTGGCGCACGGTCCGGGCGCGAGGGCGAGGAGCACCGCGGGCGTCCCGCGGAGACGGCCCCTCCCGCGGCGGACGAGACCGCGACCCCCGGGAAGCACTCCCCGGAGAGCGGCGGGGACGGACCCTCGGACGGTCAGCCCCCCACGGCGCGCGGAGGACCGGGTGGCGGCGGCGCCCCTGAGGCGAAGCAGCCCCGCTCCTTCTGGAAGGAACTGCCGATCCTGATCGGCATCGCCCTGGTGCTGGCGCTGCTGATCAAGACGTTCCTGGTGCAGGCGTTCTCGATCCCCTCCGACTCGATGCAGAACACCCTCCAGCAGGGTGACCGGGTGCTGGTCGACAAGCTCACCCCCTGGTTCGGCTCCGAGCCCGAGCGCGGCGAGGTCGTCGTCTTCCACGACCCCGACAACTGGCTGGCCGGGGAGCCGACGCCCAACCCGAACCCGCTGCAGAAGGTCCTCAGCTGGATCGGCCTGATGCCGTCCGCGGAGGAGAAGGACCTGATCAAGCGGGTCATCGGCGTCGGCGGCGACACGGTCGAGTGCAATGGCACCGGCCCGCTGAAGGTCAACGGCAAGACGCTGACCGAGTCGTACGTCTACCCCGGCAACACCCCGTGCAGCCAGGACGACCAGGGCGGCCAGTTCAAGGTCAAGGTGCCCGAGGGCCACATCTGGGTCATGGGCGACCACCGGCAGAACAGCCGGGACTCGCGGTACAACCAGGGCGACAAGAACCACGGCATGGTCCCGGTGGACAAGGTCGTCGGCCGTGCCGTCGTCATCGCCTGGCCGATCAACCGCTGGACCAACCTGCCCGTGCCTGACACCTTCGACCAGCCCGGTCTGTCCGCCGGGTCGCCGTCCGCCGCCGTGCTGACGGCGGCGCCCCAGGGACTCGCGCTCGCCGGCGCGGTGCCGCTGGTGCTCTGGCGGCGTCGGCGGTCCGGTGACGGCGGGGGCAGCTGACGGGGGAGGCTGCCGGCCCAGCGGGCCGCCGGGAGGGCTGACCCGGTCCGGTACTGCCGGGTAGGGTGCCGCCCATGAGTGGTCAGAGCACGACACGTACGGTCCCCGGCAGCAGCGGCCCGGGCGGCGCCCGGGCGGGCGGCCGGACCGGTCAGCGGCTGTCCGGACTGGCCGTGGCCCTGGGCATGGTGCTGTTCCTCGGCGGGTTCGCCTGGGGCGCGGTGCTGTACCTGCCGTACACCGTGCCCACCACGTCCATGGCGCCGACCATCGGTGCCGGTGACCGGGTGCTGGCCCAGCGCATCGACGGGGACGAGGTCCGCCGCGGCGACGTCGTCGTCTTCAAGGACGCGACCTGGTCGAACGTCCCCATGGTGAAGCGTGTGGTCGCCGTCGGCGGCGACACGGTCTCCTGCTGCCAGGACGGCAAGCTGGAGGTCAACGGCAAGGAGATCGACGAGCCCTATCTGCCCGAGGGCTCGGCGGCCGAGTTCGGCAACATCCCCGAGGTGGTCGTGCCGAAGGGGCGCCTCTTCCTGCTCGGTGACGAGCGCTCCGGATCGCTGGACTCCACCGCCCATCTGAGCGACGCCGCCAGCGGCACCGTCTCGCGCGGAGCGGTCCAGGCCCGGGTCGACGCCGTGGTCTGGCCGATGAACGGCATGCTGGAGGAGCCCGCCGGCTTCGAGGAGCTCGGCGCCCTCTCCTCGCCCGGCCCGCTCAGGACGGTCGCCGGGCTGGTGGTCGCCGGTGCCGTGCTCATCCTCGGTGGGGCCGCCTACGGTCCCCTCGCCAAGCGGGCGGGCGCGTTCCGGTCCCGTGCGAACGCCGGGACCGCCGGTGCCCGCTGAGCCCGTGCCGGCGGTGGAGGACTCCTACGAGGGCGGGCTGCGCAGGGTCGCCCGGGTCGTCCTGCTCGACCCGCGGGACCGCATCCTCCTGCTGCACGGCCACGAGCCGGACGACCCGGCGGACGACTGGTGGTTCACGCCCGGCGGCGGCGTGGAGGGCGACGAGACCCGGGAACAGGCCGCGCTGCGGGAACTCGTCGAGGAGACCGGCATCACCGAGGTCGAGCTCGGGCCCGTGCTGTGGCGGCGAAGGTGCTCCTTCCCGTTCGCCGGGCGCCGCTGGGACCAGGACGAGTGGTACTACCTCGCCCGCACCACCCAGACCGCGACCGCGGCCACGGCCCTGACCGAGCTGGAGCGCCGCAGCGTCGCCGGAGCGCGCTGGTGGACGTGTCCGGAACTCGCCGGGGCGCATGAGACGGTGTACCCGACCAGACTCGCCGGGCTGCTGCGCACACTGCTCGACGAAGGTCCCCCGGCCGCGCCCGTGATCCTGGACACCGAAATCGTCCGGTGACCCCCGGGACTGGCGCACAATGGTGGGATCGCACGGCTGAAGGGGAACATGCCATGAGCGCCGAGGACCTCGAGAAGTACGAGACCGAGATGGAGCTGAAGCTCTACCGGGAGTACCGCGATGTCGTCGGTCTGTTCAAATTCGTGATCGAAACCGAGCGGCGCTTCTATCTCACCAACGACTACGAGATGCAGGTGCACTCGGTCCAGGGTGAAGTGTTCTTCGAGGTGACGATGGCGGACGCCTGGGTGTGGGACATGTACCGGCCGGCCCGCTTCGTGAAGCAGGTGCGGGTGCTGACGTTCAAGGACGTGAACATCGAGGAGCTCAACAAGAGCGATCTCGAGCTGCCGGGCGGCTGAGACCGGGGCTGGGTCCGGGCGGCTGGGTGCGGTGCGGGCGGCGGGGTGCGGGCCTCCGGACGGGTGGCCGGTTCCCTCGGGTGAGTGAGGGAGTTGTCCACAGCCGCCGAGTTCCGCACCAAGATCCACTCGGGTGCGGCGGGATGCGTGACGGTGGGCGCCGGAGGTGGTGCCGACATGAACGCACAACGGGCACGCGGCGCGCTGGGCAGGTACGGCGAGACACTGGCCGCACGGCGGCTGACCGAGGCCGGCATGACGGTGCTGCAGCGCAACTGGCGCTGCGGCAGGACCGGCGAGATCGACATCGTCGCCAGGGACGGGGACGCCCTGGTCGTCTGCGAGGTGAAGACCCGCAGGGCGGGAGCCTTCCAGCACCCCATGGAGGCGGTCACGCCCGCCAAGGCGGACCGGCTGCGGGGGCTGGCGCAACACTGGCTCCAGGAACACGGCGGAGCACCGCCCGGCGGGGTCCGCATCGACCTGGTCGGGGTGCTCCTGCCGTCCCGCGGCGCACCCGTCGTCGAGCACGTCCGCGGGGTGGCCTGACATGGGATTCGCCCGTACGTGCGCGGTCACGCTGGTGGGCGTCGAGGGCGTCGTCGTGGAGGTCCAGGCCGACCTGGAGCCCGGGGTGGCGGCCTTCACGCTGGTGGGACTGCCGGACAAGAGCCTGACGGAGAGCCGGGACCGGGTCAGGGCCGCGGTGGTCAACTCCGGCGGCGAGTGGCCGCAGAAGAAGCTCACCGTGGGACTCAGCCCGGCGTCGGTGCCGAAGGCGGGCAGCGGGTTCGACATCGCGGTCGCCTGCGCGGTGCTCGGCGCCGCCGAGCGCATCGATCCGCGGGTGCTCGCCGACCTCGTCATGATCGGCGAACTGGGGCTGGACGGCAGGGTGCGGCCGGTGCGCGGCATCCTCCCGGCGGTACTGGCCGCGGCGGACGCGGGATACGAGCAGGTGGTGGTGCCGGAGTGCTCCGCCGCCGAGGCCTCACTGGTACCGGGCGTGTCCGTGCTGGGCATCCGCAGCCTGCGCCAGCTGATCGCCGTGCTCACCGACGAGCCCGTGCCCGAGGAGACCGAGGAGCCCCCGGGCCCCGAGCCGCTGCTGGCCGGACTGCGCGCCCCCGGCACCGGGGCGGACATCGGTATCCACGCCGTAGGGGCGCAGGACCACGGCCACGACCTCGCGGACGTCGTGGGCCAGCGGTCGGCGCGGACGGCGGTGGAGGTGGCCGCGGCGGGCGGACACCATCTCTTCCTCGAAGGCCCGCCCGGCGCCGGCAAAACCATGCTCGCGGAGCGCCTGCCGTCGATCCTGCCGCCGCTGGACCGGCAGGCCTCGCTCGAGGTGACGGCCGTGCACTCGGTGGCCGGACTGCTGCCCCCGGGCAAGCCCCTGATCGACACGGCCCCCTACTGCGCCCCGCACCACTCGGCCACCATGCAGGCACTCGTCGGCGGCGGCCCCGGTACGGCCCGGCCGGGAGCGGTCTCCCTCTCGCACCGCGGCGTGCTCTTCCTGGACGAGACCCCGGAGTTCAGCAGCCGGGCCCTGGACGCGCTGCGCCAGCCGCTGGAGGCCGGGCATGTGGTCATCGCGCGCAGCGCGGGCGTGGTGCGCTTCCCGGCGCGCTTCCTGATGGTGCTCGCCGCCAACCCGTGCCCCTGCGGACGCTTCTCGCAGACGAACGACCGGTGCGACTGCCCGCCCTCCGCGATCCGCCGCTACCAGGCCAGGCTGTCCGGGCCCCTGCTCGACCGGGTCGACCTGCGGGTCGAGGTGGACCGCGTCACGCGCACCGAACTGACGGCGGCCGGCGTCCCGGGCGAGACCACCGCCACCGTCGCCGACCGCGTGCGGGCGGCCCGGGACCGCGCGGCGACGCGGCTCACCGGCACCCCGTGGCGCAGCAACAGCGAGATCCCCGGACGGGAGCTGCGCAGCCGCTGGCGCGCCGCCCTCGGCGCCATGGACGACGCCGAGCGGAGCCTGGAGCGGGGTGTGCTCACCGCGCGGGGCCTCGACCGGGTGCTGCGGGTCGCCTGGACCGTCGCCGACCTGGCAGGCCACGACCGGCCCGACGCCACCGACGTCGCCCTCGCCCTGCAACTGCGCACCGGCGTACCGCGCGGCGTGCCCATGGCCATCGGGGCGGCGGTATGAGCGCCGCCGGCGGAACCGACGACGAGGTGCTCGGCCGGATCTTCCTCACCCGGGTCCTCGAACCGGGAGACGAGACCGGCGGACGGTGGGTGCGGGAACTGGGCTGGGCCGCGGTGGTCCGACGCCTGCGGGAACGGGGCGAGCCGCTGCCGGGGGTGAGCGCGAAGCGGTGGGCCGGGCTGCTCGCCAGGGCCGGGCGGGCCGAACCCCGCGGTGATCTCGCCGTCGCACGGGACACGGGGGTGCGGTTCGTCTGCCCGGGCACCGTGGAGTGGCCGGGGCAGCTCGACGACCTGGGCGACGCCCGGCCCCTCGGGCTGTGGGTGCGCGGTGGCGCGGACCTGCGGATGTGGGCGCTGCGCTCGGTCGCCGTCGTCGGCGCCCGCGCCTGCACCGAGTACGGCGCGCACATGGCCGCCACCCTCTCCGCCGGCCTCGCCGAAAGCGGCTGGGTCGTGGTCTCCGGCGGCGCCTACGGGGTCGACGGCGCCGCCCACCGCGGCGCCCTCGGCTCGGGCGGCGCCACCGTCGCCGTACTCGCCTGCGGAGTCGACCGGCCCTACCCGCGCGGGCACACCGGCCTGATCGGCAGGATCGCGGAACAGGGTCTGGTGGTCGGCGAGTTGCCGCCCGGCGAGCATCCGACGCCGAGCCGGTTCGTCCTCCGCAACCGGGTGATCGCCGCCCTCACCCGGGGCACCGTCGTCATCGAGGCCGCCCACCGCAGCGGCTCCCTGGTGACGGCCCGCGCGGCCCGGCGTCTGGGACGCCACACGATGGGTGTGCCCGGACCCGCCACCAGCGCGCTCTCCGCCGGGGTGCACGAACTGCTGCGCCAGGACGCGGTCCTTGTCACCGACGCCGCCGAGGTCGTCGAACTCGTCGGCGACATGGGCGAACTCGCGCCGGAGCGCAGAGGGCCGGTGCTGCCCCGGGACCTCCTCGACCCGGCCGGACAGCAGGTGCTCGCCGCGCTGCCGGCCCGCGGAACCGCCCGCCCGGAGGAGGTCGCGCTCGCCGCGCAGACCACCCCGGACGACGCGGTCGCGAGACTGTACGAACTGCGAGCACTTGGTTACGTCGAACGACACGACGACGGCTGGAAGTTGACGCGCCAGGCGATGATCTCGGTGCGGGACGGTTCCACGCATCGCTGACACAGCGTGTTCGGCCGTCCGGGGGAACCCCGACACCCCACGGAATTACGTCAGTTGGGCTACTCCTTCCCTCACACAGAGCAACCGTCGTGACCCGGCGGGACGGCGCCCGGAACGAATCCGCGCACCCTCCCGCCTCGCCTCTTCGCACACCGCGACGCCGCAGTCACGCTACGCTCACGAGGATCCCGACACGGACAGGCAAGGACAGGCACCTCGACATCGGACAGACGGCGCACCCAGGCAGCACCAGTCCACGGCAGAACGGCACAAGGCGACGAATGCCCCAGCACACCTCCGGGTCCGACCGGGCGGCCATCCCCCCAGCCGCCCGCGACGGTGGCAGCGTGCGGCCGCCCGCTCCCTCGACGCTCGACGAGCTGTGGCGGTCGTACAAGGCGACGGGGGACGAAAGGCTGCGGGAACAGCTGATCCTGCACTACTCGCCCCTGGTGAAGTACGTCGCCGGCCGGGTCAGTGTGGGGCTGCCGCCCAACGTCGACCAGGGGGACTTCGTCTCCTCCGGTGTCTTCGGGCTGATCGACGCGATCGAGAAGTTCGACGTCGACCGCGAGATCAAGTTCGAGACCTATGCGATCACCCGCATCCGGGGCGCGATGATCGACGAGCTGCGGGCGCTGGACTGGATCCCGCGCTCCGTGCGGCAGAAGGCGCGGAACGTGGAGCGCGCCTACGCCACGCTCGAGGCGCGGCTGCGGCGCACACCGTCGGAGAGCGAGGTCGCCGGCGAGCTGGGGATCGCCGTGGACGAGCTGCACGCGGTTTTCAGCCAGTTGTCCCTCGCGAACGTCGTCGCCCTGGAGGAACTGCTGCACGTCGGGGGTGAGAGCGGCGACCGGCTCAGCCTGATGGACACGCTGGAGGACACCGCCGCCGACGACCCCGTGGAGGTGGCCGAGGACCGGGAGCTGCGCAGGTTCCTGGCACGGGCCATCAACACCCTCCCGGAGCGCGAGAAGACCGTGGTCACGCTGTACTACTACGAGGGGCTCACCCTCGCCGAGATCGGCAACGTACTGGGCGTGACGGAGAGCAGGGTCAGCCAGATCCACACCAAGTCGGTGCTCCAGCTGCGCGCGAAGCTGGCCGGTTTCGGCCGCTGAGCCCCACTGAGCCCGGCGGCGGCCGGGCGGCGGCCGGGCGGGCCCATCCTCTGGCCGCGAGGGGCGGGGCGTCCGTAAAGTGGAGGACGTGCCAAGGATTCGAGCGGCCTCCGTGGCCGAGCACCGGTCGATGCAGCGAGCCGCCCTGCTGGACGCGGCACGCTCCCTGCTGTCCGAGGGCGGTACGGAGGCGCTGACCTTCCCGGCCCTCGCCGAGCGCACCGGTCTCGCGCGTTCCTCCGTGTACGAGTACTTCCGCTCGCGGGCCGCCGTCGTCGAGGAGCTGTGCGAGGTCGACTTCCCCGTCTGGGCGGCGGAGGTGGAGGTGGCCATGGCCGCCGCCCGCGAGCCCGAGGGCAAGATCGAGGCGTACGTCCGCAAGCAGCTGGAACTGGTCGGGGACCGCCGGCACCGGGCCGTGGTCGCCATCTCCGCGAGCGAGCTCGACGCCGGCGCACGGGAGAAGATCCGCGCGGCCCACGGCGGACTCGTCGCGATGATCGTCGAGGCCCTTGCCGACCTGGGCCACACCGAGCCCCGCCTCGCGGCGATGCTGCTCCAGGGAGTGGTCGACGCGGCCGTACGCCGTATCGAGCTCGGTGCGGCGGAACACCCCGACGCCATCACGGAAGCGGCCGTCTCGATGGCCCTCCGAGGCGTACGGGGTTGACGGTGCCACCCACCGACGGAACCCAGGGCGCGGCCCTGCGGCCGGTTCCCAGCACCGGGCCCGGCACCCCGCACTGGCCACTGAGGGCGGTGCCGGGTTTCAGTTCGGTACCGGTACGCCGAGTACCGGCAGCAGTCTTGGCGGGGGGCCGCGCAGCAGCCACGGGGGGAGCAGGGTGAGCGGGTCGAGGTAGGAGTCGGCCCGCAGCAGGCCCCAGTGGACGCAGGGGGCCGCGCAGTGGAAGCCCGTCGCGGCCACCGTGCCGACCGGCTCGCCCGCAGTCACCTCGTCGCCCTCCGCCACCGACGCGTCGACCGGCTCGTAGGTGGTGCGCAGCGGGGGATCTCCCGTGCCGTCGAGCTCCACCGAGACCACACCCCTTCCGGCCACCCGTCCGGCGAACGAGACCCTGCCCGCGGCCACCGCCCGTACCGGCGTCCCCGGAGCCGCCGCCAGGTCCACGCCCCGATGCCCGCGCCCGTACACCGTCGCCGGCGGCTCCCAGCCGCGCAGCACCCGCGGCCGTACCCCCACCGGCCAGGCCCGGCCGACCGCCGGTGTGCCCGCGTCCCCGGCCACCGGGGCCACCGCCGCAGGCCCCGCCGGGCCCGACGGCGGCGGGGCGAGCAGCGCCGCCGGGGTCAGGACCACCGGAAGGACCAGTCGGGCACACGCTCTCGTGAATGCACTCGTTCGTATGTCGGAGAGCCTTCCGGACATCCGCGATCACGGCCCGGACCTGTGGACCGGCGTCCGGTTGTGGACGACGGCGTCACCCGGCACCCCGCCGGGTCCCGTACACTTCTGGTGGCGACCCGGGCCACCGGGTCGACTTCGCACGCCCCGACATCGGGACCGGTCACGACCGGAACCCCGAGGTCAGCGCCCCTCGGTCCTCTGTGGCAACGGCGCGTTGCGGGCGTCAGGCGCGAAAGCCGTCCGGCTTCCGCGGCATAACCGAGAAATTCAAGGAGATACGGCCATGGCCGTCGTCACGATGCGGGAGCTGCTGGAGAGCGGCGTCCACTTCGGTCACCAGACCCGTCGTTGGAACCCGAAGATGAAGCGCTTCATCTTCACGGAGCGCAACGGCATCTACATCATCGACCTGCTCCAGTCGCTGTCGTACATCGACCGCGCCTACGAGTTCGTCAAGGAGACCGTGGCCCACGGCGGCACGGTCATGTTCGTCGGCACGAAGAAGCAGGCGCAGGAGGCCATCGCGGAGCAGGCCACCCGCGTCGGCATGCCCTTCGTCAACCAGCGCTGGCTGGGCGGCATGCTCACCAACTTCTCGACCGTCTACAAGCGTCTGCAGCGCCTCAAGGAGCTCGAGCAGATCGACTTCGAGGACGTGGCCGCCTCCGGCCTCACCAAGAAGGAGCTGCTGGTCCTCTCCCGCGAGAAGGCCAAGCTGGAGAAGACCCTCGGCGGTATCCGCGAGATGCAGAAGGTGCCCAGCGCCGTCTGGATCGTGGACACCAAGAAGGAGCACATCGCGGTCGGTGAGGCCCGGAAGCTCAACATCCCGGTCGTCGCCATCCTCGACACCAACTGCGACCCCGACGAGGTCGACTACAAGATCCCGGGCAACGACGACGCGATCCGCTCCGTCACCCTGCTCACCCGTGTGATCGCCGACGCCGTCGCCGAGGGCCTGATGTCCCGCTCCGGTGCCGCCGAGGCCGGCAAGGGCGAGAAGGCCGCGGGCGAGCCGCTGGCCGAGTGGGAGCGCGACCTGCTCGCGGGCGAGAAGAAGGCCGAGGAGGCCGCTCCGGCCGCCGCCGAGGCCGAGAAGCCGGCTGAGGCCGAGAAGCCGGCCGAGGCCCCCGCCGCCGAGGCCGCGCCCGAGGCCGAGGCCGCGCCCGAGGCCGAAGCCGCGCCCGAGGCTGCCCCGGCCGCCGAGGCCGAGCAGGCCTGACCGCCCCGTCAGAGCCGATGACGGCGGGAGCGGTGACATGACATCCGCTCCCGCCGTTCACCCGTAGGTCAGCGGCGAGTCGGGCACCCGCCCCTCGTGCAGGTCCCGACCCGCGGATCTCCGAACCTCCAGACTTCGAGAAAGATTCACAGACTCATGGCGAACTACACCGCCGCCGACGTCAAGAAGCTCCGGGAGCTCACCGGCGCCGGCATGATGGACTGCAAGAAGGCGCTGGACGAGGCCGAGGGCAACGTCGACAAGGCCGTCGAGGCGCTCCGCATCAAGGGCCAGAAGGGCGTCGCCAAGCGCGAGGGCCGCTCCGCCGAGAACGGCGCCGTGGTCTCGATCATCGCCGGCGACAACGCCTCCGGCGTCCTCGTCGAGCTGAAGTGCGAGACGGACTTCGTCGCCAAGGGCGAGAAGTTCCAGGCCGTGGCCACCGCCATCGCCGAGCACGTCGCCAAGACCTCCCCGGCCGACATCGAGGCCCTGCTCGCCTCCGAGATCGAGGCCGGCAAGACCGTCCAGGCCTTCGTGGACGAGGCCAACGCCAACCTCGGCGAGAAGATCGTCCTGGACCGCTTCGCCCAGTTCGCCGACGGCTACGTGACGGCGTACATGCACCGCACGATGCCCGACCTGCCCCCGCAGATCGGTGTGCTCGTCGAGCTGGACAAGCCGAACGCGGAGATCGCCAAGGGCGTCGCCCAGCACATCGCCGCCTTCGCGCCGAAGTACCTCTCCAAGGAGGACGTGCCGGCCGAGGTCGTCGAGTCCGAGCGCCGCGTCGCCGAGGAGACCACCCGCGCCGAGGGCAAGCCCGAGGCCGCCCTGCCGAAGATCGTCGAGGGTCGCCTCAACGGCTTCTTCAAGGACGCCACCCTGCTCGGCCAGCCCTACGCGCTGGACAACAAGAAGTCCGTCCAGAAGGTCCTGGACGAGGCCGGTGTCACCCTGAAGCGCTTCACGCGCATCAAGGTCGGCATCTGAGTCCGTACCGCGACGGGCGCGCGACCCCGATAGGGTCGACAGCAGCCGTTCGGCTACGCGTCCACGCACGCGCGCGTGCCGGACGACAGCAGATCTGACGAGGAGGCCATTGCCGCATGGGATGCGAAGCACACCCCACCGGCAATGGCCTTCTTCGCATGTGCAACACGTGAAAGAGGCGGGATCCCCGATGACCAAGGCTGAGAAGAGCGACGACGGCAAAGTGCGCGGCCGGTTTCTGCTGAAGCTGTCCGGAGAGGCCTTCTCCGGTGGCGGCGGCCTCGGCGTCGACCCCGATGTGGTGCACGCCATCGCGCGTGAGATCGCGGCAGTCGTACGGGACGGCGCGGAGATCGCGATCGTCATCGGCGGCGGCAACTTCTTCCGCGGCGCCGAACTCCAGGTGCGCGGCATGGACCGCGCCCGCTCCGACTACATGGGCATGCTCGGCACCGTGATGAACTGCCTCGCCCTCCAGGACTTCCTGGAGAAGGAGGGCGTCGACTGCCGGGTGCAGACGGCCATCACCATGGGGCAGGTCGCCGAGCCCTACATCCCGCTGCGCGCCGTGCGCCACCTGGAGAAGGGCCGCGTGGTCATCTTCGGCGCCGGTATGGGCATGCCGTACTTCTCCACCGACACCACCGCCGCCCAGCGCGCCCTGGAGATCGACGCCGAGGCGCTGCTCATGGGCAAGAACGGCGTGGACGGCGTCTACGACTCCGACCCGAAGACCAACCCGGACGCCGTGAAGTTCGACGCGCTCGGCTACGGCGAGGTCATCACCCGGGACCTGAAGGTCGCCGACGCCACGGCCGTCACCCTCTGCCGTGACAACAGCCTCCCGATCGTCGTCTTCGAGCTGCTGAAGGAGGGCAATATCGCCCGCGCCGTCAAGGGTGAGAAGATCGGCACGCTGGTGGGGGACCAAGCCGGCCGCAACTGACCGGGGGATGGACAATGTCCTGCCGGTCGGGAACCGTGCAGGAAGAAGACGCGACGCAGCCGGCCGTCGCCCCGACGGGGAACCACGGCCGGGCCTACTCAAGACACGCAGGAGCAAGTGGTGATCGAAGAGACCCTCCTCGAAGCCGAGGAGAAGATGGAGAAGGCCGTCGTGGTCGCCAAGGAGGACTTCGCCGCGATCCGCACCGGCCGTGCGCACCCGGCGATGTTCAACAAGATCGTGGCTGACTACTACGGCGCGCCGACGCCGATCAACCAGCTGGCCTCGTTCTCCGTGCCCGAGCCGCGCATGGCCGTGGTGACGCCGTTCGACAAGAGCGCGCTGCGCAACATCGAGCAGGCCATCCGCGACTCCGACCTGGGCGTCAACCCGAGCAACGACGGCAACATCATCCGGGTGGTGTTCCCCGAGCTCACCGAGGAGCGCCGTCGCGACTACATCAAGGTCGCCAAGGCCAAGGCCGAGGACGCCAAGGTCTCGATCCGCTCCGTGCGCCGCAAGGCCAAGGACGCCATCGACAAGATGATCAAGGATGGCGAGGTCGGCGAGGACGAGGGCCGCCGTGCGGAGAAGGAGCTCGACGACACCACCGCGAAGTACGTCGCCCAGGTGGACGAGCTCCTGAAGCACAAGGAAGCGGAACTGCTCGAAGTCTGATGAACGACTCTTCCTGGGGGACGCCGCAGACCGGGTACTGGGGGCCGCCGTCCGACCACGCGCCCGGCCGGGCGGCCGCTCCGGCGGGGCACGCGTACGATGCGCACAACGCGCCGCAGACGCGTCCCATGCCCATCGTGCCCGACGTACCCGAACACGGCGGAAACCAGGATGCGGACCGGGGGACCGCTCTGCTGAGCGGCCCCCTGTTCCGAGACGAGCCGACGCGGGCCCGCCCCCTCCCGGGGGAGGTGCCGCAGAATCCGGAGCCCATGCCCGACGCGCCGCAGCCGGCCCCCGCACCGCAGAAGAAGACCGCGGGGCGCGATCTCGGCGCGGCGATAGGCGTCGGCGTCGGACTCGGCGCGGTGATCGTCGCCTCGCTCTTCGTCGTCAAGGCGGTCTTCGTCGGCGTGGTCGCCCTCGCCGTGGTGGTCGGCCTGTGGGAGCTGACGTCGCGGCTGCAGGAGCGCAAGGGCATCAAGGCGCCCCTGGTCCCGCTCGCGCTGGGCGGTGCGGCCATGGTCGCCGCCGGGTACGCATGGGAGACCGAGGGCGCGTGGATCGCCATGGCGCTCACCACGCTGGCCGTGCTCGTCTGGCGCATGACGGCGTCCCCCGAGAACTATCTGAGGGACGTCACGGCCGGCGTCTTCGCGGTGTTCTACGTCCCGTTCCTGGCGACGTTCGTCGCGATGATGCTCACCGCCGACGACGGCGCCTGGCGCGTCCTCACCTTCCTGCTGCTGACGGTGGTCAGCGACACGGGCGCGTACGCGGTCGGCTGGCGCTTCGGCACGCACAAGCTCGCGCCGCGCATCAGCCCCGGCAAGACCCGCGAGGGCCTGCTGGGCGCGGTGGCCTTCGCGATGGTCGCCGGCGCGCTGTGCATGCAGTTCCTGATCGACGACGGCGTCTGGTGGCAGGGCCTGCTGCTGGGCCTCGCGGTCGCGGCCAGCGCCACGCTCGGCGACCTCGGCGAGTCCATGATCAAACGCGATCTGGGCATCAAGGACATGGGCACACTGCTCCCGGGCCACGGCGGCATCATGGACCGCCTGGACTCACTGCTGCCCACGGCGCCCGTGGTGTGGCTGCTGCTGGTGCTGTTCGTCGGGTCGGGATGACCGGCACTCGCCTCCCGAACTGCCTCCGCCCGCTCCGGGCGGAGGCAGTTCGTCTTCACGGCGACGGGTGATCCAAAACGTCCAGGAGAGTGCCGCCATGGCGCGTGCGCGGCGGGGAGACGACGGCAGATATCACGGTGACCTGCCCTGTGCGTACTGCGGTGCGCTGCTCGACCAGAAGGGCCGGCGCAGGGTCCGCCGCTACTGCGGCCCGGGGCACCGCAGCAAGAAGTACTTCGGCACGGTCGTCGGGCTGATCACCGCCCTGTTCTGACCCGCGGGGACGACCCGCGCTGACCCGTGACACCGGGCCGTCGCCGGGCCGCCGGACCTGCGCAGGCGTAGCGCACGTCACGCCCCTCGACGAGGGCGGGCCGGTCCACCCGAGTCGATCTGCGACACTGGTACAGCCATGCCTAAGCCCGGAGAACTCACCTTTGTCGCGCCGCGCGGAGCCAAGAAGCCGCCGCGGCACCTTGCCGACCTCACGCCCGCCGAGCGCAAGGAGGCGGTCGTCGCGGCCGGTGAGAAGCCGTTTCGCGCCAAGCAGCTGTCGCAGCACTACTTCGCGCGGTACGCGCACGACCCGGAGCTGTGGACGGACATCCCCGCCGGCTCCCGCGGCAAGCTCCAGGAGGCGCTGCTTCCGGAGCTGATGACGGTCGTGCGTCATCTGTCGACCGATCAGGGCACCACCCGCAAGACGCTGTGGAAGCTGTTCGACGGGACGCTCGTCGAGTCGGTGCTCATGCGGTATCCGGACCGGGTGACGATGTGCATCAGCTCGCAGGCCGGATGCGGCATGAACTGCCCGTTCTGCGCCACCGGGCAGGCCGGGCTGGACCGGAACCTGTCGACGGCCGAGATCGTGCACCAGATCGTCGACGGGATGCGGGCGCTCCGGGACGGCGAGGTGCCCGGCGGCCCCGCGCGGCTCAGCAACATCGTGTTCATGGGCATGGGGGAGCCGCTCGCCAACTACAACCGGGTCGTGGGCGCCATCCGGCGGCTCACCGACCCCGAGCCCGACGGGCTCGGGCTGTCCCAGCGCGGGATCACCGTGTCCACGGTCGGGCTCGTGCCGGCCATCCACCGGTTCTCCGACGAGGGCTTCAAGTGCCGGCTCGCCATCTCGCTGCACGCCCCCGACGACGAGCTGCGCGACACCCTCGTCCCCGTGAACACGCGGTGGAAGGTGCGCGAGGTGCTCGACGCGGGCTTCGAGTACGCGGCCAGGTCCGGGCGGCGCCTGTCCATCGAGTACGCGCTCATCCGGGACATCAACGACCAGGCCTGGCGCGGTGACCGGCTCGGCCGGATGCTCAAGGGCCGGCCCGTGCACGTCAACCTCATCCCGCTCAACCCCACGCCCGGCTCCAAGTGGACCGCCTCCCGGCCCGAGGACGAGAAGGCGTTCGTGGAGGCGATCGCCGCGCACGGTGTGCCGGTGACGATCCGGGACACCCGTGGCCAGGAGATCGACGGGGCGTGCGGCCAGCTCGCCGCGAGCGAACGGTAAGGTGACCCGAGTAAGCACATCTTCATATTCCGACAGGGGAGCGCCACAGCGCTGAGAGTGCGGCACCGGCCGCAGACCCTCCGAACCTGGCCCAGGTCATTCTGGGTAGGGAGATCGGTCATCACTCGAGCTGTTTGCGCCCTGCCCGGGGCCCCGTCCAGGGGTTTCGGGCAGGGCCGCGTCTCTTCCTGGTCACTCCAGGAGGAATCAAGTGGGCATCACCAAGAAGGTCACGGTCCTGGCCGTCGGGCTGGGGCTGGTCACGCTGTCCGCGTGCGGGTCGTCCGGCGACGGCGACGCGGGCGGCGACGGCGGCGGGTCCAGGACGGTGACCCTCGTCAGCCACAACTCGTGGGCCGTGTCCAAGGACGTGGTCGCCGCCTTCGAGAAGCAGTCCGGCTACCAGCTCAAGGTCCTTGAGGACGGCGACGCCGGGCAGGCCGTCAACAAGGCGATCCTGACCAAGGACAACCCCCAGGGCGACGTCTTCTTCGGCGTCGACAACACCCTGCTGTCCCGCGCGCTCGACAACGGGCTGTTCCAGCCGTACGAGGCGAAGGGCTCCGACCTGGTCCTCGACGAGTACCGCGCGGACCAGGACAAGCACCGGGTCACCCCCGTCGACAGCGGTGACGTCTGCGTCAACTACGACAAGGCGTGGTTCGACGAGCACGGCCTGACCCCGCCGAAGTCCCTCGACGACCTGGTCCAGCCCGAGTACAAGGACCTCCTTGTCACGGAGAACGCCTCCACCTCCTCGCCGGGCCTGGGCTTCCTCCTCGGCACCGCCGCGAAGTACGGCGACGAGGGATGGCAGGACTACTGGAAGAAGCTCAAGGCCAACGGCGTGAAGGTGGTCGACGGCTGGGAGCAGGCCTACAACGAGGAGTTCTCCGGCTCGGCCGGCGGCAAGAAGGCCAAGGCGGACCGGCCGCTGGTGGTGTCCTACGCCTCGTCGCCGCCCGCCGAGGTCATCTACGCGGACCCGAAGCCGGCGACCGCGCCGACCGGCGTCGCCGAGGGCACCTGCTTCCGCCAGGTCGAGTACGCGGGGCTGCTGAGCAACGCCGCGAACCCGGAGGGCGGCAAGGCCCTGCTCGACTTCCTGCTCACCAAGCGGTTCCAGGACGACATGCCGCTCAACATGTTCGTGTATCCGGTGCGCGAGGACGCCCAGGTGCCCGAGGAGTTCACGAAGTTCGGGCCGCAGGCGAAGAGTCCGCAGACCATGGACCCGGCGAGGATCGCCGACAACCGTGACCAGTGGGTCAAGGCATGGACCTCGCTCGTACTGAAGTGAGCCGGGCCGCGGCGAGGCGGCGCGGGAACGCGGCGCGGCTCGGCCTGATGGCCGTGCCCGTCGCGTTCTTCGCCGTCTTCTTCGCCTATCCCGTCACCGCGATCGTCGCCCGGGGGCTGAAGGCCGACGGGACCTGGCACCTCGGGCGGATCGGGGACGTGCTCGCGCAGTCCGACGTCCGGCATGTCCTGTGGTTCACCACCTGGCAGGCCGCCGTCTCCACCGCCCTCACCCTGCTGATCGCCCTGCCCGGCGCGTATGTCTTCGCCCGCTTCGAGTTTCCCGGCAAGCAGGTGCTGCGGGCCGCGGTCACCGTGCCGTTCGTGCTGCCGACGGTCGTCGTCGGTACGGCGTTCATGGCGCTCGTCGGACGCGGCGGACTCCTCGACGACCTGTGGGGCGTACGGCTGGACACCACGGTGTGGGCCATCCTGCTCGCGCACGTCTTCTTCAACTACGCCGTCGTCGTCCGCACGGTGGGCGGACTGTGGTCGCAGCTCGACCCGCGTCAGGAGGAGGCCGCGCGGATGCTCGGGGCGTCACGGTTCGCGGCCTGGCGGACCGTCACGCTGCCCGCGCTGGCACCCGCCGTGGCCGCCGCCGCGCTGATGGTCTTCCTGTTCACCTTCACCTCCTTCGGCGTGGTGCAGATCCTCGGCGGGCCCGCCTTCTCCACCCTCGAAGTGGAGATCTACCGCCAGACCTCAGAGATCTTCGACCTCTCCACGGCCGCCGTCCTTACGATGATCCAGTTCGTCGCCGTCGGCGCGATCCTCGCCCTGCACGCCTGGACCGTACGGCGGCGGGAGACCGCGCTGCGGCTGGTGGACGCCTCGGTGACCGCGCGCCGGCCGCGCGGCGCGGGGCAGTGGACGCTGCTCGGCGCAGTCGTCGCCACCGTCGCCGTCCTGCTCCTGCTCCCGCTCGGGGTGCTGGTTCAGCGGTCCTTCGGCACCGCCGGCCTCGGCTACTACCGGGCGCTGGCCGAGGACGACGGGGGAGTGTTCCTCGCCGCGCCGATCGAGGCGGTCGGCAACTCGCTGCGGTACGCCGTCGCCGCCACCGTCATCGCCGTGCTGATCGGCGGTCTCGCCGCCGTCGCGCTGACCCGGCGGGACGCGGGGCGGCTGGTGCGCGGCTTCGACGCGCTGCTGATGCTGCCGCTCGGGGTGTCCGCGGTGACGGTCGGCTTCGGATTCCTGATCGCCCTGGACGAGCCGCCGCTGGATCTGCGCGCCTCCTGGATCCTGGTCCCGCTCGCACAGGCACTGGTCGGCGTGCCCTTCGTCGTACGGACCATGCTGCCCGTGCTGCGGGCCGTGGACGCACGGCTGCGGGAGGCGGCGGCGGTGCTCGGGGCGTCGCCGTGGCGGGCGTGGCGGGAGGTGGACCTGCCGATGGTGCGGCGGGCGCTGCTGGTCGCGGCCGGGTTCGCCTTCGCGGTGTCGCTCGGGGAGTTCGGGGCGACGGTGTTCATCGCGCGGCCGGAGAACCCGACGCTGCCGGTGGCCGTGGCGCGGCTGCTGGGGCGGCCCGGGGACCTCAACTACGGCCAGGCGATGGCCCTGTCGACGATTCTGATGATCGTGTGCGCGGTGGCGCTGCTGGTGCTCGAGCGGCTGCGGACCGACCGGACCGGGGAGTTCTAGATGCTGCTGAGCCTGGAAGCCGCGACCGTCCGCTTCGGCGGGCGGGCGGTGCTGGACGCCGTCGGCCTGGGGGTCGCCGAGCACGAGATCGTGTGTGTGCTCGGGCCCAGCGGCAGCGGCAAGTCGACGCTGCTGCGGGCGGTCGCCGGGCTGCAGCCCCTCGACTCCGGGCGGATCCGGCTCGACGGACAGGACCAGTCGGGCGTGCCCGCGCACCGGCGCGGGGTCGGGCTGATGTTCCAGGACCACCAGCTCTTCCCGCAACGGGACGTGGGCGGCAACGTGGCCTTCGGACTGCGCATGCACGGCGCCTCCCGCGGCGAACAGTCCGATCGCGTGCGGGAGTTGCTGGAACTCGTGGGACTGCCGGGGGCCGCCGGACGGGCCGTCTCGGCGCTGTCCGGCGGTGAACAGCAGCGCGTGGCGCTCGCCCGCGCCCTCGCGCCCCGTCCCCGGCTGCTGATGCTCGACGAGCCGCTCGGCCAGCTCGACCGGTCGCTGCGGGAACGTCTGGTCGTCGAACTGCGGGAGCTGTTCGGCAGGCTGGGCACGACCGTGCTCGCCGTGACGCACGACCAGGGCGAGGCGTTCGCGCTGGCCGACCGGGTGGTGGTGATGCGGGACGGGCGGATCGCCCAGTCCGGCACGCCGCTCGAGGTGTGGCAGCGTCCGGCCGACGCCTTCGTGGCACGTTTCCTCGGCTTCGAGAACGTCGTCGAGGCGACGGTCGCGGACGGGGTCGCCGTGACCCCCTGGGGCAAGGTGCCGGTACCGGAGGGAGCCCCGCAGGGCACCCGGACGCTGCTCGTCCGGCCCGGTGGCGTCCGCCTGGTCCCGGCCGACGAGGGCCTGCGCTGCACGGTGGCCGCACGCACCTTCCGCGGCACCCATGTCGCCGTCCGCCTCCAGCCGGAGGACGGCCCCCGTCTGGAGGCGGCCTGCGCGCTCAGGGCCGCGCCGGAGGTCGGGGACGAGGTCGGCGTGGAGTTCGACGTGGCGGAAACCGCCGTGCTGGGAGCGGGCGCCGCTGCATAGGGTGAGCGGCATGACACCACTCACGCATGACCGCTACTGCGAGGAGATCGCAGACCAGATAGGGAAGTTGCGGACGGTCGTGACGTCCGGCGCCGATCTCTCCGGCACCGTGCCCACCACTCCCGACTGGTCCCTCGAGCAGCTCGTACGGCATGTCGGCGGGGCCCTGCGCTGGGTGGAACGGATCGTGGCGACCGGGGCCCGGGAGGAGATCCCGGAGGACCGGGTGCCCGGGTTCGCGGGACCCGCGGAACGTGGCGACGCCGACGCGCTGGACGCGTGGCTGGCGGAGTCCGGCGAACTGGTCGTCGGCGCGCTGCGCCGGGCCGGTCCCGACGCGGAGGTGTGGAGCTGGGCCGGTATCCACAACACCGGGTTCTGGGCCCGGCGCGTGACGCACGAGGTGACCGTTCACCGCGCGGACGCCACCCTGGCCGCCGGACTGCCCTACGAGGTCGCGCCCGACGCCGCCGCCGACGCGATCGACGAGTGGCTGGAGATCGTGGAGTGGGCGCAGCGGACGCTGCCGGACGACACGGTGCACGGTCTGCGCGGGCCCCGGCGCACCCTCCATCTGCACGCCACCGACGCCGGTCCCGGGATCGACGCGGAATGGCTGATCGAGCTGGACGAGGACGGCGTCTCCTGGCGCCGGGGCCACGAGAAGGCCACCGTCGCCCTGCGCGGTCCGCTCACCTCCGTGCTGCTCGCCTTCTACCGCCGGCTGCCGCTCGACGCCCCCGGGCTCGAGGTGCTCGGCGACCGGAAGCTGCTGGAACTCTGGCTGGAGCGGGCGACGTTCGGGTGAGCCGCCGGTGACGGAAGTGGCCCGCCCCCGGGAAGGGGACGGGCCACCGCGGTGTCCGTGAGGCGTCAGCGGGCGCTGTTCGCCCCGCGGCGGCGCATGCCGAAGAAGACCGCGCCACCGCCGACCACGACCAGGGCGGCCGCGACGCCGGCGATCAGGCCGGTGTTGGAGTTGGCGCCGGTCTCGGCGAGGTTCGAGTCACCGGCCGGGGACGGCGCGTTGCTCGCGGTGTCCGCCGGAGGGGTGCTCTCGCTCTCCGGGGCCGACGGGGTCGGCGTGCCGGGCTCCTCGGACGGGGTCGAGGAGGACTCCGAGGGGGTCGGAGTGGGCTCCTCCGGAGCCGGGGGCTCCTCGTCCTTCTTGCAGGCCGTGCCCGGGGTGGTGAGGTTGGGCTCGATGTCCTCGTCGACGTAGGGCTTCGCGTCGACGTGGACGCGGTACACGGCGTTCGGCTTCCAGTCCTCCTCGAAGGTGATGGTGGTGCCCTTGGCCGAGCCCTTGACCACCTGCTCGCCGACCTTCTTGATGTCGGCGCCGTTGTTCTGCAGGAACACGGTGATGGTGGCGGGGACGCCGGCCGGGTCCACGTCGGTGACGCTGATGACGCCCTTGTCACCGACGCACTTGGCCTCGGCCGAGAACTCGTCGATGTTGCAGGCCGCCGCGTTGCCGGCGACGCCGATCGCGAGGGCGGCGGACGCGGAGACGACACCGAGGGCGCGCACGGAGCGCGAGACGGTGCGGCGGGATACGGACAGAACTGCCACGTTTGTCCTTTACGGGAAAGCGCAAATGCGGGGGGTTGAGGGAGTGTTGACGGAGCATCAGCACTCCCATGTAGCTCCCAGGTCTATAAGCGCCACATAAGTAGTGTCAACGCATATGCCTATAGCAGTCCCGGGCTTTGCCTTCTTATTAACCACCCAGACGTTTCAAGGCCTCCGGGGCGTCCTCGATCCGGTCAACCAGGGCGATTCGGGCCTCCATCGAGCGCTCCCGGGCGAGCGACCGCAGCAGCGGCCAGGCCGGCAGCCGCTCCGTCCAGTGGGCCCTGTCCACCAGCACCATGGGCGTGGGCTCGCCGCGCGACTCGTAGTAGTTCGGCGTCGCGTTGTCGAACACCTCCTGCACGGTGCCGGCGGCGCCCGGCAGGAAGACCACACCCGCGTTGCAGCGGGCCAGCAGCCCGTCCTCGCGGGTGGCGTTGGCGAAGTACTTCGCGATGTGCGAGGCGAAGGCGTTCGGCGGTTCGTGGCCGTAGAACCAGGTGGGGATGCCGAGCGAGTGGTTGCCCTTCGGCCAGCGGGTGCGCACCTCGAAGGCGGCGCGGGCCCAGTCGGTGATCGACGGGGTGAACGAGGGTGCCCCGGCTAGGAGTTCGCAGGCGTCGTCCAGCATCGACCCGTCGTACGGGGCCGCGTAGGCGCCGAGGTTCGCCGCCTCCATCGCGCCCGGACCGCCGCCCGTCGCCACGGTGAACCCGGCGTGGGTGAGCGCCCGCCCGAGCCGGGCGGCGCCCCGGAACTCCTCGGTGCCGCGGGCCATCGCGTGACCGCCCATCACCCCCACGACCCGTGCTCCGCGGAGCAGTTCGTCGAGGGCGTCCGACATGGAGTCGTCGTGGACCGCGCGCAGCATGGAGGCGAGGATGTCGCCGTCCGACCTGGTCCGCTGGAACCAGGCGTAGGCCAGCGCGTCCGGTGTCGCCTCGTAGCCCTTGTCGAGCGAGGCGAACAGGTCGCCGGGCGTGTAGAGATGCCCCCGGTAGGGGTCGAAGGGAAGGCCCGGGACGGGCGGGAGGACCAGGGCGCCCCCGGCGCGGACCTTCTCCGCCGCGTCCGGACGCATACGGCAGCCGAGGAAGACGGCTCCCGAGGTGTCGGTGGTGAGCAACTCCCGGGTCCGGTCGGTCAGATCGACGGCCTGGACACGGAATCCGGAGAGCGTGCCGCGGGACGAGACGATCGCGTCGAACTCCTCGAGTGTCTCTATCTCGCGGTCCCCGTGATGGGCGGCATGGGCGGGACTCGTCTGCACCCGCCCATGCTAGGCCCTGCCGTCGAACTCCCGTCCGGCCCTTGTCGTCCTCAGCCCTGCACCGCCGCCGGGTCCATCCACGTGACCTCCCAGGTGTGGCCGTCGAGGTCGTCGAAGGCGCGGCCGTACATGAAGCCGTGGTCCTGGGTCTCGCCGGAGATCGTTCCGCCCGCGGCGACGGCCTTCTCGACCAGCTCGTCGACCTTCTCGCGGCTCTCGGCGCTCAGCGCGATCAGCACCTCGCTGCTCTTCGTGGCGTCCACGATCTCCTTCTTCGTGAACTGCGCGTACTTCTCCCGGGTCAGCATCATCGCGATGATCGTGTCGCTGATCACGACCGAGGCGGCGGTCTCGTCGCTGAACTGCGGGTTGATCGTGTAGCCGAGCGCGGTGAAGAACCTCTTCGTGGCGTCGAGGTCGTTGACGGGCAGGTTCACGAAGATCATCTGCTGGTACATGGGGTGCTTCTCCCGTTCGGTTCCGTAGCGTTCGAGAGGTTGGACCGGGGAGCCGCCCGGAACTCATCGGCCCGCGGGGACATTTTTCGGACCGGTTCCCCGGACCGCCGGTGCGGGCGCTCAGCCGGCCAGCGGCCAGGCCGAGAGCTGGGCGACCACCAGGGTGAGCGGCCCGAAGAGGGCGAGCAGCGCGCCCGCGCGCAGCGCGGCGGCCCGGCGCAGAGTCCCGGTGGCCGCCCCGAGGCGCCGCAGAGCGGCGGTGGTGCCGGCGTGGGCCTGTCTGGCCTCGACCGCGGCCGTCAGCAGGGTCGCCACCGTGCACCCGGCCACCAGCAGCACGCCGAGCGCGACGAGCGGTCCCGCGGAGGTGTCCTCGCGGTCGTGCAGCGAGGCCATGGCGTACGCGGCCGACATCACCGCGCAGACCACGCCCAGCGGGCGCCCGATGCGCGTGGCCTCGGTCATCAGGACCCGCCCGGCCAGCAGGCGCAGGGCACCCGGCCGCACCGCCTGGAGCAGCCTGCCGCACAGATGGGTGAGGCCGGGGCCGGCCAGGGCGAGCCCCACGGCGGTGAGCGCCAGACCGAGCAGCGCGGAGGGCCGGTCACCCGGCGTGCCCCCGCCGCCGGCACGGCTCGCGAAGGCCTCCACGGCCAGCCCCACTGCCAGCACCGCGATGCCCCACGGCAGCCCGGACGGCGGCGTGAGCGGGACGGCGGGCGGCGCGTCGGGCGCGGCGTCGGCGGGTGTCCCGGGAGCGCCTTCGGCGGACCCGTCGGGCGCCGGTTCCGGCGCCGGGCCGGGCGTCCGCCGTCCGCGTGCGGCGGCGCCCAGCTGCTTGCCGAACCGTCCGTACGCCCCGAAGGTCTCCCGGACCGCCGTGCGCCGGTAGGCGCCGAAGCGTCCGTACGCCGGCACCGCCCGGGCGGCGCCCGCCACCGGCTCGCGCGGCCGCAGCGCCACCGCCACCGCGGCCGACGCGCTCAGCGGCACCAGGGCCAGCAGGGTCAGGGCGGCCGGCAGCGGCAGCGGCTGCCCGGGGGAGAGGAAGTCCGTTCCGGCGCCGTCGAAGGGCATACCGGTGAGGTCGCCGCGCAGATGCAGGAAGACCAGCAGCGCCAGCACCGAGCCCAGCAGGCAGGAGAGCGCCGTGGTGGCAGCCGAGACCGCCATCAGACGGGCCGGGCCGAGCCCGATCGCCGACAGCCCCGGCCGGGGCCGGGTGCCCGGATCGGTACGGGCGACCCCGACCGCGAAGTACACGGTGGCCGCCAGCGGCACCCCGCACCAGGCCAGCCGGAGCGCGGACGCGGACGGGTCCGGGTGGCCCAGGGCGTGTCCGAGGGCGCTCAGCAGCAGAAAGCCCGTGCCCGCCGACGCGGTCGCGACCAGGACGCGGCGCAGTTGCACGGCGGGGTGGGCGGCCCGGGTCAGACGGAGAGCGAGCACGTCGCCCGGCCTTCCGTCTCGGCCGTCGCGGAGACCGGCGGGAGATGGACGGTGCGCACCCGCCGCCCGTCGAGCAGCGACACCGTGCGGTCGGCGAGGGCCGCGGTCTGCGGGTCGTGTGTCGCGAGGACCACCGTGATGCCGTGCGAGCGGGCCGCGGTGATGAGCGTGCGCAGCACATGGGCGCGGTCGGCACGGTGCAGTGGCGCGGTCGGTTCGTCGGCGAACAGCAGCGAGGGCGCCGGGGCGAGGGCGCGGGCGATGCAGACCCGCTGCCGCTCCGCGTGCGTCAGCTCCGCCGGATGACTGCGGGCCCGCTCGCCGATGTCGAGGCGCTCCAGCCACTCCAGCGCGACCGTCCTGGCGCGGCCGCGGCCGGCGCCGCGCAGCATCAGGGGCAGGGCGGCGTTCTCCCAGACGGTCAGCTCGGGCACCAGCACCGGTTCCGGATCGACCCAGCCGAAGCGGTCCCGGCGCAGCCGCTCCCGGGCCACGGGGCTCATGGTGTGCACGGGGACGCTGTTGAACCAGACCTCGCCCGCCGCGGGCAGCAGGCCGGCCAGACAGCGCAGCAGAGTCGTCTTGCCGCTGCCGCGCGGACCGCCGACGGCGAGGATCTCGCTCTCCCGGACACCGAGCGAGACCCCGCTCAGCCCGGGTGAGCCGTCGTCGTACCGGTACTGCAGGGATCGTGCCCAGAGCACGTCGTTGTCCGGTGGGGCCACCATGGCGTACACCTCGGTTCGGATCGGAAATGCCGTGCGCGGTTCGGGTAAGTCCCCCATCCGGGGGAACGAAGGCAGGGCCGATCGGTCACAGGAACGCTAGGCAGGCGACGGTGGGTGGCCGGACAGCACGCGGCCCCGGGGGCCCGTTTCTCACTCGAACGGGCGGCCCCGGGGCCGGTGTTGATCATCCAGAAGGAAGATCGGACACTCTTGTGGCCTACAGCTTGGTCCAGGCCTCGGAGAGGGTCCCGCGCAGGATCTGCTCGATCTCGTCGAAGGTCTCCTGGTTGGAGATCAGCGGCGGGGCGAGCTGGACGACCGGGTCGCCGCGGTCGTCGGCACGGCAGTACAGGCCGTTCTCGAACAGCTTCTTGGACAGGAAGCCGTACAGCACCCGCTCGGTCTCGTCGGCGTCGAAGGACTCCTTGGTGTTCTTGTCCTTGACCAGCTCGATGCCGTAGAAGAAGCCGTTGCCGCGGACGTCGCCGACGATCGGCAGGTCGTGCAGCTTCTCCAGGGTGGCGCGGAAGGCGGCCTCGTTGTCGAGCACGTGCTGGTTGAGGCCCTCGCGCTCGAACAGGTCGAGGTTGGCGACGCCGACCGCCGCCGACACCGGGTGGCCGCCGAAGGTGTAGCCGTGCAGGAAGGTGTTGTCGCCCTTGTAGAACGGCTCGGCGAGGCGGTCGGAGACGATGCACGCGCCGATCGGGGAGTAGCCCGAGGTCATGCCCTTGGCGCAGGTGATCATGTCCGGTACGTAGCCGAACTTGTCGCAGGCGAAGGTCGTGCCGAGCCGGCCGAAGGCGCAGATGACCTCGTCCGAGACGAGCAGCACGTCGTACTGGTCGCAGATCTCGCGCACCCGCTGGAAGTAGCCGGGCGGGGGCGGGAAGCAGCCGCCGGCGTTCTGCACCGGCTCCAGGAAGACCGCCGCGACGGTGTCCGGGCCCTCGAACAGGATCTGCTGCTCGATCTGGTCGGCGGCCCAGCGGCCGAACGCCTCCGGGTCGTCGCCGTGGATCGGCGCCCGGTAGATGTTGGTGTTGGGCACCTTGTGCGCACCCGGCACGAGCGGCTCGAACGGCGCCTTCAGGGCCGGCAGTCCGGTGATCGACAGGGCGCCCTGCGGGGTGCCGTGGTAGGCCACCGCGCGGGATATGACCTTGTACTTGGTCGGCTTGCCGACGAGCTTGAAGTACTGCTTGGCGAGCTTCCAGGCGGTCTCCACCGCCTCGCCGCCGCCGGTGGTGAAGAAGACCTTGTTGAGGTCGCCCGGGGCCTCGTGCGCGAGCCGCTCCGCCAGCTCCACGGCCTTGGGGTGGGCGTAGGACCACACCGGGAAGAAGGCCAGCTCCTGCGCCTGCTTGGACGCCGTCTCCGCGAGTTCCGTACGGCCGTGGCCCGCCTGCACCACGAACAGGCCCGCGAGGCCGTCGAGGTAGCGCTTGCCCCGGTCGTCGTAGATGTGGGTGCCCTCGCCCCGGACGATGGTGGGGACGGGGGAGTTCTCGTACGAGGACATGCGGGTGAAGTGCATCCACAGGTGGTCGTACGCGGACTTGCTGAGGTCGTCGGTGCTCACGGTTATCGGGTTCCCCACATGTAGGTCTGCTTCTTGAGCCTGAGGTAGACGAAACTCTCGGTGGAGCGCACCCCGGGGACGGCCCGGATGCGTCCGTTGATGACCTCCAGGAGGTGGTCGTCGTCCTCGCAGACGATCTCGACCATGAGGTCGAAGGACCCCGCCGTCATCACCACGTACTCGCACTCGTCCATGGCGGCCAGCGCGTCGGCCACGGACTCCACGTCGCCCTCGACGTTGACCCCGACCATCGCCTGCCGGCGGAACCCCACGGTGAGCGGGTCCGTGACGGCGACGATCTGCATCACGCCCTGGTCGAGCAGCTTCTGCACCCGCTGGCGCACGGCCGCCTCCGACAGGCCCACGGCCTTGCCGATGGCCGCGTACGGCCGGCGGCCGTCCTCCTGGAGCTGCTCGATGATGGCGAGGGAGACGGCGTCCGGATGGGGACCGCCGCCGTTCTTGGACTCGCGGGAGTCCCTGGGGTCTGCGCTTCGACTGGCCACGGGGCCACTCTGCACGACGTATCGACAGTTTTGCAAGGCTCGATCGATGAAATTCGTTGTCTGCGGCACCTCTGCTTGCGGATTTCGCAGGGTCGGGGCGGGCGGGGGTGTTGAAAACGTCAGCCGTCGGTCTAGGGTGGGTGTCTCAGAGGCTGGACACTTCGACACCCCACACCTCGGACACCCACAAGGAACACCAGGAGGGCCTGCAGTGAGCACCGAGCTGCGTCGTCTGCGCAACTACATCGGCGGTGAGTTCCGGGACGCCGCCGACGGCCGGACCACCGAGGTGGTCAACCCCGCGACGGGCGAGGCGTACGCGACCGCTCCGCTGTCCGGACAGGCGGATGTGGACGCCGCGATGGCGGCCGCCGCCGAGGCGTTCCCCGGCTGGCGCGACACCACCCCGGCCGAGCGGCAGAAGGCCCTGCTGAAGATCGCGGACGCCTTCGAGGAGCGGGCCGAGGAACTCATCGCCGCCGAGGTGGAGAACACGGGCAAGCCCATCGGGCTGACCCGCACCGAGGAGATCCCGCCGATGGTGGACCAGATCCGCTTCTTCGCAGGTGCGGCGCGGATGCTGGAGGGCCGGTCGGCCGGCGAGTACATGGAGGGCCTGACCTCCATCGTGCGCCGTGAGCCGGTCGGCGTCTGCGCGCAGGTCGCGCCGTGGAACTACCCGATGATGATGGCCGTGTGGAAGTTCGCCCCGGCGATCGCCGCGGGCAACACGGTCGTCCTGAAGCCCTCGGACACCACCCCCGCCTCCACGGTGCTGCTCGCCGAGATCCTCGGCTCGGTGCTCCCCAAGGGCGTCTTCAACGTCATCTGCGGCGACCGCGACACCGGCCGCCTGATGGTCGAGCACCCGACCCCGGCGATGGCGTCCATCACCGGTTCGGTGCGCGCCGGCATGTCGGTCGCCGAGTCCGCGTCCAAGGACCTCAAGCGGGTCCACCTGGAACTGGGCGGCAAGGCCCCGGTCGTGGTCTTCGAGGACACCGACATCGCCAAGGCCGTGGAGGACATCTCCGTCGCGGGCTTCTTCAACGCCGGCCAGGACTGCACGGCCGCCACGCGGGTCCTCGTGCACGAGTCCATCCACGACGAGTTCGTCTCCGCGCTCGCCGAGGCCGCCGCCGGCACCAGGACCGGCATGCCGGACGACGAGGACGTGCTCTTCGGCCCGCTGAACAACCCCAACCAGCTCAAGCAGGTCGAGGGCTTCATCGAGCGGCTGCCGGCCCACGCGCGCGTGGTGGCGGGCGGCAAGCGCGTCGGCGAGAAGGGCTTCTTCTACGCCCCGACCGTCGTCTCGGGCCTCAACCAGGACGACGAGATCGTCCAGAAGGAGGTCTTCGGCCCGGTCATCACCGTCCAGTCCTTCACGGACGAGGACCAGGCCGTCGAGTACGCCAACGGCGTCGAGTACGCCCTGGCCTCGTCGGTGTGGACCAAGGACCACTCCCGCGCGATGCGCATGTCCAAGAAGCTCGACTTCGGCTGTGTGTGGATCAACACGCACATCCCGCTGGTCGCGGAGATGCCGCACGGCGGCTTCAAGAAGTCCGGCTACGGCAAGGACCTCTCGGCGTACGGCTTCGACGACTACACGCGGATCAAGCACGTGATGACGTCGCTCGACGGCTGAGTGCCAAGGCGTCGGCCCCGGACGGTGGACCACCGTCCGGGGCCGACGTGTTCCCGGACCGGAACCCATTTTTGAACATGTTCAATACGAGGCGTACGCTGCTGCCATGAGCGACAGAGCCGCCCTGCTCAAGGGCATCCGCGCCTGGCTGGTGTTCTTCGTCGTGTGCCTGGTGCTCAGCGGCGCCACGGCCTTCCCTCTGGTGCACGAACTGCGCTGGACCGAGGACCTGCTCCGGTCCCTGTCGGCGCCGGAGCACCTCCCCGGCCTCATGGACTGGATCGTGCGGGTCCGCCAGGGACTCGACAGCGCCGACGCCGAGTACCCGTTCCTCCTCTACGGCACCGACTGGCTCGCCTTCGCCCACCTCGTGATCGCGGTCGCCTTCTACGGCCCCTACCGCGACCCGGTCCGCAACGTCTGGGTCGTCGAGTTCGGCATGATCGCCTGCGCCGGCATCATCCCGCTCGCCCTCGTCTGCGGCCCGCTCCGCGGCATCCCCTTCTGGTGGAGCGTCATCGACATGGCGTTCGGGGTGTTCGGCGTCATCCCGCTGTACGCCGTACGGAAGAAGATCAAGAGGCTGGAGGCGCTCACGCCGAACCCGGTCCCGGCACCGGCTGTCTGAGGGGCGGCCGCCCTCAGGGCTCCCGGCTCGTGGCGCGCAGCGCGTGCAGGAGGTCGACGCGGTTGGTGGTGATGGAGTCGGCGCCCAGGGCCAGCAGACGGCGCAGCGAGCGGCGGGTGTCCGGGGTCCAGACGGAGAGCAGGTGGCCGCCGCGGTGGACGCGGTCGGCGAGGTCCCGGTCCACCAGGCCGAAGCGGTAGTTGAGCCAGCGCGGGCGGACCGCCTCCAGCAGGCCGGCCCTCGGCGGGGCCAGAGACGTCCAGGTGAGGGCGATCTCCGCGGCCGGGTCCGCCGCGCGCACGGCCAGCATCGCCTGCGCGCCCGCGCAGTAGTGGACCCGCTCCTGGGCACCCTGTCCGCGTACCGCGTCCACCACCCGGCGCACCGCGCGGACGTCCGGGCCGCCGGGCAGGTCGATCATCACCCGGCTGCCCTCCGTCGCCGCCAGCGCGTCGGAGAGCGAGGGCACGCCGCCGTCGGTGACCCCGCGCACCTCCTCCCAGGACAGCGCCGCCAGCGGACGGTCGTGCTCCCAGAGCCGCTTCAGCGTGGCGTCGTGCAGCAGCACCGGGACGCCGTCCCGGGTGAGGCGTACGTCGATCTCGACCGCGTCCGCGCCGCGCCGGAGGGCGGAGCGCAGCGAGGCGAGCGTGTTCTCACGGACGCGGTACGGGTCGCCGCGGTGCGCCACGGCGGTCACGTTCTGCATGGCGGCCCTTCGGGGTGGTCAGGAGGCGAGCCAGGACGCGGTGTGGGCGTCGATCTCGGACACCAGCCGCGCCTTGCCCGCCGGGTCCAGGAACGAGGCCTCGACCGCGTTCCTCGCCAGGTCGGCCAGCCCCCGCTCGTCGAGGTCCAGCAGCCGGGCGGCGACCGCGTACTCGTTGTTGAGGTCGGTGCCGAACATCGGCGGGTCGTCGGAGTTGACGGTCACCAGGACGCCGGCCTCCACGAACCGCTTCATCGGGTGCTCGTCGAGCGTGGCGACCGCGCGGGTGGCGATGTTGGAGGTGGGGCACACCTCCAGCGGGATGCGCCGCTCGGCCAGGTGCCGGAGCAGTTCCGGGTCGCGGGCGGAGCTGGTGCCGTGCCCGATGCGCTCGGCGCCCAGTTCGTTCAGCGCGTCCCAGACCGTCTGCGGGCCGGTGGTCTCGCCGGCGTGCGGCACGGAGTGCAGCCCGGCGGCGATCGCGCGGTCGAAGAACGGCTTGAACTGCGGGCGCGGGACGCCGATCTCCGGTCCGCCGAGACCGAAGGAGACCAGCCCCTCCGGGCGCAGCCGGTCGTCGGTGGCGAGCCGCGCGGTCTCCTCGGCGGACTCCAGCCCGGCCTCGCCGGGGATGTCGAAGCACCAGCGCAGCACGGTGCCGAACTCGGCCTCCGCCGCCTTGCGGGCGTCCTCGATCGCGGCCATGAAGGCGCCCTCGTCGATGCCGCGCCGGGTGGAGGAGAACGGGGTGATGGTCAGCTCGGCGTACCGCACCTGCTGGCGGGCCAGTTCGCGCGCCACCTCGTAGGTGAGCAGCCGGACGTCCTCGGGGGTGCGGATGAGGTCGACGACGGACAGGTACACCTCGATGAAGTGGGCGAAGTCCGTGAAGGTGAAGTAGTCGGCCAGGGCCTCGGGGTCGGTGGGCACCTTGGAGTCGGGGTGGCGCGCGGCCAGCTCCGAGACGATGCGGGGGGAGGCGGACCCGACGTGGTGCACGTGCAGCTCGGCCTTGGGCAGTCCGGCGATGAACGCCCGCAGATCGCGTGAGACGCGCGGCTCGACGAGATGGTCGGTCAAGGGTTCCTCCCCGGAACGGCGCCCCGGGCCGCACGGGCGGCGGGGCGCGGGTGATCGGCTGATCGGTGACTCGGGGTCATCGTAGGCGGTGGGCGGGGGTCGAGGGCCCGGCCGGTGCGGCGGACCCGTAGCATGACCGGACGATCGAGGCCAGGGGGGACTGCCAGATGACGGACGCGACGCAGCCGGGCGGGGACAGCGCGAGCGCGGACGACCCCTGGGCGGCCCCGGAGCGCAGGACCTCGCTGGACAAGGGCGCCGCCTCCGGCACGGGGAGACCGTCCGTGCACGACCAGCCCACCGTCACCTCGATGCCGGGCGCCGGTTTCGCCCCGCCCGCCGGAGGTACTCCGCCGGGCGGCACCGCACCGGGCGGCCCCGGGCCGTTCGACGCCATGGGCTCCGCGGTGCCCCCGCCGCCCGTCGCGCCCACCGGCCCCGGTGCCCCCGGCGGCTACGGCTACCCCGGCTACCCGACGGGCGGCTACGGCTGGCCCGGCATGCCGATGCAGCGGCAGAACGGCATGGGCGTCGCGGCCATGGTGCTCGGCATTCTGGCCTGCTGCCTGTTCTGCCTCTACGGCGTGGTCTCCGTCGTCCTCGGCATCCTCGCGATCGTCTTCGGCATCAAGGGCCGGCAGAAGGCCGAGCAGGGCCTGGCCGACAACCACGGACAGGCCCAGGCGGGCCTGATCATGGGCATCATCGGCCTCGTCCTGGGCGTCGCCGTGATCGTCCTGATAGCGATCGGCGTCACCGCCGCCATCAACAGCGTCCCGGACGACTGGGAGGACGAGGGCTCCTACGGCGCCCACCGCCCGGTGGCCACCGCTCCCGCCCTGCGCTGACCTTCCCGAAGGCGTCCTGAGGGGCGGACGGGATCACTATGATTGCCGGGTCAGTAAACGGAGGGGAGAGCGTTTTCATGTCCGGCACCAATCCCGCACCCGGTGGATTCGGGCCGCCGTCCCAGCCCCCGCAGCAGCCGGGGGGTCCCGGCTACGGCTACCCGCAGTCCGGCCCGTCCTACGGGTACCCCGGGGGCCCCGCGCCGCAGGGCATGCCCCCCGCGCCCTACCCCCCGTCGCCCGGCTACGCGATGCCCGTGCAGCCGAGCAACGGAATGGGCACCACCGGTCTGGTCCTGGGCATCATCGGCGTGGTCTGCAGCCTCACGTTCTTCCTGTGGTTCTTCGGCGTGGTCCTGGGCATCCTGGCGATCATCTTCGGCGCCATCGGCCGCGGGAAGGCGACCCGCGGCGAGGCCACCAACAAGGGCGCGGCGACCGCCGGCCTCGTCTGCGGCATCGTGGCCACGGTGATCCTGCCGCTGCTCGGCATCGCGCTCTTCGCCAGCGTCATGGGAGGGATCGGCGCCGCCTCCTGATCCAGGCCGCCGTATCTCCGAGGGCCGGTCCGACGGGACCGGCCCTCCGCCGTCCGCGAAGGCGCCCGCCCGGCCGGTGCTCAGCCCGCGCGCAGCCGGGCGCGGGCCTCCATCAGCGCGAACCCCAGCAGGTTCGGCCCCCGCCACCGCTCCGGGTCCGCCGCCCCCTCGTCGTGCGCCGCGGGGCCGATGCCCCACACCCGGTCCACCGGGCTCGCCTCGACCAGGACGCGGTCCCCGGTGCCCAGCAGGAACGCCCGCAGGTCGTCGTGCGCCGCGAACTTGTGCACGCTGCCCTCGACGACGACGCCGAACCGCTCCCGGCGCCATATCGCCTCGTCGAAGCCCCGCACCAGCCGCCCCGCCTTCTTCGCCTGAGCGGGATGCTCCGCGGCCAGCACCCGCCGCTCGCCCTCCGGGTCCGCGAACAGCCTGGCCTTGGCCGCCATCATCCAGTGCTCGGCGGTCGCGTACTCCACGCCGTCCACCGTGAACGGCGACGGCCACCACTGGCTCAGACAGCTCGCCCCGACCCGGCCGTCGGGCAGCGGCCGGTGCCCCCAGAAGTGGAGGTACCTGACCCTCGCCCCGGCCCGCAGCGCCTCGGTCAGCGCCTCCCTGGAACCGATCGTCCCCGTCGTCCCGCTCACCGCCACCCCCGTGATCTCTCCCTGCACGCCGAGTCTGCCACCCACCACTGACACTCCGTCCTGCCTTTTCCGTGGCTACTCGACACCTGGTCGACAGATTCCGTCGCGTAACCAAAAGGCAACAACGGAATCACTTGTTGGAGTCCCATTGCTCTGTCAGGATCGGCACTCAAATCGAGCTGGAGCCACGCCGCCCCCTCTCGGGGACACGGAGGAGAGCGACATGCACAACCCGGGCAACGCCACCCCGGAACGATTTCCCGCCCAGGACCGCTTCGCCCAGGGCGCGCAGTTCATCGCGGGACGCGTGACCAAGGGCTCCTCGGGCCGCACCCACGCGGTCGTCGACCCGGCCACCGGCGCGGAGGTGTACACCTACGAACTCGCCGGCGCCGACGACGTCGACGCGGCCGTGGCCGCCGCGCGGGAGGCGTTCCCCGCCTGGGCCGGCGCCACCCCCGGGGAGCGCTCGGACGCCCTGCACCGGTTCGCCGCCGTCGTCGCCGACCGCGCGGAGGAGTTCGCCCGCGCGGAGTTGCTGCAGTGCGGCAAGCCGCTGAAGCTGACCCGTGAGTTCGACGTCCCCGGCACGATCGACAACATCGCCTACTTCGCCGGCGCCGCCCGCAGCCTGCAGGGCCAGTCGGCCGGCGAGTACTCCGGCGACCACACCTCGTACGTCCGCCGCGAACCCATCGGCGTCGTCGGCTCCGTCGCCCCCTGGAACTACCCCCTGCAGATGGCCGCCTGGAAGATCCTCCCGGCCATCGCCGCGGGCAACACCATCGTCCTCAAGCCCGCCGAACTCACCCCGCTGACCTCGCTCCTCTTCGCGCAGGCCGCCACCGACGCCGGAATCCCGGACGGTGTCGTCAACATCGTCACCGGCACCGGCAAGGAGGCAGGCGAGCACCTGGTCGGCCACCCCGACGTGGCCATGACCTCCTTCACCGGCTCCACCGCAGTCGGCAAGCGGGTCGCCGAGATCGCCACCGCCGGCGTCAAGCGCCTCCACCTCGAACTCGGCGGCAAGGCGCCCTTCGTCGTCTTCGACGACGCCGACCTCGACGCCGCCGTCAACGGCGCGGTCGCGGGCGCGCTGATCAACACCGGGCAGGACTGCACGGCCGCCACCCGCGCCTATGTGCAACGCCCCCTCTACGAGGACTTCGTCGAGCGCACCGCCGCCCTGATGGAGACCGTCCGGCTCGGCGACCCCTTCGCCCCCGGTACCGACCTCGGCCCGCTGATCTCGCACGCCCAGCGCGACCGGGTGGCCGGCTTCGTCGACCGGGCGCGTGCCTACGCACGCGTGGTGACCGGCGGTGACGCGCCCCTGGGCGAGCTGGGGAACGGCGCGTACTATCGCCCCACGCTCATCGCCGACGCGGCGCAGGACAGCGAGGTCGTGCGGTCGGAGATCTTCGGTCCGGTGCTGGTCGTCCTGCCCTTCGACACCGACGACGAGGGCATCGCGCTGGCCAACGACACCCCGTACGGGCTCGCCGCCTCCGCCTGGAGCCGGGACGTGTACCGGACGGGCCGGGCCACCAGGGAGATCAAGGCGGGGTGTGTGTGGATCAACGACCACATCCCGATCATCAGCGAGATGCCGCACGGCGGTTACCGGGCGTCCGGCTTCGGCAAGGACATGTCCGCGTACTCCTTCGAGGAGTACACGCAGATCAAGCACGTCATGTTCGACAACACGGCGGTGGTCCGCAAGGACTGGCACCGCACCGTCTTCGGGGACCGATAGCAGCCCGGCCGCCCGACCCGCGGCCACACTCTCCCGAAAGGGCACCACGCGCATGGAGCAGTACGAGCCCGATCGCCTCTCCCCGGCCCAGGTGGCCGCCATGCGGCGCAGCTTCCGAAGCGGGCGGGCGGCCCTGACCCGCCGTTCCCTGCTGCGCGCCTCCGCGGGCGGCGCGCTCGCGGTGGGCGGCGGCGGGGCGCTGAGCGGCTGCGGCATCCCCGCGGCCGGAAACACCCAGGGCGGCGTCTCGGCGGAGGACCACTCCAAGGCGGAGAAGTCCGTGAACTTCTCCAACTGGACCGAGTACATGGACGTCGACGACAGCGGGCGCAACCACCCCACGCTGGACGCGTTCACGCGACGCACCGGCGTCAAGGTCAAGTACACCGAGGACATCAACGACAACAGCGAGTTCTTCGGCAAGGTCAAGCCGCAGCTCGCCGCGGGCCAGGACACCGGCCGCGACATCATCGTCCTCACCGACTGGCTGGCCGCCCGGCTGATCCGCCTCGGCTGGGTCCAGAAACTGGACCCGGCCAACCTGCCGAACGCGTTCACCAACCTCTCGGCCCAGTTCCGCAACCCCGACTGGGACCCGGGCCGCGCCTACTCGTACCCCTGGCAGGGCATCTCGACCGTCCTCGCCTACAACAAGAAGGCGCTGGACGGCGTCGAGGTGAGGACCCTCTCCGACCTGCTGGACAACCCCAGGCTCAAGGGCCGCGTCGGTCTGCTCACGGAGATGCGCGACACCGTCGGCATGGCGCTCCTCGACATGGACAAGGACCCGGCGAAGTTCTCCGCCGACGACTACGACGCGGCGATCGCCCGCCTGCAGAAGGCCGTCGACCGGAGCCAGATCCGCCGCTTCACCGGCAACGACTACACCGCCGACCTCACCAAGGGCGACCTCGCCGCCTGTCTGGCCTGGGCCGGGGACGTGGTCCAGCTCAAGGCGGACAACCCGGACATCGAGTTCGTGATCCCGGACAGCGGCTACATGACGTCCAGCGACAACATGCTGATCCCCAACAAGGCCCGGCACAAGACGAACGCCGAGCGGCTGATCGACTACTACTTCGAGCCGCAGCCGGCCGCCGAACTCGCCGCCTACATCAACTTCGTCTGTCCCGTCGACGGCGTGAAGGACCACCTCGCGCGGATCGACGAGGACGCGGCGAACAACCCGCTGATCCTCCCCGACAAGGCCATGCAGGCCAAGTCCCGTGCCTTCCGCTCCCTGAGCTCCAAGGAAGAGACGGCATTCGAAGAGAAGTTCGCGAAGCTCACTGGGGCGTGACGAGATGAAGACCACCAAAGACACCACCACGGCCGGCAACGGCGGCGGGGACGTCCGCCTCACCGGGATCAGCAAGACGTACGGCTCCTTCACCGCCGTGCACCCGCTCGACCTGACCGTCCCGCAGGGCTCCTTCTTCGCCCTGCTCGGCGCGTCCGGCTGCGGCAAGACCACCACCCTGCGGATGATCGCCGGCCTGGAGGAGCCCACCGCGGGCACCGTTCACCTCGGCGACCAGGACGTCACCGCGCTGCCGCCCTACAAGCGGCCGGTGAACACGGTCTTCCAGTCCTATGCCCTCTTCCCGCACCTCGACATCTTCGAGAACGTCGCCTTCGGTCTGCGCCGGCGCGGCATCAGGAGCGTGAAGAAGCAGGTCGAGGAGATGCTGGAACTGGTCCAGCTCGGCGAGCAGGCGCGCAAGAAGCCGCACCAGCTCTCCGGCGGCCAGCAGCAGCGCGTCGCCGTGGCCCGCGCGCTCATCAACCACCCCCGGGTGCTCCTCCTCGACGAACCGCTCGGCGCCCTCGACCTGAAGCTGCGCCGCCAGATGCAGCTGGAGCTCAAGCGCATCCAGACCGAGGTCGGCATCACCTTCGTGCACGTCACGCACGACCAGGAGGAGGCCATGACCATGGCCGACACGGTCGCCGTGATGAACGCCGGCCGGGTCGAGCAGCTCGGCCCGCCCACCGAGCTCTACGAGAACCCGCGCACCACCTTCGTCGCCAACTTCCTCGGCACCTCCAACTTCATCGAGGCCGAGGTCGACACCAGGTCCGGCGGCGAGATCGTCCTCAAGGCGGGCGGCGGCAAGCTGGTGCTGCCCGAGGCCCGCAACAGCGCGCCCACGACGACCGGCGGCAAGGTGCTGGTCGGCGTACGCCCGGAGAAGATCTCCCTCACCCACGCCGACGACGCCGGCGGGATACCCGACGGCCGCAACCGCATCACCGGCCGGATCGCCGACTCCAGCTTCATCGGCGTCTCCACGCAGTTCGTCGTCGACAGCCCCGTCTGCACCGACTTCGAGGTCTACGTCCAGAACATCGACCGCGACGCCCGGCTGGTGCCCGGCGCCGAGGTCGTCCTGCACTGGAACCCGGCGCACACCTTCGGCCTGGACGCCGCCCAGTCCCTGCTCGCCGGGACAGTGAACTCCGCGGACGTCGAGACGGTCGAGGAAGAGGTCGCCTGATGGCCACGGCCACCGAGGCGCCACCCCTGGCGCCCGCCTCGGAGAAGGAGCCACCCCGCAGGCGGGGCCGCTGGACGCCGTACTGGCTGCTGCTGCCCGGCCTGCTCTGGCTGGTGGTGTTCTTCGCGCTGCCGGTGATCTACCAGGCCTCCACGTCCGTGCAGACGGGCTCCCTGGAGGAGGGCTACAAGGTCACCTGGCACTTCGCCACCTACTGGGACGCGCTGTCCGAGTACTGGCCGCAGTTCGTCCGCTCGGTGCTCTACGCCGCCTCCGCGACCGTGCTGTGCCTGCTGCTCGGCTACCCGCTGGCGTACCTCATCGCCTTCCGGGCGGGACGCTGGCGGAACCTGATCATGATCCTGGTGATCGCGCCGTTCTTCACCAGCTTCCTCATCCGCACCCTCGCCTGGAAGACGATCCTCGCCGACAGCGGCCCGGTGGTCGACGTCCTGAACACCCTGCACGTCCTGGACGTCACGGCATGGCTCGGCTGGACCGCCGGCGACCGGGTGCTCGCCACCCCGCTCGCGGTGGTGTGCGGTCTGACGTACAACTTCCTGCCGTTCATGATCCTGCCGCTCTACACCTCGCTGGAGCGCATCGACCCCCGGCTGCACGAGGCGGCGAACGACCTCTACGCCAAGCCGTCGACCACCTTCCGCCGGGTCACCTTCCCGCTGTCGATGCCGGGCGTGGTCTCCGGCACGCTGCTGACCTTCATCCCGGCGTCCGGCGACTACATCAACTCGGACCTGCTCGGCTCCACCGAGACCCGCATGGCCGGCAACGTGATCCAGTCGCAGTTCCTGCGGATCCTCGACTATCCGACGGCCGCCGCGCTCTCCTTCATCCTCATGGCCGCGATCCTCGTCATGGTCACCCTCTACATCCGCAAGTCCGGGACGGAGGATCTGGTCTAGATGACCCTCGTCAACTGGCTCAAGCGCCATCTCGTCGTCATCGCGGGGCTGCTGACCCTCGGATATCTGCTCCTTCCGAACGTCGTCGTCACCGTGTTCTCCTTCAACAACCCCAAGGGGCGCTTCAACTACGAATGGCAGGAGTTCTCCACGGAGGCGTGGCGGGACCCCTGCGGCGTCTCCGGACTGTGCGGTTCGCTCACCCTCAGCCTCCAGATCGCGCTCTGGGCGACGCTCGGCGCCACCCTGCTCGGCACGATGATCGCCTTCGCGCTGGTCCGCTACCGCTTCCGCGCCCGCGGCGCGGTGAACTCGCTGATCTTCCTGCCGATGGCGATGCCCGAGGTGGTGATGGCGGCCTCGCTGCTCACCCTGTTCCTCAACATGGGCGCCCAGCTGGGCTTCTGGACGATCCTGATCGCCCACATCATGTTCTGCCTCAGCTTCGTCGTGGTCGCCGTGAAGGCGCGCGTGATGTCGATGGACCCCCGTCTGGAGCAGGCCGCGCAGGACCTGTACGCCGGTCCCGTCCAGACGTTCCTCCGGGTCACCCTGCCGATCGCCGCCCCCGGCATCGCGGCGGGCGCGCTGCTCGCCTTCGCGCTCTCCTTCGACGACTTCATCATCACCAACTTCAACGCCGGTTCGACCGTCACCTTCCCGATGTTCGTCTGGGGCTCCGCACAGCGCGGAACTCCCGTACAGATCAACGTCATCGGCACGGCCATGTTCGTCGTCGCCGTCCTCCTGGTGCTGGTCTCCATGGCCGTCGGCAACCGCCGCGGCCGGCAGAAGGCATAGAAAAACAGCCGCAGTCCCCTGTAGGGAGTTGAAATCATGGCCCCGAGCGCCATGAGCCGTTGGACGAAATCCCTCTCCGAGGCCCGGCCGGTCTCCTACTGGCTGGACGACCCCGGCAGGCCCGGGCCCGAGCCGGCGCTCACCGGCGCCGAGACCTGCGACCTGCTGGTCGTGGGCGGCGGATACAGCGGACTGTGGACCGCGCTGATCGCCAAGGAACGCGACCCCACGCGGGACGTCGTCCTGGTGGAGGGCCGCGAGGTGGGCTGGGCCGCCTCCGGCCGCAACGGCGGATTCTGCGCCGCCTCCCTCACCCACGGCCTGCCCAACGGACTTGCCCGCTGGCCGGACGAGATCCACACCCTGGAGCGGCTCGGCGCCCGCAATCTCGACGCCATCGAGGAGACGGTCGCCCGCCACTCCATCGACTGCGACTTCGAGCGCACCGGCGAGATCGACGTCGCCACCGAGCCGTACCAGGCCCGGGAACTCGAGAAGTGGTACGAGGAGATCCGGGTCAGGGGCCTGGCCGACGGCATCGAGTACCTGGACACCGGCGCCGTGCGGGAGCAGGTGGACTCCCCGACCTTCGAGGCCGGCCTCTTCGACCGCAGGGGCGTGGCAATGCTGCACCCCGCCAAGCTGGCCTGGGGCCTGAAGCGGGCCTGCCTCGACCTCGGCGTGCGCGTCCACGAGAACACCCCCGCCCTCACCCTGAGGCCGTACGGCGCCGGAATGGCCGTCCGCACCCCGTACGGGGCGATCCGCGCCCGCACCGTGGCGCTCGGCACCAACATCTTCCCCAGCCTGGTCAGACGGGTCCGCTCCTACACCGTCCCGGTGTACGACTACGCCCTGATGACCGAGCCGCTCACCGACGGGCAGCTCGCGTCGGTCGGCTGGAAGAACCGGCAGGGACTGGGGGACAGCGCCAACCAGTTCCACTACTTCCGGCTCTCCGCCGACAACCGGATCCTGTGGGGCGGCTACGACGCGGTCTATCCGTACGGCGGCCGGGTGCGCGCCGAGTACGACGACCGGCCGGAGACCTACGCCAAGCTCGCCGGGCACTTCTTCACCTGCTTCCCGCAACTGGAGGGCGTCCGCTTCACCCACGCCTGGGGCGGCGCGATCGACACCTGCTCCCGCTTCTCGGCGTTCTTCGGCACGGCACACGCCGGGAAGGTGGCGTACGCGGCGGGCTACACCGGGCTCGGCGTCGGCGCCACCCGCTTCGGCGCCGAGGTGATGCTGGACCTGCTGGCGGGGGAGCGGACCGAGCGCACGGAGCTGGAGATGGTGCGCCGGAAGCCGCTGCCGTTCCCGCCGGAGCCGTTCGCCTGGACCGGCATCACCCTCACCAAGTGGTCGCTGGCCAGGGCGGACGCGCAGGCCGGCCGGCGCAACCTGTGGCTGCGGACGATGGACAGGCTGGGCCTCGGCTTCGACAGCTGAGCCGGCCGGGCGGGGCCGCCGGGCGGTCAGCCGTTAGCGCCACCGGTGGCGGTCCCGGAGCCGTCGGGCACCCCGGCGGAGCTCCGGCGGCCGACCCGGCGGGCCGGCAGCCACACCCCGGTCAGCAGCACCGCGCCGAGGCACCAGCTGGCCGCCACGTCCAGCGGCCAGTGGTAGCCCCGGCGCACCAGCCCGAACGAGACGCCCAGCACCAGGACGCCGCAGAGCACGATCAGCCCGCGGCGCACGGCCGGCGACCGCAGCAGCGGTAGGAGCAGCAGCGTCGCCGCGCCGTACGCCACCACGGCGGTGGCGGTGTGGCCGGAGGGGTAGTAGCCGACCGCCGGGGGCACGGCCGGGGTGCCCGGACGGTCGGTCCACTCCTTCAGCGGCGCCACCACCGCGGGTACCAGGACCATCGCCGCGGCCCCGGCGGCGGGCGGCAGCCACCAGCGGTCCACGCCTGTGGCGCGTCCGCGCAGGGCGGCGTACGCCAGCGCGATCACCAGGACCGGCACGGCCACCTCGACGTTGCCGAGGTCGGCGAGCAGCTCGGAGGCGCGGTCGGGGTGGACCAGGGCCCGGCTCAGCCGCTCGTCGGCGCCCACCAGGGGACCGCCGGCGACGACCTGCCAGGTGATCAGTGCGAAGAGGAGGACGGGCGGTCCGAGCAGCAGCATGCTGCACAGCTTCGCAGGCGGGGGGCCGGCACATGCCGAAGGGCCAGTGCAAGGGGGGGTAGCACTGGCCCTTCTGAGAACGGCTTGCCGTGTGAGGTGCCCGGACGGCCGTCCTGACCGGAACGCCGCACGCCCCGGGGGGTTTGGGGCGGGCGACCGTCCGATCGTGAGGAGACCCGAAGCCTTCAGGCCCCGGTTCGTGTGCGCGAGGGCACGGCCAGGTCGAAGCTGGGGAGGCCTCGGCCCGATCCGCCCACAGTCCCCTGTGAGCGGGGTGTATCTCTCATCCGGGAAGAAACCTACGGCAGGGGGTGGCCCCGCGACAGGGCCAACGGGCTCCTGTCATCCACCTCGCACACCTTCTTCACACGGCCTCTGCGCCCGCCCCTTCCGGGCGGCTCACCTGCCTCGATGGAGGCTCAGATGCGCGCGAACGCCTGCTCGATGATGTCGAGTCCCTCGTGGAGCAGGTCCTCGCCGATCACCAGCGGCGGCAGGAAGCGCAGCACGTTGCCGTAGGTGCCACAGGTCAGGACCAGCAGGCCCTCCTGGTGACAGGCCTTGGCCAGCGCCGCGGTCGCCTCCGGGTTCGGCTCCTTGGTGTCGCGGTCCTTCACCAGCTCGATGGCGATCATCGCGCCCCGGCCGCGGACGTCGCCGACGATGTCGTGCTTCTCGGCGATCGCGGTCAGCCGGGCCTTCATGACGCCCTCGATCGCCTTGGCCCTGGCGTTGAGGTCCAGCTCCTTCATCGTCTCGATCGCGCCCAGCGCGCCCGCGCAGGCCACCGGGTTGCCGCCGTAGGTGCCGCCCAGGCCGCCGGAGTGGGCGGCGTCCATGATCTCCGCGCGGCCGGTGACGGCGGCCAGCGGCAGACCGCCCGCGATGCCCTTGGCGGTGGTGATCAGGTCCGGGACGATGCCCTCGTCCTCGCAGGCGAACCACTGGCCGGTGCGGCAGAAGCCGGACTGGATCTCGTCGGCGACGAAGACGATGCCGTTGTCCTTGGCGAACTCGCTGATCGCGGGCAGGAAGCCCTTGGCCGGCTCGATGAAGCCGCCCTCGCCGAGCACCGGCTCGATGATGATCGCGGCCACGTTCTCGGCGCCGACCTGCTTGGAGATCTGGTCGATGGCCTGCGCGGCGGCCTCCGGACCGGCGTTCTCCGGGCCGGTCGGCCAGCGGTAGCCGTAGGCGACCGGGACGCGGTACACCTCGGGCGCGAACGGGCCGAAGCCGTGCTTGTACGGCATGTTCTTCGCGGTCAGCGCCATCGTCAGGTTGGTGCGGCCGTGGTAACCGTGGTCGAACACGACGACCGCCTGCCGCTTGGTGTACGCACGGGCGATCTTGACGGCGTTCTCGACGGCCTCGGCGCCGCTGTTGAACAGCGCCGACTTCTTGGCGTGGTCGCCCGGCGTCAGCTCGGCGAGCGCCTCGGCGACAGCCACGTAACCCTCGTAGGGCGTGACCATGAAACAGGTGTGGGTGAAGTCGGCGAGCTGGGCGGAGGCGCGGCGCACGACCGCCTCGGCGGAGGCGCCGACGGAGGTCACGGCGATGCCCGAGCCGAAGTCGATCAGCCGGTTGCCGTCGACGTCCTCGATGATGCCGCCGCCCGCGCGGGCGGTGAACACGGGCAGTACGGAGCCCACGCCCTGCGCGACCGCCGCGGTGCGGCGGGCCTGCAGTTCCTGCGACTTCGGGCCGGGGATGGCGGTGACGACGCGGCGCTCCTGCGGAAGTGCGGTCATGCGGGGCTCCTGGGGGGTGTTTCGGACACGTGCGTTCTTTTCTCGCAGGCTAGGGCGGCCGGCGGGGGCTGGGCATGCTCCATGTGGGCGTTGTCCGGGTGCTCGGGTTGTCCGTGATGGACATAGCGGGGCGGGGCCCGGCCACCGTCCCGCGGGAGACCGCCCGGGGCGGCGGGGCGCCGGGGGAGGCGCGACTGCCCGCGGCCTCGCGCCGTGTAAGCGGTGGACTCCGCCTGTCGGGGCGTTAGATTGGCTCGCTGACGGTGGATGGAGCGGCTGCTCAGGGGGCAAGGGCGATGAACAGCGACGGTACCCAGGACGCGCGGGGCACGCACGCCGACCCCGTACCGCGGCCGGCCGGACCCCCGGACGTACCGACGACGCCTCCCCGGCCCGGCCACGCCCCGGGCGTGCCCCCCGTGCCCGGCCGTGCTCCCCGCCCCTCGTCCACCGCGGAATGGCTCGACGCGGACCGGCCCGCCGCCCGCCCCGGGATCTGGCGGTACGGCTACCAGCTGCCGAAGCCGGCCCCGGAACGGCTCGCGCCGGTGACGGTCGCCGGGATGCTCGTCCCGCTCGCCCTCGCGGCACTGGTCTGGTCGCTCTGGCAGCGCGGCATCACCTCGTACCAGATGGCGCCCCTGCGGCTGTTCACCCCGGAGGAGTGGTGGTGGGGCGGCACGGTCGCCTCGCCCAGGGTGTTCGAGGGGCGGGAGGTGCCGGCCCCGGGGGCGGAGGCCCTGGTGGTCTACGAAGGCGTCTCCTTCGCCGTGCTGGCCGTCGCGGTGGCCGTGCTCGGCAGCTGGCGGGCCATCGTCCGCCACTACGTGGTTCGCAGGCCGCAGCCCGCCCGCGCCCTGGTCGCCGCCGTCCTCGCGCTGGTCGCCCTCAGCTTCGTCTTCCCCGCAGCGTTCCCCGTCGTCGGATGGTCTCCGGTGCCGGTCGTCGATCCGCTGCTCTCCCTGACGGTGCTGATCACGGACAGCTACGACCTGATGGCGTCCTCCTTCTACACGAACACGCTGTACGCCGTCGTCACGCTGCTCGTGGTGTGGCCGTTCGCCCGGCTCGGCGGCTGGCTGCCGTACGCGAAGGAGCTGCTCGCCGCACGCGGCGGGAGCGCCGCCGCCGGTACCGCCGTGCCCGAACGCCCCCGCTCCCAGTGGCCCGGACTGCGCGACGCGGGCCAGCACGAGGCGGCCGACCTGCTCACCGCCGAGGTCGCCGGCGGCCGTATGAACGACGTCGACTGCACCCGTGTCGAGCACGCCTTCGCCGTCGCCCGGCGCGGCGGCGCACCGGCCGCCTTCCGCGACACCGTCCTGCGGGAGGCGGGCGCGGCCTGGACGCACCCGTCCGGCGCCCGGGACCTGCCGCGCCGCAGGGCCCGCCACGACCTGCTCGCCGGGCAGGTGCGGATCGGCGGCTGGGCGGCGGCCGAACGCGCCCCGGGGGCCTACCACGGCGCCGGGGCGGCCCTCGGGCCTGATGTGCTCGGCACCTCGCTGCTCGCCGTCGGACCCTCCGGATCCGGCAAGACCCGCACCCTCGTCGAGCCCGTGACGGAGTCCCTCGCGCTGCAGGCGCTCACCGGGCGCTGCGCCGTGGTCGCGGTCTCCGCCGCCGGGAGCCCGCTCGGCGCGGACGACGCCTTCGACGTGATCGTGCGCATAGGGGATCCGTCCTCGGTGCACGACCTCGACCCGTACGCCGAGTCCGACGACCCGGACGAGGCGGCCGCGATCCTCGCCGAGGCGCTGGCCGGCGACCTCGACACGGCCGGCGCGCGGGGCGCGGCGACCACGCTGGCGCAACTGCTCGCCCCGTTCCGGGCGGTGCACGGCCGCTTTCCCACCCTGCCGGAGCTGCGCGAGCTGCTGGAGGGCGAGGAAGGGGCGCTCACCGCACTGCGGGAGGCGCTGAGCGCGAGCGGGGACGACGTCATGCGCCGGGAACTCGACGCGCGCGCCCGGCAGACGGGCACGCCGGGCGACCCCGGCCGGACCCTCGCCGACCGGCTGGCCCTGCTCAACCGGCCGGTGTTCGCCGACTTCTTCGGCGGCGGCGGCCCCGGCCGGCCGTTCTCCCTGCGCGCGGTCGCCCACCACCCCCTGCGGGTGCGGATCGACCTGCCCGAGCGCGGCCACGAGGAGGCCGGACGGCTGATCACCCGGCTGGTCCTCGCCCAGTTCCTCGCCGTAGTCCGGGAGAGCCGGCGCGCGCACTTCGCCTGCCTGGTCCTGGACGACGCGACCGGCACGGTCACCGCGGAGTCGGTCCGGCGCATCCAGCGGCTGCGCTCGCAGAACGCGGGCGTGCTGCTGGCCCTGCGCACCGTCGCCGACGTCCCCGAGGCGCTGCACGGCCCGCTCTACGGAGCGGTGGGCTGCCGCATGGCGTTCTCCGGTGTCACCACCTGGGACGGCAACCGGTTCGCGCAGACCTGGGGCACCGAGTGGGTGGAGACGACGGAGGTCGCCAAGCACACGGTCTTCGCCGACCAGCCGATGACCCGCGCCCTGCACGCGCTGCGCAAGCTGGTGACGGGCCGGGCGGTGACGACGGACGCGGTGACGGTGCGGCAGGTCGAGCGGGAGCGCTGGTCCGCCTCCGAGCTGGCGCACTCGGTGCCGGCCGGGCACGCCGTGCTGTCGCTGACCGACGTCAAGGGCGAGCACGCGCCGCCGCTGCTGGTGGACCTGAGGGAGTGAGCGGTCCGGCCGGGACGGCCGGGCACCGTACAGTGAGGCAGAATCGACACAGGCCGTTCATACGCGGCGGCCAAAAGATCACCGAGTCCTCACCCGCCCGACGCAGACCCGGAGGGTCAAGGCCCCCATGCCCCCGACGCTCGCCTCGCTCGTCCACCACTCCGCGCTGAAACTGGCCGTGCGCGCGGGCGCGGACCGCCTCGACGTGCCGGTCCGCTGGGCGCACGCCAGTGAGCTCGCCGACCCCGTCCCCTACATGGAGGGCGGGGAACTCCTGCTGATCACCGCGCTGAAGCTGGACGCGGAGGATCCGGCGGCGATGCGCCGCTACGTGAAGCGGCTGGTGGGGGCGGGAGTCGTCGGCCTGGGCTTCGCCGTGGGCGTGCACTACGACGACATCCCCGACGCCCTCGTCGACGCGGCCCGCGAGGAGGGACTGCCGCTGCTGGAGGTGCCGCGCCGCACCCCGTTCCTCGCGATCAGCAAGGCCGTGTCCGCCGCGATCGCCGCCGACCAGTACCGCGCGGTGACCGCGGGCTTCGCGGCACAGCGGGAACTGACCAGGCAGGCGCTGACGGAGGGTCCGCAGGGGCTGCTCGCCGCGCTGGCCGCCCAGGTCGACGGGTGGGCCGCGCTGTACGACGCCTCGGGCGCCGTCGTGGCGGCGGCACCGGACTGGGCGGGCCGGCGGGCCGCGCGGTTCACCCCGGACGTGACCCGGCTGCGAGAGCGTCCGGCGCCCGCCTCCTCGGTCGTGGCCGGCCCGGAGCACGAGGACCGGGTCGAACTCCACTCCCTCGGCACCGGCCGGCGCCCCCGCGCGGCGCTCGCCGTCGGCACGGCCGCCGCCCCCGGCACCGCCGAGCGGTACGCCGTCCACTCGGCCATCGCCCTGCTCACCCTCACCACCGAACGCTCCCGCCCCCTGCACGCCGCCGAACAGCGCATCGGCGCCGCCGTGCTGCACATGCTGCTCGCCGGGGAGCCGGACCACGCCCGCGCGGTCGCCGGGGACCTGTACGGCGGGCTCCTCGACGCGCCGTTCCGGATCATCGTGGCGGCCGGCGGCGAGGCGAACGGCGACGCCCTCGGCGGGCTGTCCGAGGTGGCCGAGTCGGCGGCGGCCCGCGCCGGCGAGGCGGTGCTGGTCGTTCCGGAGGGGGAGCGGCTGGTCGTGCTGGCCGCCGACGGGGGCGCCGCCGTGGCCGCCTGCTGCGACCACGCCGCCGGATGGGAGGCGGCCCGCAAGGCGGACGACGGCGAACTGGTCGTCGGACTGTCCGCGCCGGCCGGTCCGATCGCCGCGTCGGCCGCCTACAAGCAGGCCGAACAGGCGCTCTCGGTGGCCAGGCGGCGCGGGCGGGCGCTGGTGGAGCACGAGCACATGGCCGCCGGATCGGTGCTGCCGCTGCTCGCCGACGACGCGGTGCGGGCGTTCGCCGACGGGCTGCTGCGCGCCCTGCACGAACACGACGCCACCGGCCGCGGCGACCTCGTCGCCTCCCTGCGCGCCTGGCTCTCCCGGCACGGCCAGTGGGACGCGGCCGCGGCCGACCTGGGCGTCCACCGCCACACCCTGCGCTACCGCATGCGCCGGGTCGAGGAGATCCTCGGCCGCTCCCTCGACGACCCCGACACCCGCATGGAACTGTGGCTGGCCCTGAAAACAACGTCCCCGGACTGACCCCGCCAAACCGTCGAACCCCCGCCACCCACCACTACGCCCCGGACAAGCCCCCCGTGCCCGCCCCGCCCCTACCGTGGACCCCACACCCCATGGATCACCATGGACCAACCTCCAACGCGGAAGGGCCCGGGCTCCCCATGACTTCCACCACCGCCTTCTGGCTCGCCGGCCGCCAGGCCACCGGCGAGACGACCTTCGACGTCACCTCCCCCTGGGACGGCCGCGCCGTCGGCACGGTGAGCGTGCCCACCGACGCCCAGATCGAGGACGCCGTCTCCGCCGCCCACGCCGTCCGCGAGGACTTCGCCGCCACCCCCGCGCACGTCCGCGCCGCCGCCCTGGACCACGTCAGCCGCCGTCTCGTCGAGCGCACCGAGGAGATCGCCCGCCTGATCTCCGCCGAGAACGGCAAGCCGGTCAAGTGGGCCCGCGGCGAGGTCGGCCGCGCCGTCTCCGTGTTCCGTTTCGCCGCCGAGGAGGCCCGCCGCTTCAACGGCGGCGAGGCCCAGCGCCTCGACACCGACGCGGGCGGCCAGGGCCGGCTGGCCTTCACCCGCCGCTTCCCGAAGGGCGTCGTCCTCGGCATCGCGCCGTTCAACTTCCCGCTGAACCTGTGCGCCCACAAGATCGCCCCCGCGATCGCCGCCGGCGCGCCCATCATCCTGAAGCCGGCGCCCGCCACGCCGCTGTCCGGCCTGATCCTCGGTGAGCTGCTCGCCGAGACCGAGCTGCCCGCCGGTGCGTGGAGCATCCTCCCGGTCCCCAACGACCGGATGCCCGCTCTGGTGCAGGACGAGCGGCTGCCGGTGATCTCCTTCACGGGCTCCGAGACCGTCGGCTACGCGATCATGGACTCGGTGCCGCGCAAGCACTGCACCCTGGAGCTCGGCGGCAACGGCGCGGCCGTCGTCCTCGCCGACTTCGCGAGCGACGAGGACCTCGACCGGGCCGCGCAGCGCATCGCGACCTTCTCCAACTACCAGGGCGGCCAGTCCTGCATCTCCGTGCAGCGGGTGATCGCCGACGCCTCCGTGTACGACCGGCTGCTGCCGCGCATCGTCGCCGCCGTCGAGGCACAGGTCACCGGAGACCCCAACGACGACGCCACCGACGTCGGCCCGCTGGTCAGCGAGGCCGCCGCGCAGCGCGTGGAGAGCTGGGTGGACGAGGCCGTCGGCGCGGGTGCGAAGCTGCTCACCGGCGGCAAGCGCGACGGCGCCTCCTACGCGCCGACCGTGCTCACCGACGTACCGGCCGAGGCGACGATCTCCTGCGAGGAGGTCTTCGGACCGGTGCTGACCGTGCGGAAGGTGGACGGCGAGGCCGAGGCCTTCGCCGCCGTCAACGACTCCAAGTACGGCCTGCAGGCGGGTGTGTTCACCCATGACCTGGGGACCGCCTTCCGGGCCCACCGCGCTCTGGAGGTCGGCGGTGTCGTCATCGGCGACGTGCCCTCCTACCGCGCCGACCAGATGCCCTACGGCGGCGCCAAGCAGTCCGGTGTGGGCCGCGAGGGCGTGAAGTTCGCGATGGACGACTACACCTACGAGCGCGTGATGGTCCTGACCGGCCTCGCCCTCTAGCTCCACCGGAAGGGGCCCGGCACCGATGCCCTCGGTGCCGGGCCCCTCGTCGTGCCGGCCGCGTCCGGACCCTCAACCGGAGAAGCCGACCCGCGCGAGCCGCAGTGGGCCGCGCAGCCGGACCCGCACGTCGTGCACGCCGTCGACGGCGGCGCAGGACGCGCGGAGCGTGATGTGGTCGTACGGTCCCGGGGTGGGCGCCTGCGGCGACAGCGCGGCGAGCACCGGCCCGCCGTCGAGCGCGACCTCGACGGTGCCCCCGCCGGACACCTCGACCGTCACCTCCGTTACCCCGTCGCCGAAGTCGCAGTCGCGGAAGAGGAGTTCGCCGTCCTTCCCGGCCACGGGGGTGACCGCGTCGCCCTCCGCCCTGGTCCGGTCGACGATCTCGACGCCGCTCTGCTCGTCGAAGCCGGCGGCGTCCAGCCCGCGGGCGAGGACGGCGCGCGGGACGGCGGGCTCTCCGTCCAGCGTGACCGTGGCCCGTGCGCGCACGTCCTCGCTCGAGGCCCCGGCCAGCAGTTCGTACGCCCCCGGCTCCACGCGCCACCGGTCCACGGCGACGTCCCAGAACGCGAACGCGGACAGCGGCAGCACGAAGGACAGCTCGGACGTCTCCCCGGGCGCCAGCGTCACCCGCCGGTGGGCCAGCAGTTCGCGGCGCGGACGCGGGACCGACGGGTCCACGGCCCGGGCGTAGAGCTGGGGCACCTCGTCGGCGGTGATGTCACCGGTGTTGGTGACGGTGAACGACACCCGCACCTCCGAGCCGGTCACGTCGGCCGTCAACTCCCCGTAGGAGAAGGCCGCGTACGACAGTCCGTGCCCGAACGGGAACAGCGGGGCGCCCTCGAAGTAGAGGTAGGTCTGCCGGCCGCCGATCACGTCGTAGTCGAGGAGGTCCGGCAGGTCGGCGTCGCCGGCGTACCAGGTCTGCGGCAGCCGCCCGGCGGGGGAGACGTCACCGGCGAGCACGCGGGCCAGCGCGGTGCCCGCGGCCTGGCCGCCGTGCGCGGTCCAGAGCACCGCGGGAAGGTCCGCCGTGTCCACCGCGTACGGATAGGCGGAGACCAGCGCCAGCACCGTGTTCGGGTTGGCGGCGCGGGCCGCGCGCAGCAGGCGCTCCTGCTGGGCGGGCAGCCGGAGCGTCGTACGGTCCTCGGTCTCCCGGCCGTTGATGTGCGGATCGTTGCCCGCGACCACCACGACCACGTCGGCCCCGGCGGCGGCGCGGCCGACCGCGTCCTCGCCGCGTTCGGCGACGACCAGCTCGAAGACCTCGGGATCCTCCTCGGCAACCTTCACTCCGTCGGCGGCGACCTGCACATGGCGTCCTGTTCCCACATGCCTGAGGAGGTGACCGTCCCCGTGCGGTTCGAGCCGGAACGTCTCCTGCACGATCCAGCCGCCCGGCTGGTCGGCGGAGGCGCGGACGTAGCCGTCCTCGGCGACCGAGAGGTAGCGGCCGTCGGGCGCGCGCAGCGTGAGCACGCCGTCGCCCCAGTCGGCCAGGGCGAGTTCGGTGCCGCCCGGCCCGGCGGTCAGCGGCGGCAGATCGGTGCGGCCCGCGAGCAGCGCCGGGTCGAGCGCGCCCTCGGCGCCCCGTGCCGCCTCCGGGGCGTCGGGGGCCGGCGGCACGTGCAGGAACGCACCGGCGGAGGTCTTCAGCAGCACCCGGTCCACGCCCTCCGCGAACTCGACGCGCTCGGCGCCGAAACGTTCGTAGAGGCCCTCCAGCGGGGTGGAGCGGTGGATGAGGCTGCCGCTGTACCAGTCCAGCTTGCACTCGTCGGCGAGCAGTCCGACGACCGCGACGCGGCTGTCCGGGGCGAGCGGCAGGGGGCCGTCGTTCTTGAGCAGGACGACCGCCTGCTCGGCGGCCTCCAGGGCGAGCGCCCGGTGTTCCGGGGTGTCGAAGGGCTGCTCCCCGGCGTACGGGTCCGCGCCCGGGTCGAACTCGCCGAGCCGGAAACGCACCGAGAGCTGGCGGCGGACCGCCGTGTCGATGTCGTCCTCCGTGAGCAGGCCCCGCTGCAGGGCGCCCGCCACACGTCCGATGATCTTCGTGCTGTCGGTGCCGTGGTCGGTGAAGCTGTCGACGCCCGCCCGCAGGGCCGCCGCGGTGGCCTCCTCGTGCGTGTCGAAGTAGTGCTCGGAGTCGACCAGGTTGGACGGCGCGCCGGCGTCCGAGCAGACCAGCAGGTCCTGGTCCGTCCAGGCGCGCAACTGCGTGCGCAGATAGGGCGACACGTGGTTCGGGCGCCCGTTGACCAGGTTGTACGCCGGCATCACCCCGGCCACCGCGCCCGCCTCCACCGTGTCCCGGAAGGCGCGCAGGTCGTACTCGTGCAGCACGCGGGGGCGCACGGAGCTGGAGGTGGTGTCGCGCTCCGTCTCGTTGTTGTGCGCCAGCCAGTGCTTGAGGACGGGGGCGGTGCGCCAGTACAGCCCGTGGTCGCCGCGCAGGCCGCGGGTGTAGGCGGTGGCGATGGCCGAGGTGAGCTTCGGGTCCTCCGAGTAGCCCTCCTCGTTGCGGCCCCACAGCGGGTGGCGCAGCAGGTTGACGGTCGGCGCCCAGACGTTGAGGCCGACCCGCTCGTCGCGGGCGCGCATCGCCCGGGCCTCCCGGGACACCGCTTCTCCCACCCGGCGGACCAGCTCCTCGTTCCAGGTGGCGCCGAGGCCGACGGCCTGCGGGAAGACCGTGGCCGGGCCCATCCAGGCGACACCGTGCAGGGCCTCCTGGCCGGTGCGGAAGGCGGCGACGCCCAGACGCTCGACGGACGGCCCGAACTGGTGCAGGAATCCGATCTTCTCGTCGAGGGTCAGCCGCGACAGAAGATCGTCGATGCGCTTCGCGAACGGCTGGTCCGTGTCGCGGAAAAGCGGTGCGGGCGGCGTGTGTGCGGTCACGTGAAGTTCCCCTCGGGGTGGAGCGGCGAGGCGCTTTCGAAGCGCTTCGATGCTCATTCGGGGTGGGGGTGGGTGTCAAGGGATCCGTGGGCAACAGATCGGACGCCTCGCCGACGGTGCATGGGCGGTATGACCGCACTTCTCTCGCTCAGACATCCGAGGAATCTTGGATGCGACTCTTGTGTGCCCCTGGGTGTTCACTTAACCTCGCAGCAACATCGAAGCGCTTCGACTGCGAGGCCCGCCATTCCGGCGCACCTTCCGCCGAACCACCGCTTCGGCTCAGCCAGTTCCACTGAAGACACCGCAGCCGACGGCCACCGCCGGGTGTCCTGGTGCGCCATGAAGGGTTGACGCAATGACGCCGAACGCCGCCTCCCACTCCTCCGGGCCCAGCCGGAGAAGCTTCCTCGCCTCCACGGCGGTCGCCACCGCAGCGGTGGCGGGGGGAATGCCGCTGCTCGCCGCGTGCGGCGGATCCGACGGAGGCTCGCGCGACGGCACCACCTCGGGCAAGGACGCCAAGAAGCTCCTGCCGGCGTACGTGGCCAGCAACGTGGTCACCCCCGACATCCCCAGCAAGAACGGCTCCGCGGTCGGCTTCACCGGCAAGCTCGACCTGGCGGGCCTGAAGACGTCGGTGCCGAAGAAGCTCGGCAAGGGCAACAAGGTCACCGTCATGTCGCCGTTCTGGGGTTCCCCGCCCAAGGACGGCAACGCCTACTACACGTCGATGAACGACCTCATCGGCGTCGACGTGGTCTGGCAGAACCAGGACGGCAACACCTACGACCAGAAGCTCGGCGCGGTCCTCGCCTCCAGCGAGGTCCCCGACGTGGTGGTCGTGCCCGGCTGGAACATGACGGGCAAGATCCCCAGCGCCATCATCGGCAAGTTCGCCGACCTCGGCCCCTACCTGTCCGGCGACGCGGTCAAGGACTACCCGAACCTCGCGGCGATCCCCACCGACGCCTGGCAGCGCTCCATCTTCGGCGGCAAGCTGCGCGGCCTGCCCATGCCCTCCTCGTACGTCACCGGCATCGTGCCGCTCTACCGCCAGGACATATTCGAGAAGGAGGGCTACGAGGTCCCGCGCTCCTGCGACGAGTTCATGGCCCTCGCCAAGGACGCCACCAACGCCAGGGCCAAGCGCTGGGCCTGCCTGGACATGAAGTGGACCGCCTTCAACGCCTTCGGCGTGCTCTCCGGCAACGAGAAGTCGCTCGGCTGGAACGAGGTGGACGGCAAGCTGGTCTACCGCATCGAGACCGAGGAGTACCTCGAGGCCCTGGAGTGGACCCGCAAGCTGTTCGCCGCCGGCGTCGTCCACCCCGACGCCAAGCTGGGCAAGAGCAACGCCACCGACCCCGGGCCCAAGTTCGCCGCCGGTGAGTTCCTCATCTACAACCAGGACTCCTCGCAGTGGTGGAGCCGCACCGCCGAACAGGCCACCCAGAACCCCGACTTCAAGATCTGGGGTATGGACATCTTCGGCCACGACGGCGGCGCCCCGACACTGTGGGCGCAGAACCCGGCCGGCATCTTCGCCTTCATCAACAAGAAGGCCTCCGAGGCCGTCGTCCGGGACGTGCTGGCGGTCGCCAACGTCACCGCCGCGCCGTACGGAACCAAGGAGTACATGGCCACCAACTACGGCGTGGAGGGCACCCACTACACCGTCAAGGACGGTGTGCCCACCAAGACCGACCAGGGCAACATCGACGTGATGAACGCCTATGTGATGGTGGCCAGCCCCGCCGCGACCATCGCCCACCCCGACTTCCCCGAGGTCGCCAAGGGCCAGGTCGAGTGGCAGCAGCGGATGGGCGCCGTCACCAGGAAGCCCGCCTTCTACGGCATGCAGATCACCGAACCGGCCCGCTACACCAACCTCTCCAACGACTTCGAGCAGCTGGAGGACGACGTCGTCCGCGGCCGCAAGAAGATCAGCGACGTGCAGCAGGCCGTGTCCGACTGGAAGAGCAAGGGCGGCGACAAGCTGCGCGACTGGTACCGCGAGATCCTCGACGAGAACGGCTCGGCGGCCGGCTGACCAGGTACCGAGGCAAGGAGAACCGCCGTGTCCCACAGCACGGTGCCTCGGACCGGAACCGAGGCCGAAGAAGTCAACGAGAACGCCCCGGCGGCGCACGGCGGCGCCCCCGGGGCTCCGAAGGAGCCGCCGGCCGCGAAGCAGGGCCTGCGGGTGAGGTTCCGGCGCGACCGCGTGCTGCTGCTGATGACGCTGCCCGCCGTGCTGCTGGTGCTGCTCTTCAACTACGTGCCGATCCTCGGCAACGTCGTCGCGTTCCAGGAGTACGACCCCTACATCAGCGACAACGGGATCGTCTCCATCCTGCACAGCCCCTGGGTCGGCCTGGAGAACTTCCAGCGGATCTTCGAGGACTCGGCGTTCTGGAACGCCGTGCAGAACACGCTGCTGCTGTTCGTCCTGCAGCTGGTGCTGTACTTCCCGATCCCGATCCTGCTCGCGCTGCTCATCAACAGCGTGGTCAGGCCCCGGGTGCGGGCGATCTCGCAGGCCGTCCTCTACCTGCCGCACTTCTTCTCGTGGGTGCTGGTCATCGCCGTCTTCCAGCAGCTCTTCGGCGGCGCGGGGCTGCTGTCCCAGCTGCTGCGCGACCACGGGTACGACGGGCTCAGCCTGATGACCGACCCGGACACCTTCAAGTTCCTGGTCACCGCGCAGAGCGTGTGGAAGGACGCCGGCTGGGGGATCATCGTCTTCCTCGCCGCGCTGGCCTCGGTCAGCCCCGACCTGTACGAGGCCGCCGCGATGGACGGCGCGAACCGCTGGCGCCGCATGTGGCACGTCACGCTGCCCGCGCTGCGCCCGGTGATCGCCCTGCTGCTGGTGCTGCGCGTCGGTGACGCCCTGACGGTCGGCTTCGAACAGATCCTGCTGCAACGCGACGCCGTCGGACCGGGAGCCGCGGAGGTCCTCGACACCTTCGTGTGGTGGAACGGCGTGCGCAACCAGGACTTCGGCTACGCGGCCGCCGCGGGGCTCGTCAAGGGCGTCATCAGTCTCGGCCTGGTCCTGATGGCCAACAAGGTGGCCCATCTCATGGGCGAGCAGGGGGTGTACAAGAAGTGACCGCCGTCATCGACAAGCCCGCGCGCACGCCCGGCCGCTGGGCGGCCCCGCCCCGGCCGGTGTGGGAGGAGAAGCCCACCCGGGCCGGGCTCGCGGGCAAGGGGCTGGTCCTGCTCCTCGCCTGCCTGGCCATCCTGTTCCCGCTGTGGATCGTCGTGGTCACCAGCCTGTCCACGCGCAAGGCCATCGACGAGGCCGGCGGGCTGGTGATGATCCCGACCGACATCACCTTCGTCGCCTACCAGGAGCTGCTCAGCGGCGGCCAGGTCACCCGGGCCGCGCTCGTCAGCATCGGCATCACCCTCGTCGGCACCGTGTTCTCGATGACGGTGTCGGTGCTGTGCGCCTACGGACTGTCCCGCACCGGCTCCCTCGGCCACCGCTGGATCCTCATGGTGCTGCTGGCCACGATGTTCTTCAGCGCCGGCCTCATCCCCACCTACCTGCTGGTGCAGTCCCTGGGCCTGACGGACAGCTACCTCGCGCTGATCCTGCCCAGCGCGATCAGCGTCTTCAACATCCTGGTGCTGCGCGGCTTCTTCATGGGCATCTCGCAGGAGCTGATCGACAGCGCCCGCATCGACGGCGCCGGCGACCTGCGGATCCTGTGGCAGATCGTGCTGCCGCTGTCCCGTGCGGTGGTCGCGGTGATCACGCTGTTCTACGCCGTCGGCTACTGGAGCGCCTGGTTCAACGCCTCGCTGTACCTGAACGACCAGGACATGCTCCCGCTGCAGAACGTCATGATCCAGCTGGTGCAGAAGCAGGAGGCGCCGGTCGGCCTGGGCCAGGCGATCAAAACCGGTGAGCTGTCCGGTCTGGCCGTGCAGATGGCCGTCATGGTGATGGCGCTGTTGCCGGTGGCCGTGCTGTCGCCCTTCGTCCAGAAGCACTTCAAGAAGGGCATGCTCACCGGCGCCGTCAAGGGCTAGCGCCCTGAGTCGCGGGGGAGGCCGCGTGGTTCGCCGGCCGCGGTCCGTCGTGGCTGGTCGCGCAGCTCCCCGCGCCCCTTGAGGTTTCTCCGCTCGCCCCTCGATGAGAGGTTCCCTTGCCCAGGCTCAGTGATGTGACCCGTGGTCGTCTTCTCTACGGCGGCGACTACAACCCCGAGCAGTGGCCCGAGGAGGTCTGGCACGAGGACGTCCGCCTGATGAAGGAGGCCGGCGTCAACTCCGTCACCCTCGGGGTGTTCTCGTGGTCGAAGCTCGAACCCCGTCCGGGAGAGCGGGACTTCGGCTGGCTGGACCGGCTGATGGACCTGATGCACGACAACGGCGTCGGCGTCGTCCTCGCCACCCCGACCGCCTCCCCGCCGCCCTGGATGGGCCACCTCCACCCCGACACCCTGCCCCGCGACGCGGACGGCCGGACCGAGTGGTGGGGCGGCCGGCAGCACTTCTCCCACTCCAGCGCCACCTACCGCCGTTACGCCGCCGCCCTCACCGAGGACCTGGCGGCCCGGTACGCCGGCCACCCGGCCCTCACCCTGTGGCACATCAACAACGAGTACTGCACCTACGACTGGGGAGACGAGGCCGCCGACCGCTTCCGGGCCTGGCTGCGCCACCGCTACGGCTCGCTGGACGCCCTCAACACCGCCTGGGGATCCGCCTTCTGGAGCCAGGGCTACGGCGACTGGGCCGAGGTGCTGCCGCCCCGCCACGCGCACTACCTGAAGAACCCCACCCAGGTGCTCGACTTCAAGCGCTTCACCTCCGACATGCTCCTGGAGTGCTACACCGCCGAACGTGACATCGTCCGCCGGCACACCCCGCACCTCCCGGTCACCACCAACTTCATGCCGCTGTGGGCGGGCCAGGACGCCTGGCGCTGGTCCGAGGAGGAGGACGTCGTCTCCGTCGACCTCTACCCCGACCCGCGCGACCCCGACGGCCCGCAGGCCGGCGCCCTGGTCCAGGACATGACCCGCTCCCAGGCGCGCGGCCCCTGGATGCTGATGGAGCAGGCCGCCGGACCGGTCAACTGGCGCCGGGTGAACCACCCCAAGCCGCGCGGCCTCAACCGCCTGTGGTCCCTCCAGGCCGTCGCCCGGGGCGCCGACGCCGTCTGCTACTTCCAGTGGCGCCAGTCCCGGCAGGGCGCGGAGAAGTTCCACTCCGGGATGGTCGGCCACGCCGGCGAGCGGGGACGCACGTACCAGGAGATCAAGGAGCTCGGCGCGGACCTGGCGCGGATCGCCCCGCACGTGGCGGGCGGCCAGGTCACCGCCGACGTCGCCGTGCTGCACGACTGGCACTCCTGGTGGGCCGGCGACCAGGAGGCCCGGCCCTCCCGCGAGGTCGACTATCCGGAGGTGCTGGGCGCCTGGCACCGCGCGCTCTGGGGGGCCGGCCTCACCACCGACTTCGCCCACCCCGGCCACGACCTGACCGGCTACCGGCTCGTCGTCGTCCCCCAGCTCTATCTGCTCACCGACCGGGCCGTCGACAACCTCCTCGAGTACGTACGCGGCGGCGGCACCCTCGTCTGCGGCTTCCTGACCGGCGTCGCCGACCAGGACGACCGGGTACGTCCCGGCGGCATGGACGCCCGGCTGCGCGAGCTGTTCGGCATCCGCACCCTGCACGAGTGGTGGCCCCTGGAGCCGGGGGAGACCGCCGAGTGCGGGGGAGGCCTGCGCGGCACCCTGTGGTCCGAGGAACTGGAACCGGACGGCACCGCCGACGAGACCGTCCCCTACCGGGGCGGGGAACTCGACGGACTGCCCGCCGTGCTCCGCAAGGGCCGCGCCTGGTACGTCTCCACGCTCCCCGAACCGGAGGCGCTGCGCGCGCTGCTGGGCCGCGCCGCCGCCGGCGCCGGCGTCCGGCCGGTACTCGACGGGCTCCCGGACGGGGTCGAGGCGGTCCGGCGCGGCGAGCTGCTGTTCCTGCTCAACCACGGCCGCGAGCCGGTGACCGCGGAGGTCCCGGGGACGCACCACGACCTGCTGACGGAGACGACCGTGACCGACCGCGTCACCCTGGGCCGCTACGGCGTGGCGGTGCTGAAGCCATGAGCACGGAGCCCGTCCACGGAACCTGGGAGCCACGGCCCGCCGCCCGCTGGGAGGACGCCTTCCTGACCGGCAACGGCCACCACGGCGCCCTCGTGTCCGGCGACCCGGACGACGACCGCACCGTCGTCACGCACCACACCCTCGTCCGTCCCGGCGAGGGCGACGACGGGCACCGGCTGCCACCCCGGCTGGCGGACCGGCTCCCGCTCCTCCAGGACCGTCTGCTGTCCGGCGACCGGGAAGCCGCGGAGGGCTTCACCGACGGCCGCCCGCTGCGGTGGGTGCGGGCCTTCCACCCCGCCTTCCAGGTCCGCCTGCGCCGCCCGGACGGCGTCCCGGACCCGGAGGGGTACCGCCGCACCCTCGACTTCACCACCGGCGTCGCGCAGGCCGCGGGCGCCGGCTGGACCAGCAGGGTCTTCGTCTCCCGCGCCGACGACGTGATCGTCCAGCACGTCACCGGACCGGGGCTCACCCTCGACGTCTCCCTGGACCACCGGCTCCCCGGCACCCCGACCGGTCTGGGCGTCGGCCACGGCGCCGTCCTCACCCCGGAGGGTGCGCTGCTGAGCCTGCGCGCCCGCTACCCCGGCAGCGACCTCGCCTGCACCGGCGTCACCCTGGTCGCCGTCACCGGCGGCCGCACCGCGCTCGCCCCGCCGGGCGTGCACGTCGAGGGCGCCCGGTCCGTGCTGCTGCTCACCCGGGTGCGACGGCACACCGGGGAGGCGGACGTGGTCGCCGAGGGCCGCGCCCTGCGCGAACTGCTCGGCGAGGACCCGCCCTCGTACGACGCTCTCCTCGACCGCCATCTCCCCCTGCACCGCACCGCCTACCGGCGCGTCACCCTCGACCTGGCCGCCGATCCCGGCGAACGCCTGCTGGCAGGCTCGGAGTTGCTCGCCCGGCCGCGCAGCGCCGCCCTGCTCGAACGGCTCTTCGCGGCCGGCCGCTACCATCTGCTGTCCTCCAGCGGCCTCTTCCCGCCCCGGCTCACCGGGCTGTGGACCGGTGACTGGGACACCGCATGGTCCGGCGCCTTCACCAACGACGCCAACCTCAACCTGCAGACCGCCTCAGCGGCCGCCGCGGCCCTCCCCGAGGTCACCGAGGCGCTGGCCTCCCTGATCCAGCGGCAGTTGCCCGACTGGCGGGACAACGCCCGCGCCGTCTTCGGCACCCGGGGAGTCGTCGCGCCCGCCCACAGCGACGGGGAGTCGGGGCACTCGTACCACTTCAGCCGCGAGTACCCGCTGCACCTGTGGACCGCCGGCGCCGACTGGCTGCTCAAGCCGCTCGTCGACCACGACGAGATCCACGGCGCACGCGACCCGCGCACCGCCGCCGCCCTCGCCGAAGTCGCGCTCTTCTACGAGGACTTCCTCACCCGCACCGACAGCGAGGGCCGGCTGGTCGTCGTCCCCTCCTACTCGCCCGAGAACCGACCCGCCAACGCGAGCTGGGGCACCGTCGACGCGGCCATGGACCTCTCCGCCGCCCGCCACGCCCTGCTCACCGCCGCCGCCTACCACCCGGAGCACGCCGACCGCTGGCGCGCCCTCGCCGACCGGCTGCCCCCGCACCGGATCAACGGCGACGGCGCGCTCGCCGAGTGGGCCCGGCCCGGCCTGGAGGACTCCTACGACCACCGCCACCTCAGCCACCTCTACGGCGTCTGGCCGCTGGACGAGATCACCCCCTACGACACCCCGGAGCTGGCCGCCGCCGCCCGTCGCGCCCTGGAACTGCGCGGCGCCGAGAACGACTCCGCGCACGGCCATCTGCACCACGCGCTGATCGCGGCCCGCCTGCGGGACGGCGAACGGGTCGCCCACGCGCTCGGCCAGGTCCTCGACGGCGACTTCTTCCACGCCTCCCTGATGAGCGCGCACTACCCCCACCGCCACGTCTACAACGCCGACGCCGCCCACACGCTGCCCGCCGTGATGATCGAGGCGCTCGTGCAGTCCACCCCCGACCGGCTGGTCCTGCTGCCGGCGCCCCTCCCCGCGTACCCGAGCGGCCGGCTGCACGGCATCCGCACCCGTTTCGGCGCGACGCTCGACCTCACCTGGTCCCCGGACGGCGCCACCGCCGTCCTCCGGCCCACCCGGACCCACCGCATCGACCTGTGGACTTCCGCCGGCGCCGAGCCGCTCGACCTGGTCGCCGGAGAAGACCGCGTCCTCACGCCGAAGGCGCGGTGACCGCCGCAATTCCCCCCACCCATGGAAGGAACACCATGGCAACAAGCACCTTGCGCAGGATCACCAAGGTCCTGCTGGCGCCCGCCCTCGCGCTCGGCGCGACGGTCGGACTGGCCTCCGCCCCCGCGCACGCCGCCGTCTGGAGCTCCTGCGACCAGTGGGGCAACACCGGCCTCAACGGCTACACCCTCTACAACAACATCTGGGGCTCCGGCGCCGGCGCCCAGTGCGTCTGGGCCAACTCCGGAACCAACTGGGGCGTGTGGGCCGACCACCCCAACACCGGCGGCATCAAGTCCTACCCGAACGCCAAGAAGGTGATCAACAAGCCGATCACCTCCCTCGCCTCGCTCACCAGCAGCTACAACGTCACCGTCCCGTCCTCGGGCGCGTACAACACCTCGTACGACATCTGGGACACGGACTACGACTACGAGATCATGCTCTGGGTCAACCACAACGGCGCCGTGGGCCCGCTCGGCACCTCCCAGGGCACGGTGAGCCTCGGCGGCCACACCTGGAACGTCTACAAGGGGAACAACGGCGCCAACGAGGTGTTCTCGTTCCTGCGCACCTCGGACTCGAACTCCGGCACCGTCAACATCCTCCCGGTCCTCAAGTGGATCAAGGACACCAAGGGCTGGATGGGCAACGAGACCATCGGCGACGTCCAGTTCGGCTACGAGATCACCTCGTCCGCCGGCGGACTGGACTTCCGCACCAACAACCTGACGGTGTCGGGCGGTTAGCCGAGGACACACCCGAGCCGCCCGCACCGGTGCCCGGTGCGGGCGGCCTCGTGCCGTACGGCGTGCGTCACTGCACCGGGGCCGGTCCCGAACTGGCCCGGACCGTCAGCTCGGGCGCGAGCAGGACGACCTCGTCGCCGCCCCGTCCCTCGAGCTTGGCCACCAGCTGCTCCACGGCGTGCCGGCCCATCTCCTGGGCGGGGATGGCGACCGACGTCAGCCGGACCGAGGCCTGCACGGCGACCTGCTCCGGGCAGACACCGACCACCGAGACGTCCTCCGGCACGGCCCGGCCCTGCTGCCGCAGCAGGGCGAGCAGCGGTTCCACCGCCGACTCGTTCTGCACCACGAAGCCCGTGGTGCCGGGCCGTTCGTCGAGGATCCGGGCGAGGGTCACGGCCATCGCGTCGTACCCGCCCTCGCACGGCCGGTGCAGCAGCCGCAGCCCCACCTCCCGCGCCCGGCCGCGCAGCCCGTCCAGGGTCCGCTCGGCGAAGCCGGTGTGGCGCTCGTAGACCGCCGGGGCCTCGCCGACGACGGCGATGTCGCGGTGCCCCCGCTCGGCGAGGTGCTCCACGCACAGCGCGCCGGTGGCCTTGAAGTCGAGGTCGACGCAGGTGAGCCCCGCGGTGTCGGCAGGCAGCCCGATCAGCACCGCGGGCCGGTCGGTCTCCCTCAGCAACGGCAGCCGCTCGTCGTCGAGTTCGACGTCCATGAGGATCATGCCGTCGGCGAGTCCGCTGCCCGCCACGCGGCGCACCGCGTCCGGTCCCTCCTCGCCGGTGAGCAGCAGCACGTCGTACCCGTGGGTGCGGGCCGTGGTGGCCACCGCGATGGCGATCTCCATCATCACCGGCACGTACATGTCCGTGCGCAGCGGCATCATCAGCGCGATGATGTTGGACCTGCTGCTGGCCAGGGCGCGGGCCCCGGCGTTCGGGTGGTACCCGAGCTCGCGGATGCTCCGCTCCACCCGCTGCCGGGTGTTCACCGAGATGGACCGCTTGCCGCTGAGGACATAGCTCACCGTGCTCGCGGAGACTCCGGCGTGCTGGGCGACCTCGGCGAGGGTGACCATCCGGTTCTCCAAGCTGTTGTGAAGCGCTTCGACGGTGCGCCAGAACGAATAGGGGTGGGTGAGGGTGGTTCGACAGTAGCCGCAGAGAAGGACGGGTGTCCATAGGCTGTCGAAGCGCTTCGACACCCTTCTTCGGGGCCTGGCGAGGGGAGGAACCGGCACCGGACGAATTGTCCCTCAGCGGCGGATGACGCCGAGCTCCAGGGCGGCGGCGACCGCGGCGGTGCGCGAGTCGACGCCGAGTTTGGCGTAGACGTGCGCCAGGTGGGACTTGACCGTGGCCCGGGTGAGCTGCAGCCGTGCGCTGATGCCCTGGTTGGACAGTCCCTCGGCGACCAGCGAGAGCACCTCCGTCTCGCGCCGGGTCAGCGCGGCGTGCGGTGCGCGCAGTCGGTTCATCAGCCGGTCGGCGACCGCCGGCGCGAGGGTGGTGCGTCCCGCGGCGGCGGTGCGCACGGCGGCGGCCAGTTCCTCGGGCGGGGCGTCCTTGAGCAGGTACCCGGTGGCCCCGGCCTCGATCGCCGGGAGGGTGTCGGCGTCGGTGTCGTAGGTGGTGACGACCAGCACGCGGGGCGCGCCGGGACGGGCGGTGATGGCGGCGGTGGCCTGCGATCCGTTCATGCCGCGGCCGAACTGCAGGTCCATCAGGACGACGTCGGACCCGCCGGCAGCGGCCAGCTCCACGGCCTCCTCGGCGGTGGCGGCCTCGGCGACGATGGCGAAGTCCGGCTCGGTCTCCAGCACCGCGCGCAGCCCCGCCCGCACCACCGGGTGGTCGTCGGCGATCAGGATGCGGATCGGGAGGCCGCTCACCGGTGTGCCTCGTTCCCGTCCGGGGCGCCGCGGCGCGGTCCGGGAGCGGCGGGGCGCTGTTCCCGGGCGTCTTCCCGCGCGTCGGAGGGGAACCACGCCGACACGGCGGTGCCGCGGCCCGGGGACGACTCCACGGCCAGGGTGCCGCCGAGCGAACGGGCCCGCGCCCGCATCGCGGCGATGCCGAACCCGCCGGCGGCCGGATCCGGCGCCGGAAGCCGCCCGGGGTCAAAACCGGCGCCGTCGTCGACGACGTCGAGCCGCACGCCGTCCTCCAGGTGGGCCAGGGTGACCTCGCCGGTGGCGGCCCCGGAGTGGCGGACGGTGTTGGACAGCGCGGACTGGGCGACGCGCAGCAGGGCCACCTCGAGGGCGGTCGGCAGGGCGCGGGGCGTGCCGGTGCGGCGGAAGGTCACGGCGACGCGGTGCTGGGCGCCGGTGGTGGCGCACAGCCGTTCCAGGGCGCCGGCCAGTGTGGTTCCGTCCAGCGCGGGCGGGGTGAGGGCGGCGACGAACCGGCGGGCCTCCGCGAGGTTGTCGACGGCCGCCCGCCGGGCCTGGACGACATGGGCGCCGGCCGCCTCTGGCCGGCCGGGCAGGGCGCGCTCGGCGGCGCGCAGCAGCAGCTGGATGCTGGACAGCCCCTGGGCGAGGGTGTCGTGGATCTCACGGGCCAGCCGCTCACGCTCGGCCAGGACGCCCGCGGTGTGCTGGGCGGCGGCCAGATCGGCGCGGGTGACGGTGAGCTCCTCGATCAGCCGGCGGCGCCGTTCGCTCTCCCGGTACAGGGCCTGGTACCCCCACACCACCGCGACGGCGACGGCCGCCCCGAGCGCGGGCCCGATGGCCACGGCGGGGGAGAACTCCCCGCGGTGCGCGGCGAACGCCGTGATCGCGGCGACGGCCGTGGCGGCGACCGCGAGCAGCCCGCCGCGCCGGGACAGCAGGTGCAGCTGGAGGAAGTACAGCGGGAACGCCAGCCACACCCCGTCCGGCGTCAGCGCCAGCAACAGCAGCCACACCGCGCCCAGCGCCGCGAGCCAGCACGCGGCGGCCCGGCGGGAGGCGGACACGGCCGGGGTGAGCGGTCCCACCGCGTAGACCCCCGCCAGCGCGGCGCCCGCACCGGTCACCGCGCCCGTGTCCGGCGCGTGCTCGGCCGACGCCCTGACGAGGGCCAGCGCGAGCAGGCCCGCGACGAGCAGGTGCAGAGACCGGGTGAGAGCCCGGCTGGTGGGAGTGAGGCCGTTCATCACCCACCAGCCTACGGAAAACCGTCCCTACCGGGCATCGATCAAAAGGTGGAGACGCGGACCGGTCCTTCGATTCGCAAAGCCCGCTCCCGGGGGCGATGCCCCCGCCCGGTGCCGGGCGCGACGGTGGGGGCACACCGTTTCACCGATCGAAGGGACAGGCCGGGGCATGTTCGTCGCCTGGAGGGACCTCACGTTCGCCAAGGGGCGCTTCGCCCTGATGGGCGCCGTCGTCGTGCTGATCACCCTGCTGGTCGGCCTCCTCTCGGGGCTGACCGCCGGGCTCGCCCGGCAGAACGTCTCCGCCGTCACCGGGCTGCCCGCCGACCGGCTCGCCTTCGCCGCCCCCGCCGGCGGCCAGGACCTCTCGTACGCCGACTCCGTCGTCACCGAGGCGCAGTGGCGGCACTGGGCGCGGGTTCCCGGAGTGACCCGCGCCGAGCCGCTCGGCATCACCACCACCCGGGCGAACGCCGGTGACCGCAGCGCCGGCGTCTCCGTCTTCGGCGTCCTGCCGGGCTCCCCGCTGGCCCCCGCCGGGGAGCGGGTGGAGGACGGCACGGTGGTGCTGTCGACCGCCGCGGCCGGGGAACTCGGCGTCGGCGAGGGCGACGCCGTCACCCTCGCCGGACGCGAGCTCACCGTCGCCGCGGCCCGCGGGGACGCCTCCTTCAGCCACACACCCGTCGTCTGGGCCTCCCTGGACACCTGGAGCGCCCTCGCCCCGCCCGCCGGCGCCCGCGACGGCGGTCCCACCGCGACCGTCATCGCCCTCGACACCGAGCGGGGCGCCGACCTCGCGGCCGGCGACCGGGCCGTCGGCACCAGGACCGTCACCAAGGACGACTCCCTGTCCGCGATCGGCTCCTACACCTCCGAGAACGGCTCCCTGCAGCTGATGCGCGGCTTCCTGTTCGCCATCTCCGCCCTGGTTGTCGGCGCCTTCTTCACCGTGTGGACCATCCAGCGCGGCGGCGACATCGCCGTCCTGAAGGCGCTGGGCGCCCCCACGCGCCGCCTGCTGGCGGACGCCCTCGGCCAGGCGCTGGTCCTGCTGACGGGCGGAACCCTGGCGGGCACCGCCGTCGCCGCCGCGGCCGGCGCCGCCCTCAGCGGCTCCGACATCCCCTTCGCCCTGACCCCCGCGACCGTACTGGTCCCCGCCGCCGTGACGATCGCCCTCGGCGCGCTCGGGGCCGCCCTCTCCGTCCGCCGCATCACCTCCGTGGACCCGCTGACCGCCCTGGGGAGCGCCCGATGAGCCTCGAACTGACCGACATCACCCTCACCTACCCCGACGGCGACACCCGTCTGACCGCCCTCGACCACGTCAGCCTGGACGTCCCCCGGGGCAGCGTCACGGCCGTGGTCGGGCCGTCCGGCTCCGGCAAGTCCAGCCTGCTCGCCGTCGCCGCCACCCTCGTCACCCCCGACTCCGGCACCGTCGCCGTCGACGGCACGCCGACCACCGGGCTGAGCCGGGGCGAGCTCGCCGCACTGCGCCGGCGCAGCATCGGCATCGTCTTCCAGCAGCCCAACCTGCTTCCCTCCCTCACCGCCGCCGAACAGCTCCAGGTCATGGCCGGGATCGACGGCCGCTCACCCGGCAGGGCGCGCGGCCGGGCCCTGGAACTGCTCGACGCCGTCGGCCTCGCCGACCAGGCCGGCCGCCGCCCGCACCAGCTGTCCGGCGGCCAGCGCCAGCGGGTGAACATCGCCCGCGCCCTGATGAACGACCCCACCGTCCTGCTGGTCGACGAACCCACCAGCGCCCTCGACCAGGAGCGCGGCGCCGCCGTGATGGACCTGCTGACCGGGCTCACCCACCGGCGGGCCACCGCCACCGTCCTGGTCACGCACGACCGTGCCCTGCTCACCGCCGTCGACCGGGTCGCGGAGGTCCACGACGGCCGTCTGGTCCTGTCCGCGCCCGCCCGCTGAGGCGGCGGGCTTATAGGCCGAACGGCCGCACGAAGGGTGGCGGGGCGACCGCGCATCGGGTACATACGAACGGGTAGCACCAGTCAGTAATGTAATGACACGATCCCATTCGCGGCGAGGTGAGCCTCATGTCCGCAGTACCCGAGTCTCCGTCCCGGCCCACGGTCACCGAACGTGAGGCCCGCGAGGTCGCGGAGGCAGCCAGGGAGCAGGACTGGCGCAAGCCCAGCTTCGCCAAGGAACTGTTCCTCGGCCGCTTCCGGCTCGACCTGATCCACCCCCACCCCCTTCCCGACGACGAGCACGTCCAGCGCGGGGAGGAGTTCCTCGCCAAGCTCCGCGACTTCTGCGAGACGAAGATCGACGGAGCCCGGATCGAGCGCGACGCGCTGATCCCCGACGAGGTGATCACCGGGCTCAAGGAGCTCGGCGCCTTCGGCATGAAGATCGACACCAAGTACGGCGGCCTGGGCCTCACCCAGGTGTACTACAACAAGGCCCTCGCCCTGGTCGGCTCCGCCAACCCGGCGATCGGCGCGCTGCTCTCCGCCCACCAGTCGATCGGCGTCCCGCAGCCGCTGAAGATCTTCGGCACGAAGGAGCAGAAGGAGACCTTCCTGCCGCGCTGCGCCCGCACCGACATCTCCGCCTTCCTGCTCACCGAGCCGGACGTCGGCTCGGACCCGGCCCGGCTTGCCACCACCGCCGTCCCCGAGGGCGACGACTACGTCCTCGACGGGGTGAAGCTGTGGACCACCAACGGGGTCGTCGCCGACCTCCTCGTGGTCATGGCGAGGGTGCCGAAGTCCGAGGGCCACCGGGGCGGCATCACCGCGTTCGTGGTCGAGGCGGCCTCCGAGGGCGTCACCGTCGAGAACCGCAACGCCTTCATGGGCCTGCGCGGCCTGGAGAACGGCGTCACCCGCTTCCACCGGGTCCGCGTCCCCGCCTCCCACCGCATCGGCGAGGAGGGCCAGGGCCTCAAGATCGCCCTCACCACCCTCAACACCGGCCGCCTGTCGCTTCCCGCGATGTGCGTCGGCTCCGGCAAGTGGTGCCTGAAGATCGCCCGCGAGTGGTCGGCGGCCCGCGAGCAGTGGGGCAAGCCGGTGGCGCTGCACGAGGCCGTCGGCTCCAAGATCGCTTTCATCGCCGCCACCACCTTCGCCCTCGAAGCCGTGGTCGACCTGTCCTCGCAGATGGCCGACGAGAACCGCAACGACATCCGCATCGAGGCCGCCCTCGCCAAGCTGTACGGCTCCGAGATGGCCTGGCTGATGGCCGACGAACTGGTCCAGATCCGCGGCGGACGCGGCTTCGAGACCGCCGCGTCCCTCAGCGCCCGCGGCGAACGGGCCGTACCGGCCGAGCAGATGCTGCGCGACCTGCGCATCAACCGCATCTTCGAGGGCTCCACCGAGATCATGCACCTGCTCATCGCCCGTGAGGCCGTCGACGCCCACCTCTCGGTCGCGGGCGATCTCATCGACCCCCGGAAGTCACTGGGCGACAAGGCCAGGGCGGGCGCCAACGCGGGCGTCTTCTACGCCAGATGGCTGCCGAAACTCGTCGCCGGACCGGGACAGCTGCCCGGCTCCTACGGCGAGTTCAAGCACGGCATCGACCTGTCCCCGCACCTGCGCTACGTCGAGCGCACCTCCCGCAAGCTGGCCCGCTCCACCTTCTACGCCATGTCCCGCTGGCAGGGGAAGATGGAGACCAAACAGGGCTTCCTGGGACGGATCGTCGACATCGGCGCCGAACTGTTCGCGATGAGCGCCGCCTGCGTCCGCGCGGAACTCCTGCGCGGCCGCGGCGAGAACGGCCGCGAGGCCTACCAGCTCGCCGACGTCTTCTGCCGCCAGGCCCGCGTCCGCGTCGAGGAGCTCTTCGGCCGGCTGTGGAACAACACCGACGACATCGACCGCAAGGTCGTCAAGGGCGTCCTCGCCGGCACGTACGAGTGGCTGGAGCAGGGCGTCATCGACCCCTCGGACGACGGCCCCTGGATCGCCGACGCCACCCCGGGCCCGTCCCGGCGTGACAACGCGCACCGGCCGATCCGCTGATCCGCGCGGACGGGAGGGGCCGGCCCGCGGAACCGGCCCCTCCCGCACCGGCGCCGCGCACGACACACCCCCGGGCCGCCGGGGCGGGGCCCCGGCGGTGCGCGCGACCCGACACAATGGGGTCCATGACCGACGCTCCAGCTCCCCTCGCCGACCCGCACCTGGTGTACGACCCCGTCGCGGGAGACGGCCCGAAGGACGTGGTGATCCTCGGCTCCACCGGGTCGATCGGCACCCAGGCCATCGACCTCGTGCTGCGCAACCCCGACCGCTTCCGGGTCACCGCCCTGTCCGCCAACGGCGGCCGGGTCGCCCTCCTCGCCGAGCAGGCCCGCCTGCTCCGGGTGCGCACGGTCGCCGTCGCCCGCGAGGACGTCGTACCGGCGCTGCGCGAGGCGCTGTCCGCGCAGTACGGGCCGGGGGAGCCGCTGCCCGAGATCCTGGCCGGGAAGGACGCGGCCACCCGGCTCGCCGCCTCCGACTGCCACACCGTCCTCAACGGCATCACCGGGTCCATCGGGCTCGCCCCGACCCTCGCCGCACTGGAGGCGGGCCGCACCCTCGCGCTCGCCAACAAGGAGTCGCTGATCGTCGGCGGCCCGCTGGTCAGGGCGCTGGCCGCGCCGGGTCAGATCATCCCGGTCGACTCCGAGCACGCCGCCCTCTTCCAGGCGCTGGCCGCCGGCACCCGGGCCGATGTGCGCAAGCTCGTCGTCACCGCCTCCGGCGGCCCCTTCCGCGGCCGCACCAGGGAACAGCTGGCGGACGTCACCGTCGAGGACGCCCTCGCCCACCCCACCTGGGCCATGGGCCCGGTCATCACGATCAACTCCGCGACCCTCGTCAACAAGGGTCTGGAGGTCATCGAGGCGCACCTGCTCTACGACATTCCCTTCGACCGCATTGAGGTCGTCGTGCACCCGCAGTCGTATGTCCACTCGATGGTTGAGTTCACGGACGGATCGACACTGGCGCAGGCGACGCCCCCCGACATGCGCGGGCCCATCGCCATCGGCCTCGGCTGGCCCGAACGGATTCCCGACGCCGCCCCGGTCTTCGACTGGAGCAAGGCGTCCACCTGGGAGTTCTTCCCCCTCGACAACGAGGCGTTCCCCTCGGTGAACCTCGCCCGGCACGTCGGCGAGCTCGCGGGAACCGCCCCGGCGGTGTTCAATGCCGCGAACGAGGAGTGCGTGGAGGCGTTCCGCGCCGGCGCGCTGCCCTTCAACGGGATCATGGAGACCGTCACCCGGGTGGTCGAGGAACACGGCACCCCGGCGACGGGAACCCCGCTGACCGTGTCGGACGTCCTCGAAGCGGAGACCTGGGCGCGCAAGCGGGCCCGGGAACTGACAGTCCGGACGGCGAGCGCGGAGGCGCGTGCATGACGACCCTGATGTTCATCCTCGGCATAGTCGTCTTCGCGGCCGGCCTGCTCTTCTCGATCGCCTGGCACGAACTGGGCCACCTGTCCACCGCCAAGCTGTTCGGCATCCGCGTGCCCCAGTACATGGTCGGCTTCGGACCGACCCTCTGGTCGCGGAACAGGGGCGAGACCGAGTACGGCGTCAAGGCGATCCCGTTCGGCGGCTACATCCGCATGATCGGCATGTTCCCGCCGGGCCCCGACGGCCGGCTGGAGGCCCGCTCCACCTCGCCGTGGCGGGGCATGATCGAGGACGCCCGCTCCGCCGCCTTCGAGGAGCTCAAGCCCGGCGACGACAAGCGGCTCTTCTACACGCGCAAGCCGTGGAAACGGGTCGTCGTGATGTTCGCCGGCCCGTTCATGAACCTGATCCTCGCGGTCGTCCTGTTCCTGACCGTGCTGATGGGCTTCGGCATCCAGCAGCAGACCACCACGGTCAGCTCGGTCTCCCCCTGCGTCATCTCGCAGAGCGAGAACCGCGACAAGTGCAAGGCCGCGGACCCCGAGTCCCCGGCCGAGGCGGCCGGCATGAAGGCCGGCGACCGGATCGTCGCCTTCGGCGGCGTCCGCACCGAGGACTGGGGCACGCTCTCCGACCTGATCCGCGACAGCGCAGGCAAGAGCGTGCCGATCGTCGTCGAGCGCGACGGCCGTGAGGTGACCCTCCAGGCGAAGATCGCCACCAACCTGGTCGCCAAGAAGGACGGCAACGGCGCCTACGTCGAGGACGAGTACGTCAAGGCCGGCTTCCTCGGCTTCAGCGCGGCCACCGGAGTGGTCAAACAGGACTTCGGCGACTCCGTGACCTGGATGACCGACCGGGTCGGCGACGCCGTCGACTCCCTCGCCGCACTGCCCTCCAAGGTCCCCGCCCTGTGGGACGCGGCCTTCGGCGACGGCCCCCGCGAACCCGACTCGCCGATGGGCGTCGTCGGCGCGGCCCGGGTCGGCGGCGAGATCGCCACCCTCGACATCCCCGCCTCGCAGCAGCTCGCCATGTTCGTGATGCTGCTCGCCGGCTTCAACCTCTCCCTGTTCCTGTTCAACATGCTCCCGCTGCTGCCGCTCGACGGCGGGCACATCGCGGGCGCCCTCTGGGAGTCGCTGCGCCGCAACCTCGCCAGGGTGCTGCGCCGTCCCGACCCCGGCCCGTTCGACGTGGCGAAACTGATGCCGGTGGCGTACGTGGTCGCCGGGGTCTTCGTCTGCTTCACGATCCTCGTCCTGATCGCGGACGTGGTGAACCCGATACGGATCTCGTAGTGCCCCTCGCCCCGGCCCCGGCCGGGGCCCGCGGACGACACCTTCCGTTCACGGCGGCCCGGAACCCTGTGGTTCCGGGCCGTCGCCCTTCGAGCGGGTTTACCGGCGCGATGTGCCCCGGCGTCGGCCATTGCCGTAATCTCGGAGCGCGGAGCCCGCTGCTCACGGGGAGCCGGACCTAGATCCACGACTTGGGGTTGCACAGCAGATGACTGCGATTTCTCTCGGCATGCCGTCCGTTCCGACCAAGCTCGCCGAGCGCCGGAAGACCCGGCAGATCCAGGTCGGGTCAGTGGCGGTGGGCGGGGACGCCCCCGTGTCCGTGCAGTCGATGACGACCACGCGTACGTCCGACATCGGGGCGACCCTCCAGCAGATCGCCGAGCTGACCGCCTCCGGGTGCCAGATCGTCCGGGTCGCCTGTCCCACCCAGGACGACGCCGACGCGCTCGCGACCATCGCCCGCAAGTCGCAGATCCCGGTGATCGCCGACATCCACTTCCAGCCCAAGTACGTCTTCGCCGCGATCGAGGCCGGCTGCGCGGCGGTCCGCGTGAACCCGGGCAACATCAAGCAGTTCGACGACAAGGTCAAGGAGATCGCCAAGGCGGCCAAGGACCACGGCACCCCGATCCGCATCGGCGTGAACGCCGGGTCCCTGGACCGGCGCCTGCTCCAGAAGTACGGCAAGGCGACCCCCGAGGCGCTGGCCGAGTCCGCCCTGTGGGAGGCGTCGCTCTTCGAGGAGCACGACTTCCGGGACATCAAGATCTCCGTCAAGCACAACGACCCGGTCGTGATGGTCGAGGCCTACCGCCAGCTCGCCGCCCAGTGCGACTACCCGCTGCACCTCGGCGTCACCGAGGCGGGCCCCGCCTTCCAGGGCACCATCAAGTCCGCCGTCGCCTTCGGGGCGCTGCTTTCGCAGGGCATCGGCGACACCATCCGGGTGTCGCTGTCCGCCCCGCCGGTCGAGGAGATCAAGGTCGGCATCCAGATCCTGGAGTCGCTGAACCTGCGTCAGCGCGGCCTGGAGATCGTCTCCTGCCCGTCCTGCGGCCGCGCCCAGGTCGACGTCTACAAGCTCGCCGAGGAGGTCACGGCCGGCCTGGAGGGCATGGAGGTCCCGCTGCGCGTCGCCGTCATGGGCTGCGTCGTCAACGGCCCCGGCGAGGCCCGCGAGGCCGACCTCGGCGTCGCCTCCGGCAACGGCAAGGGGCAGATCTTCGTGAAGGGCGAGGTCATCAAGACCGTCCCCGAGTCGAAGATCGTGGAGACGCTGATCGAGGAGGCGATGAAGATCGCCGAGCAGATGGAGAAGGACGGCGTGACGTCCGGCGAACCGCAGATCTCGGTGGCCGGCTGACGGACCGTCCGGAGGCCCGGGCGGAGCCGCCCGGGCCGCGGAGGAGGCCAAGCCGGGGTCCGGGGGCGGCGGCCCCCGGGATCCGCGGGTACAGTGCGGAAACCAGCAGACCCCCTTGTGTGAAGGCCCCGCACTTGTTGACGCAGACCACTTCCCGGGTCCTCGAACCGAGCGACCTGGACGCCGCCCTCGCGATACTCGACCGCGAGCCGGTCTCGAACGCCTTCGTGAAGGCCCGCGTCCAGATCGCGGGCCTCGACCCGTGGCGGCTCGGCGGCGAGATGTGGGGCTGGTACGAGGGGGGCGTCCTGACGTCCCTCTGCTACGCCGGCGCCAACCTGGTGCCCATCTGCGCCACCCCACGGGCCGTCCGCGCCTTCGCCGACCGCGCCCGCCGGGCGGGCCGCCGCTGCTCCTCCGTCGTCGGCCCGGCCGAGCCCACCGCCGCGCTCTGGCGGCTGCTCGAACCCCAGTGGGGCCCGGCCCGCGAGGTCCGCACCCACCAGCCCCTCATGGTCACCGACCGCGTGTCCGACGTCATAGCCCCGGACCCCCGCGTCCGCCGCGTCCGCAAGGACGAACTGCAGACGATCATGCCGGCGTGCGTGGCCATGTTCACCGAGGAGGTCGGCGTCTCCCCGCTGGCCGGCGACGGCGGCCTGCTCTACCAGGCCCGGGTCGCCGAGCTCGTCGGCGCCGGCCGCTCCTTCGCCCGCTTCGACGCCGACGGCAAGGTCGTCTTCAAGGCCGAGATCGGCGCCGCCACCGACCGGGCCTGCCAGATCCAGGGCGTCTGGGTGGCCCCCGAGCACCGGGGCAGGGGCATCGCCGCCCCCGGCATGGCCGCCGTCCTGCGCTACGCCCTGACGGACATCGCCCCCGTGGCCAGCCTCTACGTCAACGACTTCAACACGCCCGCCCGCAGGACGTACAAGAGGGTCGGCTTCCAGGAGGTCGGCGCCTTCATGAGCGTGCTGTTCTGAGCGGACGCGCCCTGTAGTCTCCCCGGCATGCTGCGCTTTCCCGGTCACGGCCGCCACCAGCCCGACGACATCGTGATCGGCCCCCTCGACCTGCCCGGCCACGTCGACGAGGCGCTGGCGGTGCAGGCCGTGGCGTTCGGGCTCGGCCCCGACGAGGTGGCCGTACGCCGGCAGATCGTGCTGCGCCACATGACCTTCCCCGGCGCCCGGGCCTTCGGCGCCACCGTCAAGGGCCGCCTCGTCGGCTTCGTCTACGGCATGCCCAACGACCGCGCCCACTGGTGGTCCACCGTCGTCGAGCCCTATCTGCGCGCCCGGGGCCACGACGACTGGCTCGACGACTCCTTCGTCATCACCGAGCTGCACGTCCACCCCCGGTACCAGAAGCACGGCATCGGCCGCGCCCTGATCACCACCATCACCGACGGCGCCGACCAGCCCCGCTCGATCCTCTCCGCGATCGACGTCGACAGCCCCGCCCGCCACCTCTACCGCTCGCTCGGCTACCAGGACCTCGCCCGCCAGGTGAACTTCCCCAGCGCCGCCAAGCCCTACGCCGTCATGGGCGCCCCGCTGCCCCTGCTTCGCGCGGACAGCCGATAACCGATTTCCGCCGCCCCGTCCCGCCCGGCTAACCTCCTGTCATCACCCAGACGCAGCAGGAGTACGTAAACCATGGCGAACGCACCGGTCCAGCGCATGTCCCAGTTGATGGCGAAGACGCTGCGCGACGACCCGGCGGACGCCGAGGTCCTCAGCCACAAGCTGCTGGTCCGCGCGGGCTATGTCCGCCGTACCGCCGCCGGCATCTGGACGTGGCTGCCCCTCGGCAAGAAGGTCCTGGCCAACGTCGAGCGCATCGTCCGCGAGGAGATGGACGCCATCGGCGCCCAGGAGGTCCTGCTCCCCGCCCTGCTGCCGCGTGAGCCCTACGAGGCGACCGGCCGCTGGGACGAGTACGGCCCCGAGCTGTTCCGCCTCCAGGACCGCAAGGGCGGCGACTACCTCCTCGGCCCCACCCACGAGGAGATCTTCACGCTGATGGTGAAGGACCAGGCGTCCTCCTACAAGGACCTGCCGGTGATCCTCTACCAGATCCAGAGCAAGTACCGGGACGAGGCCCGCCCCCGGGCCGGCATCCTGCGCGGCCGCGAGTTCCTGATGAAGGACTCCTACTCCTTCGACCTTGAGGACGAGGGGCTGGCGAAGTCGTACGCCCTGCACCGCGCGGCCTACCAGAAGGTCTTCGAGCGCCTCGGCCTGGACTACCGCATCTGCGCGGCCACCGCCGGCGCCATGGGCGGCTCCAAGTCCGAGGAGTTCCTCGCCCCCGCCGAGGCCGGCGAGGACACCTTCGCGGACTGCCCGAACTGCGACTTCGCCGCCAACACCGAGGCGATCTCCTACGAGCTGAAGCCGGTCGACGCCACCGCTGTCCCGGCCGCCGAGGACATCCCCACCCCCGACACCCCGACCATCGAGACCCTCGCCGCTTCGCTCGGCGTGCCGGCCTCGGCCACGCTGAAGAACCTGCTGGTCAAGGTCGACGGCGAGATCGTCGCGGTGGGCGTCCCCGGTGACCGTGAGGTCGACATGGGCAAGGTCGAGGCGCACTTCGCCCCGGCCACCGTGGAGATGGTCACCGAGGCGGACTTCGCCACCCGTCCCGACCTGGTGCGCGGCTACGTCGGCCCGCAGGGCCTGGACAAGGTGACGTACATCGCCGACCCGCGCGTGGCGCCGGGCACCGCCTGGATCACGGGCGCCAACAAGGCCGGCACGCACACGAAGAACGTGGTCGCCGGCCGGGACTTCGAGGCCGACGCGTACGTCGACGTGGTCGTGGTGCAGGAAGGCGACCCCTGCCCGAAGTGCGGCACGGGACTGCGCCTGGACCGCGCCATCGAGATCGGCCACATCTTCCAGCTGGGCCGCAAGTACGCCGACGCCCTCAAGCTCGACGTCCTCGGCCAGAACGGCAAGCCGGTCCGCGTCACCATGGGCTCCTACGGCATCGGCGTCTCCCGCGCGGTGGCGGCGCTCGCCGAGCAGACCGCCGACGACAAGGGGCTGTGCTGGCCCGCGGAGGTCGCCCCGGCCGACGTCCACGTGGTCGCCGCGGGCAAGGCGCTGCAGACGGAGCTCGCGCTCGAGGTCTCCGAGAAGCTGTCCGCCGCCGGTCTGCGGGTCCTGGTCGACGACCGTCCGGGAGTCTCCCCGGGTGTGAAGTTCACCGACTCGGAGCTGATCGGCGTCCCGCAGATCCTGGTCGCGGGCCGCCGCGCCGCGGAGGGCGTCGTCGAGCTCAAGGACCGCCGCACGGGCGAGCGCGAGGAGCTGACCATCGAAGAAGCCCTCACCCGCCTCACCCCCTGACCGCCTGGGCCCACCACCACAGGTGGTGGGCCCCGCCGCAGCTGCGGGCACCCCCGCCGCAGCTGCGGGCAGTCGTGCCGCATGGGCGGTGGGGGCACCTCCCGCTCGAGCGAAGCCGAGAGTGGGGGAGGGTGGGCGCAGCGGCACCCGGCAGGCGCCGGCTCGCTCCGCCTTCCCCGCCCGGCGTCAACGCGCTGCCCAGCAAGACACCCTCAGAGCCAGCCGGCGAACTCCAGCAGGAGTTCCGCGTCCCGCTCCCGCCCCACACGCCGCGCCCGCACCCCCGACTCCACCGCCCGGAACAGCGTCCACCCGGCCAGCCGCTCCCGGTCGACCTCCAGCGACTCCGCGAGCCGCTTCACCCGCCGCCGCGTAGTCGTGGCCCCCGCCGGCTGGGCGATCAGATCCTCCACCCGATCTCGCACCAGCCGCGCGAGATCGAACGCCTGCTCCCCGACCACCGGGTCCGGCCCCACCGCCAGCCACGGCATCCGCTCCCCGCTCAGCACCTTGCTCTGCCGGAACGTGCCGTGCAGCAGACGCCGCTCGGGCGGCGCCGCCACCAGTTCCTCCCGGGCCGCCAGCGCCGCCTCCACCAGCGGCGCCACCTCCGGGTCGGCGTCCGCGCTCGCACGCATCGCCCGCGCCTGCCGCCCCGTCCGCTCGGCCACCGTCTCGAAGTCGTGCCCGTCCGGCGGGTCCACCCACAGCCGGCGCAGCGTCCCCGCCGCCTCCAGCAACGCCTTCGCCTCCGGCAACGACCGCACCGAGACATCCGGATGCAGCCGTTCCAGCAGCAGCACGCCCTCGGTTCCGGCCCCGGCCCCAGTCCCGGAGGAAGCCGGCGGCTCCAGCAACTGGACCGCTCCCCGCCCGTCCCAGTGGGCCAGCGCCGCCCGCTCGCTCTCCGGGCGCGCCCGGCGCGGCGCCAGCTTCAGCACCGCGGGCGTCCCGTCGGCCGTCCGCACCAGCACCACCAGGCTGCTGCGCCCGCCCGGCACCTGCACCCGCTCCACGGTCAACTCGCGCCGTGCGACGGCCTCCTGCGCCGCCTCCGGCAGCCTCTCCAGCCAGTCGTCACCCTCGGGGGCCGTCTCACCGAGCGCCCTCACCAGACGCTGCGGCGGTGCGAAAACCATGCGCGAGTCGTTCCCTTCCTGCTCCCAGCGGTGCCTGCCGCCCTGTCACGTCGTCGGCGCCGGGCTCCCCGAAGCCGGACCGCCCCGCTCGGCGAGCCCAGGGAAGGCTACGCTCCGGCTGCTCCAGCGCACCGACCGCACCGCCGCCTCCCGCATCGCGTCGGCCGCCTCCCGGCGCCGTTCGCCCGTGCCGGCACGCACCAGGTCGCCGTACACCCCGGCCACCCGGTCCTCCAGCTCCGCCGCCAGCCGGACCGCCGCCGCAGCGTCAGGCACCTGGAACGGCAGCGCGTACCCCGCGGCGGCCGCCACCGGCTCGCCGCCCACGTCCTTCACCGCGCGCACCAGCGCGTCCCTGCGCGCCCGGTGCGCGTCGTACGCCGTACGCGCCTCGGGGCGCCGGTCCTTGCCGATCCGCCCGCCGACGACCCCGTAGCCGTACACCGCGGCGTGCTCCGCGGCCAGCGCCGCCTGCAGGGCCCGCAGTTCCCGGTCCTTCGCCTCGCGCGCCTCACTCACCGTCATGCCTCCGTCAGCAGATACACATGCGCCGCGCCGGCCGCCGCGACCGAGGCCAGCAGCCGCGCCAGCTCACCCGGCGCGTCCAGCAGCGCCTTCACGCGCCGGTCGGCGATCTCCCGCTCTGCGGCCGCCAGTTCGGCGAGGGCGTCCTTCGGCTTCGCGGGCACCGCGGCCGGGGAGGCGCTCGGGCCCGCCTTCCCGGAACCCGGCGTCCCGGAAGCGGAAGCGGAAGCGGAAGCGGAGGGCGACGGCGAGGAATCCGCCGTGCCCCCGAACGCCTCCGCATGCCGCACGACCTCCGCGCGCAGCGGCCGCAGCCGCTCCGCCAGCTTCGGGTGCGCGGCCACGACGGCGTCGTACCGCGCGACCAGCTCCCCGCTGTCCCGGGCCGCACGCGCGCGGGCCCGGTCGGCGGCCGAAGGGCGGCTGCCGCCGCCGGCCCCGGAGTCCCCGGGCCCTGCGGAACAGCCCGCCACCAGAAGGGCCGCGGGGGCGACGGCGAGCAGACTCCTTCTGCGCGGCCCCGAACGGGCGCGCGGAGACGGGGGGAACGACACGGCACACGTCCTCGGGGGGTTCGTACGAACGCAGCGACGAAAAGGGAGGGCCGGGGCCCGTGATCACGGTACCCGTGAGCCCGCCCGGTGGCGCTCAGCGGCACCCTGTGTGACCGGTGGACAGCAACACCCTCCGCGACCGGATACCCTTTGACCAGACACGCGCACCGTCCCACAACAGCACACGCGGCCGAGGAGTCACCCGGATGAGCACCACCCAGAGCGAGAGGCTTCGAGCACTTCTGGAACCGCTCGTCAGCTCCCAGGGCCTGGATCTCGAAGAGATCGCCGTGGACTCGGTCGGCCGCAAGCGTGTGCTGCGCGTCGTCGTCGACTCCGACACCGGAGCGGACCTGGACCGGATCGCCGATGTGAGCCGCGCGCTCTCGGCGAAGCTCGACGAGACCGACGCGATGGGCAGCGCGGAGTACACCCTCGAGGTCGGAACCCCGGGCGCGGAGCGCCTCCTGACCGAGCACCGGCACTACGTGCGCGCCACCGGCCGCCTGGTGCGGTTCCAGCTGGCCGAGGGCGGCGAACTGGACGCGAGGATCCTGCGGGCCGACGACGAGGGACTCGACCTCGAGGTGCCCGGAGTGAAGGGCCGCAAGGCCACCGCGCGCAGACTCGCCTTCGACGACATCACCAGGGCGCGCGTCCAGGTCGAGTTCAACCGCAAGGACGACGCGTCCGACAAGAAGAACGACGAGAAGGAAGAGGAGGCGTAATCGTGGACATCGACATGAGTGCTCTTCGGCTCTTGGTACGGGAGAAGGAGATCTCCCTCGAACTGCTGGTCGAGGCGATCGAATCGGCCCTCCTCATCGCCTACCACCGCACCGAGGGAAGCCGCCGGCACGCGCGCGTGGAGCTCAACCGGGAGACCGGACATGTGACCGTGTGGGCGAAGGAGGACCCCGAGGACCTCGAGGAGGGCCAGGAGGCCCGCGAGTTCGACGACACCCCGTCCGGCTTCGGCCGTATCGCCGCCACCACGGCCAAGCAGGTCATCCTGCAGCGCCTGCGCGACGCCGAGGACGACGCGACGCTCGGCGAGTACGCCGGCCGCGAGGGCGACATCGTCACCGGCGTGGTCCAGCAGGGCCGCGACCCGAAGAACGTGCTGGTCGACATCGGCAAGCTGGAGGCCATCCTGCCGGTGCAGGAGCAGGTCCCCGGCGAGACCTACCCGCACGGCATGCGGCTGCGGTCGTACGTCGTCCGGGTGGCCAAGGGCGTCCGCGGCCCGTCCGTGACGCTGTCGCGCACGCACCCCAACCTGGTGAAGAAGCTGTTCGCCCTCGAGGTGCCGGAGATCGCCGACGGCTCCGTGGAGATCTCCGCGATCGCCCGTGAGGCCGGTCACCGCACGAAGATCGCCGTCCGTTCCACCCGGTCGGGCCTGAACGCCAAGGGAGCCTGCATCGGCCCCATGGGAGGCCGGGTGCGCAACGTGATGGGTGAACTGAACGGCGAGAAGATCGACATCGTCGACTGGTCCGACGACCCGGCCGAGATGGTGGCGAACGCCCTGTCGCCGGCCCGGGTCTCCCGGGTGGACATCGTCGACATGGCCGCCCGGTCCGCCCGGGTGACCGTGCCGGACTACCAGCTGTCCCTGGCGATCGGCAAGGAGGGGCAGAACGCCCGCCTCGCCGCCCGTCTGACCGGCTGGCGTATCGACATCCGGCCGGACACCGAGCAGTCCGGGGACCAGGCCGGGGAATAGATCCAAGCCGCGCGTCGCTGAGATCACGACAGCTTCACGCGCGGCGAGTGTTCGATTCTTGCCCCCAGGGGGTGAGGTCGGTCCGGGGAGGTAGACTGAGGAGTGTCTGGCCGGACACGTGCTGGCGTATGCCCTGAGCGCACTTGCGTGGGGTGCCGGGAGCGAGCGGTCAAGAGCGAGCTGCTGCGGATCGTGGTGATCGAGGACGCGTGCGTCCCTGATCCTCGCGGTACGCTTCCCGGCCGGGGTGCGTACGTACACCCCGCCCCGGTCTGTCTCGACCAGGCAGTGCGCCGCAGGGCGTTCCCGCGGGCGCTCCGCGTCCCGGGACCGCTCGACGTAAAGGCGTTGCGCCACTACGTCGAGCAGGCACAAGGTTGCTGAGCAGCGGCTTTTCGCCGACTGGACAGGCAACACGGTAAGAACGCCGCGCGGAACCCGCCGCGCGGCCTGGTACCTCGCGAGTCGAAAGCAGGTCGAGATTGCGATGAGCACTCGATGAGTACGCGATGAGTACGCCCATGAACTAGCGACGGTCCGGACGCAACCCGGACCTCAGAGGAGCGAAGTGGCTAAGGTCCGGGTCTACGAACTCGCCAAGGAGTTCGGCGTGGAGAGCAAGGTCGTCATGGCCAAGCTCCAGGAACTCGGTGAATTCGTCCGTTCGGCGTCTTCGACCATCGAAGCGCCCGTTGTACGCAAGCTGACAGACGCCTTCCAGCAGGGCGGGGGCAACGGCAAGTCCGCCGCGAAGCCCGGTGCGCCCCGGAAGGCCGCACCCAGGCCCGCCGCGCCGTCCCCGGCGCAGGCAGGCGGCCCCTCGCGCGCCGCGAAGGCTGGAGGGGAGCGTCCCGCTGCCCCGAAGCCGCCGGCCGCACCCAAGCCCGCCGCGGCGCAGCCGCCGGCGGCACCGTCGGCTCCCGCGCCGGCGGCCTCCGGTCCGCGTCCGACGCCGGGCCCGCGCCCCGCGCCGCGTCCGGCTCCGGCGGCCCCGGAGTTCCAGGCCCCGCCCGCGGCGGCGGCACCGGCTCCGGCCGGTCCGAAGCCCGGTGGCGCCCGTCCCGGCGCGCCCAAGCCCGGCGGTCGTCCCGCCGGTCAGGGCCAGGGTCAGGGTCAGGGCGGCCAGGGCCGTCCGGCCGGTCAGGGTCAGCGTCCCGGTGGCGGCGCTCCGCGTCCGGGCGCCCGCCCGGCCGGTCCGCGTCCCGGTAACAATCCCTTCACCTCCGGTGGCTCCACCGGCATGGCCCGTCCGCAGGCTCCGCGCCCGCAGGGCCAGCGTCCCGGTCCGGGTGGTCCCGGCGGTGCCGGTCCCCGTCCGCAGGCCCCCGGTGGCCAGGGCGGCGGTCCGCGTCCGCAGGCTCCGGGCGGGCAGCGCCCGACCCCGGGCTCGATGCCGCGTCCGCAGGGCGGTCCCCGTCCCGGCGGCGGCGGCCCCGGCGGTCCGCGTCCCAACCCCGGCATGATGCCGCAGCGTCCCGCTGCGGGTCCGCGTCCCGGCGGTGGCCCCGGCGGCCGCGGTCCGGGCGGCGCGGGTCGTCCCGGCGGCGGTGCCGGTCGTCCCGGCGGCGGCGGCTTCGCCGGCCGTCCGGGTGGCGGCGGCGGTGCCGGTCGTCCCGGTGGCGGCGGCGGCTTCGCCGGCCGTCCCGGCGGTGGCGGCGGCTTCGGTGGCGGCGGTGGCCGTCCCGGCTTCGGCGGCCGTCCCGGCGGTCCCGGTGGCCGCGGTGGCACGCAGGGCGCCTTCGGCCGTCCCGGCGGTCCCGCGCGTCGCGGTCGCAAGTCGAAGCGGCAGAGGCGCCAGGAGTACGAGGCCATGCAGGCCCCGTCGGTCGGCGGCGTGATGCTGCCTCGCGGCAACGGCGAAGCCATTCGCCTGTCGCGCGGTGCCTCGCTCACCGACTTCGCGGAGAAGATCAACGCCAACCCGGCGTCGCTCGTCGCGGTCATGATGAACCTCGGCGAGATGGTCACCGCGACCCAGTCCGTCTCCGACGAGACGCTCCAGCTCCTCGCCGGCGAGATGAACTACACCGTTCAGATCGTCAGCCCGGAGGAGGAGGACCGCGAGCTGCTCGAGTCCTTCGACCTGGAGTTCGGCGAGGACGAGGGCGACGAGGAGGACCTGGTGGTCCGTCCGCCGGTCGTCACCGTCATGGGTCACGTCGACCACGGCAAGACCCGCCTCCTCGACGCCATCCGCAAGACGAACGTCATCGCGGGCGAGGCCGGCGGCATCACCCAGCACATCGGTGCCTACCAGGTCGCGACCGAGGTCAACGAAGAAGAGCGCAAGATCACCTTCATCGACACCCCGGGTCACGAGGCGTTCACCGCCATGCGTGCCCGTGGTGCGCGCTCGACCGACATCGCGATCCTGGTCGTCGCGGCCAACGACGGCGTCATGCCGCAGACGGTCGAGGCGCTCAACCACGCCAAGGCGGCCGAGGTCCCGATCGTCGTCGCGGTCAACAAGATCGACGTCGAGGGCGCGGACCCGACCAAGGTGCGCGGTCAGCTGACCGAGTACGGCCTGGTGGCCGAGGAGTACGGCGGCGACACCATGTTCGTCGACATCTCCGCCAAGCAGGGTCTGCACATCGACAGCCTCCTCGAGGCCGTCATCCTCACCGCGGACGCCTCGCTCGACCTGCGTGCCAACCCCACGCAGGACGCGCAGGGCATCTCGATCGAGTCCCGGCTCGACCGCGGCCGCGGTGCCGTGGCGACCGTCCTCGTCCAGCGAGGCACCCTGCGGGTCGGCGACACGATGGTGGTGGGCGACGCCTACGGCCGCGTGCGCGCCATGCTCGACGACAACGGCAACAACGTCGCCGAGGCCGGCCCGTCGACGCCGGTCCAGGTCCTGGGCCTGACCAACGTCCCGGGTGCGGGCGACAACTTCATCGTCGTGGACGAGGACCGTACGGCCCGTCAGATCGCCGAGAAGCGCGCCGCCCGTGAGCGCAACGCCGCGTTCGCCAAGCGCACGCGCCGCGTGTCGCTGGAGGACCTGGACAAGGTGCTCAAGGCCGGCGAGGTCCAGCAGCTGAACCTGATCATCAAGGGTGACGCTTCCGGTTCGGTCGAGGCCCTCGAGTCCTCGCTGCTCCAGCTGGACGTCGGCGAAGAGGTCGACATCCGCGTCCTGCACCGCGGCGTCGGTGCGGTCACGGAGTCCGACATCGACCTGGCGATGGGCTCGGACGCCATCGTGATCGGCTTCAACGTCCGCGCGGCCGGCCGCGCGGCGCAGATGGCCGAGCGCGAGGGCGTGGACGTCCGCTACTACTCGGTCATCTACCAGGCGATCGAGGAGATCGAGGCGGCCCTCAAGGGCATGCTCAAGCCGGAGTACGAAGAGGTCGAGCTCGGCACGGCGGAGATCCGCGAGGTCTTCCGCTCGTCCAAGCTGGGCAACATCGCGGGTGTGCTCATCCGCTCCGGCGAGGTCAAGCGCAACACCAAGGCGCGCCTCCTGCGCGACGGCAAGGTCATCGCGGAGAACCTCAACATCGTGGGTCTGCGTCGCTTCAAGGACGACGTCACCGAGATCCGGGAAGGCTTCGAGGGCGGTATCAACCTCGGAAACTTCAACGACATCAAGGTCGACGACGTCATCGCGACGTACGAGATGCGCGAGAAGCCGCGGGTGTAACACCCCTCGGCGTGTGCCGGCCGGCGGGACCGCGGTCCCGCCGGCCGGCTCGTGTGTGCGGGGGCGGCGGCGTCCCGGCGGGCGCAATATCCGTCGATCGCCGCACCCCCTTCGTTGTACGGTTCTGGTGTCCCTGCCCACCACGGAGGGCGGGGCACCGATCCCGTACCGGCGGGTGAACCGGCTGCACACATGTATGTGGGGACACTGTCCTTCGACCTCCTCCTCGGCGACGTACGGTCGCTGAAGGAGAAGCGCTCCGTCGTCCGCCCGATCGTCGCCGAGCTCCAGCGCAAGTACGCGGTGAGCGCGGCCGAGGTGGACCACATGAACCTCCATCGCAGGGCGGTCATCGCACTGGCGATGGTTTCCGGCGACGCGGGGCACCTGAGTGACGTACTGGACCGGTGCGAGCGGCTGGTCGCCGGGCGCCCGGAGGTGGAGCTGCTGTCCGTCAGGCGGCGCTTCCACGGCGAAGACGACTGACGACCAGAGCTTTCGAGAACACAGACAGGAAAGAACGGGAGACGGACCAGTGGCCGACAACGCGCGGGCGAAAAGGCTGGCGGACCTCATCCGAGAGGTGGTGGCCCAGAAGCTGCAGCGCGGGATCAAGGACCCGCGGCTCGGCACGCACGTCACCATCACGGACACCCGGGTCACGGGCGACCTCAGGGAGGCGACCGTCTTCTACACGGTGTACGGGGACGACGAGGAGCGGAAGGCCGCCGCGGCCGGGCTGGAGAGCGCCAAGGGCATCCTGCGCTCCGAGGTGGGACGTGCGGCGGGCGTGAAGTTCACGCCGACCCTGACCTTCGTCATGGACGCCCTGCCGGACACGGCGCGCAACATCGAGGACCTCCTCGACCGGGCGCGCCAGTCCGACGAGAAGGTGCGCGAGGCGTCAGCGGGCGCCAAGTACGCCGGCGAGGCCGACCCGTACCGCAAGCCGGACGACGACGAGACGGACGACACCGCCGAATGACGCAGAAGCACACCACGCCCGACGGCCTTGTCATCGTCGACAAGCCGTCGGGCTTCACTTCGCACGACGTGGTCGCCAAGATGCGCGGCATCGCCCGCACCCGGCGCGTCGGCCACGCCGGCACACTCGACCCGATGGCGACGGGCGTCCTGGTCCTCGGCGTCGAGCGGGCCACCAAGCTCCTCGGCCACCTCGCGCTGACGGAGAAGGAGTACCTGGGCACCGTCCGGCTCGGGCAGAACACCCTCACCGACGACGCCGAGGGGGAGATCATCTCCTCCGCCGACGCCTCCGGGATCACCCGCGAGGCCGTCGACGCCGGTGTCGCCAAGCTGACCGGCGACATCATGCAGGTGCCGTCGAAGGTCAGCGCCATCAAGATCAACGGGGTGCGCTCGTACAAGCGCGCCCGTGAGGGCGAGGAGTTCGAGATCCCCGCCCGCCCGGTCACCGTCTCCTCCTTCGCCGTGTACGACGTCCGGGCCGCGGTCGCCGAGGACGGCACCCCCGTGCTCGACCTGGTGGTGTCGGTCGTCTGCTCCTCCGGCACGTACATCCGCGCCCTCGCCCGCGACCTGGGCGCCGACCTGGGTGTCGGGGGCCACCTCACCGCGCTGCGCAGGACCCGCGTCGGCCCGTACAAGCTGGACTCCGCGCGGACGCTGGACCAGCTGCAGCAGGACCTGAAGGTGATGCCGGTCGCCGAGGCCGCCGCCGCAGCGTTCCCGCGCTGGGACGTCGAGGAGCGGCGGGCCAGGCTGCTCGTCAACGGGGTGCGGCTGGAGATGCCCGAGGAGTACGCCGGCTCCGGAGCGGTGGCCGTCTTCGGGCCCGGGGGCAGGTTGCTGGCTCTCGTGGAGGAGCAGCGGGGCAAGGCCAAGAGCCTGGCCGTCTTCGCCTGACGGACCGTGGGGCTCCGCCCGCGGAGCGGCGCCACGGGGATGGACATGCCGCCGCTCCACGGTCCCCCTCGGTTCCCCCACCCCTAGGGTGTATCCATCCACCCCCGCCTGTTCACCCGTAAGTGCGGGCGCTCGGAGTGAAGCGGGGGAGTGGAAGGGGGCGCGTTCGAAGGACGATCTGGCCCCGCTGATCATTCCGGCCCTAATGTCGCGGACAAGGGCACGGACGCACAGCGGGAGGCGAGACGATGCCGTCCCAAGATGAACCCCGTCATACGCGGGAGACCCCCAGTGACCTCGCGGGGCTCCCCGGCGGCCCGGCCGCCGACGTCCTGGTCCGGGTGCACGACCTGGCCGGCAGGCCGCGCGGTACCGGCTTCATGGCCGACCACCACGGGACGGTGCTCACCAGTCACGAGGCGGTCGACGGACTGCCCCGGCTCGTGCTGAGCGCCGGGGACCGCCACTGTGTGGTGACGGCCGACGCGGTGACCCCGCTGCCCGCGCTGGACCTGGCCCTCGTCCGCACCGAGGGCCTCGGCGTCGCACCGCTGCCGGTCACCGCGCGACGCGCGATCCGGCCCGGCGCCTATGTGCGGATCGCCGCCGGAGGCTGGCGTGAGGCGCGCGTGCTGGGCACCGGCGCCGTGACCTACACCGCCACCGACCGCCCCCACCTCCTCGGCCAAGCGCTGGAACTGGCGGTCGGCACCGCGGGCCGGGACGCGCTGCGCCTGGGCGGCGGAGCCGCCGGGGGCCCGGTGCTCGACGCCGTCACCGGCGCCGTGCTCGGCGTCCTCGGCACCGCGCTCCGCTCGGACAGCCGCGACGAGGGCTTCGCCGTACCGCTGCCCCCACCGGGTCCGGCCGCGGGGCCGCTCGCCGGGCTGCTCGCCGGCAACGCGGCGACGGTCCCGGCCTACGGCGCCGACCTCAACCTCGCCGGGGTGCGGGAACTCACGGCCGCCCCGGTGCTCCGGGCCGGGCCGACCGACGCCGTCGAGCCCGTCGAACGGCCCGCCGTCCTCGCCGAGTTCGCCGCGTTCGAGCGGGGCGGTGCCGCCGTGCTGGGCCTGGTCGGACCGCCCGGCAGCGGTCGTACGACGGAGCTCGCGGCGCTCGCCGCCCGCCGCCGTCGGGCCGGCCGGCCCACGCTGTGGCTGCGCGGCGCCGAACTGCGCGAGGACGACGGCTCGGTCGCGGACGCGGTCCGCCGCACCCTGGAACGGGCCGCCGTCGACGTCGCGGCCTCCCGCCTCCCGTTCCCGGCCACCCCCGACGACCTCGGTGACCTGTGCCCGGAGCGACTCGCCGGGCTCGCCCGCGCGGCCGGCCACCCCCTGCTGGTGCTCCTCGACGGCCCCGAGGAGATGCCGCCCGTACCGGACCACCGCTTCGCCGAGTGGACCGCCGGGACCGCGCGGTGGCTCCGGGCGACGGGGGCCCGGCTGGTCGTGGCGTGCCGCGCGGAGCACTGGGAGGCGGCCGGGGTGCTCTTCCCGGCGGAACTGCTGCACGCGGGCGCCGACCGCCCCGACGGGTCACCCGCCCGTGTGTTCCTCGGAGATCTCACGGCGGAGGAAGCCCGCGAGGCCCGCGCCCGCCACGGCATCCCCGAGGGCGCCGTGGCCGGGGCCGACGCCCGCCACCCCCTGACCCTGCGGATGCTCTCGGAGCTCCCGGCCGCTCCCGCCGACACCCCCGTGGACCGCGACGAGGTGTTCGCGGCCCATCTGGACCTGAAGTGCCTGCGCGTCGCCGAACGCCTCGCCGCGGGGAACGGGGTCCGCGGCACCGCCGTGCGCCGGCTGGCCGCCAAGGTCGCCGGACAGGTGCACGAGGCCGCCCGGCGCGGCCTCGGCGCCGGGCACGGCGAGCTGGACCCGGAGACGTTCGACGCGGTGTTCCCGTGGGGGCCCGCCCCCGGACGGCTCGGCGGCGGCACCGGCTGGGCCCCGGCCGTCCTCGCCGAGGGCCTCCTCGTCCCCGCCGGGACGGCCGGCTACCGCTTCGCGGACGAGGAGCTCGCCGACTGGCTCCAGGGCACCCACCTCGATGTGGACGACGCGCTGCGCGCCCTGGTCCACGCCCCCCGTCCCGCCGCTCCGCCCGCCCTAGATGCGGCCGCCGAGGACAGCCCGCCGCCCAGCCGCCGCGTGCTGCCCGCTGCCGCCTGCGACCCGTGGACCGTCGCCGGACCCGACCCCTGGGCCGTCGCCGGCACCGACGCTCCGGCCGCCCGCGACGGCCTGCTCCCGGCGGTGTCCGTCCACCGGACCGACGCCGCCGTCATCCCGGTCCCGCACCACCGCGCCGGTGTCGTCGTCGAAGCCCTGCTGTTCCTCGCGCGGCGGCACGGGAGCCGCCGGCTCACCTCCCGGCTCACGGACCTGGTGCACGCCCTCGACGCGGACCTCGACTCCTGGTGGGCCGCCCACCTGCTCACCGGGACCCTGGCACGCGTGCCCGACGCGACTCCGTACACGGAGGTGCTGCGGCTGCTGGCCGACCGTGTCGTGGCCTGGCGGGAGCAGCGGCGGACCGTGCCCTCCGTTCTGGGTCCGGCCTTCTGGACCGCCCTGCGGCTGCCGGCGGAAACGCGCTGCGCCCTGCTGCGCCGGCTCGTCCACGCCGACGGTCCCCCGTGCGAGAGCGGGCCCCGCTTCCTCGACGCCGCCGCGCACCTGCTGACCGCCGACCCCGCCGCCGTACTGCCTTGTCTGATCCGCTGGTTCGAGGACGACCGGCCGCTGCCCGCCACCCCGCACGCGACCGTCGCGACCGCCGCGCAGGCGCTGCTGCACACCCACCGGCGCGCGGCCCCGGACCTGCTGACCGAGGCGCTCGCCGACAGCGGGCACCGCCGCGCCGACCAGCTGCTCACCGTGCTGACCGAGGAGGAGCCCGCGACGATGTGCCGGGCCGTCGACCGGTGGGCGAAGGACGGACGGCCCGCGCGCCGGGCCGCCGCCGTCACCTACGGACTGCGGGCCGCGCCGCACGCGCGCGACGCCGCCGACCGCACCCTGCTGAGATACGCGGCGCTCGCCGTGCTGGTCCGCTCCGCCGACCGTGAGCTGCACGGCGGCGCGCTCGCCCTCCTGGTCCGCGACCCCGACAGCAGGGACCGCCACCTCCGGCGGGCCCTGGACCGCTTCGCTGCCGGAGACCCGCTGCTCCCGCCGAGCGCGCTGACCGGCGCGCTGGAGACCCACCCGGAGCCCGTCCTCGACGCCTTCCGGGCCAGGCTGGGGGACGCGGACGCGAGCGAGTCGCTCCGGGCCCTCGCCGACGCCGTCACCCCCGCCCTGGCCCCCCGGGTGGCCGCACTCGTGCGGGAGGCGGTGGAGCGGCGGCCGGAGCTGGCGGGGCACGTCGCCGCCTACGCCGACGGACGACTCGACCAGGGCCCCGCCGCCCGCGCCGTACAGCGCACACTCCTCACCGTCCTGCTCGACGGCGGCCCGCGTCCCCTCCGCCTGGCCCTCGCCGGTGTCCTCGCCGCCCCCGGGACCCCGGCCTCCCGACCCCTGCGCCGCGAACTGCTGGAGACCCTGCTCGGCGGCGAGTCCGACCCCTGCGTCCTGGAGGCGGTGCTGCGCACCGCCGTCCGGAACACCGGCCCCGAGCCGCGCGTCCTCGTCCACCGCACCGGTCTGCTCCTCGTCCGCACCCCGGAGGGAGCCGCCCGCTTCGACGGCTGCCTGGCCGACCTGGCCCGCCATGTCCCGGGCTTCGCGGCGACGGTGGCCGGCTGGCTGGCGGACGCCCCGCGCGAGTGGGCCGCGCTCGTGGGACCCGCCGCCCGGCGCGTGATCGAGGAGCCCGCGGGAGCGGTCGTCCCCGCCTGACCTGGGCCGGCAGGTGCGGCCCGTCACACAGCACCCATGCCGATGCGGGCCCCCGGCATGGGGCATGGCACCCTTAGAGTCGCGCAGAGAAGTCCACGGACCCGGGTTCGTTCGACAAGGTTTCGACAAGGAGCAGGCACAGTGCAGCGCTGGCGTGGCTTGGAGGACATCCCCCAGGACTGGGGGCGCAGCGTCGTCACCATCGGCTCCTACGACGGAGTCCACCGTGGCCACCAGCTGATCATCCGGCATGCCGTGGACCGCGCCCGTGCCCTCGGCGTCCCCGCCGTCGTCGTCACCTTCGACCCCCACCCCAGCGAGGTCGTCCGCCCCGGCAGCCACCCCCCGCTCCTCGCCCCGCACCACCGGCGCGCCGAACTCATGGCGGACCTGGGCGTCGACGCGGTCCTGATCCTGCCCTTCACCAGCGAGTTCTCGAAGCTGTCCGCCGCCGAATTCGTGGTCAAGGTCCTGGTCGACAAGCTGCACGCCAGGGCGGTCGTCGAGGGCCCGAACTTCCGCTTCGGCCACCGGGCGGCGGGCAACGTGGAGTTCCTCACCGAGCAGGGCGGGATCTACGACTTCGACGTCGAGGTCGTCGACCTGTACGTCAGCGGCGCGGCGGGCGGCGGCGAGCCGTTCTCCTCGACGCTCACCCGCCGCCTGGTCGCCGAGGGCGAGGTCGAGGGCGCCGCCGAGATCCTGGGCCGCCCGCACCGGGTGGAGGGCGTCGTCGTCCGGGGCGCCCAGCGCGGCCGCGACCTGGGCTTCCCCACGGCCAACGTGGAGACGCTCCCGCACACCGCGATCCCCGCCGACGGCGTCTACGCCGGCTGGCTGCACGCGCAGGGCGAGGCCATGCCGGCCGCGATCTCCGTCGGCACCAACCCCCAGTTCGACGGCACCGAGCGCACGGTCGAGGCGTACGCCATCGACCGTGTCGGCCTCGACCTGTACGGCCTCCATGTCGCCGTCGACTTCCTGTCCTTCGTCCGCGGTCAGGCGAGGTTCGACACGCTCGAGGCGCTGCTGGAGCAGATGGCCGAGGACGTCAAGCGCTGCAAGGAGCTCGTCGCCGCGGCAGAGAAGCCGTAGCCGGCGGGTCAGCCCTTCACGGCGTGCGCCCAGTGGCACGCCACCTGCGGCGCCCCGCTCCCGTCGAGGATCTCCGGGTCCCGGCCCCGGCACGCCTGGGCCACCCCCGCACGGTCCGCGTCCCCGCCCGCCAGGATGTGGCAGCGGGCGTGGAACCGGCAGCCGGAGGGGACGCGGGACGGGTCCGGGGGCTCGCCCGCGAGGATCACCGGTTCGCCCGGGGCCTCGGGGAGCACCGACAGCAGTGCCTGGGTGTAGGGGTGCCGGGGCGCCGTCAGGACCCGCTCCACCGCCCCGGCCTCCACGATCCGGCCCAGGTACATCACGGCGACCCGGTCGGCGATGTTCCAGGCCAGCCCCAGGTCGTGCGTGACGACCAGCGCGGACAGGCCCAGTTCGGCGCGCAGCCGCAGCAGCAGGGCCAGGATCTCCCCGCGTACCGACGCGTCGAGGGAGGCCACCGGTTCGTCGGCGACGAGGAGTTCGGGCTCCAGCACCAGTGCGCCCGCGATCACCACGCGCTGCCGCTGACCGCCGGACAGCTCGTGCGGATGGCGCAGGAAGAAGCGTTCCGGCGGACGCAGCCCGGCCCGTGACAGCGCCTCGGCGACGGCGGCCCGCTCGTCACCGCCGTGCCCGTGGACACGCAGCCCCTCGGCCACCGCGTCGTACACCGTGTGGCGGGGGTTGAGCGAGCCGCTCGGGTCCTGCAGCACCAGCTGCACCCGCCTGCGGTACGCCTTGAGGGACCGCCCGGAGTACCGCAGCGGCCGCCCGTCGAAGACCACCCGCCCCGCGGTCGGCTCGACCAGGCCCAGCAGGGCGCGGGCCAGCGTCGTCTTGCCGCATCCCGACTCGCCGACCAGCGCGACGATCTCACCGCGCCGGATGTCCAGATCGACCCCGTCCACGGCCCGTGCGACGGGAGCGCCGCGCCGGCCGGGGAAATCGACGCGGACACCTTGGACGCTGAGCAGAGCAGAAGCACTCATGGCCTACGGAACCCCTCTTCCACTCCACCACCCGTGCCACCGGCCTCCGCGCCCGGCCCGTCGGCCCCTGCGTGCCGTCGAGGGCCCGGGCCCTCGGCCGTCGCGCCCGGCTGCGGGCCCGGTTCGCCGGGCGTGGCGCCCGCTCCGGGCATCGGCCCGCGGGTCGAGGTGGGCTGCGGCGGAGAGCCGGGACCCTCGGCCGGCGTGCTCCGTGGGGAGCCGGGACTGTCACCCGTGGTGGGCGGTGGGTGCCCCGGTTCGCCGGGGTCCGAGGGCTCCGGGGTGACCCGTACGCAGGCCGCGTGCCGGTGCGGGCCCGCGGGCCGGAGGGCCTGGTCCTGCACGGCGCAGGAGTCCAGCACCACCGGGCACCGCGGATGGAACGCGCAGCCCGACGGCAGCGCCGACGGGTCCGGCGGGTCGCCCGGCAGGCCGCGCGGCGCGAAGCGCGACGCCGGGTCGCCGATCCGCGGGAACGCGGCCGACAGCGCCCGGGCGTACGGATGCTGGGCGGCCTCGTACACCTGCCGCGCCGGGCCCTCCTCCACCACCCGGCCCGCGTACATCACCGCCAGCCGGTCGCAGGTGCCCGCGAGGACCGCCAGATCGTGGCTGATCATGATCAGGCCCACGTCCTGGTCCGTGACGAGCCGTTCGATCAGCCGCAGGATCTGCGCCTGGATCATCACGTCGAGCGCGGTCGTCGGCTCGTCGGCGACGATCAGCCGGGGACCGCAAGCCAGCGCCATGGCGATCATGACGCGCTGCCGCTGCCCGCCCGACAACTCGTGCGGGTACGCCGACCCCCGGGCGGCCGGGAGACCGACCTGCTCCAGCAGTTCCCCGGTCCTCCGCCGCGCCCCGGCCGGGGTGGCCCTGCGGTGCAGCAGCACCGGCTCGGCGATCTGGTCGCCCACGCGCCGCACGGGGTTGAGCGAGTGCATCGCCCCCTGGAACACGATGGACGCCCCGGCCCAGCGGACCGCCCGTACCCGGCCCCACTTCATGGCCAGTACGTCCTCGCCGTCCAGCAGGATCTCCCCGCCGACCCGGGTGCCCGCCGGCAGCAGCCGCAGCAGCGCCAGCGCCAGCGTGGACTTGCCGCAGCCCGACTCCCCGGCGACGCCCAGCTTGCGGCCGGCGTCCAGCCGCAGGTCCACCCCGCGTACCGCGTTCGCCCCGCCCGGGTACGTCACCGTCAGCCCCCTGACGTCCAGCAGAGTCAACGGGACACCCCCAGCCTGGGATCGAGGACGGACTCCACGGCCCGTCCGCACAGCGTGAAGGAGAGCGCCACCACCGCGATGGCGACGCCCGGCGGCACCAGGTACCACCAGTGCCCGGCGCTCACCGCACCCGCCTCCCGGGCGTCCTGCAGCAGCCCGCCCCACGACACCACCGTCGGATCACCGAGCCCCAGGAAGGCCAGCGTCGCCTCCGCGAGGATCGCCGAGGAGATGATCAGCGTCGTCTGCGCCAGCACCAGCGGCGTCACATTGGGCAGCACGTGCCGGGACATGATGTGCCAGTGCCCGCCGCCGAGCGCCCGCGCGCGCTCGATGTAGGGCCTGGCCTCCACGGCCAGCGTCTGGGCCCGCACCAGCCGGGCCGTCGTCGGCCAGGTCGTCACCCCGATCGCCACGACGATCGTGAGCAGCGAGCGGGACATCACCGTGGCCAGCGCGATCGCCAGCACCAGCGTCGGCATCACCAGGAACCAGTCGGTGATCCGCATCAGCACCGTCGCGTACCAGCCCCCGAAGTGCCCCGCCGTCACCCCGATCACCGTGCCGATCGTCACCGACAGCACCGCCGCGAGCAGTCCCACCAGCAGCGACACCCGTGCTCCCCAGATCACCAGCCCGAGCAGATTCCGTCCGAACCGGTCCGCGCCGAGGGGGAGTCGGGCGCCGGGGCCCTCCAGCGGACTGCCCGGCGCGTCGGTCACGTCGGCCACCTCGGCCCCGACGAGCAGCGGAGCGGCCAGCGCGAGCAGAGCGAACAGCGCCAGCGTGGCGAGGCCGAGGAGTCCCGCCCGGTGGGCGCGGTACCGCCGCCAGAAGCGCGCGGCAGAGGCCCGGCGCCGCCGCCAAACCAGGGCGCGAGGGCGCACGCCCGGCGTCCTCCCGGCCGTCATCGCCCCACCCGGGGGTCGAACAGCGGATAGATCAGGTCGGCGAGCGTGTTCATCAGGATCACCGCGGCGGCGAACACGAGGAACAGCCCCTGCACCAGCGGCAGATCGGGCACGGTCAAGGCCTGGTAGAACAGTCCGCCCAGGCCCGGCCAGGAGAAGACCGTCTCCACCAGGATCACACCGGCCACCGTCCGTCCGAGGTTGATGAAGATCAGCGTCACCGTCGGCAGCAGCGCGTTGGGCAAGGCGTGCCGGCGCCGCACCAGGTCGTCGCGCAGCCCCTTGGCCCGTGCGGTCGTCAGATAGTCGCTGCCCATCTCGTCCAGCAGCGCCGAGCGTGTCACCAGCAGGGTCTGCCCGTACTCCACGGCCACCAGCGTCACCACGGGAAGCACCAGATGGTGCGCCACGTCCACGGCGTACGCGAGGCCCTCCTTCCCGCCCGACTCCATGCCCCCGGTCGGGAACAGCCCCGGCAGCGGGCCGATCCCGACCGACAGCGTGACGATCAGCAGCAGTCCCAGCCAGAAGGACGGCAGCGAGTAAAGGACCAGCGCCAGCCCCGTGTTGAGCCGGTCCCCGAGCCTCCCGTGCCGCCACGCCGACCGGGTGCCGAGGAGGATCCCGAGCACCGTGTAGATGACGAAGGCGGTCCCGGTCAGCAGCAGCGTGTTCGGCAACGCCTCCGTGATCTTGTCGACCACCGGCGCGTTGAACTGGTACGACGTCCCCAGATCGCCGGTGAGCGCCTTGCCGCAGTAGTCCGTGAACTGCTGCCACAACGGCAGATCGAGCCCGAACTCCTGCCGATACGTCGCGAGTTGCCCGGCCGACACGGGGCGTCCGCCGGTCATGAACCTCACCGGGTCCCCGGGGATCATCCGGAAGAGGAAGAAGCCGGTGACGAGGACGGCGAGGAGTGAGACGGCCGCACCGGCCACCTTGCCCGCCACATGACGCGGGTAGGCGGTGGTGAGACGGCCGCCGACCGATGCGGAGGTCGCGTCAGCGGTCATGAGCGCCGTTCGCCCCGTCTACTCGCGGTCCTCGGCCGTGGCCCGCCGCCGCACCGCCACCAACGCCCCCAGTCCCGCGAGCACCACGACACCCGCGACGATCCCGATGATCACGCCCGTCGACGACGCGTCGCCGCCCGTGTCGGCCGAGTCGGCCGGCACCGCCGACCACCAGCTCCAGTAGCCGTCCTGCCCGTAGATGTTGCCCGCCTCGGCGGGCATGGTGGTGATCGACGCGATCTGGTCCGTGCGGTACGCCTCGACCGCGTTCGGGTACGCCATGACGTTCATGTACCCGAGGTCGTACAGCCGCGACTCCATCTGCCGGACGATGTCCGCCCGTTCACCCGCGTCGTACTCGGCGAGCTGCCGCGCGTACAGCTCGTCGTACGTCCTGTCGCAGATGAAGTTGTCGGTCGCGCCGGTCTCCTCCGGGGTGGCCGGGAGCGCCGCGCAGGTGTGGATGGACAGCACGAAGTCGGGGTCCGGGTTGACCGACCAGCCGTCGAAGGCGAGGTCGTACTCGCCGGCGAGCCAGGGATCGGTCACGTTGTCCAGGCAGTTGAGCGTGACGCCGATGCCGAGGTCGCCCCACCACTCCTCGAGGTACTGGCCGATCGCCTTGTCGTTCGGGTCGGTGGCGTGGCACAGCACCCGGTAGTCGATCGGCTCGCCGTCCTTGCCGACGCGTCTGCCGTCACCGTTCTTCCGGTAGCCGGCCCGGTCGAGCAGCCGCGCCGCCTCCGCCGGGTCGTACGCCAGCTCCTGGCCGTCCGACGGTTCCCAGAAGTACTGCGAGAAGCGCGGCGGGATGTATCCGGCGCCCTCCACGGCGTGCCCCTGGAACACCTTGTCGATGATCGTCTTCCGGTCCACCGCCATGAACAGCGCGTTGCGCACCCGCCGGTCGAGCAGCGAGGGGTGTCCGTCCCCGATCTTCTCGCCGTTCCTGGCCCTGGCGCCCGGGTTGGTGGCGAGGGCGTAGAAGCGGCGGCCCGGGGCGTCGTTGACGCGGATGTTCTTCTCGCGCTTCAGCGAGGCGGCCTGCGCGGGCGTGAGGGACGGCGACCCGGCGACGAACGACACCTCACCCTTGCGCAGCGCCGACACTGCCGCGTCCTGGTCCTTGTAGTAGCGGAAGACCAGTTCGTCGAACTTGGGCGACCCGCGCCAGAAGTCCTTGTTGGCCTTCAGCCGCACATAGCTGTCCGCCTTGTAGTCGGTGAGCACGAACGGCCCGTTGCCGACCACGGGGAAGTCCTTGTCGTTGTTGAACTTCGTGTAGTCGCCGACCTTCTCCCACACGTGCCTGGGCACGATCGGCACGTCCAGCGCGGTCATCGTGGCCTGCGGCTTCTTCAGCTTGATGACCAGCCGGGTCGGGCTCGGCGCGGTGACCTTCTCGAAGTTGGCGACGAAGCTGCCGTTGGCGGTGGCGGCGCCCGGATCGGTCATCATCGTGCGGAACGTCCAGGCCGCGTCCTCGGCCGTGGCCCGCTTCCCGTCCGACCAGGTGGAGTCGGAGCGGATGGTGTACGTCCAGGTCAGCTTGTCCGGCGAGGACTCCCACTTGGTGGCCAGCCCCGGGACTACGTGGTTGTCCTCGGCGTCGTAGTTCGTCAGGTACTCGTAGGTGAGCCGGTGGATGCTCGTGCTGAGCAGCCGCACCGCCAGGAACGGGCTGAGCGAGTCGACGCTCTGCGCCACCGCCACCGTCAGCACCTTCGTGCCGCCGTCGGCCGCCCGCGCCTGCTGCGGCGCCGGGCCGAGCGGGGTGGCGAGTCCGGCGCAGAGGGTGAGCGCGACGGCTCCGGCTGCCATGAGGAACCGGGTGCGGCCCGGGCTGCGGTGATGACCGCCGTACTGATCGTTCGTTTCCATGGTCGCTGACCTCGCGTCATCGCTCGCACGGGAAGGACGGGCTGATCAGATGAGTGATGAGAGTGTCTATCAGCGACAACTGCGAGCGTCAACGGCGCGCGCACCCCGTGTGGCCTGCGGAAACATCGATGTCACAGACGCTCTCCCACCCAATGGTCCAGACCGCTGAAGCGTCCCTGGCCAGCGGCTGGCGGCGGATCACGCGGGCGCGGACAGCGGCAGGGGCGGGCCTCCCGTCAACCGGGAGACCCGCCCCTGCCGCGTCGCGGCCGGCCCCTACTGCTGCGGGGGCGGCTGCTGCCCGGGCTGCGCCGGGTAGGGCTGAGCCGGATGGGCCTGCCCCGGAACCTGCGGGTACGGGTGGCCGGGCGGGACCGGCGGCTGCCCCGGCTGCGCGTACGGCTGTCCGGGCTGCGGCTGCTGCGGGTACGCACCCTGCTGCGGATACGGTCCCGGCTGACCCGGCACGGGCTGACCCGGAACGGGCTGGCCCGGCAGCGGCGGGGCGGCGACCGGCGGCGGGTTGCCGTCGGAGGTCCACAGACCGTGCGACTGCTGGTGCCGGACGAAGTCCTCGGCGACCATCGCCGCGAGGTTGAAGTACGCCTCCCGCACCTTGGGCCGCATCATGTCGAGGTCGACCTCCGCACCGGCGGCGAGGTGCTCGTCGAAGGGCACGACCAGCACCCCCCTGCACCGGGTCTGGAAGTGCGACACGATGTCGTCGACCTTGATCATCTTGCCGGTCTCGCGCACCCCGGAGATCACGGTGAGCGACCGCGACACCAGGTCCGCGTACCCGTGCGCGGACAGCCAGTCCAGCGTCGTACTCGCGCTGCTGGCCCCGTCCACCGACGGCGTGGAGATGATGATGAGCTGGTCGGCGAGGTCCAGCACCCCGCGCATCGCGCTGTAGAGCAGGCCCGTACCGGAGTCGGTGAGGATGATCGGGTACTGCTTGCCGAGCACGTCGATCGCGCGCCGGTAGTCCTCGTCGTTGAACGTCGTGGACACGGCCGGGTCGACGTCGTTGGCGATGATCTCCAGACCGGAGGACGCCTGCGAGGTGAACCGCCGGATGTCCATGTACGAGTTGAGGTACGGGATCGCCTGGACGAGATCGCGGATGGTGGCCCCGGTCTCACGCCGCACCCGGCGGCCGAGCGTGCCGGCGTCCGGGTTGGCGTCGATCGCGAGGATCTTGTCCTGCCGCTCGGTGGCGAGGGTGGAACCGAGCGCGGTGGTCGTGGTCGTCTTGCCGACACCGCCCTTGAGGCTGATGACGGCGATCCGGTAGCACGACAGCACCGGCGTGCGGATCAGCTCCAGCTTCCGCTGCCGCTCCGCCTCCTCCTTCTTCCCGCCCAGCTTGAAACGCGATCCGCCGGACGCGGGGCGGCTGCTCTTCGGCTTCTGCCTCCTGCTGTTGAGCAGCCGGTCCGAGGAGAGCTCCACCGCCGCGGTGTAACCGAGGGGCGCGGCACCGGGGTTGGTCGGCTGCCGCTGGTCGTGCTGGATGGGCTGCGGCCAGGCGGCCCCGGCCCGCGGGTCGACGGGCGGCTGCGGCGGCTGCCCGCCCTGCGGCGGCACATCGGGGTTCTGCGGCTGGGGCTGCTGCGGGAAGCCGTAACCACCTGGCTGTGCCGGGGGAGTCGGGCCCGCACCGGGCGGAAAACCGTACCCGGCCGGTGCGTTGGGCGGGTTCCCCGGCTGGGGCTGTGCGGGCGGCTGCGCCGCTGCGGCACCGGCCTGCGGGAAGCCGTACCCCGCCTGCGGAGCGGAGGGGGTCTCGGGCTGGGGCTGTGCGGCGGGCGCGGCCCCGGGCTGCGCGGGCACCTGCGGGCCCGCCGGACCGCCACCGGCCTGCGGGAACCCGTAACCCGCCTGCGGAGCGGGCGGCTGTGCCGCACCGGGCTGACCGGGCGGGTTCCCGGGCTGGGGCTGCGCGGGCGGCTGCGGGAAGCCGTACCCGGCCTGCGGCTGGGGAGCAGGCGAGGGCGCCTGCGGCGCCGTGCCGGACTGGGGGAACCCGTATCCGGCCGGTGCGTTGGGCGGGTTCCCCGGCTGGGGCTGTGCGGGTGTCTGCGGTGCCGTCGTGCCGGGCTGAGGGAAGCCGTATCCCGCCTGCGGAGCGGGCGGCTGTGCCACACCAGGCTGAGCGGGCTGGGGCTGTGCGGGTGTCTGCGGTGCCGCAGCGCCGGGCTGCGGGAAGCCGTATCCGGCGGGCTGGGCCGGGGTGGCCGGCTGGTTCCAGGCGGCGGGCGCGGGCTGCGGCGCCTGCGGCTGGAACGGCGGCTGCTGGGCTGGTACGACAGGCTGGTCCTGCGCCGACGCGGGCTGAGGCTGCTGACCGGGCGTGCCCGCCTCCGCGGGCCACTGGCCCGCCGCAGCGGGGTACGCCGGCGGCACCGGGGGCGCGGCCGGCGGCGGGGGAGTCCAGGAGGGCGGGGCGTCGGGCGCTGCCGGGACGGCATCCTCGGGGGTCTCGGCGGGCGCCGCCTCGGGCACCGCGTCGTTCACCGGCTCGGCGTCCGCGGGGTCGTCGGCCGCCGGTGCGTCCTCGGCGGGCACCGGGTCCGCGGGCTCTGCCTCCGGCTCCGCCGGCGCGGCGTCGTCCGCCACCTCGGTCACCGAGGGCTCGGCGTCGTCGCCGCTCGCGTCCTCGACGGACTCGGAGTCCTCACCCTCGTCCGCCGCCGCGGCAGCCTCCTCGGCGTCGGCGTCGGCGTCGATGTCGGGGGAGCCCGTGGAATCCACCGACTCGTCGGCGACCTCCGAGGAGTCCTCGTCCGCGTCGGTGCCGTCCGCGACGTCGGACGGCTCCTCCCGGGCTTCCCCGGCCTCCGCGCTCGACGCGGCCGCGGCCTCCGCCTCGCGCTCCGCGATCTCCCGCTTCACCGCGGCGGCGGAGAAGCGGATCGTGGCGCCGCTCTCCAGATCACCGGTGTCGCCGCGCTCCTCCTCGGCCGCAGGCTTCTCCTCGGCCGCGGGCTCCTCCCCGGCGACGGGCGCCGACCACTGCGACGGGAACCCGCCGACCGGAATGTTCGGCACGCCCGAGGGCGAAGCCGAAGCGGAATCCGCGGACTGCTCCTCCGCTGCCGGCCGTTGCGGCTCGAACCCGCTCCCCTCCGGAAGCCTGGGCACGGCCACCGGCCCCCCGGCAGGAGGCGCGGGCGGCACAGGCGGCGCGGGTGGAGCGGGCGGCGTGAACGGCGCGGGCGCGGGCGGAACCGGAAGGGACGACGGCCCCGTCGCCCCCACCGCGTGCGGGGGCGGAGCGAGCCCCGGCAACGGCGGCACGGGCCCGCCGGACGAAGGGGCGGGGGCAGGCGAGGCGCCGGAAGCACCCGGGGAATCCGGGGCGTCCGGGGAAGAGGACGGCGCCTCCGGCTCCGCACTCCCCGAAGCGTTCTGCGTGTACCAGGCAGGCGGCGCGTAGTCGATGGTGAACTCGCCCGTCGTCTCGATGGCGGACTCCGCATCGGGCCGGCCCTCGCCGGGTGTCGCCCAGCCCCCGCGCGTCCCGTCCCGGTCGCTGCTCACAGTTCCTCCTGGTTGGTCGAGCACCCTCGTGCGTGCTGGGGGCGACCATGTGCCCTCCCCGTAGGACGCCGATGCCCGGTTCACGGGTTCTGGCGTCGCGCCGGGTACCAGCCTAATCACCAGGAGCCCCGCCCCGTCAGCCCCGCCCACCCCTCGGCACGGGCCGTCCGGCCCCGCACACCGCGGCCAAGACCCGTCAGGAATTCACTACTTAAGAGGGCAAAATCGCTCAACACCCGTGCAACGGTCAACAGCCGTGCCACGCAATCCATCACACGCGGGACACCGTCAACCCGCCCCGCCCGTACGCCCGTTGGCGCACACACCAACGGGCGGCACGCACACGTGCCGCCCGTTGCCGTATCTCCACATCACGGGGAGGCCGCGGCGGGCCCTCCGTCGCCGGGCGCCGGCTCCAGGTCGAATTCGCCGTCTCGCGCGCCCAGCACGAAGGCCCGCCACTCCGCCTCCGTGTACCGCAGCACCGTGCCCGGGTCGAGGGACGACCGCATCGCCACGGCGCCGTCGGGCAGGTACGCGATCTCGACCCGCTCCTCGTGCTCCTCGGTGCCGGGTGCGCCGTGCCACTCCACGCCGGAGATGTCGAGGGCGTAGAGCTCGTTCTTCTCCCGCTCCTTGCGTGCCTTGATCTCGTCAGCCGTCTCCGCCATGCCCCAGCGACCCCTTCCCCACGTACGAACGGTCCGAGCGCTCACCCTAGTGGCCCGGCGCCTCCGCCCCGGCCGGTTCCCGGACCGGGGGAAAAGGGGCCGCTACGGGCTGGTACCCTGTGTGACGGACGTTTGTGTACGCGCCCCCGGAGCGAGATCTCGCCCTGGAGGCCGCGCCCAGCGGATCCCCGCCTTCCGAGTCAAGGAAGCTCCCCCGAGACGTAGACCGGGGGCACTCGGTGGCCACTCACAGTATGAGGAGTACGCGTGTCGCTCGACGCCGCAGTGAAGAAGCAGATCATCTCCGAGTTCGGTACCAAGGAGGGTGACACCGGCTCCCCCGAGGTCCAGGTCGCTCTGCTGTCCCGTCGGATCTCCGACCTGACGGAGCACCTGAAGACCCACAAGCACGACCACCACTCCCGTCGTGGTCTGCTGATCCTGGTCGGTCAGCGCCGCCGGCTGCTGCAGTACCTCGCCAAGAAGGACATCCAGCGCTTCCGTGCGCTGGTCGACCGCCTCGGCATCCGCCGCGGTGCGGCGGGCGCCAAGTAAGACGCCGTGAGGGGAGCGGTTCCCGGGAAAACGGGACCGCTCCCTTTGCTGTACGTGCGGACTGTCACCACACCTTTGTAGTGTGGTAGCACAACGCAATAGGTACGAACGACGCACGAGGAGAAGCGCACCTCGCCGCCGCCGGTCCTCGGTAGTGGCCCCCGGGAGAGACAGCCCCGGGAGCTTCGATCGAAGACCGGCCCGCACCAGTGGAGCGCTTCTCCGTCCCCGTCCCCCCGCCACACGGGCGAGGAGGGACGAAAGACGACAAGTAACGGAGAATTCGCTAGTGGAGAACGAGACCCACTACGCCGAAGCCGTCATCGACAACGGCTCCTTCGGCACCCGCACCATCCGCTTCGAGACGGGCCGCCTGGCCCGCCAGGCCGCCGGCTCCGCCGTGGCCTACCTGGACGACGACACCATGGTGCTGTCGGCCACCAGCGCCTCGAAGAACCCCAAGGACCAGCTCGACTTCTTCCCCCTCACGGTGGACGTCGAGGAGCGGATGTACGCGGCCGGCAAGATCCCCGGCTCCTTCTTCCGCCGGGAAGGCCGGCCCTCCGAGGACGCGATCCTCACCTGCCGCCTCATCGACCGCCCGCTGCGCCCGTCCTTCAAGAAGGGCCTGCGCAACGAGATCCAGGTCGTCGCCACGATCATGGCGCTCAACCCCGACCACCTGTACGACGTCGTGGCGATCAACGCCGCCTCCGCGTCCACGCAGCTGGCCGGCCTGCCCTTCTCCGGCCCGATCGGCGGCGTCCGCGTCGCGCTGATCAACGGCCAGTGGGTGGCGTTCCCGACGCACACCGAGCTCGAGGACGCCGTCTTCGACATGGTCGTCGCGGGCCGCGTCCTGGAGGACGGCGACGTCGCGATCATGATGGTCGAGGCCGAGGCCACCGAGAAGACCGTCAAGCTGGTCGAGGGCGGCGCCGAGGCGCCGACCGAGGAGGTCGTCGCCGCCGGTCTCGAGGCCGCGAAGCCCTTCATCAAGGTGCTCTGCCGCGCCCAGGCCGACCTCGCCGCCAAGGCCGCCAAGCCCACCGGCGAGTTCCCGATCTTCCTGGACTACCAGGACGACGTCCTCGAGGCGCTGGCCGGCGCCGTCAAGCCGGAGCTCGCCTCCGCGCTGACCATCGCCGGCAAGCAGGAGCGCGAGGCCGAGCTGGACCGCGTCAAGGCCCTCGCCGCCGAGAAGCTCCTGCCGGAGTTCGAGGGCCGCGAGAAGGAGATCTCCGCCGCGTACCGCTCGCTGACCAAGTCCCTGGTCCGTGAGCGCGTCATCAAGGAGAAGAAGCGCATCGACGGCCGCGGTGTCACCGACATCCGCACCCTGGCCGCCGAGGTCGAGGCCATCCCGCGGGTGCACGGCTCCGCGCTGTTCGAGCGTGGCGAGACCCAGATCCTGGGCGTCACCACCCTCAACATGCTCCGCATGGAGCAGCAGCTGGACACCCTCTCCCCGGTGACCCGCAAGCGCTACATGCACAACTACAACTTCCCGCCCTACTCCGTCGGCGAGACCGGCCGCGTGGGCTCCCCCAAGCGCCGCGAGATCGGCCACGGCGCCCTCGCCGAGCGCGCCATCGTGCCGGTGCTGCCGACGCGCGAGGAGTTCCCCTACGCGATCCGTCAGGTGTCCGAGGCCCTCGGCTCCAACGGCTCGACGTCCATGGGCTCGGTCTGCGCCTCCACCATGTCGCTGCTGAACGCCGGTGTGCCGCTCAAGGCCCCGGTCGCCGGTATCGCCATGGGTCTGATCTCCCAGGAGATCAACGGCGAGACGCACTACGTCGCCCTCACCGACATCCTCGGTGCGGAGGACGCCTTCGGCGACATGGACTTCAAGGTCGCCGGCACCAAGGAGTTCGTCACCGCCCTCCAGCTCGACACCAAGCTGGACGGCATCCCGGCCTCCGTCCTGGCCGCCGCCCTCAAGCAGGCCCGTGACGCCCGCCTCCACATCCTCGACGTGATGATGGAAGCGATCGACACGCCGGACGAGATGTCCCCGAACGCGCCGCGGATCATCACCGTGAAGATCCCGGTCGACAAGATCGGTGAGGTCATCGGCCCCAAGGGCAAGATGATCAACCAGATCCAGGAGGACACCGGCGCCGAGATCACCATCGAGGACGACGGCACCATCTACATCGGTGCCGCCGACGGCCCGGCCGCCGAGGCCGCTCGCACCACGATCAACGGCATCGCCAACCCGACGATGCCCGAGGTCGGCGAGCGCTACCTGGGCACGGTCGTGAAGACGACCACCTTCGGCGCGTTCGTCTCCCTGCTGCCCGGCAAGGACGGTCTGCTGCACATCTCGCAGATCCGCAAGCTGGCCGGCGGCAAGCGCGTGGAGAACGTCGAGGACGTCCTCGGCGTGGGCCACAAGGTCCAGGTCGAGATCGCCGAGATCGACTCCCGCGGCAAGCTCTCCCTGATCCCCGTGATCGAGGGCGAAGAGGGCGACGACGCCGCATCCGCCGGCGGCTCCGCCGCGGGGAAGGACGACACCGCCAAGTGACGTCTCGTAGCGCCAAGGCGACGGCCCGCCCCTCCTCGGAGGGGCGGGCCGTCGCCCGTACCCAAACCCTGATCAAGGGCGAGAACGGCATCGGCACGGTCCGCAAGACCACCCTCCCCGGCGGCCTGCGCATCGTCACCGAGACGCTGCCCTCGGTCCGCTCGGCGACCTTCGGCATCTGGGCCCACGTCGGCTCCCGCGACGAGACCCCGGCCCTGGGCGGCGCCACGCACTACCTGGAGCACCTGCTCTTCAAGGGCACCTCCCGCCGGTCCGCCCTGGACATCTCCTCCGCCCTCGACGCCGTCGGCGGCGAGATGAACGCGTTCACGGCCAAGGAGTACACGTGCTACTACGCGCGCGTGCTCGACACCGACCTGCCGCTCGCCATCGACGTGGTGTGCGACATGCTCACCGGCTCCGTGATCCGTGAGGAGGACGTCGACGTCGAACGCGGCGCCATCCTCGAAGAGATCGCGATGACCGAGGACGACCCGGGCGACTGCGTGCACGACCTGTTCGCGCACACCATGTTCGGCGACAACCCCCTCGGCCGCCCCGTCCTCGGCACCGTCGACACCGTCAACGCCCTCACCGCCGACCGCATCCGCCGCTTCTACAAGAAGCACTACGACCCGACCCACCTCGTGGTCGCCTGCGCCGGCAACATCGACCACAACAAGGTCGTACGCCAGGTCCGCGCCGCCTTCGAGAAGGCCGGCGCCTTCAAGAACCTCGGCGTCGAGCCGGTCGCCCCGCGCGGCGGCCGGCGCGCGCTGCGCACCGCCGGCCGGGTCGAGCTCGTCGGGCGCAGGACGGAGCAGGCGCACGTCATCCTCGGCACGCCGGGCCTGTCCCGCACCGACGAGCGGCGCTGGGCCCTCGGCGTGCTGAACACCGCCCTCGGCGGCGGCATGTCGTCCCGGCTCTTCCAGGAGGTCCGGGAGAAGCGCGGACTGGCCTACAGCGTGTACTCGTACACCTCCGGCTTCGCCGACTGCGGCCTGTTCGGCGTGTACGCGGGCTGCAGGCCCTCCCAGGTGCACGACGTGCTGAAGATCTGCCGCGACGAACTCGACCAGGTCGCCGAGCACGGACTGCCCGACGACGAGATCGAGCGCGCCATCGGCCAGCTGAGGGGTTCCACCGTCCTCGGCCTGGAGGACACCGGCGCGCTGATGAACCGTATCGGCAAGAGCGAGCTGTGCTGGGGCGAGCAGATGTCGGTCGACGACATGCTGACCCGGATAGCCTCGGTCACCCCGGACGACGTCCGCTCGGTCGCCCGCGACGTCCTGGGACGGCGGCCCTCCCTGTCGGTCATCGGCCCGATCAAGGACAAGCAGGCGGCCCGGCTCCACGACGCCGTCGCCTGACCCCTCCCGGTAAGGAAACAAGGAACATGAGCAAGCTGCGCGTGGCGGTCCTCGGCGCCAAGGGCCGGATCGGTTCCGAGGCGGTACGGGCGGTCGAGGCCGCCGACGACATGGAGCTGGTGGCCGCCCTCGGCCGGGGCGACAAGCTGGAGACCCTCGCCGAGAACGGCGCCCAGGTCGCCGTGGAGCTGACCACCCCCGCCTCGGTCATGGGCAACCTCGACTTCTGCGTGCGCCACGGCATCCACGCGGTGGTCGGCACCACGGGCTGGACCGAGGACCGCCTCGCGCAGCTGACGGGCTGGCTCGACCAGTTCCCGGAGACGGGCGTGCTGATCGCCCCGAACTTCTCCATCGGCGCCGTGCTCACCATGAAGTTCGCGCAGATCGCCGCCCCGTACTTCGAGTCCGTAGAGGTCGTCGAACTGCACCACCCGAACAAGGTGGACGCCCCCAGCGGCACCGCCACGCGCACCGCCCAGCTCATCGCGGAGGCCCGCCGCAGGGCCGGCAGCGCACCCGCCCCGGACGCCACCACCACCGCCCTCGACGGCGCCCGCGGCGCCGATGTCGACGGCGTCCCGGTGCACGCCGTCCGGCTGCGCGGACTCCTCGCCCACCAGGAGGTGCTCCTCGGGGCCGAGGGCGAGACCCTCACCGTCCGCCACGACTCCCTGCACCACAGCAGCTTCATGCCGGGCATCCTGCTCGGCGCCCGCCGCGTGGTGACCACTCCCGGCCTGACCTTCGGCCTGGAACACTTCCTCGACCTGAACTGAGCCGGACCGACCCCATGCGCGCGAAGATCTCCTACGCCCTCACGGCCGCCGTCCTGGTCGTCTACTTCGTCCTGGTCGGCAGCCGCGGCGTGCTGCTCATCGAGGCCGGCACGCCCCTCACCGTCACCTTCGGTGTCGCGGTGCTGATCCTGCCGGTCATCGGTGTGTGGTTCCTCTGGAAGAACACCGAGTTCGTCCGCAGCGCCAACCGGCTGGCCGCCCTGCTCGACGCCGAGGGGGGCCTCCCCGTCGACGAGCTGAAGCGCCTGCCCAGCGGCCGGATCGACCGGGACTCCGCCGACGAGGTCTTCGCCCGCCGCAGGGCCGAGACGGAGGACGCCCCCGACGACTGGCGCAGCTGGTTCCGGCTCGCCGTCGCCTACCACGACGCCCGCGACACCCCGCGGGCCCGCAAGGCGATGCAGCGGGCGATCGCCCTGCACAGGACCGCTCAGTGAGCACGCGGCGGCCCTGCCGGGCGTGACGGCACGCTCAGTGGCGCCCGTACTCCTCGGCCCAGACCTCCACCGAGTCGGCCGCGCGGTCGAAGGCCGCCGGGTCCCGGTGCAGGAAGTCCGCGTTGTGCGAGGTCAGCAGCGGCTGCTGGGCGCCCGCCGAGCGTCCCTGCCGGACCAGCAGCAGCGCCTGCCCCTGCACGGTCCGGGGCAGCCCCAGCCAGCGCACCGGCTGCTGCGCCGTGCGCACGGAGGCGATCTGCTCCCAGGAGGTCGTCCGCGTGGTCAGGAAAGTCACGTGCCGCAGTCCCCGGGCGCTCACCCACACGCCCATGCGCAGCAGCCGCAGCGCGCCCGCGACGACGACCAGCGCGATGGCGAAGACCGTTCCGGCGGATGACAGCGTTGCCGTCGCCGCGATGATCACCGCGGCGAACAGCACGAACGCGGCGAGCAGCAGCAGGAGCGCCGCCACCCCGACCCGCCAGGGACCCGGCCGGTACGGGCGCCGCCAGCGGTCCCGGTCGTCGTACGGCAGGGCGGCATCGTCCGCCGTGTCGAAAGCGCGGTCGGCCGTCAGGAAGGGCAGGGGCACGACGGGTCCTCACTCGATCCATGCGTGGTCAGTGCCCGGTGAGGCTATCGATCCGTGCCCCCTGTCACCACCCTCGGGGGCCCGGATGGCCCCGCGCCCCCGGGGCGGCTCAGCGCCCCTCGGTCGCCTGCGACTGCTGTGTCCCCGGCGCCGAGGAATCGGCGGACAACGCCGGCATCCCGATGACCAAGGCGCCCACCAGGCCCCCGGCGAGGGTGAGCCCCAGCAGCCAGCGCCCGGCCATCTGGCCGGCGGAGGCGCGCTCACGGGGCGGTGGGGCGACATTGCTGCGGAACCTGTCGGCCTCGGCGACAAAGGCGAACGGCACGGGTTCGCTCCGTCCGGACATCAGAGGTACGTCTCCCCTCGGGATCGAACGAGTCACTGTCACCAGTACAGACGAACGAGTGGCCCGGAAGGTGCCCCCTTTCACCGCGTTCGCAGAAGTTCGCAGCCGTATGTGACCGGACGCCACCGAACGTCCCCCCGTCCAGCGGCAGGCGCAGGTCGCGGCCGCACGGACGCGTGTGCGGATCAGTCGGGCGCGGTGTCCGTATTGCGGCATTTCGTGAAGTTCATCTAGCCTGATCGAACGGGTCCGGTACTGCCTGAACCCCCGAGCAGGCAGTGCCGGGCTCGCCGTCCGTCACACCCCGTCGCCTCCCCCAAGGGAAGACCCCGGCCTGAGCAACGAGTAGCGTGTAACCCATGGCTCCGACCTCCACTCCGCAGACCCCCTTCGGGCGGGTCCTCACCGCCATGGTCACGCCCTTCACGGCGGACGGCGCACTCGACCTCGACGGCGCACGGCGGCTCGCCACCCACCTGGTGGACGCAGGCAACGACGGCCTGATCCTCAACGGCACCACCGGCGAGTCCCCCACCACCACCGACGCGGAGAAAGCGGACCTCGTACGGGCCATCGTGGAGGCCGTCGGCGACCGCGCCCACGTCGTGGCCGGAGTCGGCACCAACGACACCCGCCACAGCATCGAACTGGCCCGCGCCGCGGAGCGCGCCGGAGCGCACGGCCTCCTGGTCGTCACCCCGTACTACAACAAGCCCCCGCAGGAGGGCCTCTACCGGCACTTCACGGCCGTCGCCGACGCCGCCGGACTGCCGGTCATGCTCTACGACATCCCCGGCCGCAGCGGCGTCCCGATCAGCACCGAGACGATCGTCCGCCTCGCCGAGCACCCGCGGATCGTCGCGAACAAGGACGCCAAGGGCGACCTCGGCCGGGCCGGCTGGGCCATCGCGCGCTCCGGCCTCGCCTGGTACTCCGGCGACGACATGCTGAACCTGCCGCTGCTCTCGATCGGAGCGGTCGGCTTCGTCTCGGTCGTCGGCCACCTCGTCACCCCCGAGCTGCGCGCCCTGGTCGAGGCGTACACCTCCGGCGACGTCCAGAAGGCCACCGAGATCCACCAGAAGCTGCTCCCCGTGTACACGGGCATGTTCCGCACCCAGGGCGTGATGACCGCCAAGGCGGCGCTCTCCCTCCTGGGACTGCCCGCCGGCCCGCTGCGCGCCCCCATGGCCGAGTGCACGCCGGAAGAGATCGAGCAGCTCAAGATCGATCTTGCTGCCGGCGGGGTACAACTCCAGTAACCAGACTTCGCGCGTTCGATCGCGCAGACGTACTTCACAACTGAATACGCGGGCCACCGGTGCCCGCACCCCACTACGACAACTGCTTCTGCACGAACGTCATGCGCGCCACGTGCCCCACCGGTACGTGGCGTGTGTGGTGAGGAGAGTCTTTTGAGTCATCCGCATCCTGAACTCCGTCCGCCCTCCCGGCTTCCCAAGGGCGGCCTGCGCGTCACTCCGCTCGGCGGTCTCGGCGAGATCGGCCGCAACATGACGGTCTTCGAGTACGGGGGCCGCCTGCTGATCGTCGACTGCGGCGTGCTCTTCCCCGAGGCGGAGCAGCCCGGAATCGACCTGATCCTGCCGGACTTCACGTCCATCCGGGACCGTCTCGACGACATCGAGGGCATCGTCCTCACCCACGGCCACGAGGACCACATCGGCGGCGTCCCCTTCCTCCTCCGCGAGAAGCCGGACATCCCGCTGATCGGCTCCAAGCTGACCCTCGCCCTCATCGAGGCGAAGCTCCAGGAGCACCGCATCCGTCCGTACACCCTCGAGGTGGCGGAAGGACAGCGCGAGCGCGTCGGACCCTTCGACTGCGAGTTCATCGCCGTCAACCACTCGATCCCCGACGCCCTCGCCGTGGCCATCCGCACCCCGGCCGGCATGGTCGTCCACACCGGCGACTTCAAGATGGACCAGCTCCCGCTGGACAACCGCCTCACGGACCTGCACGCGTTCGCCAGGCTCAGCGAGGAAGGCATCGACCTTCTGCTGTCCGACTCCACGAACGCCGAGGTCCCGGGCTTCGTCCCGCCCGAGCGCGACATCTCCAACGTGCTGCGCCAGGTCTTCGCCGGTGCCCGCAAGCGGATCATCGTGGCCAGCTTCGCCAGCCACGTCCACCGCATCCAGCAGATCCTGGACGCGGCGCACGAGTACGGCCGCCGGGTCGCCTTCGTCGGCCGCTCCATGGTCCGCAACATGGGCATCGCCCGCGACCTCGGCTACCTCAAGGTCCCGCCGGGGCTGGTCGTGGACGTCAAGACCCTCGACGACCTGCCGGACAGCGAGGTCGTCCTGGTCTGCACGGGCTCCCAGGGCGAACCGATGGCCGCCCTGTCCCGGATGGCCAACCGCGACCACCAGATCCGCATCGTCGACGGCGACACCGTGATCCTGGCGTCCTCGCTGATCCCCGGCAACGAGAACGCGGTCTACCGCGTGATCAACGGCCTGACCCGCTGGGGAGCCAACGTCGTCCACAAGGGCAACGCCAAGGTCCACGTCTCGGGCCACGCCTCGGCCGGCGAGCTGCTGTACTTCTACAACATCTGCCGCCCGAAGAACCTGATGCCGGTGCACGGCGAGTGGCGCCATCTGCGCGCCAACGCCGAACTGGGCGCCCTGACCGGCGTCCCGCACGACCGCATCGTCATCGCCGAGGACGGCGTGGTCGTCGACCTCATCGAGGGCAAGGCCAAGATCTCCGGCAAGGTCCAGGCTGGATACGTCTACGTCGACGGCCTCTCCGTCGGTGACGTCGGCGAGCCGGCCCTGAAGGACCGCAAGATCCTCGGCGACGAGGGCATCATCTCGGTCTTCGTGGTCATCGACTCGTCCACCGGCAAGATCACGGGCGGTCCCCATGTCCAGGCCCGCGGCTCCGGTATCGAGGACTCCGCCTTCGGCGAGGTGATCCCGAAGATCACGGAGACGCTGGAGCGCTCGGCCCAGGACGGCGTCGTCGAACCCCACCAGATGCAGCAGCTCGTCCGCCGCACCCTGGGCAAGTGGGTCTCCGACACCTACCGTCGCCGGCCGATGATCCTTCCCGTGGTGGTGGAGGTCTGACGGTCCGACGGCCCGTCAGCCACGGGTGAACTGGGAGCGGGGCGCCTCGATTTGCATCGAGGCGCCCCGCTCCAGTACGTTTGCAACTCCTCCCGACCGGGCACCCGACCACCTCGTGCGTCGGAACCGTCGCTCGGAGGGGGAGGAAAAACCGACTGAGAATCTCTGATAAAGTCGGAACCGCCGGAAAGGGAAACGCGAAAGCGGGAACCTGGAAAGCACCGAGGAAATCGGGTCGAGAAAAGATCTGATAGAGTCGGAAACGCAAGACCGAAGGGAAGCGCCCGGAGGAAAGCCCGAGAGGGTGAGTACAAAGGAAGCGTCCGTTCCTTGAGAACTCAACAGCGTGCCAAAAGTCAACGCCAGATATGTTGATACCCCGTCCATCCGGTTCGGATGGTCGAGGTTCCTTTGAAAAAACACAGCGAGGACGCTGTGAACCGCCGGACTATTCCTCCGGTGGTTCCGCTCTCGTGTGCGTGCACCGGATTACCGGTAAACATTCACGGAGAGTTTGATCCTGGCTCAGGACGAACGCTGGCGGCGTGCTTAACACATGCAAGTCGAACGATGAACCACTTCGGTGGGGATTAGTGGCGAACGGGTGAG